>NZ_FMID01000040.1 GCF_900095385.1 Methanoculleus chikugoensis
GTCACTCTGGAAGTCGTGGACAAACGCACCAAGAGGGTGATCTCGAAGCACACGATGAGGGCATGAGAGGGACTGCCGCCAAAGCGCACGTTTTTGTACCCGAACGCTTCTAGAGACTGGTATGTTCAGATCAATTCTCGTGGCGGTCGACGGATCGGCGATCGGGCACCGGGCGCTCGAAGAGGCTCTTGCCGTCGCCCGCGCCATGGGGGTCCCCGTGCATGCCGTACACGTCGTCCAGACCGCCACGTATCCCTCGCTGACCCTCAACGAGCTCGAACCCCCCGCTATCGCCCAGCAGGCGCTTTTCGACGCGCTCGACCGGGAGGCCGACGAGATCCTCGCCGCCGCCGAAGAGAAGGGAGCCGCCGCCGGTGTCCCGCTCACCGCCCACAAACGCCAGGGACATCCGGGAGCGGAGATCATCGCGCTGGCTCGGGAACTCGGCGCCGGCCTGACCGTGGTCGGGTCGCACGGCAAGGGCCGGCTCGGCCGCTTCTTTCTCGGGAGCACCAGTTCCTACGTCGTCGACCACGCGGCGTCAACGGTCATGGTCGTCAGGGGCGAACCCGACGTAGCCTGACGACCGGACGACGCCGCGAGCGACGAGCCGCGCCACCCGGATGGGTTCGGGCACCCTTCCTTCGTACGTGAAGTCGTTGCAGAGCCTTGCGGCGTCTTCCGGGGAGATGCCGCATGAACGGACAAACAGCGTATACCCCGAACGCAGCCGGACGGGAAGCCGGTCGCCGAGCCGCCGGTATGCCGCGAGCCTCTCAACGTCGTCCGGGAAGTGGCGCCGGATATCCTCGTCGAGCCCCTCCGACTCCTCGTAGGTGACGACGACAACAGGAAGACCGGTCGCCTGATGCACCGCCGCCGGGTCGATGATGTTGTACCAGGCGATGACGCTCCCGCCGATCATCAGGACGTTGATGTCCCGGCGGGCGAGACGGGTGAAGAGCCGGACGACCGCATCGGTGGCATCCGATCCGCCGACGGTCACCCGGGCGAAGGCCGCTCCGTCGATCCGGAGGTCCTTTCGCATGACGACGCCGGCAAGGGTGGACTGCTCCCTTCCTGCATAACTCTCGGCGATACCGAGAGCCCGGAGCCCCGATTTGGCTACGTGCATGCGAAGTCCTTATGTTGCTCAATCGGATATAGTATATCAATGAACGTCGAGCGAGATGAGGTCTGTATCTTCATCCCCACGTTAAACGAGGCCCCGACGATCGGCGAGCTGGTCGAGGGGTTCCGGCAACGCGGTTTTCCCGACATCCTCGTCATGGACGGGAACAGTACCGACGGAACGCCCGATATCGCCCGGGCCGAGGGAGCGGTTGTCCGGACGCAGACGGGGAAAGGAAAGGGCAACGCCATCATCGAGGCCGTGGATATCATCGACAAGCCCTACGTGCTCATGCTCGACGGCGACGGCACCTATTCGCCGGACGACGCGGAGAAGATGCTCGAACCCCTGGGCCGCGGATTCGATCACGTCATCGGGAACCGTCTCGTCAATCCCGAGGCGGGAGCATTCACGCGGTTAAATCTCCTCGGCAACCAGCTCCTCAACACGATGTTCCGGATAGCGCACGGAAAAGACCTCAGCGATATCCTCTCCGGCTACCGCGCCTTTACCCTTCACTCGATCCGGCAGATGACGCTTAAAGAGGCAGGGTTCGAGATCGAGACGGAGATGGCCGTCGAGGCGGTGAGGAACGGGCAACGGGTCACGGTCGTCCCGGTCCGGTATCTCTCGCGGCCCGGCACCGTCACGAAACTGAACCCGTTCCAGGACGGCCTGCGGATCTTCTCGACGATATACCGGCTCGCGAAGATGAACAACCCAATCTTCTACTTCGGGATCATCGGCCTCTTCATATCGCTCATCGGGGGCGTCATCGGCGTCTACGTCGTTCTCGAATGGCTCAAGAACATCGAGCACCTCCCGCTCACCATCCTCACGGTTCTCCTGATCACGATGGGCTTTCAGATCTTCATGTTCGGCGTAATCAGCGACATGCTGCTCGGGTTCCACCGTGAGACGACCCGCCAGATCGAGCAGTTACAGAACTCCCCGAAGCCTCCCCGATAAGAAGAGGATCCGGCAGGCGTACTCGGCGATCGAGGTGTAGATATACGCCTCGTCGAGCGTTTTTCCGGCTGCAAACGTCCCGTGCCCCCGGACGATGACGATATGACCGTCCTGGAGCGCCCCGGCGACGTTCTCTGCGATCTCGTCGGTTCCGGGGTTCCCGGCGACGACCGGGATCTCGGGGCAGAGCATCCCTCCCTCGCTGTCGGCCGGCCGGACGAGGTCGGTATCGAGCGAGGCGGCGACGGCGTGAACCGGGTGGGCGTGGACGATCGCAGAGTGCGGCGTCTCCCGGTAGACCGCGCGGTGAACCCGGTACTCGCTCGAAGCCTCGCGCGGGGCGTCGCCCGCATCCGGCACAAAGACCGGGGCCTCCCCCGCGTCGAGATACGCGCCGGTCCGGGTGATGTTAAAGCCGCCCTCGCCCCGCACGCTCATGTTCCCGAAATTCGCTCCCACGAGCCCTTCCATGAAGAGTCTCTTTCCGATCCGTTCGAACTCCCGATCCAGCATTTTCGGCACCCTGATCTTCGTACAGGATGGTTTGGCGTACAACGGGATATGTGCATGCCGCCCGGGGTACGGGGGCGGGGGGCGGGTGTGCTGCAGGGAATGCTGGTAGTGTGGCGGGAGAGCCGGGGTTGAGGCAAGAGACATCAAATGCCTGATGGGGGTTATCCTTGCAAGCCCGGTCCACTGGACCGTGGGAATATCGCCATAGACTGCCCCTGCCCTTTGGGGCGGGGAACGACGCTCCGCTAGGAGCGGAGTTTAAGCACCGCAGGTGCGAATGAGGAGACCGGAGGCCGGGTGAGGTGCGACGGACGGGACGTCCGGAGCTTGAGAAGACCTGAGGTCTTCGAGTGGGGGCTACAGGAATCCCTTCGTATGTGGAGACAGGGGAGGGGGCTTGCCCCCTCCCCGTCAGCCCTTCCCCCAAGGCGATATCCCCTCGGAATCCGTGCACGAATATTCAACACTCTATGAGGATTCTGAGTTTGAGAATAATGGAGAGTTTTGATGTGCGGACAATAGTTATGCCCTTTCATGCAAAATGGGTTCACACAGTCGGGTTCTCACCCCTCTCCAGCCAAAAGAAAGAAAATTATACAAACTTCACGCCGACATCCCGCATCTTATTGAACCGGGCGATGTTGAGGAGGAGGGGCGTCACGCTCTCGACGATGGACGCAGCCGCAAGCGGCCCCCCGTCATAAGCGCGGAGGCGTGAGACGTTGTTGACGATCTCCATCACTTTCTGCTTCGCACCGTCGTCGTCGCAGCAGACGGCTACCGAGTAGTCCAGTTCCTCGTCGAGCATCTTCCACTTGTTCGCGGCGATGTTGTTGAACGCAGCGCAGACGGTCGCGCTTTCGGGAAGCATCCCCTTGATCATCATCGCCGCCGAACCCTCCGGGGGAGGAGCGTAGTAGAAGTAGTTCGTCCGCTCGATCGGGTTGACGGGGCTGACGACGATTTTGTCCTCGAACCCGGTCAGGGTGTTCAGGGTGGGAGCCACGTGCTTGAAGGGTATCGCGAGGACGACGACGTCCGCCTCATCGACCGCGTGCTGGTTGGTGACGCCCACGAGGCTGCACTCCATCCCCTGCACCTGCAGGGTCTCCCGGCAGGTCTCGCAGGTCGCGACCGCCTTTACCTCCTCACGCGATCCGACGATCACGTCGTACTTCGGCGAGAGCCGGAGGGCCATGCCCTCCCCGATATCGCCGGTTCCCCCAACGATCCCGATCTTCACTGCTCCACCAGCGGTTTTAGAATATTTTCGAGTGTGCCGAGATCCTGGACGCCCACCAGTTTCCGGACGAGATCCCCGTCTTTCTCGATGACGAGCGTAGGTACGAACTGGATGTCGTATTTGGCGGCATATTGCCGTGTCTGTTCGGAATCGACACCGACGTCGATCTTTCGGATGTCAACCCGGTCGCCCATCTTTGCTTTGAGCTCGTCGATGATTGGTGACTGCTGGTGGCACGGACCGCACCACTCGGCAAAAAAGTCCATTAGAACCGGTTTTCCCATAAGACTGTACCCCGTTCAAACATTGTGTGTGAACGGGGCAATAAAGGTTATTGTCCTTCGGCTGACTGAGCGTTTTACGTATTGTATTTGAAGAAATAGAAGGTGTAGATAAACAATTTTCAGTATGTCGCACTTGAGGATAAAGTTATCTCATCCCCCGACCGCGGGCGCCTCTGCGCGCTCCCGGGCGAACCGGAGCAGCACCTCTGCCTGCAGCGCCGCCGCGCCCAGGGTAAAAATGAGGCGGTATGACGTCCCGGCAAATTTGCCGGAAGGTCGCGATCGAGAACAGCAATACTTATAGGGGTGGTATCCATACAAGCCATCTTATGAAGTATCTGACAATTCTGTTGGTTCTCCTGCTCGCTGTGAGCCTGGCGGCGAGCGGCTGCACGAGTACGACCGCCGACCCTGCACCGACACCCGGGACGGCCGCGTCGACCACGGCGAAATATTCGATCGGTGACGTTGTGCAGGTCGATCCGTCGAATCCCAATTACAGCGAGTATGCCGCACTGTTGATCGTAGATGTAGGCGAAATCTACTATACATGCGAGGTTGTCGTCCGGGAGTCCCCAACCAGCGCATGGATGATATACCCTGAAAATCGGATGACGTCTCGCCATACAGATTTAGAATTCGGTTTCCCACACTACATGGAACAGGTAGACCCGGGCACTATTGCGACGTGGACGGCCACACCAACGCCGACGCTGACGCCTAAACCGACGCCAACTCTGAAACCCGATACGGCGACCTTGGGCGAGAAGAACGCCGCGGCGAAGGCGTTGAGTTACCTACGATATTCGGCGTTCTCGCGCGAAGGATTGATCGACCAACTCGAGTTTGAAGGATTCTCCCACACAGAGGCCGTGTATGGCGCTGACCAATCCGGCGCTGACTGGTATGAGCAGGCGGCGAAGAAGGCTGAGCAGTATTTGAAATACTCGTCGTTCTCCCGGTCCGGGCTGATCGACCAACTGGAGTTTGAGGGATTCACCCGCTCACAGGCTGAATATGGGGTGAAGGCGGTCGGGTACTAACCCCCTTTCTCCTACCCGGATACTCCCGGACAAGGCCATTTTGCGCCCTGTTAAAAGTGGTTGTGGTGGAGTTACGCCTTCACCGGCGCGGCGATCAGCTGAACCAGGGCGTCCCACGCCTCCGGCTGCTCCTCACGGATGCGGGCGATCGATGCCCGGAAGTGTGGGTCGTCGGGGGCCGTGCCGGCATCTTTTGCAAGCATCCTCTCCAGGAAGTCGCCGGGCGCCTCCTTCTTCTGCGGCATACCGCACACGGTGCAGAAACGCCTCTCCCCTTCTAGGATGGCACCACACCGCGTGCAGGGCACCGGCTCCCGGGCGACCGGGGCGGCGACCTCTGCCTCGTCGAAGACCCGCCGGATCTCCTCGGCGAGTGCCTGCTTGTAGTGCTGCAAGGCTTTACCTGTGTCGCGGCTCTCGCCGCCGGTCAGGGTGCTCTCTGTGTCGTCCATGCGTGCCAGGACACGCGAAATCAGTTTTCCGAAGTCGATTTCTGCCATAGTCTTATTCACCTGTTGGTTCCCCCTTGACATGCCGCCGGGAGGGGTTGCACCTCCTCGCCCGCGTGGTTACGGTCGGCGGTCTGCGTTCCAGTTCTCCAGGATGGCCACGACCTCCTGGACTTCCGCGCGAAGCGCCTTCGCCTCCGCGCGCAGGGCTTGCACGTCCTCGACGGGGATCATGCAAACGACCTCACGAGGTCGGCGTCGATTGGCTTCGCCTGCTCCTTGTCCGCGTCGATGATCGGGGCCGGGGCGGAGAGCCGGGCGGCGATCTGTTGCCCGGAGAGCACCTTCTGCACCTGGGCGAGCGGTGCGGTCATCAGCCGCGCCTCGATCTTCACGTCACCGCCTTGCCGGACCGGGAGAGCCTCGCGCTGCCGGCGTGACCGATGCAGACTTCACGGCCGGGGCGTTCCTGCACGAACGAGATATCGACCACGCGACCGCTTAGGAGCTCCGAAACGTCCGCGGCGGCGATCACAAGTTCGCCGAGCTGCCACCCATCCACCCGCACCTGCAGGGCGTCGTGGTGCTTCTGGATTTTCCCACATGGTTTGAAGGGCATAGTTGTTTCACCTACATTGTAAATTACTTTGTATATTGCATATTACAACGCATAGGCATATATAATTTACTGTGTAACTTACAATGCATATGGCAAGAGAAGGAAAGGGCCGGGTTGTGCCGGTCGGGAAGGCGAAAACCCGATATGTCACCGTCCCGGCAGATGTCGCCGGGGATGATAGGTTCCCATTCGAGGACGGCGAAGAGGTTACGGTGAGGATAGAAGAGGATAAGCGCCGCGTCGTTGTTGAGAAGGTCGAATAACTTCTTCTATACATCTTCATATCGTCGATTTAACGCCACACATCCCCTTCGAGGCAGTTAGATCAACTACATCTGATATCTTCGAGAATACGCGCGGTGCGGGGTGATTTGGTAAGTGATCTTTTCCCCCTCAACGGAGGTGATCTTTCCGGGGGTCAAACGACCCGATCACGCGGAACGTCCCCTCGACCGCGGGCCGGGGCAACCAGATCCCGTCGCCTTCCAGCCACTCAAACGTCCCGTTGTCGTGCTGCATCACCACGAGCAGGTGATAGACGTCGACCTCTGGATCGTATTCGTAGACCATCCAGTACCCGAGATCGGCGTCGGCGGCGTACCGTGGCTGCAGGAGGTCGGCCGGCTCAAACTTGTTCTGCGGCAGGCTCACGAGCACTGCGAGCGCCACGACGAGCAGGATAATTGCGATCACCGCGCCGATGCGCGCCGGGGTCCAGAAAGAGGTTTCAGAATCAGTCATGAGAGGGGATAGGGGATAGGGATATATATAGAGGAAGGATCTATTCGGCCGCGATCGTCCCCTTGGGGTTGGATACTGGTTCCATGTTCGTCCTTGTCTGTGGTAGTGCCTGCGTGACCCCGCCGGCGAGGGTGTTTATACGGGCGATATCGAGACAGGCTCGTCGCGCACTACGATGTCATCGCCGGTCTGCTGGCTGTAATACCACGTCGCCGCCCATACCGCCAGCCCTACGGAGAGCACGAGGTCGTCGTGGTCGCCTTCCCGCCATGCCTCATAACTGTCATGTGCGGTTTTCAGGTTCACCTTGATCTTGAACGCCAGGAGCTCATTGATCAGGGTTTCCGCGTCCGGGAGCGCCGCCGCGATCTTGAGCCGCTTGTTTTGCAGCGATACCGCCAGCTCCCCCACAATGTCACGCTTCGGGACCCGAAAGTATGGGCCGTCGCGGTTCATGGTATCCCCGCCCGTGATAGTGATACAGACGGGCGTCAGCCCTTCCAGAAAGAGCATGTCGGTCACCGCCCGCCCTACCCCGGTGTTATCGACGATCAGGTCTGTACCGGGCGGGAGACGTGCCATAATCTCCTTCACGCGGGCGACCTGCTCGGGGTAGGGTGTCCCGATCGGGAGCCGTTCCAGGTGCCGGACGTGGTGCGTGAGCGGGATGCTCTCGACCACCGTCTCGGTTGTCCGAAGGCGTCGGGTCTCGGGGTCGCGGTCTTCGTGCTGTACGGGGTATGGCGTCGGGCGAACCTCGATCGCGCTGATCGCGGTGTAGTCGGCCGCCTGTCCTAAATCTAGTCCTACAAAATATCTCGTCATTCGGTTGCCTCGTCAAAGAGCGGGAAAACGTCGTCGTCGAGTCCGGCGGCGGTCCTCGTCACCGGTGGGGCGAAGAGCAGGGGCACGTCCTCGGAGACCGCGCCCATCACGTCGTCGTAGCGGAATACGCTATCCGTCGCCTGCCGGAACTCGCACATGTACTCTTGTTCAAACCACCAATCCCCGATCGCCCGCCGCTCCTGCTCCAGGAACTCCGGAGTTATCCGCGGGCACCGGGGCGCGGGGATCTTGATCCGCTGCCAGTCGTCGCCGCCTTCGGTCCATGCCTCGAAGAAGTGACCGCGCTTGCCGAACGGCGTACTCATCAGGATCAGCCGCCCGCCGCTGACGGCAAGCATCGGTCGGATCGAGTAGTAGAGTGCATCCGGCACCCGGGCGGCCTCGTCCTCAATCACGAGATCGGGCGCGCTGAAACCGCGGATCGTGGCTTCGGTGCCGGGGAGGGAGACCACTCTCGATCCGTTCTCCAGCGCAAACGAGAGCTTATTGTCTTCCGTCAACCGGGGCCGGTCGTCCAGGGCATCCAGGAACCCGGTCACTTTCTTGAACAGTTCACTTGACTGCCGGAGCGACGGGCTCACGAGGAGCACGAGGCTGCCGGGCCGGAAGTGTGCCGTATGGAGCGCCACGATCGCGGTGGTGGTGCTCTTCCCGGCCTGCCGGCTGCAGTTGAGGAGCAGGCGGTTTGCCGGGGAGAGGAGGACTTCGACCTGCCAGGGGTCCGGCTCGAAGTCGAGTTGTTCCCGGGCGAAGATCACGGGGTCCATAAGGTGCCGAACCGGGGCGGTCGTCACGAGTCTTCGACCTCCTTTAGCGCCTCTGCAAGCCGGACCCGGATGTCTGGATACGGCTGAAGTTCGCGGAAGATGACCGCCTGGATCTTCAACCACTGCGGCGACTGATAGATGTTGATCGTCGTCCCGTCGCCCGGGAGATCCCCGGCGATCTGGAGTAATGGCTTTGCCAGGTCGCCGGCCGTCTTCCACAGATACGCCATCTTCTTGTCGTCCCCTTCCTCCTCGGCTCTGTTCGCTGCGCGGGCGAGTGAATCGAACCCGCGGGACAGTTCCTTAAGCATCTTCGCGGTGCCGGAGACGGCCTTCTGTCGCTCTGCATCGACGACGGCCGCCGAGATGTGTTTCTTATGGCGACCGATCGCGGCTTCGGAAACATCGAATCTCTGCGATATGCTCCGGTATTTTTCGCCTGAAACGATCGCTTGATCGATCTCGGCCCGCTGTGGGTGGGTGCAGATGGTGCACTGTCGCGCCATTATCGCCGGGACCTCCGATCATCGGTGGCGGGGTCGCGGTCAACACCCACCAGAGAGTACCGGCCGCACCTCGGGCACGGGACAGGGGTGATAAGCCGGTCGCCGCGCCATCGTGCCCCGTGGACTCCAAAAATCCGGGTGGCAGATGTCCCGGGTGCATCGTCCCTTACACAGACCACGGAGACCTCGGGGGGGAAGGTCTCGAAGAACTGTTGCGAGGCGGCAGAGGTCATGACTGTACCCCCATCTCCCGCGCCCGGGCTCGCAGGATAATTCTCTGGCACACGTCGCAGATCCACACCCGGCCGTCCCTGCTCTTCAGAGTCGCCGGGCGGCTCTGGCACACCTGGCACTTCTCTTGGTGCGGCGGTGCGGCGATCAGGTCGTCGGGATCGATCGCTCCGGGCAGTGGTGCGTTCTGCCCCATCTCATCTTTGGGATGCCCCCCTCTTTCCCATGTCTTTTCCCGGTCATTTCCCGGGGTGGGTAATGACCTTCCCGCCACTGATAGCGTCCCGTTTGTTATTAGGGGCGTAGTAACTCCCATCTCATTTTTGGGATGAACCTCTTTTCCCACCTCGTCGGGATCGCCCACACGGGGGCACGGGGGTGTGTGGCGGGGTGTGTTCTCGCTCTCTCTGGGATATCCCTCTCTCCCTCTATCTCTATCTCTCTCTATCTCTCTCTCTTCTGGGAAAGGAACAGAGGAGAGACGCGCGAAGGTGTTTTCCCAACTTGGGAAAAGACCGGGAAAAGACCGGGAAACCTGGGTAAAGATGCTCTTCGCCATGTCCGTATCGAGAGTGACTGCACCACGACCGCTCCATGCCCGATACAATCCCGTATCGAAGTAATACCGCTTCTCCCGGTGCCCGTGCCGAAGGCCTTCCTCCACCATCGAGACGGAAACGTCTTGAACGGTGAGGGCGGGGCACTTGTCGAGGAGTCCGCCGGTGCCGCGTTCGGCCCTGCCGTGTAGGATCCTCCAGACCCGGAGCGCCGGGAGACCACTTACGGCTACAAGGTCGTTCCGGTTGAATGACTCCCGGTGCATCAGCTCGATAAGCCGGAGTATCCGGGCCTCGTCGGGAGTCAGCTGGTTCACCTGACTGCCTGACTCGTCGGTCAGTTCGTGGTAGAGGGTCAGAGCGTCCCGGAAGTCATCGATCGCGGCGATGATCCGGCCGCGGTCGTCCCGGGGGCGCTGCATGAACCGGATGCGGGCGAAGCACTTGATCAGGTCAACGAAGATCCGCCCGTTCCGTCGGTTCCGCATGTCACCGAACCGGATCGCCGGGGCGAAGGGCACCCACACCGGGATCACTTCCGCGCCTATGGCAGACCACATCGCGCGACACACGGCGAACCGCCGGGCCTTCTCCTCCTCGTCTTCGCCGTATGCCTCCTCATGGAGCATATGCTCGAAGAACTCCCGATCCGCCTCTTCGCTGTCGTCGCACCACGGCTGAAGGCATCGGTTGTGGAATTGGTCATCCGCCATATCGTCGGCGGACGCCATCCACCACACACACCGGGGCGGGAGCATCTTTACGATCGGTTCCCGACGAGCGCCGACGGTCCGCAGCGGCTCGGGGTCTCTGAAGTCAGAGGTTGCCCCCCGGAAAAGTTCCTGCAACCCTTCGCTCATCCCTTTGTCATCGAGAACGAGGATCGCCCGCTCGGGGATATCGTGGTAAAAGAGCGCCCGGTCTGACAGCGTGCCGCCGATCTGCGATTCCTTCGGCATCTGTCGGAGGATCGAGTCATAGCTCGAACTCTTGCCCTTGCCGCTCGGGCCGGTCGTCAGGACGTGCAACCCTCGGGTATTCTCGACCACCCGCGACGCGGCCGACACATAGCAGCATTTCGCTATGGTGTCATCGCTGACGTGCTCGCTGTGGAACACGTCGAGCAGGTAATCCACTGGATCCCCGTCCTCCAGTATCTCCAATGCCTCCGCTTCAACGTCGAGGGTGATCTCCGGGTCGGGGACCCCCTCCGGAGAAGGGAGATCCACTTCATACCCCTTCGCCCGGAGGACATCGAAGACTTCGCGCCAGTGACCATGCAGGCACCCGGGGCGCACCGCGGAGCAGTCGATGATCTCCTCCTCGACGGCGATCCATTCGACCGGGCCGCCGCCGGTTCCGCACCGGAAGCAGTACCAGGTGTTTTCATGCGGATTGATCGCGAAGTTCTGTCCGGTCGTCGAGCCGTGCACCGGGTGACTCCCGCGGATCTCGTCGCCGCACCGCACACCGTCGGTGAGGGTGCAGACGTCCGTGATCGAGAGGTTGAGCCGGTCGGTGATCGTCCGGCCGCCGCGGGGGCGGGGGCGGGTCGGCATCATCTCCACCGGCTCCCGCTCTCCTCCGCTCTCCTTCAGCACGAGACCATGCTCCTGGATGATCGGTTCAAGCGCCTGCTTGATCTCCTCCCTGGTGAGCACCGGGAAGGGCTCGCCGAATCCTCGCGTTATCGCGTAAAGGATCGGGCGTTCCCGTGTGCTATCAGGGTGCTCCCCGTAGATCAGAGCGTGCTTGCTCCCGGTGAATATCTCCAGAGCCGGGTGATCGGGGTCGTCCTTCGGGGCGTACTGCACGATCGGGCTCTCCGGTCGTCCGCCGTCCGGGTCGAGGATGGCAAAGAGTTTGCTACCCTTCTTCCCGACACCGACAACGCACCGCTCCAGGGTGGGGGCGTTTGCGACCGCATCACAGAGGCTCGTGTCGTCGATATCCAGGACGATAACCTGCCGGCCGCTGTTCCAGTCAGGATGCAGCGGGACGGAGATAGAGCAGTCCTTGACGGTCGCCTGCCGGTGATAGTCCTCGTTGCTCCACCATGCCCTGACCGCGGCCATGCGTTCCGGGCTCGGGACGTGGAACGAGTCGCCCGGCGGCGCGCTATCGCCGTAGACTCCCCGCCGCGATATCTGCGGGATCGGGCTCTTGGACTTCGGCCGGCACGGGAGCGGGGTGATCCCCTGCTCCCGTAGCCAGTGGACGATATCGAGCGGGGTTAGCGGTCCTGCGGTCGCGGGGCGGCTCGTTGGTGCCGGTCTTGGCGGCGGTTGTGGCGCTGCTCCTTTCGGTGAGCGTATGATCTGAAAACCAGATGCCTTCGCATCCCCGAACGGGTCGCCAGCGGTCACGGCGTCACCTCATCAAGACGATAGCCCGGCAGTCGCCGGAGAGGGCAACCCCGCACCGAGAAGCGCCGACACGGCCCGTTTGATGTCAGGAACGAGCCGCATAGCGTGCCAGCCAAAGACCGGCAGACGGTCGGCAGATCCTTTGATGATATGCCCCCGGAGGATATAAGAACCTCAATATATTTCTCCTGCATATAATTCATTGCAGTTCCTCGCTGTGTCGCTGAGGTAGGTCTTCGCCGAGACCTTCCTCGAATCCTTGTTCGCTGTTCTCTCGTCATTCTCTACAACCCACAGTCCCATGTCTACCATGATCGAGCCGATTCCTTCGAGCGCGGGGTTGTTCGACTCGAAGAGCTCGATCGTTTCACGAGTCACGAGCCGGGGCCGCTCCCGGGTCGCAGGGGTGACACTTATGTTTCCAGAAGGAAGACTAGTGATCACCGGCTCGCCTCCGCCGCGGGTGCGGGTTGGGTCTGGCGGGAGGGGAGGGATGTTGGTGCATTACATCCCCTCTCGTCCTCGATTTCTTTCAACTTCGCCTCAAGTGCATCGCGGAGAGTCCGGGACATATTGATTCCCGCCTCTTTTGCGCGCACCTTTAGCGAAGCGTCGATTTGAAGGCAGGTGGGAGAATACGTTCTCCCTCCGCGGGTTCTATCCGACATGAGAGTGTATAGGATAGCAAAGCATATAGGATATAATCGTCCTAATATTCCATAAGGTGTCCTACTATGACTCTTAACGAGACTCAACAAAAGGTGCTATTTAAAATCGGAATGTCCCCTGGGAGCAACGCGCTTTCGATTGCAAAAGAATTGGACCGTGATCAGTCCGGGATAAATAAAATATGTCACGCACTGCGTAAGTGGGGACTTATAACTGCAACTAAAAAAGAGAATATCAAAAAAGCCCGGGTAAACGAGTTAAGACTAACGGCCTTGGGGTTCGCGCTGGTATTGGAAACTATGTCCACATCTCACTTGGGGCATAGTGATAAATCTCTCCCCCGCGACTATCATGCAAAGGTGATGTCGCTTTTAAGCAGCAACCGGGATCTCCACGAAGGGATTGATATTTTCTTTGATTTCTATTCATTCTTCACTAAACAAAATAATAATCCAGACTATAGCTTTTACATGATCAGGCCGATGTTATCCACGGTGAACAGATATCTCGGCACATATAAATTTAATTTGAGACTCCGCTCTACTAATCTGGGAGGAGAGGATTACGATAAAACAATCCAGAGAGACTTATATGTGCGCCTTTTTTTTGGGCTCTGGAATTTTATGCACTTCCGCAACCCAGCAGTTTGGCTCCCCCCCGATTCATCATCCACCGATGGCCACGAGGACGCCAAAGAGTATGAACAGGAGATAGAATTTTACAGAGGTAAAATACTACCAAGGTTCCAAAAATCGAGAGGGTGGGATCTGATTTTAGAGGAATTGGCTAACCGCGAAGCCGAATGCGCCCGCGTGAATGCCCTAAGAACCTGGATACAAAAAAATTAGGTTTCTTTATTTTTCAACCATCAACGCCTTAATCCGCTCGTCCACAAACCGCTACGGCGCCTCCGGGGGCGAGTGTCGATACCCACCTGTAGCACGCTCTTCACCGCGATCTCTCATCGAAAACGGTCAGGGGCGGACTCATACCCTTCTCGGCTTCCTGGTAAGATCGATAGAAGTCACGATAGAGAGGAATCGTATCCTTCTTCTTATTTATTAGAGCCTTTTGAAAGCCGTATTTCAGATAAAATCCCTCAGACTTCGGTTTTGCATCAACCGTGATCATGCGGCACCCCACATACTGCGAGAGCCGCATGGCGATGGCCACCGTCTTCAACAACATGGCCCGTCCGATACCTCGCCCCTCAAACTCCTGGTGCGTTGCCAGTCGTGCGATCTTCAGCGCCGGATAGTGCGGGTATGGATACCATTCTTCGCCGTCGTCGTCACTGACACTTTTCCTGATGATGCAGTCGTTGGTGAGCGTGAAAAACCCGACGACTTGCCCTTCATATAGTACGATTCGCGTGGCCGACAGCCGGGCAGCCTGGTTCTCGAGTGCATCTTCGATCAGGAACTCAGTCAGGTCCGGTTCTCTGCATCGGAATGCTGAAATGTCAATGTCCTCATTGAGAAGAGAAAAAGATAGATTACTGAGGGGTATTTTCATATTCAAAGTCGCATCTCGCGGGCGAGGATGGCGGCTTCGCGAATCAACTCGCGGCCGTCATCGGTGTCTGTGGGGTGGTCCAGATAGCGCTGGAACCGCCGGGCG
>NZ_FMID01000034.1 GCF_900095385.1 Methanoculleus chikugoensis
GCAAACCCGCTCCGGTAGTCTCCCTGCGCAAGGAAGATGGCGGTAAAGATCAGGGGCCCGATGACCGCTCCGACCTGGTCGAGGGCCTCATGCACGGCAAACCCCCAACCCCGGCCGACCGTCGCCGTGGCATTCGCAAGGATGGCGTCCCGTGCCGGCACCCTGATACCCTTCCCCACCCGTTCGAGGATGAGGAGAAGCGCGGCGCCCTCCCAGGACCCGGCAAGCGCGAGGAGCGGGACCGCGGCGAGCATCCCGTAGCCGATGAACGTGATCGCCCAGTAGTGCCGCGTGGTGTCGGCCAGGTACCCGGAGACCAGGCGCAGGGCGTAGCCGAGGAACTCACCGAGCCCCGCGACCACCCCGACGGCGAGAGCGCCGGCGCCGAGGATGTAGAGGTAGGGTCCGGAGACGCTCCGCGCCCCTTCGTAGATGATATCCCCAAAGAGGCTCACGATGCCGAAGAGGATGATCACGGTGTAGGCTGCACGGTGTCTGCCGTCCATCGATGGTGATCTGTCGTTTATCGCCCATAAATCCTCTCTGACGGCCTGAGGTGTCCTCCCCTCGCCCCCGGTTGTTACCGGCCCGGAGGAGGAACTGCCGGATCCAAAACCCCGGGGGAACCATAATCACGACCTCCCGTCACCTACCCTCTCTTGTGGTGCACCACTGGATAAGGAGCCGCCGGAGAGGGGGACCGGCATGAAGAACTTGCGCTGGATCGCGCTCTCGCTCCTCCTCAGCAGCGCGGCTCTCATCGGGCTGCTCGCGGCGACCTTCACCCCGGCAACAAGGGCCTACCTCGGGGAGGTCGGCGGCGTCGCCCTCCTCCTCGCCCTCGCGCTCCGGGCCGGATCGATCTTGTGCCGGATAGTCCGGATCGGCGTCATCTGCCGCGGCCTCGACTACACCGTGCCGTTATCGAGCCTCGCGATCACCCAGAGCCTCTCGCTCTTCGCCGGCTCGTTCACCCCCGGCCAGGTAGGCGGCGAACCCGTCCGGATCCACCGGCTCTCACGTGCCGGGCTCGCCGTCGGGGACGCCGTCACCGTCGTCGTCGTGGAGCGGGTGCTCGACCTCGCGGTCTTTGCCTCACTCACCTTCGCAGCCTTTCTTGCCGTCCGGCATCTCTGGGGCTACCTCGCCGCGACCGTCCTCTACCCGGTGGCGGCCTTCCTTGTCCTTGTCCTCGTTCTTCTGCTCGCGCTCGTCGTCCTGGTCCGCCGCCCCTCCCTCGCGAACCGGATCATCGGCGGCGTTGCCGTCCGGGTGCTCGACCGGTGCGGCCGGAGCCGGCTCCGGCTCCGCCCGGGCTCAGACGGTGCGGAGAGACTCGCGGAGCGGATTTCCCGTGAGACCGAGATCTTTGCCGCGAGTGCTTCCCGGTTTGCGAGAGCCGATCCCCGGGCGCTTGGCGGCGCGATCCTGGCGAGCATCCTCGACTGGGTCTTGCTCTTCTCCACGGCGTCGGCGCTGCTCGTCGCTCTCGATCTCCCGCCGTCTTTTCCCGAGTCGTTCCTCTTCCAGGGCATCCTCCAGATGATCGCGGCCGTCCCGCTCATCCCCGGCGCGGCCGGGATCGCGGAGCTCGGCGCCGCCACGCTGTACAGCCGGATCGTGCCCACCTACCTCCTCGGCCTCTTCGTCGTTCTCTGGCGGCTGATCCTCTACTTCCTCAATATTCCTCTCGGTCTTCTTGCGGCGGCCCTTGCGGCGCGGGAGAAGGCGGACACCCGGGGCACCGAAAACCTATAACCCTTAGAGACCAAAATCTATCCTTTAACGCGAATATGACGAAAAATACCCTGTTCGTGAAACGATCGGAGGACGTTTCGTTCTCCTGCCGGGGAGGGTCATGACCACCGATACCGAAATGTATGCCCTCTCGATCATCACCGAGAACCGGGCCGGCGTGCTGCGCGACGTGGCCACGGTGATGGCGGATTACCGGGCAAACATCCAGATGATCCAGCAGTCGATCATCGCCACCGGCCCGAACATCGGGAAGGCCTACCTCTACTTCGAGTTCGAGGAGTGCGGGAACCACGGCGAGCTCGTCGCCGATCTGGCACGGGTGCCGTCCGTCGCCGACGTCACCATCTACCCGCCGTTCTCCCGGATATTTGGGTCACGGGTGATCATCATCGGCGGCGGCGCGCAGGTGGCGCAGGTGGCGATGGGCGCCGTGAACGAGGCGGATCGGCACAACATCCGCGGCGAGCGGATATCGGTGGACACGATCCCGCTCGTCGGGGAGCAGAACCTCTCACTCGCCGTCGACGCGGTGGCGCGACTCCCCCGGGCGTCGATCCTGGTGCTCGCCGGGTCGCTGATGGGCGGCGAGGTCTCGCGGGCGGTGGATCGGGTCAAGGCGGCGGGCATCCCGGTGATCGCCCTCAAGATGGCGGGGAGCGTTCCTGCCCATGCCGACCTGATCGTGACCGACCCGATCCAGGCCGGGGTCTTTGCTGTGATGCACGTCAGCGGCAAGGCCGTCTTCGATATCAACCGCGTGCGGGGGCGCGAGTTCTGATGGATCCGATCGATATGGCCGTCCGGGTGCTCTCGCGCGACGGGCTCGTCGTCTACCCCACCGAGACGGTCTACGGTCTCGGGGCGGACGCCCTCTCGGAGGACGCGGTGATGCGGGTCTACGAGGCCAAGAACCGGCCGGTGAGTAAACCGATATCGGTCGCGGTCTCGGATATGGAGATGCTCGACGCCGTCGCGGTGGTGGACGACGCCGCCCGGGCGTTCATCGAGCGGTTCCTGCCCGGCCCGGTGACGGTGGTTCTCCCGGCGAAGTCCTGCCTCCCGGAGATTCTCACGGGAGGAACCGGGCTTATCGGGGTCCGGTGGCCCGACCACGAGATCGCCCTTGCTATCATCTCGCGGCTCGATACGCCGATCACGTCCACCAGCGCGAACATCTCCGACGACATCCCGCCGACCCGTCCCGAGGAGGTCTCCGTCCCCCACGACTACCTGGTCGACGGCGGGGAACTCTCGGGGACGCCGAGCACGGTGGTGGATCTCACCGCCCGGCGCATCCTGCGCAAGGGCGCGGAATGGGAAGCGGTTGAAGCGTTCCTGGAGACCCCGGGGTGATTCATGCAATCGGTACGACTCCGTGACTTCATCGAGGACCGCGAGGGATGCCTCTATGCGGTCTCGAACTACGACAACGCCGGGCGGATCGGGTGCATCCTCCGCTATGTCCCCGACGCGGCCGGGGAGCGGACGAACCGTGCCGGCCGACGGTATCACAAATACGATTTTGTCGAGTCTTTCGACTGGATCCGGGCACACAGGCCGGAGTACCTGGACACTGTCCACCGGGTGCCCTACTGCGACGTGGTCCGGGTCTATAAGCCCGAGGAGGAGATCGCCGGTGTGGCGGCCCGGAACGTCCGGGTGGCGCGGCTCCTCGCTCGCCTCTCCCTCCCGGCGGGCTCGTTCGGGTGCACGGGTTCGCTCCTCTGCGGCCTCGAGAACGAAGCGTCGGACATCGACCTGGTGGTCTACGGCGACGCCTGGTTCGTCGCGCAGCGCCGGCTCCGCGACCTCGTGGGGAGGGGGGTGATCCCCTCGATGAGCACCACGATGTGGCGGAAGGTCTACGATAAAAGGGTGCCCGAGATATCGTTCGACGCCTTCGTCCTGCATGAGCAGCGGAAGTGGAACCGGGGCGAGTTCGAGGGAACCTACTTCGACCTCCTCTACACCCGCGCCTACGGGAACCTGGACGCGGTTCCGGCCGGCGTGGGGAAGGTGATCGGTCGGGCGACGGTCGAGGCGACGGTCACGGACGCGTCGCTCTCCTTCGACAGCCCGGCGGTCTACGCGGTGGACCACGACGAGATCTCGCGGGTGCTCTCCTTCACCCACACCTACTCGGGCCAGGCGCTCGTGGGGGAGGTCATCGAGGCGAAGGGTGTCGTGGAGGAGCACGGCGACGAGCGGTGGCTGATCGTCGGGACGACCCGCGAGGCGAAGGGCGAGTACATCGTCTCGGAGACGCTGCTCGAGAACGCCGGGTAGTGATACGCTCCTGCCTGACCGGGCACTGCTGACTCACGCGAAGAACGCGAGGCGCATGTGGCAATTGGCGTTTCCCTTCGCGGCTTCGCGTGAGACCTTGTTTCTGTCCCTGTACTCTGCCTCACGCGAAGAACGACGCTCTGTAAGAGCGGAGTTGGAGCACCGGAGGTGGGAGCCGCGAAGAGCGCGAGTAGGATGGTAGATGAGAATGACACCCCTTTCCGGCTTCGTATCCTTCGCGTGAGAAGATATCAGGATCAGAACTCCAAAGTCTCTGTCTTTGCACCCTTCGAAGTTTGGCTATTTTCAGAAGAGGTCGGAGAGCCGCCGCGGCCCGGCGGTGCACCGTTCGAGGTGCGGGCAGCCCTCGCAGGGAGCCCTGAGGGGCCGTGGCGGGAGTTCGCCCGCGACCACCCGTTTTGCCGCCCGGATCGCCTTAATCATCTCCCGCCGGTCCCGGGGCTGGGGCTCGACGTAGCGGCAGACGCCGTTCGCGACGTACTCGACGTAGCCGCCGGCGACGGGGTGGCCGAGGGTCTCGTTGAGGCAGGCTATATAACAGGCGACCCGGAGCCGGTCGGTGGTGTAGACCCCGGCCTTCGGCGCGGTGCTCGACCGGGCGACGGCGAAGGTGCCATCCTCGAAGACCTTATCGACTCTCCCCCGGATGCCGAGGGTGTCGGACTCGACGGCGAGGTCGACCTGGACGGGCCGCTGCCATTTGGTCTCGCTGCAGGCGGCTATGCACTCGTCGAAGAGTTCCCGGGCTTCTTCCCCTGCTTCGGGGAGGACGCAGAGGATCTCCTGCCAGATCTGCTCCGGTTCCAGGAGTTCTCCGAGGTGCGTCGAGACCTGTTTGCAGACGGTGTAGCGCGGCGACTCTTCGTGCTCCTCCGAGCGCTCGAAGTAGTAGCGCCGGGGGCAGGTGTGGCAAGCGACGACGCCGGATACCGGGATGTAGTCGGTCATGCACAGGGTTCCGTTTGACAGGAATTACGTCCTCCCGCTATTTAGCGGGGTATGCTCCGCACCGGTTCCCTGACCGGGGAAGACCAACTCTTATGCCGGAGCGGGTCACAGAAGATGGGTATGGCAAACCGCGAGATATCGGTCAACATACCCGGCAATCTCGACCCGGTCTACTCCAACCGCATCCAGATCGCCTACAAGGAGGACGAGTTCACGTTCCTCTTCCTGCACGAGATCCCCGGCATGAACCAGGCGCGGGGGAAGGCAATCGTCTCGATCAGCCCCCGGCATGCGAAGAACCTGGTCGAGGTGCTCGCGAAGAGCGTCGCCGATTACGAGCAGAAGTTCGGCAAGATCACCTCCCCGGAGGCCGCTGCGCAGCAGGAGAGCAACGTCACCATCCGGGGGTACTCCTGAGCGGGACCGGGCCGGCGGGCCCCCGGCAGGTGATACCTTTTTAATTGCGGAGGTGCAATATTCTAAGGCAGTTGCCGCTGTGGCTTAGTGGTATAGCGGCTGATTCGTAATCAGCAGGCCGGGGGTTCGAATCCCTCCAGCGGCTTATCTTATCCATGTTTAATTCCTTTGGACAATCCATATAATGTGTTTTCCGACCACAATGCATACTGAACTTAGTCGCACAATAATCAATACAGGAAACGTTCTGCGACAATCTTACAGGGATTTTCGCCTGATCAAAGAAGTCTATGCGGAACGAGCCATCAATAACGCGATCGATGAAGATTGGACTCTCAACGACGATATTGACCACATTAACGAGTTCGTTATCGAACTGCAAGCATCGCAGGGGTTCGTCTCGCCAAGATCAACAAGACCCTCTCCATTCCGGTCAACTGGCACCGATTCCTTGGATAGTACCACACCAACACGATTGCTTGGATTTACCTGGTTTTTTTAGAGATCCGTCATCTGAGGGCTTCTATGGGTGATTTTTTCAGCGGTTCGGCCGGAAATGACAGGTTTAAAGTACTACTGAACCATTTACGTCCGTTCGGAAGACAGCCATAAGCATGCCTAGCAGAGCCAACGATGCGAGCCGGGCGCGGGGCATCCATTGCGAATCGCCAGATTTTATTCAAAAAGTTTAAAAATCTTAGTTTCTTGAACTTCAATAATTGAAGAATAATTTGATCCGCGCAAAAAGGGCCTGCTGCCGCATATTTTATCTTGTATTAACAACAGGCGTTAGACGATAATTATTCCTTTCCACCATCTACTAATGCTTTTGCTATTGCTTCACTGATGTTTAACCCCGTCCGTACTTCAATCCATCCATATTGACCATTTGGATTAATTTCTAAAAAAACATACTCTCCACTAGGAGTAAGAATCATATCGATTGCACCAAAATTTAATCCCAATCGCTCAACCAACGAAATGCATTTTTCTGATATGTCAGATGGCAATCGATGTATTCGGTGAATAATGTTATTCAAATCCCCACCTCGACGCCAATCATATATAGTAGCAGGACTCTCTTGTGAATGAATTTCGGCAGTAAAAACTTGATCTTTTACTATGGTTACTCGGATCTCTATCTCCTTTGGGATATATTCTTGAAATAGGCATGGACAATTTACAACTTCTTCGAAATCAGTTCGTTTATAATTCTCTAGAGGTGTGGTATATACTTCTCCCAAGACAAATTGTCGATCCCACGGATCCTTACCTGATGCCAGTAAACCATCAGATAGTGTCTTATAAACTACTTTACTTCCATGGCTGATGTAAAATTTCCAAGCTTCTTCAGGATCATTTGTAGTGATCGTTGCGGGAATAGGCAAACCTAATTTCGAAGCTAACCTTAGTTGTAAAGGTTTGTTACTTGCTCGTCGGAGATTTTCGATAGGGCTAATCCAAAATCGATCCTGCAAATAATTATAAAGACCATGTAGATCCTGACGGCATTCATTATATCCGTATTCTCGCTCATATTGAGATAGAATGGATGGCAATTTTGGAGTGTCTGGTTTTCTGTACCAGACTGATTTTATTTCAGAGCAATCAATGAACTGTTGGTCGGAATTGGTTAAAAATTCCTTAAAACCGGCTTTACTCCATAATGAGGTATGTTTTACATGAAGTGGATACTCTGCTACGTTAAATTGGGTGTATGATACTCCCCATTTTTTGAAATAATATGTTACCCAATAGATTTGGATATCATTTTTGTCGCTAATGATTAAAATAATAAGTCATCCCTCATATTATTGAAAAATATTCTAATTAATGATAATCGGAATCTCCACCATAACTATCACTTACGACAAAAAATGGGAAAACTCGTGTTGGCTTAACGGTATGATATAAAGTCGGGTGAGGAGATGGATGTGGTGGAGGGGCTGGAATGTTTGCACACTTTTCAGATTCGGTAAATTGCATCACCATGGTCTCAAGTTCTTCACGTGTCTTATTTTTTGCCCAGTCATCATCAACATAACTCTCTGGAGTAATGGCCACCTTTCTTGCAAATATATTTGCTTTTGCGCTGAGTTCAGCTATAAGTTGCACTTCTTGGTAGAATTTTTCAAGAACCGTTGTATTAATATTAATGTCGTAATAATTTACTGCATTCTCATCAAATTTTAAGTTATCAATAACACCTGTGTTTTTAACGTCAACTTTATTTAAGTACCAAAGGCGATTAGTGGGTTGGAAAACCTCATTAAAAGGAGTTTTAAAACCACAATAGAGTATGCCATATAGCTTACTAGTTTCATCAGATTCAAAGCTTAATCCCAGTTTCGCGTCTGTTAACTCCTCAAGCGGAATACCATAAATTCGAACATCAGTTAACTCCATTTATATCCCTCAGTGGGGCACTCTCTACTCTTGGGCATATATAGTCCTTTCTATAACGGAGATTACGCTTCAGTAGAAGCATCAACAGCATATACATGCCTCGTACACTGGCGCAAACAATTTCTGGGTCTGGTGTCTGTAATCAGGAAACCAATTTTTGCGCTGAATCGTGCTGCACCTCCCGGTGACTAGTTACTGCCTCATTGGCTCCATCGACGGGGTTCGATACCGGGACGCTCGACTGGATCCTCTGCGTTTTCGGGTGCTCTTCGCCCGCTTCGCCGCCGTGAAGCAGGGGTGAAACCGGTGTTCTCCGGCTGGCGGGCAGACCGTTATCGGCCCCAGAGTCTTTGGCCCCTCAGGGAAAGACACTATAGATCTCTTCGCGGCTCTTCACCCGGTAGAATGTGAGAACTCCATTCTGTATCCGACAACCTATCCGGTATTGTCCCACGCGAATCCGGTAATAGTCCTGGTAACCCCGGATCTTTCGAAGATCAAAATCTGCAAAGAGGTTTTCCGATGCCGGGATCTTCTCGAACACCAGCACCTCGATCCTCTCCCGATAGTCCGGGTGGACCCTTGCCAGATCCTTCAAAAATGTCTTCTTATAACGGCAAAGGACCATGCTATCGCTTCTTCATCTGCGCATAGCATCGTTGCGCCTCGCTCTGCGAGAGGGTTTCTTCCTCCTCGACCTCTTCCATCGAGAGCGCGAGCCCGCAGTCTTCGAGGAGTTCTTCGATCTTCTCGAAGGTTTCAATGTCAAGAACGACCCCGATCTTCCTGTCGTTGTCGGTTACGATGTATTGCCGCTTGATATTGATCACCGCTCACCACCTCCTGCCGTTCTCTCGCCTGTACGGGTATCTTGGGGGAGCTGAATGATAAATGTTGAGGTGTTCCGCTGCTCTGCCGCATCCGGCTGGACGGGGGCGAGGGAGGGTGACGCCGATTCCTGTTCAAAATGGGAACTTTGCCTTTCTACACATCATACCGGGCTTTTCAGAACAGCCACTCCCAGATCCTCATCCGGTAATACTTATTGATACTGATATTGGGATCCCCGTCGAGCATCCTGCTCACCCGCGTCTTCATCTTATACGATTTTTTAACTTTCAGGAAGGTTTTGCTGAAGAGCGTGTTGGAGGACATCACCTGATTGAGGTAACTGTACTGCTCCTTGATCGACTCCAGTTTCAGGCCGGCCGAAATATCGTCGCAGTCCTTCGATCCCACATCCCTGAACGTATGGCAGTCCCGTATGAAGTCCGTGAAGATCTTCACCCCCTGTTCGTTCCTGTTCATGGTCACAGTCAGGTTCAGTATCTTATCGGAGAATGAGATCACGAATATCAGGAAACCGAGAAAAGCAATCACATTTCGCGTGTCCTGCTGACTGTGGAAGGGAAGCGACAACGAAACCAGGATGTCGGGATCTACGATGCTCAAGAACGCGATGGATGCCGAGAACAGCAGAATGGCCAATGACAGGCTGGTCGAGATCCATTTATATTTTCTATACTGGTAGGCGCAGATCTCCCTGGACAGACCGGCCTTGTCCGCTAAATTGTTAACCTCATTAACACAGTCTTCTACGGTTTTCCCGCTCATTGAAGTTCCCCACAGTTGCAATTAATCGTCGATGAATATGTTCTGGATCCTTTCAGGTGTTCTTTATCCGGAATCAGTATACGGAGGCGTAACGGTGAACCCTGCTGAGAAAAAAATCGTGTAAACAAGTGGTGGAATCAATACTCCCGCCGAAGAGAAGCAGGCACCGTTTTACCATCGTCTGACCACGTACAGAGATTAATTAATCGGATATATACGTTTCGAAACTCCGTTTGCTCTGAATCGTTCCGGAAACGGTTATCTACCATATCTGACCCGGCAGGGCCGAACCTCAACCGGCAAACAGCCAAAAAACGGATAACCGATCCCCGCCCATGTCTGTTCCGAGAGCCTATGGCAAACGACACCGGCACCCTGGCAATCACCATCTCTCTCCTCGGCATCGCGTTCGTCCTGCACTTCTCGGCAGCGCCCTACTACTTCACCGGATCGGCGCCGACGGGGTTCGGCACCGGGACGCTCGGCCTGATCCTCTGCATCATCGGGGTACTTCTGGCCGGCGTTGCGGCCGCGAAAAAGGAGTGAAATCGGGTTGGAGTGGGGGCGGAGCCCCGTTCACCCCGGGATCCGGAGAGCAAGGACGATCGCCGCGACTCCCCCGGCGACGGCAAGCCCCGCAAGGAGCAGCACGAAGGCCAGCGCCGCGATGAACGGGTGGGCCACCAGGATCAGCCCGAAGATGATGCTCAAGGCGCCGAGGACCGCCGTTCCCCATCCCTCACCGGAGACCCCCTGCACCAGGTAGATTGCCCCGATGACGAGGCCTTCCACCCCGATGATGATGGCGTAGATCGTCGGGACGAGGACGGCGCTGTAGAACGGGTAGATGAGCACCACAACCCCCGCGAGGATACCGAGGATACCCACCAGCATCTTCCAGCCCCATCCGGTCTTGTCCCTGGAAAGGCTGAGGAGCACGACGACGCCGTTCACCAGCCAGTAGATGCCGAGGATGGTGGCGAGGAGCGTCAGCGTCGGAATGGGATAGACAAAGAAGAGAACGCCGAAGAGGATCGCGATAATCCCGAGGAGCAGCACGAACCAGCGTGCCGAGCCCGCGGCACCGCCCGTCTCCGGGAAGCCGGCGCCGGATTCAATACCGTTGACCATACAAGCACCGTGCGTCGTATCCCCCGGCAGTATATAAGCGTATACGCCTGCCGGACTTTGCTCCTCCTCTGCGGCAAAGCGCGGTAATCCGGGCCTGCAGCCGATCCCTCACTTCTTGGCGTAGACCAGGTGCACCGTTCCCTGCTCCATCGGCACGGCTTTCCGGAGTTCGAGCGCCGTCCGCCCCCCGGCCCGGCCGAAGAGCTTCTTCTCTCCCTCGCCGACGATGACCGGATGAACGATCAGGCTGATCGTATCCGCGATCCCCTCCCGGATCAGGACGTCGTTCAAGTCCGGGCCGGAGTCGGAGACCACCCGCGTGATGCCGAACCGCTCCCCGAGTTCCCGTATGGCGCCCTTAAGATCAACCCGGTCCGTGCCGCACCGGATGAACGGATACTCCCGTTCGCGGAGGTAGTCGAGGTAGTCCTCCGGCGTCGCCTCCGAGACGAGGACGATGACGTCCTTCGTGTGCTCCATGTTCCGGTAGAAGTGGAGCAGATCTTTTAGCACGCCCCTGCTGTCGACGATGACGCTGACGGGGCGCGGATCGTCCGGCAGGACCGCGGGCCGGTGCCGGTCCGCCTCAGTTTCAGTCTCGTTGATCTCCATGAAGAGTTCGATCCCGGTCTTTGCCGTGGTCGAACCCGCGAGCACCGCCCCCGGCTCGAATGCCAGGAGCGCGCCGTAGTGCAGCCCGAGATCGACCTCGAAGCCCCTCACTGCGTGATCCAGGCTCACGCTGTTGTGGATGATGACTTCAGGATACATGCGGGGAGATACGTCTGTTCGGAATATAACACGCGCGAATCCTTCCCGGCCGCCCCCGGCCTGACCGGAAGAGAAAACCCTATCCCTTTCCCGGCCGAGAACTCCTTGCCGGAGGACGCCCGATGGAGATCCCGAAGAGTATCTTTGACCGTATGGAACGGAGCATGGCTGACCGCGAATCCCTCCTCTCGCCCCGGGCGACCCGGAACGCCGCTTACCTCAGGCGTTCCGGCCGCAAACCCGAGGACCCGGTCATCCGACCGCCGTTCTTCCGGGACGCCGACCGGATCGTCCACTCGAAGGCCTACTCGCGCTACATCGACAAGACCCAGGTCTTCTACCTCGTCGAGAACGACCACATCACCCACCGCGTCCTCCACGTCCAGCTCGTCTCGAAGATCGCACGGACGATCGGGCGGGCTCTCGGCCTGAACGAGGACCTGATCGAGGCGATCGCCCTCGGCCACGACATCGGCCACGTGCCCTACGGCCACCTCGGGGAGAAGTTTCTCGACGAGCTCTGCGCCGAGCACGGGCTCGGGGGGTTCCGGCACAACGTCCAGAGCGTCCGGTTCCTCGACGTCGTCGAGGACTGCGACCTCACGCTCCAGGTGCTGGACGGGATCCTCTGCCACAACGGCGAAGCCAACAACCATATTCTCACGGTCGAGGGCGAGGCGGACTGGGACTCGTTCGCGGGGAAACTGCGGAAGATCGAGGACGGGG
Source organism: Methanoculleus chikugoensis (assembly GCF_900095385.1). Taxonomy (GTDB): domain Archaea; phylum Halobacteriota; class Methanomicrobia; order Methanomicrobiales; family Methanoculleaceae; genus Methanoculleus; species Methanoculleus chikugoensis_A. The sequence goes on from NZ_FMID01000034.1 coordinate 12,079, forward strand.
CCGACCCCCTCCCCCTCACCGCCGAGGGCTGCGTCGTCCGGTGCGCCGACAGCGTCTCCTACCTCGGCCGGGATCTGGCGGACGCCCTCGAGGTCGAGGTTATCGGCGAGGATGATCTTGAGGACTTCCCCGAGAACTGCATGCACCTCTTCGGTATCGCCGGACACAAAAAGGAGGCATTCTCCGATATCAACCGAAAAGTGCTCGACGCCCTGATCCGCGACATCATCACCGGGAGTTACGATGCCGACTGCATCGCCTTCTCCGCCGAAGCGTCGGCGTGCGTCGCGGCCTTCAAGGACTTCAACATGCAGCACATCTACAATAACGAGAGGCTCATAAAGAACCAGAAAAAGATCCGGTTCATGTTCCGTTACCTCTTCGGCCGCACGTTAGAGGATATCGAGAACGGCCGGAAGGATTCGCCGGTCTATGAAGATCTCGTCAACGCCCCGTGGGCGTCCCGTGCGTATGTCGGTGCCGCGGCGCCGGAGGAACTCGCGAGGGACTTCATCGCCGGGATGACCGATCGCTACTTCGAGTGGGTCTTCCAGCAAAGCATCTTCCCGGAGAGGGTGCGGTCGAGGTACCGGGGATGGTGAGCCACCGTGGCCGGCGGTTGAAGTGGGGTTTCATCTGCCCATTATCGCTGTATTTGTCCGAAAATTCTGCTTAAAACCCATGAATATAACCCGATGGTTCCTACGTATTCTTATATCGCCCTGAGCAATGCATACTATGCATAAGCGAATCCTTATTCTCGGTCTGGCTGCAGCGCTCGTCCTGACGGCCGGTTGCATGGGGCTTGGCGGTCCCAACCCGAAGGTCGTGGAGGACTCCATGGTCACGGATATCAGCCTTTCCAAAGGGCTCGGATATACCGTGAACGCGGTGATACAGAACGACGGGGGCGACGGCGACGTCACCGTGACGATGAAACTGATCGACGAAGAGAAGGGTTTTGTCCGGGACGAGGCATCGACAGTGATCTCCATCCCCTCAGGGGAGACAAAGAAGGTCAGCCTCACGCTGGACGGGGACATCGGCAGGAAGTACAAGTACAGCATTGAGCTGAACTGATCCAACTCATCTGGTGTGAGGAGATCTCTCTTCTCAGCAGGAGTTGCCAGACAACTCCATGAGCAACACTTTTTTTGAGATCGACACTGCTCCCACGATCCTGCCAGTGCTGTTGGGAAGGTATCAACGGGCATGCGGCAGGAGCCGGCGTGCGGGCCCGGCCTCGATACGTGCCTGCCGGCGCCGCCGAAACCTACATCGCGGGCGGCGTCGGATCATGAGTGAATGAACTCGTGCTGCCCGGCCATCCTGGTCCACGGCTGGCGGAGCCATCCCGGTATCTGGAACCGTCTTGCTCCCGTGCTCTCGGACGCCGCGGTGCCCCTCTGGAACTTCGACCACACCGCGATGCAGGGCGCCGGAACGGAGACGATCGCTCTTGCTCTCCGGGACTACATCCACAAAAAGCGTGAGGAGACCGGCTATGCAGGCCCGGTCGACATCGTCTGCCACTCCATGGGGACGTGCATCGCCCGCTACCTCCTCGAGGTTCTCGACGGCGATGCACGGGAGGAGCAGGTCCGACAGCTCGTCGGGATCGGCCCCCCGAACAACGGCTCGGCCATGGCCGAACTCTTCAACGATCCCGAGCGGGGCTCCGAAGTGATCCGGCGGCTTATCGGGGTCTTCGTGCCGGAGGACTACGACCCCGGGGAGGACACCATCGTTCAGGAGTTCCGCCCCCGGAGCAGGACGATTGCGGCGCTCCGCCGCGCCGGAACCCGTGACGACATCGCCTACCGGATCGTCCTCGGCGCGAACCTCACCGCGAACCCGGCGTTCTTCCCGGCGTTCGGCGGCAGAACCTGGGAGTTCGCTCCCGACGGCGGCTGGCGGGCGACGTATGCCGGGGACGGGATCGTCCCCCACTCCGACTCGCACCTCCCGGGTGCGGAGGTGGCTGTCCTCCCGGCCGATCCTGCGAACCTCACCCGGAACCCGGACCTCTACTGCCACACCATGCTGCCGAGAAACCCCGAGGTCGTCGCCCGCGTCAGGGACTACCTTACTCTCTCTGCAGGGCCCGCCGTGCGGACTCCGCCCAGGAGTTGATCGCCCGTTCGAGATCCTCGCCGGCCTTCCGTGCCGCCTGCTGGATATGCTCGTGCCCTTCGGGCGTCCCGAAGAGGTGCTGGCCGGTACTCACCACATCGTTGACCGCCTTCCGGACCGACTCCGATGCCTCCTGCATCCGCTTCTCGATGGTGGGCGCGGCCGGTGTCGGTTCCTCCTCCGGTTCGGGAGCGGGGTCGACGACCCACCGCCCCTTTTCAAAGCGACCTTCTGTCTCGCTCATATGCGAGGGTGTAGGTCAGCCCGGGATAAAAACCTGGCTTTTCTGCACCGCCATACCTCCCTCCGGAGGATGCGCAGGTTCATTTACCCGGGGGACTACAGAGGTGCGATATGGTCCGGGTTGCCGCCGTCGAGGCATGCGGGCAGGCTCTCTCACCGGGCACCTGCCGGTGCCGGGTTGCACGAGCCGTTGCGTTCGTGCTCCTCTTCCTCCCGGCGATACCGCTCCCCCGCGGTGGTCTTTGCCCTTATCGGTTCGACCCTCCTCCAGGCGGCAGCGGTCGTCGTCCCCCTCTTCCTGACGTCGGTGGCCGCCCGTCCTGATCGGCATCCTCGAGATCTGCGACCTGTTCGCAGAACGCTCCCGGGCGATCCAGAGACTTTTGTCGAAGATCGATGCAAAGACCGGAGTATCGATTACCTGAAACGCTACGGTGCCCTGATGCTCATCCGGGTCATCTGGATCCCGGGGATTACCCTCTACGGAACCCCGTCGTCGCGTGGTTCTTCCAGTACCCGCGGGCGGTCTCCCTCCTCTGCATGCTCGCCGGATGGGCAATCTAGCAAACGCTTTTCCGGGCAGCCCGCCAGAGATCGATAGCCATGAACGGTGACCTGAAGGCAGCCGTCCTCGAGCGGTGCCGGAGGATGGAGATCCCGCTTGCCGGGGTCGCGAGCACGGAACGGTGGGAGAACCCCCCGTTCCGGCCCTGGATGCCGGAGGAGTTCTACCCGCAGTCGATCTTCCCCGAGGCCCGGTCGGTGATCGTCATCGGTCTTCCCGTCCACCTCCCGGTGCTCGAGACCTCCCCCTCGATCTACTACCATGAACTCTACAAGACCGTCAACACCCTGCTCGACCAGTACACCTACCGGCTCGCCTCTTACCTTAACGACTGCGGCTACCCTTCGGTCTTCGTCCCCCGCGACGGCTACGGGAGCATCGAGGTGCTCCAGAAGAACCCCGTCGCCTTCTTCTCGCACCGTCACGCCGCCCTCCTTGCGGGGCTCGGGACCTTCGGCGTGAACAACACCCTCCTCACCCCGGAGTACGGCCCCCGGGTCCGGTTCGGCTCGGTCTTCACCGCCGCGGACCTCCCGCCCGACCCGATGCTCACGGAGAACCTCTGCACCCGGTGCATGCTCTGCGTCGAGGCCTGCCCCGCGGGTGCGCTCGTTGAGGAGGATTATCCCCAGGGCCTCACCGACACGGCCGCCTGCGCGCGAAACAGCGCCGACCTCGCCCGCCGCCACATCTCCCCCTGCGGCATCTGCATCAAGGTCTGCCCGGTGGGGGATGACCGGCGGCATTACGGCCGGGGTGCCCCCGCCGGCGGCGAAAACCTGCGTCACCGCCGGGCCGGCGAGCACGTCCGGAAGTACGGCGGGCTGTAAGCCCGCCAACCCAGAATGATTATTCTCTTCTCACTCTACCCATCAACTGGTCCATCATCTCCGGCGCCCGGTCTCGGAGGCCGAGCCCGACGATGATGGCGATCGCCGCACCGAGGCCGAGCCCGACTCCCCAGGCTATCGGGACGACGAAGACGTAGATGATCGAGAGGTCGATCAGGAGCTGCTGAAGTGCGAGGATGGCGACGACGAAGTAGAGGAACGCCCGCAGCAGTATCGTGATAAACCCGAAGCCCTGGATGCTCTGCACCTCCCCCATATTCTGGAGGATGTCCATCAGCCAGTCAATCAGGATGATCCCGATGACGAGGATCAGGATGAACGCGACGACGTTCGGGATATAGGCTACGATGGCCGCGACCGCCGCTGTCAGGGCCGGAATCTGGAGAACGCTGACTGCCGCGAGGATCGCGATGAGGTAGATGAACCAGCGGACGATGAGGTCGAAGAGATGGCTGATGTTCATCGTGGATCGTTCGATCTGCTGGCCGACCGACGTCTTCCGCAGCGCATCGTCGACGCCGATCCGGTCGAGGACTTCGGCAACGACCCTGCCGAGGATGCGTCCGAGGATCCAGCCGATGATCAGGATGACGATCGCTGCTAAAAGGTTCGGGAGAAAGAGAATAACATTACGGGCCAGTTCTTCAACCGGCTCAAATGGCGCCAGAACTTGCGCCGTGAGGTCTCCATTTGCCACGGTATATCACCGGGGGAAGGATATAGGAGGTACTATATAAATCTTAATACGCCCGCTGTCCGGGGAGCGCGGGAAGACCGCTGCCGGGAGCGTGCGAACGTCAGCAAGGTTGAGCACCCCTGAGTGCGCCGGGCTGGAGTTTGAGCACCGCCAGGTGCGAAGTACGACGAATCAAAAAAAAGTGGCGGAGAGGTTACTCTGTCATTCCGGCCGCCGCTATGGCCCGGGACCGGCCGCTGAGGCGGTACGTCAGCGCAAGAATCGCCGGCATGACGACGATTGCGCCCACGAGTGAGAATCCTACCGATATGACCGTCACGATCCCGAAGTTGCTGATGATGTTGAACGTCGAGAAGGTGAGCGCCGAGAACCCGAAGACCGTCGTCAACCCGGAGACCGTGATGGCCGTCCCGATCTTCTGGACGGCGGTCTGGACGGCGTCGAGGAACTCCATGCCCCGGGCGAGTTCCTCCTCGCACCGCTCCATAATCAGGATGGTGTACTCGGACGCGACGCCGATCGTCATCGACCCGAGGACGGCGGTCAGCGGCGTGTAGTCCAGGCCGAGGAGGTACATGATCGCACCGTTCCACCCCACGATGAAGACGATCGGGATGACCGGCGAGACGGCCGAGAACTTCCGATAGACGAGAACCAGGAACCCGAAGATGAAGGCAAACCCGAGCACGGTCATATACACCCTGGACTCATCGATGTCGTCCATGACGGCGGCGAACATCTCCATGCTGCCGGTGATCTTTACCGTCACGCCGGCCGGCGGGTTGTTCCATGCGACGTCGCCCTGTATCCTCCCGACGAGGTCACGTGCGACGCTCATCTCCATATCGACCGTCGAGAACTCGAGCACCGCCTCCAGGTTCCCGTTGAGGTAGCGCTGCAGGCTCTCCTCCGGGATCCGGGCAGTAACGTTGTCGACTTCTCTCTCGGTCGAGGGGAGCACGCCACCGTTGTACTCCCGGATCAGGGTTGCGATGCTCGTCACCCCGGTGATCTTGTCGTTATGCTCCTGCTCGTAGACCCCGAACTGATCTATCCAGGCAAGCGTCTCCGGGGAGAGGACGTCGTCCGCATTCACGATGACCGGGATGGTGCTTATCTGGCCCATTGTCCGGGTGACCTTCTCCAGGTTCTGGAGGGCCGGCATATCGTCGGGGACGAAGGTTTTTTCGTCCGCGCTGATGGGGACGCTCTGGTCGAGGTAGAAGCCCCCTGCCGCGACGACTGCAAAGAGCAGGATGACCGGGAGCGGGTATTTTGCGACGGTGTAGGCGAGCCGCCCGAGGAGACGGTCATACCGCTCGAGGAGGGAGAGCCCGTTCTCCGGGGCGCCGGATGCCGGCGCCTCCTTCTTCGGCCGGTAGTTCGTGAGGATCGCAAACGCCGGGACGATGATCAGCGCCGCGATGTAGCAGGAGACGACCCCGATGGTGCAGACCATCCCGAAGTCGGCCACCATCGGTACCGGGGCAAAGAACATCGCGATGAACCCGAGCGCCGTTGCCGACATCGCGATCAGGACCGAGGGGCCCATCTGGGTGATGGTGGCCCGTACGGCCTCTGCAATTGTTTTGCTCCGGATCTCCTCGTCGAACCGGGCGTGGAGCTGGATCGCGTAGTCGATCCCGATCCCGATCAGGACCGGGAACGCCCCGACCACCACCATGCTGATGGGAATTCCGAAGAGGCCCATGAACCCGAAGGTCATGATGAGCCCGACGGCCACGATCCCGACCGGGAGAAGGCGGTAGCGGACGTGGGAGAAGAGGAACGTCACTGCGAGAACCATCAGGATCATGGCCACGAGAATCAGCAGGCCCGTCTCGGATCCCATCGCCTCGCCCATCTCCTGTGCGAACGCCGGGTTTCCGGAAACGGTGACCGTGAGGCCCGGTGGGGGCTCCGATATGGCGATGACGGACCTGATGTTATTGAGAACCTGCTTCTGGGTGTCCATGGTGACGCCCGCTTCAAGGTTGATGAGGCTGTTCGTCATCAGATCCGAGGGCAGCATCCTCTCGACCATCTCCGGCGGGGCCTGCCCGATGATGGCGTCGATCTCCGCTCCGGACGACGGCAGGGTGCCGCCGTTCGCCCGTTTGAGGAGGTCGACGACGCCGGAGACCTGGTCGACGTAGCGTTCGTTCCGGAGGTTTTCCTGGAGGTTGTCGATGTACTTGAGATTATCGAGACTCCGGACACAGTCCGCCTCGTAGATGAGCACAA
>NZ_FMID01000006.1 GCF_900095385.1 Methanoculleus chikugoensis
AGCCGCATGCTCTGAGGCGTGATTGAAGGAAGCGCGAAAAACTCGCAAAGTTTGAGGTGCGAACACGGTGAACATGAGAAGAACAAAGTTCTTCGAAGAACGTCGTTCCTTCGGATATCCACGCTCCTATCCCTCGCAAAAGAGCCCTCCGGGACTACCTTGCCGCCAGGTCAACCGACCCGACTATCCCGGCTCAAAAAAAGAATCGGCCGGATTACTCCGGCTGATTATGAAGGTACAGGTCGTCGACCGCCGCCCTGTCCCCACCGTTCTTGACGAGCAGGTCCATGTAGGTGTGAACCTCAGGAGCGTACTTCTTCAGGACCTCCGGGGAGGTGTGGTAGAGCATGAAGGCCTCGGCGAAGATTGCCGCCTCCCGTTCCTCCCCTGGGGGTGCGGCGATCCGGGCCAGGTAGGTGCCCGGGTCTTCGGCAAGCGCCGCAAACGCCTTGCTCTCGCCAAGCCCCATCGTGCGGTAGACGCGGTAGCCCACCTGCTGGACAAAGACCTCGTCGGCTCGCGCCGGATCCCTGTCCGACCGGATGTAGACGGCGTTCTCCTCGGGGACGTAGACCCCGCTCACGTCCCCGGATACACCCTCCCGCTTGAACACTCCGTTCCTGCTGTCGATGTAGACGGTGAGGTTCTCGATGAACTCTTCCCGGATTTTGGTGCTCTGCTGTAGCACCAGGGCCTCCGCAAGTGCAGCTTCGGTGCCGCTCCCATCCCTGTTCTCCAGACGGAAACCGGCAACCGGGCTCACCGAGAAGACCGAACAGACGACGAAAATGAGAATCGTCGCCGCAACCAACCGTGATCGGAATCGTGGGTCCATGGTTCGTTTCCCTCTGCCTGACAAGAGTTTCAAATTGTTCATTATATACTTTTCCAGTTTTAAAAAACGAATTATAAATATCCGATTATTAAAATCGACAGGGAGAACAAGGGCTCGGGGAGAAGGGGCCTGCAGAGCCGTCAATCGGCCCACAATAAAGCATATATACTTCCGTAACAGGAACCGCATCCGACACCTAATTACCCATGCAAGCGCATAGTAGATCCAATGAAACAGATCGCCCTCTACGGGAAGGGGGGAATCGGGAAATCCACCACTGCAGCGAACCTATCGGCAGCACTCGCAGGAGAGAAACTCGATATCCTGCAGATCGGCTGCGATCCGAAGCACGACAGCACTCGCATGCTGATGCACGGGACCTGGATCCCGACCGTCCTCGACCTCATCCGGGAGCGCGGAGACGAGAACATCACCGTCGACGACGTGGTCTACCGGGGCTTTCGCGGCGTGCGCTGCGTGGAGGCCGGAGGGCCCGAGCCCGGGATCGGGTGCGCCGGCCGGGGGATCATCGCGACGTTCCAGCTCCTCGAACGCCTGGACGCCCTCAAGGGCGACGTGATCGTCTACGACGTCCTCGGTGATGTCGTCTGCGGCGGGTTTGCGATGCCGATGCGCGAGGGATACGCCCAGGAGATCTACCTGGTCACCTCCGGCGAGTTGATGTCCATCTACGCGGCAAACAACATCGCAAAAGCCATTGCGCGCCTCTCGCGCCGGGTGCGGAGCAGGTGCACGCTCGGGGGCGTCATCTGCAACGCAAAGAACATCGAGGGCGAGCAGGAACTCGTGGAGGAGTTCGCCCGCCGGATTAACTCCCGGCTCATCGCCTACATCCCCCGCGACCGGGTGGTGCAGATCGCGGAACTGCAGAAGCAGACGGTCGTCGAGTACGCCCCCGAGTCCGGCCAGGCTGCGGTCTACCAGGAACTCGCACGCACGGTCTACGGCAACGAGACGACAAGCATCCCCACACCCCTTGAGATGGATGAACTCGAATCCTTCGCCCTCGAATTCGTCCAGGTTTGAGGGGTGTACCCTGACCGGGGCGCTCTCGGTGACGACAGAGGTACGGGACGCCGTCTCTGTCATCCACGGCCCGGCGGGGTGCACACACCACAACTTCTCGCTCCTGCACGCCACCCACCTCGCGAACGACCGGCTCGAGGTCCCCCGCCTTCTCTCCACCCGCTTAACGGAGAACGGCATCATCTTCGGGGGCGAAGACGCGCTGGAGGAGACCGTCGCGCAAGCGCTCTCGCTCTCGCCCGCCGCCGTCTTCGTCCTCTCGACCTGCATCGTCGAGACGATCGGAGACGACGTCGCGGCAATCTGCGCGAAAAGCCGGGGCGTTCCGGTGATCCCGGTGCCGACCGCCGGATTCCTCGGCGGGGTCTTCGAGACGGGGGTGATGAACGCCCTCTCCTCCGTCGCATCGCTTGCCGGTCCTGCGGACGAAAAAACCCTCTCGGCAAACCTGATCGGCGAGAAGAACCTGGAGTACGGCGTCGAGGAGAACGCGGCCGAGATCGTGCGCCTTCTCTCCCGGCTCGGGATAGCGGTCAACCTCCGGTTCGTGCGGGGGATCGAGACGCAGGATATCAGACGGCTCGGCTCGGCCGCCGTGAACATCCTCCGGGAACCGGCGCTCCGCCCGGTCGGCGAAGACCTCGAACGAAGGCTCGGTACGCCGTACGTGGACTCGTTCCCGGCGGGCCTTAGCGGGACGTGCCGGTTCCTCGAAGAAGTCGGCCGGATCTGCGGCATCGACGCCACCGCCGCCGTCGAGGAGGAACAGAGCCACCAGGCAGAGATGCTCTCCCGGTTCGACGATATCGCCGGGAGTCGGGTATGCTTTCGGTCCCCCCATCCCATGCTCAGGGGCGATCCGGGCGCGGAGGCCATCTGCACCGAGTGCGCCGAAGCCCTCAATCTTATCGTCGACCCGGACGGGGCGGCGATCCCCCTCCCCTACCCGGCGCCCGTCGGGACCGCCGGCCTACGGCGGATGCTGCACCGCTGGCGGGTGCTGATCCGGGAGAAGCGGCGGGGGTGAGGGGGGCCGGCGCCCGCACAATCTCTTTTATATCTCCTCCGCAGAAAGGGTCTCATCGGAGAGAGAGCCAGAATGTTCGAACGCATCCTGTTTCCAACGGACTTCTCGGAACCTTCCATGAAGGTGCTGGACTATATTCCCGTGCTGCACGAGGCGGGAACCCGCGAGGTGGTTCTCGTCCACGTCATCGACTCAAAAGAGATCACGCTGATCGCTTCAGGGGGGCAGGGGTTCCTCGGAACCGTGCCCGACCGGGAGACCGAGGCGCAGAAAGAGTTGCGAGAAGAGATCCAGCACCGGATCATCGACACCCGCCGGGCGCTCGAGAGGCAGGGCGTGAAGGTGACCGTCCGGACGCCTGCCGGTAATCCGGGAGAGGAGATCGTGGCCGCGGCCGATGCGGAAGGAGCCTCGCTCATCGTCATCGGCTCCCACGGCCGGTCGAACATCCGAGACCGCCTGCTCGGGACGGTCTCGGAGTACGTGATCAAGAACGCCCACCAGCCGGTCCTGGTCATCAAGCGGAAGACTGTTGCCGGGAGGTAGTCCTTCCCCCACCTCCCTGTGTCAAAAAAGGTATCTACCGTTCCTGCCGGCTCTCGAGCAGCCGCCGTATCGCCCGGAGTTCCTCCACCACCGCATCGGCGGCCGGCGCCCCTTCGGGCTCGCCTCCGGTCGCGGCGACCGGCCCGGTCGTCCGCACGAAGTTCATGATCTTCTCCTGAAGATCCTTCGGGTCCGCTATCCCGTTGATGACGATCTCCGCCTGCGCCTGGGCGGAGTAGCCCGCCGTCTGCACCCGAACGGCCGAGAATGAGAAGAACCGCATCAGGGGCCCCTGGGAGATATCGACGTTCGTGATCCGGTTGTAGGGGACGATCCCCGTCTGCCGGAACCAGACCCCGCGCTGCCAGGTCACCTCAGTGACGGTGAGCCGGTAGACGATGCTCTCGTGGTAGAGCGGCACCCAGTAGGCGACGAAGACGATGACGGCGAGCACCGGGACGCCGACGGCGAGAGCGACGGGCAGCGGGCTGAAGACGACGACTGGAGCGAGCCAGGGCAGGACGAAGACGACGACGGCCAGGATCAGGGACGCGTAGAGGTACGACCGGAACTGCAGTACTGGTTTGAACGGTTCTCCTATGCGGAAGGTGGTGAGGGGCATGGTATCACACTGATCTCAACCGGAACAGATTAAATCTTCCCGACCGGTGAGGTCTCTTCGGAGGATACAGCGATCGGCTCCCTCGCCGAAGTAGGCCGGGAAGATGTCCGTCTCCAAAAAGCCGTGCCTCGTGTAGAGCGCCCGAGCGGCCTGGTTCTCCGGCGCGACCGAGAGTTAGACCTCATACGCTCCCCGCTCCCGGAGGGTGGCGACGACGGCGGCAACGAGGCTCTCCCCGAACCCCCTGCGCCGGTACCGCTCCGCCACCACCAGCCGGACGATCCATCCCGTTGTCTGCCGGTGCTGGACGAGAGCGCCGATGGTGTAGCCGGCGACCTCCCCGCCGCATTCCATAACGAGAAAGGTATCGGCAAAGAGGACGCCTGCCTGCCGGACGAAGACCTCGGGCTTGCATCCTTTTGGGCTGTTCTCCCGCTCGAGGGCACAGACCGCCGGGAAATCCTCATCAAGGTATCCCCTGATCATCGGTTCCATGCCGGTATATACGTCGCGATGTAAAAAAGAGGAGACTATCCCCTGCGGGGAACGCTCCCGAGCCGGACCCTCACTACTTCATGCCCTTCTTGAGCATATCCCGTGCCATCTTGTAGGTCTCGATCTTGTACTGCATCATCTCGATGTGCTGCTCCTTCATCTTGATGCGGGACTCGATCATCCGCACCATCAATTGCCGCATCTCGTCTTCGTCGAGGAGATCGTACATCTTCCCGAGAAGCATGTCATGGGCGCCGTAACCGCCGTGATGTGTCATACCATAACCCCCCTCATACCGGCCCGCCCTGCGGACGAACCGGCTCTCCGGTATCCGCCGGGTGATAAATATCTTATGGCAGGTACGGCTGCTCACCGGGAGGGCGTGAAGGGATCGCCGCGGCCTGCCCGGTTCCGGTTGATGCAGGCGTTGAGCACCTCTTCCATCAGCCGGAGCGCCCCTTCCACCCCGGCGACTGCGTGGGAGGAGAGAGCGACCCTGTCCCGGAGCGGCAGCGTCAGCCCGACGAACGCGGCGCCGGGAGCGATCGCCGCCTCGTAGGAGGAGCCGAGGATCAGGTCGGGTTCGGCGTCAAGGATCATCTCGCGGATGACCGAGAAGTCGGTCGTACGGGTGACGCCGTTGCCGGAGGAACCGTTCCGGGCGGCGACGCAGGCGATCTCGGCACCGAGATACCGGTCGAGGAGGTCGGCGGCAAACGAGGCGTATGCGGCACCGCCGGCGATCGCGACCCGTGGAGGGTCGAACCTCCTGAGGTACTTCTCGCAGGCCTTCCTGATCCGGGCATCGGCCCACGCGACTTCTTCCATGACCGGGCGGGGATCCACGCCGTCGATCAAGGCGAGAAGCCGCTCGAACGTCTCACCGACCGCATCGAGGCCGAGAAGCGAGCCGCACCACGTCCCGACGCCGCTCGCGAGATCCGGGTTCGTCCCGACGGTGAACGGCGCCGCCCGGCGGGTTGCGGCGTAGCGGTCGAGGCAGAAGGTGGTGGCGACACCGACTCCTGCGAGGTTGAGCAGGCGCCGCGCTTCGAGGGCGTTTCCCCGGCAGAAGGGGTCGGTGCGGCAGATACCGTCGATGTTGACGCCCGGAACGTCAGGGTCAACCTCCGGCGCGATCGTATCGAGCGCACGGCGGTAGCCGGCCTCGAGGTCGCCGAGGAACCCGGGGCTGTCGACGACGAGGATCTGCCCGTCGCCGGCAAGGTCGCCGATATCCTCACCCATGATCGCGGGCACGCAGGTGTTGACCACGGCTATCCGGGCGTAGCGGCCAACGAGTTCCCGGATCACCTCCGCGAGCCGGGACTCCGTGCCGAAGATGACCTCGTTCTCGACGAGGAACGTCCCGTGGATGGGGACCCCGACAAGCGACGCGGGATAGAAGTAGCACCCGCTCGAACCGTGGACGACGACGGCGATATCCTCGAACCCCGAGAGACAGGCGACCGCCCCGGTCATCGCACAGGGCCAGAGGGGGTTCTCGCACGGTGTTTGCTGCTCTTCCTGCATCGGTCTACAAGATCATGGCGGTGCGGGGATATAAAAGACGGGATCTGCGGGGATGTCCAGGAGACCGTCACGAAGTCTGTGTGGCTGCCAGCAACCGGAAGTTGTTAACAACTTCAGGGCTTCACGACTTCACATGAGATGATGATACTGGTGGCGGCCCTACACCGCCTTCACAAGCGACGCGAGGTACCGCCCGACCTCGCTCGTCTTCCTCGCGCCGCCCATGTCCCGGGTGACGTATCCGTCGAGGATGCTCTTCTCGATCGCCCGGAGGACGGCCGCCGCCGCCTCGTGCTCGCCGAGGTGGTCGAGGAGCATCGAGCCCGCCCAGACGGTCGCAAGCGGGTTTGCAACGTCCTGACCGCGGTACTTCGGCGCGGAACCGTGGATCGGCTCGAACATCGAGGTGCCCTTCGGGTTGATGTTCCCGCCGGGGGCGAGCCCGAGCCCGCCCTGGATCATGGCGCCGAGGTCGGTGATGATGTCGCCGAACATGTTCGGGGTGACGACGACGTCGAACCACTCGGGGTTCTTGACGAACCACATCGTGACGGCGTCGACGAAGTTGAACTCCGTCTTGACGTCCGGATATCCGGCGGCGACGTCCGTGAAGACGTCGCGCCAGAGGCCGTAGACGTCGGAGAGGACGTTCGCCTTGTCGACCGACGTGACCTTCTTCTCCCTCTGCTCCGCAAGATCGAAGGCGTAGCGGATTGCCCGCTGTGCACCCTCTCGCGTGACGACGCCGATCTGGTAAGCGAGTTCGTCGGCGTCGGTCTCGACGTCGAGGCCGAACCTGACGTTGTAGATGTCGCGGACGACCTCAAGGGTCTTCTGCTCGTGTCTTACGGCAAACCGCGAACCGATCCCGACGTAGAAGTCCTCGGTGTTCTCCCGGACGACGACGAAGTCGATATCCTCCGGGCCCTTGTTCGCGAGCGGCGTTGCGACGCCGTCGAGGAGTTTGATCGGCCTGAGGTTGATGAACTGGTCGAAGTGGAACCGGATCGCGAGCAGGATGCCCTTCTCCAGGATCCCGGGCTTCACCCGGTCGTCGCCGATGGCGCCGAAGTAGATCGCGGAGAACTTCGAGAGTTCCCGGATATCCTCTTCGGTCAGGAGTTCGCCGGTCGCGAGGTAGCGCTCCGCCCCGATATCGAAGTCGGTCCACGCGATATCGAATCCATACCGCTCTCCCGCTGCGTCGATGACCTCTCTTCCTGCCGCGACGATCTCCGGGCCGATCCCGTCCCCGCCTATCGCGGCTACTCTGTGCTGCATGTCTTCACCTCATCCAGGTCTTTCGCGTAGGCCACAAGCCCGCCGGCATCGACGATCTCTTTCATGAACCCGGGCACCGGCTCGACGGGGAGCCGCTCCCCGTTCACATCGATGTAGCCTCCGGCGATATTCACGGTCACGGCATCCCCGTCACGGATAGAGTCCGTCCCGGCAGAGATCAGGGGCAGGAGTCCCGTGTTGACGGCGTTCCGGTAGAAGATCCGCGCAAAGGACTTCGCGACCACGACCTTCACCCCGGCGCCGAGGAGCGCGAGCGGCGCGTGCTCCCGGGAGGAGCCGCACCCGAAGTTACTCCCGGCGACGACGACGTCGCCGTCCCGCACCTCTTTCGCGAACTCATCTCTCGTTCCCTCAAACGCGTGCTTCGAGAGTTCCGCCGGGTCGTAGATCGTGAGGAACCTCCCCGGTATGATTGCATCCGTATCGATATCGTCGCCGAACTTCCAGACTCGCATGATTCACACCTCCCTCGGGTCGGTGATCTCGCCGTAGAGGGCGCTTGCCGCCGCCGTCGCCGGCGAGGAGAGGTAGACCGACGCCTGAGCGCTCCCCTGCCTCCCCCGGAAGTTCCGGTTCGATGTCGAGAGCGAGACCTCTCCCGGAGCGAGGAGGCCGAACGCCCCGCCCATGCAGGGGCCGCAGCAGGGCGCTTCCACAAGCGCGCCCGCCTCGACGAACCGCTCGATCAGCCCCCCGCGGAGGGCCTTGAGGTACTCCGTCCGCGAGGCGGGGATGACGATCACCCTTACACCGTCCGCGAAACGGTCAGCGTTCCCGAGCACCTCCGCCGCCTCGGCGAGGTCTTCGTAGCGACCGTTCGTGCAGGAGCCGATGAAGACCTGGTCGACCTTCGTCCCGGCGACCTTCGTCACATCCACGACGTTGTCGACGTTGTGCGGGACGGCGACCTGCGGGGCGAGGTCGGTGACGTCGTAGTGCCGGCGGCCTGCGTATACCGCATCCGCATCGCCCTCGAGGGTGAACGGCTCGATATCGCGCCGGGCGGTGACATAGTCCCAGGTGGCCGCATCGGGCGCCACGATCCCCGCCTTTGCCCCCATCTCGATCGCCATATTCGCGCAGGTCATCCGCCCCGCCATGTTCATATCATGCATGGCATCGCCGGTGAACTCGAGCGCCATGTAGGTCGCCCCGTCGGCGCCGATGTCGCCGGCGAGAGAGAGGATCAGGTCTTTTGCCCCGACTCTTTTGCCGAACGCACCCTCAACCTCGACCAGAATGCTCTCGGGTACCCGGAAGTAGAGCGCCCCGAACTTCAGGACGAAACCCATATCGGTCGAACCGATCCCGGTCGCGAACGCCCCCGCCGCGCCGTAGGTGCAGGTGTGGGAGTCGGTGCCGACGATGATCTCGCCCGGCGCCGCCCGTCCCTTCTCCATCACGACCTGGTGGCAGACGCCCTCGATGAGATCGTAGTTGTAGATTCCCTGCTCTTCAGCAAACTGCCGCATGAAGACGTGGTTCTCGGCGGCGGGTATCGAGTCGGCGGGTACCTGATGGTCGAAGAGCATAATGATCCGTTCCGGATCATAGACGCGTTCTCCACCCATCTCGCGAAAGACCCTGACCGCAAGCGGGCCGGTGATGTCGTGGATCATCGCCGCATCCACGGGTGCCATCACCACCTCTCCCGCACGGACGGATCTCCCGCACCGTTGCGAAAATATCTTTTCTGCGATAGTCGCCGACATACAGTATCGTGTTCTGGTACGCGTTCCGGACGTATGTAGTTTGCCGGGACCCGCCGGGGTGGTGCAGTTAATCGGAGCACGTTCCAGCCGATTTCCGGGACAGTATCCTTATGTGGCCCCGTGCGGATTCTATAAGGAGAAGTGATGACCGACGGACCGACCCCGGCGATGCGGCAGTATTACTCAGTGAAGGCCCGGTACCCCGATGCCGTCATCTTCTTCCGGATGGGGGACTTCTTCGAGACCTTCGGCGAGGACGCCGGCGTGGTGGCCCGGGAACTCGACATCACCCTGACGGCCCGGGGCAAGGATAAGAACGGCGACCGGATGCCGCTTGCGGGCGTTCCCCATCACGCCGTCGACGGCTATATCGCCCGCCTGGTAGCGAAGGGCTACAAGGTGGTGATCTGCGACCAGGTGGAGGACCCGAAGACCGCGAAAGGCGTGGTGAAGCGGGAGGTCACGAGAGTGATCACCCCCGGAACGTTGATCGACTCATCGATGCTCGGCTCAGCCGGCGCCCACTACCTGATGGCGGTCGCCCCCGACCGGAAAGATACCTTCGGCCTCGCGTTCCTGGACGTCTCTACCGGCGATTTCTTCGTCTCCTCGGGGAGCGGCGGGCGAGACTACGCCGAGATCGTCTCGGAGGTCGTGAGGCACCGCCCCTCAGAGGCAATAGTTCCCGAAAGCCTCGCAGACGCCCTCCCCGCCAGGCTCGAAGCCCTCGGGGTGACGGTGAGCCGCTACCGCGACGACGCCTTCGATGTTGACGCGGCGTACGAGCGGCTCTGCGGGCAGTTCGGGACGGCGACGCTCGACGGCTACGGGTGCGCGGGAATACCGGGCGCGATCGCCGCGGCCGGAGCGGCGCTCCGCTACGCCCAGGAGACCCAGCAGTCGCCCCTCTCCCACATCTCGGGACTCTCGACGCGGGTTCCGTCGGGGAACATGGCGCTCGACGCGATCACCCTGCGGAACCTGGAGATCACCGCGGGCATCCGGGGCGAGGGCGACGCAAACACCCTTCTTGCCGCACTCGACGCCACGGAGACATCGATGGGGAGCCGGACGATGCGGTCGTTCCTGATCGCCCCCCTGCTCGGGAAGGACGCCATCGAGGCGCGGCTCGACGCGGTTGAGTGGTTCTTCGAGCACGCGCTCGAGAGACAGGCGTTTCGCGCGACCCTCGGCGACTTCGCCGATATCGAGCGGATAGCGGGGAGGATCGCCTACGGGAACGCCGGGCCGAGGGATCTCGCGACGCTCCGGGAGTCGCTCGAAGCGATCCCGGACGTAAAGGAACTCTTCCCCGCCGATGCTCCGGCCCTGGTCCGCGAGGCCCTCGCCGCGATGAGCGATCACGCTCACGTCGTCGACCTCGTCGGCCGGGCGATCGTCGACGACCCGCCGGCACGCGCAGTGGCCGGCGGGATGATCCGCGAGGGGTTCAACGAGAAACTCGACGAACTCCGGCACCTCGCGACGACCGGAAAGGACTGGATCGCGGAGTTCCAGCAGCAGGAACGGGAGAGAACCGGGATCAAGTCGCTCAAGATCGGCTACAACCGGGTCTTCGGCTACTACATCGAGGTGACGAGACCGAACCTGCACCTGGTGCCGCCGGAGTACGAGCGGCGGCAGACGACCGCGAACGGCGAGCGCTACACGATCCCCGACCTCCGGGAGAAGGAGGCGATGATCGCGACCGCCGAAGAGCGACTTACTGCCCTCGAAGCGGAGATCTACGCCGAACTCGTCCGGACGCTCACGGCGGAGGTCGCCGGCCTCCAGGCGACCGCCCGGGCGGTGGGGCTCCTCGACGTCTATGCGGCGCTTGCCGAGATCGCCGCCCGCTACAACTACACCCGCCCTGCGATCGAGGAGAACGGCCGGATCGTCATCCGCGACGGCCGCCACCCGGTGGTGGAGCGGCACCTCCCGGTCCCGTTCGTCCCGAACGACACGGAACTCGACTCCGCCGGCGACCAGATCATGATCATCACCGGGGCGAACATGGCGGGCAAGTCCACCTACATGCGGGCGGTGGCGCTCTGCTGTATCATGGCCCAGATGGGGAGTTTCGTCCCGGCCCGGCACGCCACCGTCGGGATCGTCGACCGCGTCTTCACCCGGGTCGGGGCGTTCGACGACCTCGCCTCCGGACAGTCCACGTTCATGGTCGAGATGCTGGAACTTGCAAACATCCTGAACAACGCGACGCCGCAGAGCCTCGTCATCCTCGACGAGATCGGGCGAGGAACGAGCACGCTGGACGGGTGCTCGATTGCCCGGGCGGTCGTGGAGTTCCTGCACGGAAAAGCGGTCGCGGGGCCGAGGACGCTCTTTGCGACCCACTTCCACGACCTGGTCGACCTCGAAGGATCGCTCAAGCGGGTGAAGAACTTCCACTTCGCGGTGAAGGATACCGGGCAGGACGTCGTCTTCCTCAGAAAAATCATCCCCGGCGCGACCGACCGGAGCTACGGCGTCCACGTCGCACACCTTGCCGGGATCCCGAAGAAGGTGACCGACCGAGCGATGGAACTCCTGAAGGAGGCGTCGACCCGGGAACTCCCGGCCGGGGTGCGGGCTCCCCGTTACACCCAGATGCTCCTCGTCGACCCCGGCGAGGGGGTCGTGGAGGAGAACCCGGCGGTCAGTGAACTCAAAACCATGAGTCCCAACGAGATGACTCCTATCGAGGCGCTGAACGTCCTCTGCAGGCTTCAGAGACTCGCGAACGGGGAGAGGAGTGAGCGATGACGAAGATCCGCGTCCTCGATCCCGACACCGTGAACCAGATCGCCGCCGGCGAGGTCGTGGAGCGACCGGCATCGGTGGTGAAGGAACTCCTCGAGAACGCGATCGACGCGGGTGCGACGAGCATCCTCCTCGACGTCTCCTCGGACATGGCGGGGATTACGAAGATCCGGGTGACCGACAACGGGGAGGGCATGACCGGGGAGGAGGCGGCCCTCGCGTTTCACCCCCACGCAACGAGCAAGATCCGGGAGATCGCCGATCTCTCCGCCATCCGCACCCTCGGGTTCCGGGGGGAGGCGCTCGCGAGCATCGCCGCCGTCGCGGAGGTGACCCTGGTCACCCGCCCGCGGGGAGGGGGAGCGCTCGCCGGGACGCGGATCGTCGTCAGGGGCGGCGACGTTGTGGAGAAGAGCGAGGTGGGAGCACCGGAAGGGACGACGATCGCGGTGGAACGCCTCTTCTACAACACCCCTGCCCGCCGGAAGTTCCTCAAAAGCAGAAACACCGAACTCGCCCACGTCTACGGGGTCGTGGAGAGTCTCGCCCTTGCCCACGGCGAGGTCGCCTTCCGGGTGGTGCACAACGGCAAGGAGCGGATGGCGACCCAGCGATCGGGAGGGGGCTTAACCACCATCGCGGGGCTTTACGGCGCCGAACTCGCCAGGTCGCTCGTCCCGGCCGAGGGAAGGCTCCCGTTCCTCCGTATCGGCGGCTACATCTCCCGGCCGTCGGAGAGCCGGGGGAACCCCTCGCAGATCTCCGTCAGCATCAACGGGAGAAGCATCTCCTCCCGGCAGATCGCCGCCGCCGTCCGGGAGGGCTACGGCACCCTCCTCCCGAAAGACCGCTACCCGGTGGCGTTCCTCGAACTCTCGATCGACACCGGTCTCGTGGACGTCAACGTCCACCCGACCAAACGGGAGGTCCGCCTCTCCCGGGAGCGGGAGATCACGGGGGCGATTGCGGCCGCAGTGGAAGAGGCGCTTGCCAAGCACGACCTCGCACGCGAGACCCCGGACGAGCCGGTTCAGCAGCAGATCGTTCCCGGGGGGGCCGAACCGGTGCCGTCACCGCCGCCGGTCGCCGATCCCGGGGCATCCTACACGGCCGGCCACCGAAGCCTCACCCTCTCCGATAAGCAGCTCCGCCGGACGGAGACGGAAGGCGGAGAGAACCTCCTCCCCGCGATGGAGCCGATCGGACAGGTGGCCGCGACCTACATCGTGGCGGAGGGGAGCGACGGCACCCTCTACCTCATCGACCAGCATGCGGCCCACGAGCGGATCCTCTACGACCAGGTCTCGGAGCAGCGCGACAGGGCGGCCGGGTCGCAGGAACTGATCACGCCCGTCATCGTTTCGCTCCCCCCGAAGGAGTCCGCTGCGCTCCGGGATGCGATACCTCTCCTCACAGACGGCGGGTTCGTCGTGGAGGAGTTCGGACGGGACACCTTCGCCGTCCGTGCAGTGCCGGCCGCCCTCGGCGCGGTCGAAGACCCCGGAACGGTCCGGGAGGCGATCGCCGACCTCCTCGCCGACGAGTCCCGAACCGCCCCTGACCGGCGTGAGGCGGTCACCTGCATCGTCGCCTGCCGTGGGGCGGTGAAGGCCGGCGCCATCCTCACGCCCGAGCAGCAGAAGCGTCTCCTCATGCAACTCGCCCGGACGAAGACCCCCTGGACATGCCCCCACGGGAGGCCGACGGTCGTGGCATTCGACAGACGCAAACTCGACGGGATGTTCAGGCGGGGATGAAATCACCCGGCCGCCGTGACCTGAAATACCGCCGATAAACGCATTTTTTAAAAATCAACAGGAAAAAGACGCCCCAAAAAACAAAATAGCGTATCACAATGGATTTATCCCGGGAGATCAGTACGATTATACGTCGCAGCGGACACCCGCTGCAGACGAAACGGATTGAACTATACGATACCAGTCCAGCAGATTCGCCTCCGTATGAGAGGAGATAACCGGTACGGGCCCAGATACACGACCGAACTGTCGACTCGCAGACCGGTATTCTCGCCCCGGCGGTCCTCCCCTCCGGTCCCGCGAGATCCTGCTGGGAAAGAACAGGTGACGGGGAAACACCCCTCTAAACGTCCTGCCGGAGATGATTGTCTCTCGACAACACCATCTCCCCGCCACCTATTTTATGATGAACCCGAACTCACGGTCAGGGCTGTTATCCTCGATGCTTCCGGATAGGGGTGCGGGGCCAAAAAAAAAGTTAGAGGAAGCGGAACGACTCCGCCGTCGGGGCCGCGTCGACGTTGTAAACATCGTACTCGGGGGGGAAGACCGTGTGCATGACCGAGTAGATGACGCCTTCGTTGACGCCGTAACGGATGACGAAGGTATACCGGTCTTCATCGACGATGGGGACGGAGAAGACCGACTCGTACGCCGGAACGCCGTCAAGGGAGATCTCCTCCGTCGAGACCCATTCGGCACCGATCCCGGTGCGAAGATCCTCGGCGTAGGTCGCGTTCAGCGCTTCGAGAACGTTCTCGACGTCCCCTTGAGCCGAAAGCGGGTTCGTGTTCACGCGAACCTCCTCGTGCTTATCCGGCGAGGAGAACCAGACGCTCTCGCCGGATTCGGTGTAGAACCACCCCTCCGGGCAGGTGACGGCATACCCGTAGGTGACGTTGACGTAGGTGCCGTTCCCGGGAACGGGCGCCGGGGTCGGGGTCGAGGTCGGAGCCGGGGTAGGCGGTTGGGTCGGGCCGGGGTCGGGGGGTTGCGGCGCGGAGAGCCCCGGCAGCAGAACCGCCAGGACAACGACGAGGGCAACCACGAAGACCCCGGCGATCAGCAGTCTCTCTGTTCTCATACTATCCGGATACGTAGCCCGGGAGAAGATAAATATCCTTCAGTCAGGCTGCCGGGTCGGGCGCAGGGGCACGAAGATCGGCGAGCAGGTCGTCGAGGGTATTCACGTATTTCACCCGGATACCAAGGTTTTCCTCGATATACTCTTTTGAATCCACGATGGGCGGCCATTGCCGTGAGATTCGTAGTCCGCCGAACGATCGGGTTCCCTCATGGTAATCGCACACTTGATTATTCTCGTCGGAGAGGATGAGGAGCGTCTTCCCGCCGCGGCGAGCAGCCTCGGCCTTCTCGAGGATCCCGCCGACCGGGCCGATCTTCCCATCCTCGTCGATGGTTCCCGTCACGGTCACGCTCTCGTTGAGCGGGATATTCTCCAGCACCGAGAGGAGAAGCGCGGCCATCAGCGCCCCCGCACTGGGGCCGTCGATCTCGGAGATATCCTCCGGCCCCTGAATGCTGAAGATGATGTCGTTCTCTGTAAGATCCGCACGGGACCGGTTGGCGGCGACGACGACCGCGAGGTTCGCGGCGTCCTGAAAAGTTATCCCCATCAGGGGCGTCGTCTGGACGAGCACCCTCCCTCTCCCGGGCACGACCTCGACCGAGACGTTCACCATCGCCCCCTCTTCGGTCATCTCCTCGTAGAAGAACGGGCCGCCCCGGTCGACCTCGATCTTCTGGAGGATGACCGGCGCCTGCATCGAGGCGGCGCTTCCGTTTTCGACCGCCTCCACGGGGAGGAGGGGGGCGACGGTCGCGGTCGGGAGGGGGTCGGCCTCCCCGGGTCTGGAGAGCGCCGGGGAGAGGTCGTCCGACGGCATGAGAACAACGGCCAGGAGGAAGACGTTCGCAACAAGCGACAGAACAAGCAGAATTGTCAGGGTCCTCTCCCGTATGCGCATATGCTGCCCGAATACCATGCAGCCGGATATATATTTTTCTGGGCGCGATGGACGCGAGCACCGCGAGCGGCCGGAGCGGAGCACCGGCAGGCGCGATCCCACCCTTTAGCCTCACGCGAAGCCGCGAAGAACGCGAAGTGCGAGCCTGAGCACTCCCCCAATCCGGTCAGGGCTCCGGCTCTTTGACCCCCTCCACCTCGAGGCGCACCATGGGGACGTGAATGCGGCCGTCGGCCGAGGGGAACCTCTCCACGTATCGGTTCGCCACTCCTTCGATGAACGTCGGCCGGACGTCTTCGGGCAGCGGCTCCAGGTAAAGATGCCAGGTGGTCCGGACCCACCCCATGAGGCCCTCAAGCAGATCGAATGTCATGTCTTTCCCGATCAGCTCGACCCGCAGGGGCGTGAGCCCTGCCGCTTCCAGCAGTTCGCGCTCCTCTTCTGGGCCGTAGAAGGCGTAACGGGAGGACGGACCGCTGGAGAATCCCCTCCATGGCTCCTCCCCGAGCATCTCGTCCGCGAGTTCGAGGATCGGCGCGGCATTGCCTCTTCCGCCCATCTGGAGGAGGACCCTTCCCCCCGGCCGGAGAGCGCGGGCGATGCCCTGAAATACCCTGCCGTGGTCAGGAACCCAGTGCAGGGCGGCGTTCGAGAAGACGACGTCGAATTCCCGATCGAACGGCAGGTCGAGCATATCGCCCTCCATAAACCGGAGATTCGGATACTGTTTCGGCGGGAAGCGCTCCCGGGCGAAGGCGATCATGTCGCGGGAGAGATCCAGGCCGAGCGCCGAACCGGAGGGGAGGCAGGCCGCGATCTCCGCGGTCACCTTCCCCTCCCCGCACCCGAGGTCGAGCACCCGCTCGTCGCCGGCAAGCGCGAGTTTCTCGATCAACTCGTGCGCCCAGGCCCGCTGGGCGGTGGAGTGGCGATGGTAGTCATCCGGGTTCCAGGCATGCGTGATGATACTTCCTCCGTGCAAGTTAGCCCGACCGGAACAGCGCTCAGGCACTCACGGACGAGGTATCGCCGTCACAAACCATCAAGCCACCGGCACAGGATCGCAGCGGACAAAAACGTCCGGAGGCTCCTTGCGGGGCCGGTCGACAAAAAGGTTGCCGGAGATTCTCCGGATTAATTCTCCCCGCCGAGATTCAGTTTCTTTGTCTTCCAGGCTCCCTGCCTGTAGAAGAACAGATCGCACAGGAACACCACCACGGTGCCGCAGACCACCGCGAACCAGATGAACTGCAGCGGCAGACCCATCGTCACAAAGATCGCAGCAAGACCCACCTGCACGATCAACTGCCCCGCGATCGCCGCGTACATACCGGGTCTCGTCATCCCCGCACCGTTCATCGCAAATCCCATCGTCATCGCCATAGCGATCACGAAGTACGACATCGGGATTATCTGCATAAACAGGATGCCGTCTGCAAGCGACTCGCCCGTCGCGCCGAAGAGCGCCAGGAGATTCTTCGCATGCAACAGATAGAGGATACCCACCATCGCCATGAACGATGCGTTCGCGATCATCGCGATCCTGACCGCTTTCTCCGCTCTCTCCACTTTTCCCGCTCCCAGGTTCTGCCCGACCATCACCGCGACTCCCGTGCAGAGCCCCATCACGAATATCAGGCCCAGCATATCCAGACGCTGGCAGATGCCGTATGCCGCCACCGCCGCCGTCCCGTACAGCGCAACGATCGCCGTCATCCCCAGGAACGCAAAGCTCCTGACCCCGCTCTGCACCGCCGAAGGTATCGTGATCTTCACGATGTCCTTGATCAACTGTGGCTCAAGCGTCCACTTCTTCGGGAACCTGACCGGCCTGTTCTTTCTGGACGGCAGATACATCACCCCGATCAGAAGCAGCACGCCGATCGTACGCGACGTAAGGGACGCATACGCGGATCCGGCTATTCCAAGCGCCGGGAGACCGCCAAGGCCCGTGATCAGCGTTGGGTTCAGGACAATGTTCACGATGTTCACCGCGATCATCACGTACATCGGTGTTCGTGAATCGCCCGTGCTCTGGAACACGGTCGTCAGGATCATCAGCGTGACGAAGACGAACATTCCCATCAGCATTGGGGAGAGGAAGCGTGCTCCCACCACTGCGACCTCGCTCTCCGCTCCAAGGAGCAGGAGGAGATCCTGTGACCAGAAGATGCCGATGACCATGAGGATCGCCGAGAAGGCGAGTGCCAGGTAAAGCGAATGCGCGAGGATCACCGGGATACGCTCAAACCGCTCCGACCCGTAGGCTCGCGAGACGAATGCAGCCGTTGCCGTCACGGTCCCGAAGATCACCGTTGTAAGCACCATTATGATGGATATGCTCATCGCTCCGCCTGCGATCGGAACATCGCCGAGTTTGCCGATGAAATACATATCCACCACCTCCAGGATGCTCGCGAGAAAGTTGCTGATGATGATCGGAAGAGCCACTATCCAGAGACCTTTTCCGACCGATCCTTCGGTGAGGAGATTATTGGAATGTTGGACCGTCAAGATAACACATATTATGTGAGGTGAAGTAAGATAAAGCTTGACGGATCGTTAAAACATCAATAATCGCACAAATTAAAAAATAAGACACCTCAGGCCCCTGATCAGGCTATGATGAGTACCAGAATAAGAAGAATTTCAA
>NZ_FMID01000035.1 GCF_900095385.1 Methanoculleus chikugoensis
CGCGTCGGAGCCGTAGGTGTCCTTGTAGTGGTTCAGGAGCGCGCCGCGGGGCGTGCTCTTGTCGATGTAAGTGTCGTCGCCGGTCTCCATCGAGACCATCGAGAGCCCGAATAACGCCAGGATGAAGATGGCGGCGGCAACCCCGGCGACGGTCCAGGTGTGGTTGTTGATGGCGGCGGCGAGCCACTCATAGGGGTTCTTCATGCGTGTTCCTCCGCCACCTTTTCCCCATACTCGCCGATGATCGCCATGGTCACTTCGTGAGCGATCTCGCCATTGCTCCTGTCGCCGTGTTCGATCCCATAGTCTTCTGCCATGCCCCGGAGTCTTGCGGGGTCGAGGATCCGGTAGCCGCGGCCGCCCTCCCCGGATTTAACCGTTATCGTGAGAACGGACGAGAGCAGGGGTGTTGCCGGCTCTTCATCCATGGCGAGACGGTGCAGCAGGGCTACAGCCCGCCGGCAGTCCGGCGGGGGGACGAATCCCGCTTCGATCCAGACCTGGCCGGTCTCCTCAATGTGCGATTCTTTGCAGGATGTTTTGCGATAAATCGGTCTTCTGCACGGAGATACTCTGGAACCCCGGCAGGATCCGGTATTGCAGGTGGTTGCGCAGTTCACGTCTCTCCTCGTAATAAATAGATCTTCTGCTGGAAGTAATGTTTTGAGAGAGAGGATATCAACCTGCTGCAACTCGGGCGAGGACCGGAACCGGACCCCGGTTCCCGGCAGGGTTCCCTGCAGCCGGTCGGCGCCGGAGAACCCGGGAGTTCGAGATTTTCCCGCATATACAGGGTTGTCGTGCAGGAATTATTCACCTGCGGCGAGGTCCGCCATGTCATCATCGAGGAGGCAACCTTTTCCGGGAACGGGCCGCTCTCGGCTCTCACCCGGAGGCAGAGATCTTTTACTCGCGGCAAAGCGCTACGGGTATCCCCGGACGATCACGAACCGGCATCTCGCAGAAAAGTCGGGCACCAGCAAGGCCGCCGCGATGAGCGCCCGTGCCGGGGCGAGGGCCGGCCGCTGCCGGGAGGTGTATCGGGAGGCGGGCGGTCCGGGCGACGGTTCCGTCACGCCCGATCCCCGGCCGTCCGCTACCGCTGGATACGCTCCAGGGCATGCCGATGATGGCTCTCCCGGCTTTCGGAGGGTGGATACATCCGAGCATCTGTTCAGGTGGTATCGCTCTTCTATGCTGCTCCCGTTCGCTCTTGCCGGAACAGCCTTCTTCGAAGTGGGTATGTCCGATCAGGCTCTCCGGCACGTTTTGCAGGGAACCGGCTCACTGACGGTGTGGATCCGGCCTCTGACAGGAGACTGCTCCGGTGAAGGGCAGTCTTGCGAGGAGAGTCGAACCCTCTCTCGCCGATATATCAGTGTCTCGTCGCAAGTCATAAGTTTGTTGCAACCAAATGGAGGTGCAATGACTGCTGAGATCGTTCCCGGGCTCCGGGCTCTCGGGATGAACGAATATGCGGCAAGCGTCTACTCCACGCTTGTCGGGCTGCAGAAAGCGACCGCACGGGACATCCACGAGGTGAGCGGGGTACCCCGGGGACGGATCTACGAGATCTTAAATGATCTGACCCGGCGGGGGTTCATCGCGGTCGAGGAGGGATCCCCCACCTCTTACTACGTGCTCGACATCGACGTGGTCTTCGACCGGCTCAAAGAAGACTACATCCGCACCCTCGACGAGACCCGCGAGACGTTAAAGAGCCTCTCGGTCAAACCGCGTCTTCCTCCCGATTCGTTCTTCATTCTCAGGAGCGGCTGGGCAATCGAGAACCATATCTCCTCGCTCTTTCGCCGGGTAAAGAAGAGCATGGTGATCCTCTGCTACGATCCCGGTTTCCTCCGGAAGCACTATGCGGCCATCAAGCCGCTCGAGCGCAAGATCGACCTCTACGTGGTCGTACGGACGAAGGAAGATTATGCCGACATCAGGCTTCCGATCTACGAGGCCAGAGGAACCGTGCTCGATCTTCTTGAGTCTTCGCCTATGAACGAGTCCGTGATTGGTCTGAGGAAGGATGAGTGTACGATACTGGTCGACGGCCGGGACTTCCTCGTCATCGCCGCTGCAGGCTCCGGGCGGCACGCGGTGATCGGGTCGGATATGCCGATCATCGGGTATCTGCAGAAGACGATCGTCGAGCGGCTCACCAGATCGTGAGACGGCGGCGACCGGCCGCCGTCTCTCCCCGACCGCTCCTTACGCGCTCTCCGGGTTCGCAACCCTTCCTGCAAAGAGGACCGTGCCGGAATCCTCCTCGACGATGAGGAAGACGAACGGGTGGTCCGCCCGGAAGACGGGCGTGGTGTCCCCGCCGGGCGCACTCTTTATGTTCATGACGACTCCGGTCGCCGCCGCGGCCTCGGTGCCCTCCTCGTTCACGTCGACAAACGCCTTGTGGAAGACCTCGCTGATGAAGAGCCTGTCTGTCCCGTCCATCCCCGCGAAGTCGGCATCGCCGGAGAACGCCGTCGGCATCCCCATCGCTGCGAGCACCGGGCTGAGGCTGTACTCCGTCTCAAGCGTGAACTTCGGGAAGATGACCCTGACGCGCCGGTCGGTCATTGAGTCCCGGATCTCGGTGAGCGTCCCGGGGTCGAGAGCCTCCTCCGCCGCCGTCAGGTTGTCCTCCCGCGGGAGGAGGACGAGCATCGAGAGTTCGGTTCCGTCGGCGTGCGCATACGGCATCCTGAGCACCTGGAGGGTCCCGGTCTCGGCGTACCCGTAGATCGCATCCTCGTCCGTGCGGTGCATCATCGGAACCCGGACCGTCTCCCCCGGAGCGACCCGGAACTCCTCCTCCGTCGTCTCGGCGGGGTCGAACTGCTTGACCCAGGTGCCCTTGAAGTAGACTGCGTTCGTGATCACGAGCCGGGTCATGGCGTCGATCGAACCCGCCGGGAGGAGATCGCGGATCTTATCTTCGGTCTTCTCCTCCACCCAGCGGTTGATCGTCTGCCGCGACGCTTCAGCGTCGTTGGCGAAGTCGAGGTTCGTGACGTTTGCCGAGTACCACCGTGCGGCCGTATCGACGTAATCCGGGCGGAACGAGTAGGTCTCTTCCGCCCAGAGGGCGTTTGCGGTGCGGAGAGTGTAGTTCTCGTCCCCGTTGTTCAGGACGGCATCGAGCCCGGCAAACCCGGCTCTCCGAAGGGTCTCGTTCTGTGGGAGGTGGAGCACCGACCCGATCTCGTCGCCGGTCGCGCCCCGGGCGCCCTCGTAGGCGATCGCGAGGGCCGAGGAGATGCTGTAGGGCGAGAAGAAGATGTTTTTACCCGCAGATCCCGGGTCGCCTGCAATCTGCCGGTAGAGGTCGAACGCGAACCGGTTGTTCCCCGCCGAGACGTTGCCGACGCCTTCGCTGTCCTGGGCAGGCGTCTCCTGCCCGGCGGGGGGATCCGCCTGCCCGGACGTCGTTTGCGGCATATCGGTGCATCCCGCGGCGATGCAGCCGATCGTGATGAGGCCTGCGAGGAGCAGCAGGCCGATGATCTTTCTGTTCATGGAATGCGATATGGTGCACCGGATAGTTATACCTGGCGTTAACGACGATTCTTTTCGAATCCTTCCCCTCTCAGTGCAGCACCTGTTCGATGCGTCTCCTCTCGAGTGCCGCCCGGTTCCTGGAATCGGGGTCCGGAAGCCTGCCGCCGTTCAGGAGAGGAATTCGGTCGCGATGTAGTAGACCGCAAAGGCCGCAAAGAAAACGCCCACGGATAACGTCAGGACGGTGACGAGGAGTGACGGCCGGAACTCGATTGGGAGCATCCGCCTGTTCAGGTAGACCGTCATGAAGGCGACCACCGGGATCTGGATCGCCTCGATGATCCCCGCTATGGCAAGAGCAGTCACCGGTTCGAGCCGCACAAGGATGAAGACGAGCGGCAGGACGCCCATCAGCCCGATCAGGTAGACGTAACGGTAGAACCGCATCGAGACCCACCGCCTGGCCGCCCGCGCCTGCCGGGCGATGAAGATCGACCCCTGTCCGAGCATCCTGGTCCAGCCGTCGAGGTTGGCGATGAGGGTGCTCCAGAAAGCGAAGAACGCGGCAAGGATCATCAGCCAGACTCCCGGCGCTCCCCAGATGCCCCCGAGGAGCACCGAGAGGACCGCGGTCACCTCCGGCCCCTGAGGGAGAAGCCCCTCCGGCCGGAGGAGTTCGGTGCCCAGGATGAGGAGCGCGACGAGCAGGAGGAGGACGATGCCTGCGGCGACGGTCGTTGATATGGTCATGAGCCGGAGCCAGCCCCGCATGTGATCCTTCTCGCCCCGGGAGAGATGCGCAATATCCGGCAGATCTTCCTCCTCGATGACCTTCTCTTCCCCGCCCCGCCGGTGCACCGAGTAGTAGGCGGAGCCGTACCCCCGGGCCGTGAGCCAATAGGAATACCAGACGAGGCCCGCAGCCCCGGACATCACGAACCCGAGCCAGGGGAGGATCTCGGAGAAGACGACGTCGGGCGGGAGGGCCGGTGCGAGGCCGGCGGCGAGCGGCACGAGCCCGGGGAAGACGATGCCTGCGCTGGTCACCAGGGCGACGATGATGAGGAGGGCCATCACGATGGATGCCCGCTCCACGCCCTGGTACCTGCCAAAGAAGACGAGGGCAAGCGAGATCAGGAGGATGATGGCCGCCCATGCCGTGAACCCCCCGGGAAGGACGAGGATGATGGCGGAACTCGCGGAACCCGCCATCCCGGTGATGGTCGCGACCGCGACGATGACCTGGGGGAGGACGATTGCCCAGACGCCCCAGTTCGCCGGTCCGGGGAGATCCCGGATCCCCTGGAGGAGCGAGCCTCCCGTCACGACCGCGTATCGCCCGATCTCGATGGAGAGCACTGTCTTGAAGAATATCGCAAGGATCAGCATCCAGAGGACGGAGTATCCGTAGAGCGAGGCGATCCGTGGCGTGAAAAGGAGTTCACCGGTCGCGATGGCGGAGATCATCCATATGATCGAGGGCCCCATCCATGCGAGGACCTCCCGCCCGCGAGGGGCCGGGGGGACGACGGTCAGGTCTTCGTCTGCCATGGGTGTTCACGCCCTGCACGGTTCGGATATACATAAGTCTTGCCGCCGACGGTCTTCCGGCGGTATTCGGGCTCCATCCGGGGTTAAACGGCTCTTCAAGCGCCGGATGAAAAAACGGGGTCTCTGCCCCAGGCAGCGGTCGCGGGCTGCCTGCCGGGGGTGCTATCGGAGAGTCGCCTGATAAAGAAGATTGCAAATTTCGGAATGCGTGCAGCATCTCTCCGTTTCACCAGCGGAACCGGGAAACGTTCGAGGATGTTCTGTCCGGAGAGATCTGAATGGCCTCCTGACTGCGATTACCGGGTGAAGCAGGCGTGGGTCCGGTGAAATTCATAAATGCGGTCCGGGCCACAGTGCTTCGACCCCGGGGATGATCTCCTCAGAACGTTAGCGAGGTGCTGCACCGGAATATCTATAGGCATGCCCGGGGAATCGTCCCGGGCCTGCACATAGTCCTGACATCGTCAGGACGCAGTCGTTTCCGATGTGATAATCCATGGTAGTAATGCCCGATGCCCTCATTGCGCTCCTGAAAGACTGGCATTCCGTCCCCGTCGCGACCACCGGAGCCGATGGGATGCCCAATGTTGCAGCCAAATCGGTCATGGTCAGGGATCCCGAGACTATCGTCTGGGGCGAACTCTATTTCATGCAAACCTACGAGAACCTCACGCGGCATCCTGTTGCGTCGCTCTGCGTCTGGGAATGGACCCCACCGTTTATCGCGTACAAGGTGAAGGGTCGGGTCGTGATCCACAGGCATGATGAAGTGACAGCGGCGCTTGACAGGAGCGTCTGGGCCGGGCACACTGAGGAGTTCGCGGCTCGCATAGAAGGGATGGCCGCGGTCGTCCTCACGGTCGAAGAGATTTACGACCAGACTCCCCGGCTCGAGGCAGCAGGAAAGCGAATTGCGTAGGTCTTATGGATGAGCAGTCCCGCGCTCTCGGACGAGGATGGGTCAATCTTCAATCTTCGGGTTCTGGTTTCCTGCCGATATACCCGGATGTGTGCGGTAGCATCTTTGGTAAGCTGTTTCTCGGCGATCCTGCTGGATCGGTGCGCCGACGCACCTCCTGTCCGGCGAGGTGCAGCGACCGCGATCCCCGGGTTGGTGGCGCGGACGCCTCTCCCGTGCAGACGAGGTTATGTAACGAGATAGATAGAGAATCGGAACAGAAATAGGAAGGCCAGGGCCGAGATTCGAACCCGGGTCGAGGGATCCACAGTCCCTTAGGATAACCGACTACCCCACCCTGGCAAGGTACTCACAATAATTGGCAGTCGGATTTGATTAAGGTATCTCTCCGGTGTGCCGCAGGCGCACATCCGCCCGGGGCTCGTGTGCGGTGTCGCGACGGCACCCGGGAATCCGGCCGCCGTACCGCCCCATCCGGCCGCCTCCGCCTGCGGGAATAAGCAGCGGGGCGAATTATTAATAGAGGCCATGTTCAATAACGTACCAGCGTTCCGGGCGCCGAGCGACGCCCTGGGGATAGGGGAATCGCCCTGACTCTGGCGTGATTCGGAAAAAAGCGGTCAATATCTCAGGATTTTTCGGATCTATTCGTCCATACCGATATACCGAAAGTGATTATCATGGCAAAGCAATCAACGATCAGGACCCCCATCGTCTGCGTGATGGGCCACGTCGACCACGGCAAGACATCGCTCCTGGACCGGATCCGGGGCTCTTCCGTGGTCTCGACCGAGGAAGGCGCAATTACGCAGCATATCGGTGCCACGCTTGTTCCCATCGACGCAATCACCCGCATGGGCGGGGCCCTGAGCAAGGTCAGCGTCAACGTCCCGGGCCTCCTCTTCATCGACACCCCCGGCCACCACGCCTTCACCACGCTGCGTGCGCGCGGCGGTGCACTTGCCGACATGGCGATCGTCGTGGTGGACATCAACGAGGGTTTCCGCCCCCAGACGATCGAGGCGCTCCAGATCCTGCGCAACTACAAGACGCCGTTCGTCATCGCGGCAAACAAGATCGACCGCATCCCCGGCTGGCGCGTCCAGGAGAACCAGCCGTTCTTAAAGACATTCGCACAGCAGAACGAACGCGTCCAGGGTATGCTCGAGACGAAGGTCTACGAACTCGTCGGCAAGCTCTCCGACCTCGGGTTCAACTCCGAGCGGTTCGACCGGGTCTCGGACTTCGCGCGGAACATCTGCATCGTCCCGACGAGCGCCCTCACCGGGGAAGGTCTTCCCGACATCCTGATGGTGCTGATCGGGCTTGCCCAGCGTTACATGACCGAGAGCCTCAAGGTCAGCGCCGAGGGTCCCGGCGCCGGAACCGTGCTCGAGGTGAAGGAGGAGCGGGGGCTCGGGATGACGCTAGACGTGATCCTCTACGACGGCAATCTCAAGGTCGGGGATGAGATCGTGGTCGCCGGAAACGACCAGATCATCGAGACGAAAGTGCGCTCCCTCTTAAAGCCCCGTCCGATGAGCGAGATCCTGATCGAGGAGCGGTTCGAGCGGGTCAAGTCCGTCACCGCCGCTGCGGGTATCAAGGTCGCCGCCCCGAAACTCGACGGGGTCATCGCGGGCTCCCCCCTCCAGGCCGTCCGCGGCGGCAACCGGGACGAGATGATCGAGCGCGTCCGCCACGAGGTCCAGGACATCGAGGTGAACCTCTCCGATGTCGGCGTCATCATCCGGGCGGACACCATCGGTGCCCTCGAAGCGCTCTCGAAGGAACTCGAGGGCCACCAGATCCAGGTGATGCGGGCGACCGTGGGGCCGGTCACCCGCCACGACGTCATCGAGGCGGGGACGATCAAGGACCCCCTCTACAGCGCGATCATCGCCTTCAACACCCCTGTCCTGCCGGACGCCATCGACGCCCTCGTGGATACGGCGATGTCCCATGTCAGCATATTCGAGGGTGGGGTCATCTACCAGCTCATTGACGACTACGTCGAGTGGCGCGACGAGAAGAAGCAGGAACTCGAACGGCAGAAGTTCGAGAAATTGATCATGCCCGCCAAGATCCGGATCCTCCCGAACTGCGTCTTCCGGCAGAGCAACCCGGCGGTGGTCGGTGTTCGGATCCTCGGGGGGAAACTCCAGAGCGGGGTCGACCTCGCCCTCCCGAGCGGCAAGAAGGTCGGCCGCATCAAGCAGATCCAGGCGAAGAACGAGTCGGTCCAGGAAGCGGAGGCGGGCAAGGAGGTGGCGATCTCGATCGAGGGGCCGACGGTCGGCCGCCAGATCAACGTCGACGACGACCTCTACGTGGATATCCCGGAGCGGCACGTGAAGGTGATCGAGCGGGAGATGATCGATCACTTAAGCCCGAGCCTGCGCGAGACCCTGGAGGAGTTCACCACCCTCAAGCGCCGGGAGGACCCGTTCTGGGGGAAGTGACTCGTTCGCGGAACAGGGCCTCCTCTCCCGGCCGCCGCTCCCCTCCAACCCTGCAGAGGTAGTCTTTTAATACCATATTCTCAAATTGTATAGGTACTTTCGAAGGAGTCGTCAACATGGCAGATTTCAAAATCATTCTATCAGACCCGGAGACCGGGCGTTCATATAAGATCGATGCAACCGGCCCCACCGCCGGAGCGTTCATCGGCAAGCGCATCGGCGACGAGATCGACGGAGACGTCCTCGGCTTTGCGGGCTACACGATCCGGATCACCGGCGCCACGGACAAGACCGGCATTCCCTCACGCCGCGACCTTCCCGGCCCGTCCCGGAGAAGGCTCCTCCTCTCCAGGGGTGTCGGGTTCCACCCGGTCATGGACGGAGAACGCCGCAGGAAGTCGGTGCGCGGCAACGAGATCAGTGCCGATGTCGTTCAGATCAACGCCGCCGTGAAAGAGAGCGGTGCGAAACCCCTGGCAGAATACTTCAGCCAGCCCGAGGCGGCGGCTGAATAAATCAGCCCCCAATCTTTTCTACAGCGTTATTTCCCCGGGTCGATCCGCCGTATTTTGCTATTCTACCGGCCGCGCCAGGGCTCCCTGAGCGTCGCCGGGCAGCGGTCGCGGAGAGGGCACGCCCCGCAGTCGCGGGGGTGGGTCGGGCACCCGCACGCCGCGGCGTACGCGGCGGTGAGTCCTGCCGCGCTCTCGCCCCCATATACAGCGGTGAGCCGTGCCGCCCTTGCAGCAACCTCGTCCGGCACCGTTTCGGGGTAGTAGCCGCTCCAGGCGACGTTCTCGAGCCCGGCCTCGCGGCAGACCGCACAGAGATGCTCCATCTGCTCTCTCGGCGGTCCCGGGTGGTAGTAGAGGACGTTGTTCGGCCGAAACCCGATGAGCCGGTAGGGCACGGTCGGATCGAGCGCGGCGATGAACGCCGCAATCCTGCCCACCTCCCTATCGGTCATGCCGGGGATCACCACCGTCCGAAAGACCCTGATCCGGTCCCTTCCCTCGTGGACGAGGTACTCCGCGTTCCTGAGCACCGGGCCCACCGGCGCTCCCGTGAGGGCGCGGTGGACCGGATCCGACCACGCCTTGATCTCGAGGGTGATCGTCCGGCAGAGGGCGACGATCCGCTCCATCGTTGCCTCCGTCGCAAAGCCGCCGGTCGATATCCCGATCCCGAGATCGAGGCCCTGGCGCTTCACCTCGCCCGCCACCTCTTCGATGTAGGGGAGGTGGATGATCGGGTCGCCGCCCGTAAACCCGAGCGTCCGAATACGGGGCCCCCTGTATGCGGTAATCCGCTCCCGGGCGCCGGCAACCAGTGCCGCCGCAGGCACGTATCCGGCGTAGTGCCAGCCGGGATCGGGATACTGCGAGATCCGGTAGGCGTTGCAGTGGAGGCAGCGGTAACAGCACCCGAGCAGGGTGACGATGTAACTCGCGAGCGAGCCCGAACAGATCGTCGCCGCCACCTCCGCCCGGCCGACGCGGCACACCCCCCGCTCTCCCCGGAGCCGGTCGGCACCGCACCTCCACTCGCAGAGCCGGCAGGAGTCGAGATCTTCCATGCCATCCCTGGTGTATGCATGCACGATAGCCTTCACGAATCTGACACAGTGGGGGTGGACGTGCGCCAGGTTTGAATCTTTTCTGAAGGAAGGAGAAAAAAAGGATGTTCTAACGCTTTTTCGCGACCGATCTCTCCAGGGCGGGGAGTTTGTCGTCGAACGCCACCCCGTACATCTTCGCGAGGATGACCACCGCCGCCTCCACCCGGATGTTGCCGTCGAAGTTGTCGGCGACGATCCGGTGGAGCTCCGCGACGACCTCCTGGGGCGGCTTCCCCGTCGCTGCGACGATCCGTCCGATCAACTCCTCGTAGGGGCTCTCCGCCGTTGCGAGGACGTCGGAGGTGGGCTTGAACCCGAGCGGTATCGAGACGTCTGCGAGATTGAAGAGCGGCCGGATGGCTCCTCCGTCCACCTCGATGAGCCCCTCCGCCTTCGCCCGCTCCAGGAGCTGGTTTACCTGCTCCTTGTTCATCCACTTCCGGTCGATGGCGATGTAGAAGACGAACTCGCTCTTCTGCAGGCGATCTTTCCGCATGTGCTTGAACGGCGCGGCGACCGCTATCCTGACACTCACTCGCAGGCACCCTTGAGCATCGTTCGCAGGTCCATCGCGTCCAGGTCCCCGAGCCGCCCCTCCTTCGCGACGTAGCACTCCGTCACCGCGCCTTTATCGACGATCCGGAGGAAGAAGATGTTCTCCGAGACCGGGAGCCTCTTTTCGGGGGTAAGCAGCGTCCTCTGCAGATCGACCCGGAAGTCCGCCACCTCCGTGACATTCTCGGCGAGCGGCGCGAGATCGTTCAGGTCGACGAACTGTACCCGCCCGTCCGCGACCTGGACGAGCATCCGCTCCTTGACGAGCCCGTCGGCACCCCGTGTGGTGGTATGGGAGTCGTGCAGCCGGGCTATACAGGCAAGGACGTCCCGGAACGGCCGGCTGAGTTCAAAGTCGAGGTCGACGGATTGAGGGAAACGATGGTATATCCTGCGCATCACTAGAATTGAGGTCTGCGGAACGTAAAAAGAATGTGATCCCGCGGGAGGCGCAAATGTTTTCTGCACATCGCTCCCTCCCTGCACCCATGACCGACCTCCTCACGCTCCTGCAGATGAACGACTCGCACGGGTACCTGGAACCGCACCAGGAACTCTTCTACGCCGGCGGGCCGCCGGTGTACCGGACGGCAGGCGGGTATGCCCGGATTGCCGCGCTCCTCGAGGATACCCGCGACGAGCGGCCGGGCCGGGTGCTCGCGTTCGACTGCGGCGACACCATCCATGGGACCTACCCCGCCGTCCAATCAGAGGGCGAAGCGCTCGTCCCGGTCCTGAACGCTCTCGCCTTCGATGCCATGACCGCCCACTGGGAGTTTGCCTACGGCCCGGAGCAGTTCCGGAACGTGGCCGGGAAACTCGACTACCCCGTCCTCGCCGACAACTGCTACGACGACGCGACCGGCGACCTGGTCTTCCCCCCGTACACCGTCTGCGAGACCGACGACCTTGCGGTAGGCGTCATCGGCATCGCCGCCACGATCGTCGACAAGGTAATGCCGGACTCATTCTCGAAGGGGATCCACTTCTCGCTCGGCAACGCCGAAATCCCCGGCCATATCGCCCGTCTCCGCGAAGAGGAGGGGGTGGATCTCGTCGTGGTGATATCGCACCTCGGGTTTCCGCAGGAGGTGAGACTCGCCCGCGAGACGGACGGGATCGACGTCCTCCTCTCGGGGCACACCCACAACCGCCTCTTCGAACCGGCGGTCGTGAACGATACCGTCATCATCCAGTCGGGCTGCCACGGCTCTTTCCTCGGGCGGCTCGATCTCGTCGTCGAGAACCGGCGGGTGAAGGGGTTCGACCACGAACTGATCGTCGTCGGCGAGGATATCCGGCCTCATCCTGAGGTCGAGGAGATGGTCGAGGCGGCCATGGAGCCCCACCGCGAGTACCTCTCCCGGGTCGTCGGGGAGACCCGGACGGGTCTCAACCGGAACACCGTTCTCGAGGCCACGATGGACAACCTTCTCCTGCAGGCGCTCATCGACGCCACGGGCGCGGAGATGGCCTTCTCGAACGGGTGGCGTTACGGCGCCCCGGTGCCGCCCGGCCCGGTCACGATGAACGATCTCTGGGACGTCATCCCGGTGAACCCCCCGGTCTCGACGGTCGAGATCACCGGCCGGGAACTTAAGGAGATGATGGAGGAGAACCTGGAGCGGACCTTTTCGCGCGACCCCTACCAGCAGATGGGCGGCTACGTGAAGCGGTGTATGGGGGTCAACCTCTACTGCAAGATAGAGAATCCGGCAGGGCTCCGGATCCAGGAGTTCTTTGCGGCCGGCAGAAGGCTCGACCCGGATGCCGTCTACCGCGCGGCGTTCGTCACCGGCCAGGGCGTACCGCCGAAGTACGGAAAGAACCGGGAGAACCTGAACGTCCACGCCATCGAGGCGCTCGAACGCTACCTCTCGAAGGGTCCCGTGAGCGCCGAACTCCGCGGGAGCGTGACGGCGATATGACGCCGCCGAAGGTCGTCGTCCACCTGGACGAGCGCGAGAAGGTGCCTCTCGTCTTAAAGAACGTGAAGAACCTCATCGACGAACTCGAAGGCGTCGAGGTCGAGGTGGTCGCCCATGCCGGCGGGGTGGAGGGGCTCCGCACCGGCACCTCTCACGCGGCGCTCGTGGAAGAGCTCGCGGACCGGGGGGTCCGGCTCATCGTCTGCGAGAACACTCTCCGCTCCCGGGGCATCCCGCGCGGCGATTTTCCCGGGTATATCGGGACCGTCCCGTCCGCGATCGTGGAACTGGTTGTCAGGCAGGCCGAAGGCTGGTGTTACCTGAGGCCGTGAAAAAAGAGTATTATGCGAGCAGAACGGCGTTGACGACGCCGTCCTGGCTCGGTCTGCTGACAATCCGCGCGAGCCCCATCTCGGTCTTGATGATGGCGCCCTTTGTGAGGAGTTTCCGCCGGACGTAGTTCGGGTCGGCGCTGTTTGCCTCGACCGTCTCGATCTTCGCCTTTTTGGTCTCGCCGGTTGCGGGGTTTGAGACCGTCGCGTACTCCACCCGGAGTGCCCGGACCTTCTGGTTGCCGCCGAAGGTGCGGATGATTCTCCTGCGTTCTTCACCGATATGCGTCTCTGCCGGAGCTCTTCCGATCTCCGTTCTCTTCTTGCCCTGGGAGGTGTGGTAGCGTCCGCCCGACGGCTTCCGTACTGATCTTCCTTGCCACTGCATGTGACCACCGAAATACTCTGCTGAGGACGCAATACCCATCAGGGGATAGCAATCTCTCGTTAAAGTGCTATAACTATTCGAGACCGGGATATTTAACTCTGCTGATCACGCGAGGATCGCGTCCAGCAGCGCCTCAAGCCCTTCCCCGGTCTTCATGTTCGTCCTGAAGATCTTCATCTCCGGGTTGTAGCGGCGCATATCCGCCTCCATCCGGTCGAGGTCGGCGCCGACGAACCCGGCGAGGTCGACTTTGTTGATGACGCCGATGTTGCTGCTTCTAAACATCATCGGGTGCTTGTTCACCACGTCGTCCCCTTCCGTCGAGCTGATGACGACGATCCTCTTCTCGGCGCCCAGCCGGAAGTCGGTCGGGCAGACCATGTTGCCGACGTTCTCGATGAAGAGGATGTCGATCTCATCGAGCGGGAGGTGCTCGATGGCGTGCTCGACGAGGTGGGCGTCGAGGTGGCACTCCTTCCCGGTGTTCGCGTTGTAGGCCGGGACGTTGAGGGCGACGATCCGCTTGAAGTCGTCGTCGCCGTAGACGTCCCCGGCGATGGCACCGGCGCGGAGGCCCCGCTTCCGGATAAGCGGCACGAGCCGCTCGATCGTGGCGGTCTTCCCCGACCCGATGGCGCCGAGAAGGTCGAACGCCCGGATGCCGTGGTCTTTGAGGTGGGCTGCGTTGGCATCTGCCAGGCGGTTGTTAACATCGTAGATGTCCTTCTCCACGTGGACGTCGATGTGATGCATGGTATGTACTGTGATCATGATCTGTTTATAGATTAACCACCAGATCATACACTATGAGCGCTGAACGCATCCTGTACCCCTGTTACTTCGACGCCACGCTCGAGCGGCGGGAGGGGCGTCGCGTTGCTAAAAATTTCGGCGTGAAGTCCCCCGAACTCCCCGCCATCGAGGCGATCCTGCGGAAGATGAAGGTTCCGCACCGGGTGGAGGAGCACCATCACCCCGCCCGGTGGGCGGAGCACGAAGGCCGGATCGTGGTGGAATGGGAGGGGAGCAAGGAAGACCTGATCCGGAAGGTTGCGAGCGGTCTTGCCGGCCGGAAGTGACCGCGATGTACGATCTGCACACCCATACCCTCCTCTCCGACGGCGAACTTCTCCCGACCGAGCTGGTTCGCCGGGCCGCCGTGCTCGGCTACGAGACGCTCGCGATCACCGACCACGCGGACGCCTCGAACCTCCGGCACCTGGTGGAGGCGGCGGAGAGCATCCGGGAATCGGCGCGGTGCTACGGCGTGAACCTGCTCGTCGGGGTGGAGCTCACCCACGTTCCGCCGTCCCTGATCCCGGCGTTCGCACGCGACGCAAAGCGGTTCGGCGCCGATATCGTCGTGGTCCACGGCGAGACGGTGGTGGAGCCGGTCGCCCCGGGAACCAACCGCGCCGCCTGCACGTGTGAGTACGTGGACGTGCTCGGTCACCCTGGACTTATCGCGGTCGAGGATGCGCGCGCAGCCGCGGAGCACGGGGTGGCGCTCGAGATCACCTCGCGCGGGGGGCATAACCGCACCAACGGCCACGTAGCGCGGGTGGCGCGGGAGGCCGGGTGCCGGCTTGTGATCGATTCCGATACGCACGCTCCGTCCGATCTGATCTCAAAGGAGGCACGGCGGGCGGTCGCGCTCGGCGCGGGGCTGACGGAGGCGGAATCGCGGGAGGCTCTCTCACAGGATATTAATCGGCTTCTTCAGAAGTGAGATGTGGTATTTATAATTTAGCAAAAGGTTTTTATACTCAAGCAGACAATATATATACGTTACTAAATACGCCCGGATATAGTGTCCCCTAGAGGTTGCAGTTTGCGGTTAATCGGTCGTTCTGTAAGTGTTTGCGGCAATCGCTTGTTAATCTTGCGATGTGATGCTGCACAGTTGCCCCGCCTCTACGGTGAGGCAGTGGATCGCCGGTTAAAACCCGTAGGGAAGGTAGTCGACATATTTGGGAATATATCATCGCCTTATGCCGTAGTCCTCTGCTACAACGGCTGCGCCGTGCAGGTTGGCGAGAAGATCTTTGCGAGATAGGTGTATAATCGATGGCTGAAGTAGAAAAATTAAAACAGCTGCAGTTGCAGCGCGAGGCCCTGAAGAAGAGGGGTGAGCAGAAGGTCAAGGAGACGGAGAAGAAGCGCACCGAAGAGAGCGTTCAGTCCGTCTGCCCCGAGTGCGGCAGCCGCCAGCTCGTCCACGACTACGAGCGTGCCGAGCTCGTATGCCAGAGCTGCGGTCTTGTCCTCGACGAGGAGTTCATCGACCGCGGTCCCGAGTGGCGTGCATTCGACCACGACCAGCGCATGAAGCGCTCCCGTGTCGGCGCACCGATGACGTTCACGATCCACGACAAGGGTCTCTCGACGATGATCGACTGGCGGAACCGTGACTCCTACGGCCGCGCGATCTCGAGCAAGAACCGCGCCCAGCTCTACCGTCTCCGGAAGTGGCAGCGGCGTATCCGTGTCTCGAACGCGACCGAGCGGAACCTGGCGTTCGCGCTCTCGGAACTGGACCGGATGGCCTCCGCGCTCGGCCTGCCCCGGAACGTGCGCGAGACCGCCGCGGTCGTCTACCGCGACGCGGTGGACAAGAACCTGATCCGCGGCCGGAGTATCGAGGGGGTTGCCGCGGCCGCGCTGTATGCGGCGTGCCGGCAGTGCAGCGTTCCCCGGACGCTCGACGAGATTGCCGAGGTGTCCCGTGTATCCCGTAAGGAGATCGGCCGCACCTACCGGTTCATCTCGCGCGAGCTCGGGTTAAAGCTCCTGCCGACGTCCCCGATCGACTACGTACCGCGCTTCTGCTCGGGCCTGAACCTGAAGGGCGAGGTCCAGAGCCGTGCGGTCGAGATCCTCCGGCAGGCCGGAGAGCGCGAACTTACGAGCGGCAGAGGCCCGACGGGCGTCGCTGCGGCCGCCATTTACATCTCGTCGATCCTCGGCGGAGAGCGGCGCACCCAGCGCGAAGTCGCCGAGGTTGCGGGCGTGACCGAGGTCACGATCAGGAACAGATATAAGGAACTGGCAGAAAAATTAGATATCGAGATCATACTCTGATCTCATATCATTTCACCCCCTTGGGCTCGTAGATCAGGGGTAGATCGCTACGTTCGCAACGTAGAAGCCGCGGGTTCAAATCCCGCCGAGTCCATTTTTCTGTTTTGTGACTTTACCTTTTCATGAGTATTTCATAGGTTCCTGGGCGCGCGCAGGTCATCGGGGGTTTCAAAAGGGGCGCAGTTCCTCCGGTTGGGACAGGGTGCTGTGAGTTCAGATCCCGGCGGGTCTATCATCTGTTTCTTTCAAAACTTGTTCTTACGAAATTCACCGTGCTCGGGCGACATCACTCGTCGTCCTCCACCTGCTGCCGTGCAATCCGCTCCTCGCCCTTCTTCGAGATCTCGTGCTCTGCCCGCGGGGTCGGGGTCTCGGGTGCCCCGGGCGGGCGTCCCTTCTCACGGCCCTCGTCGCCGAGTTCGGATGGGACCGGGCTGTAGTCGATGTCGCCCCCTTCTCCTCGAACGGGATCTCCTCGGCCGGCCGGTCGTCCCTCCGCCTCTTCGGACTCTCTGCCGGCAGTCTCGCTCCCCGGACGGCCCCGCGGTCATGCCTTCGGGACCGCCCCGCAGGGCTCAGGGTCGAAGACGTAGAAGCCTGACGGTGGTGGGTTTGCTCCCCACCCACCGGGTCACCGCCGCCGGAGACGGCTTACAGCACCGGCGGCAGCACCGGCGAGGAGCCCGACGAGCGCGCCCGCCCCGCCGGCCTGGGTCGGTGCCGTCGTGGCGTTCTCCGTCTCTTCCGCCGCCGCCGTCACCGGCTCGTCGGCCGTCCGGAAGATGAAGGCCCGCTCGCCCGCACCTGCTGCGAGGTAATCGCCGTTCTCCGAGAGGGCGACCGCGCTAACGGCTGCATCGGCATCGAACGACCAGCGCACGTCACCGTTGCTGTTCCAGAGATACACGGTTCCGCCCGCGTTCCCGGCCGCGACGGCCTCGCCCCGCCGGGAGACGTCCACGGCGGGAACGTTGCTTTCCGTCCGGTTCTTCCAGATCAAGGCGTCGTTCGGCCGGTAGCACTCCACGTCGCCGCCCTCCTTGCCGACGACCACGAACCGCCCGTCACCCGAGAGAGCGAGCGCGAGGATCGGCGCTCCGGTGGGAAGCGCCCAGGGGAGGCCCCCCGCCCGGCCGTAAACCTGGAGGGCGCGATCCCGGCCCCCGGCGGCGACGACCGATCCGTCACGGGAGGCGTCAACCGCGGTGACGGCCCCCCGGGCGAGCCCCTCCCAGATCAGGTTTCCCGCCCGGTTCATGAAGAGGATGGCGCCGTTGCTGCTCCCGGCGGCGATGAATTTGCCGTCGCTGGTGAACGCGACGGACGTGACGTGCGGCGGGGTCTCTCCGGAGCGTGTGCCCGTCTGCACGGCCCGGGTCCACTCCTCCTTCCCGAGGTTGGTGAAGAGGACGATGCGATCGCCCGCCACCGCGAGCGACCGGCCGTCACCCGCGAAAGCAAGGTCGCGAACGGATCCCGCGACGCTCTTCGTCCAGTAGCGGCCGCCAACTCCGTCGAAGAGGAGCACGTCGCCCCCCACGGTTCCGGCGGCGACGTAGTCCCCGGAACCGGCGACGGCAACCGCGGTCACCGTACCCGGCGCGCTCACGTTCCATGCGACGGTGCCGTCCCGGTGCAGGCAGACGATCTCCCCCCCGCCCGTCCCCGCGACCATATACCTCCCGTCGGCGGTTATCGCAACGTCGTTGACGACGCCTCCCGTCGATACGCCGTGGTAGGAGGCCTCCGCCCCGGCCGCCGCCGGAACCAGGGCGGCGATCAGGGCGATGATCAATAGAGTTCTCTTCATGGTTAACCCTGCCCGGGAGAGCATCCCCCGAATACGTCTACTTTCTCGGGCGGGTTCTTAAACCATTCCAGCACCGGGCCCTGCCGCGGAAGTTTGAAGACCCACGGTGCGTAATCTCCGAATCATATGGAAAATAGGGCGGACGAGGCGGTCTCCCGCTTCATGCGGGCTACAACTGTGCACAGGCGGTCAGTTCGGTCTTTGCGGACGATGTCGGGGTACCCGAAGAGGTCATCCTCTGTGCGGCCACCGGGTTCGGCGGCGGAGTGGGGCACACCGGCGGCACGTGCGGAGCGGTCTCGGGCACCGTTCTCGCCCTCGGGCTCCTGTTCGGGAGCACCGGTCCCGGCGAGAAAGCGGCGAAAGACCTGACCTACGGCCTCACCCGGGAGTTCGTCACCCGTTTTGTGGAGAAAAACGGCACCGTCTCCTGCACCGAACTCCTCGGGTGCGACCTCTCGACCGGCGAAGGGCTTGCCC
Source organism: Methanoculleus chikugoensis (assembly GCF_900095385.1). Taxonomy (GTDB): domain Archaea; phylum Halobacteriota; class Methanomicrobia; order Methanomicrobiales; family Methanoculleaceae; genus Methanoculleus; species Methanoculleus chikugoensis_A. The sequence goes on from NZ_FMID01000035.1 coordinate 18,629, forward strand.
GGGCGCGCGAGGAGAACCTCACCCGGACGCTCTGCCCCTGCTACGTCAAAGATGCAGTCGAGATCCTCGAAGAGGTTCTCGCGCCCGTCACTTCCGGGCAACACACCACGCGGTGAGGGACTCCGGAAGGGGCGGGAGCCTGAGTCTCCGCCGCAGGTCGTCGGCGCCGAGGCTCTTTGCCGCAAGAGCCCGCTTCTCGACGAAGTGCCACGAGAGGAACGCGAGAGCAAACGTCACCGCAAACGAGAGCCCGAAGAGCGCCGGAAGAAGGAGCGTGTTTGCCGTAACCTGGATCAGCGCCTGCTGGACCGGGTAGTGGTAGATGTAGATGCCGTAGGAGAAGTCCCCCGCTCTCCCGAAGGTGCTCACGTATGGGATCGGGAGGTGTGCGACGTAGATGGTGAGGTAGGGGATGGCGATCACCCCGGCGACGGTCAGGTAAGGCGTCATAGCCGAGAACCCGAGCAGCAGGAGCAGCGCCCCGGCGATGACCGGCCGGTAGGCGATGCGGTGGCGGTGGAGGTAGAGGAAAGCCCCGACGAGGAAGTAGAGGGTGAACCGGACCTTCGCCATCCGGGGGTCATCGAACCAGTACATCCAGGCCAGGATGTTTACGGCGGCGAGGACGGCGATGGCGCCCAACCGGTGCAGGAGCCCGGCGATCCCGATGGCCGCGATGACCCCGTACATCATGACCTCGACGGGTATCGTCCAGAGCGACCCGTTGACGTAGGACCACGGATTGCCCTGGAAGAGACCTATCACTGATCCGTCTTCAAAGTAGGGAGCAGTAAAGAGTGCTGCCGGAGATAAGAGGGCGGCGAGGTAATCCCCCGGGGAAAGCGACGTCAGCAACGGACCGATGACGAAGAGCGTGACGAAGATCGCGACGACGAGGGCCGGAACCACCCGGAGGAGCCGTTTCCAGGCGAACCGGAGCGGCGATGCGGTCGACTCCCAGCTCATCGCAATCAGGTAGCCGCTGGTGACGAGGAGGGCGGCGAGTCCTGCCTGCGCCACAAGTATGACCGGGTCGTACATCCCTATCCCGACGTAGCCGAGCCTGAGGGCGTAGGCATGCGCGAAGACGATCATCGCCGCCGCCGCGAACCGCATGAAGTCGAAGTTGTTCGAGAACCGGCCCCCCGGAATGCTCCCGCCTTCGGTGACCGCCCCCGGGCGCTCTGTTTTCATGGCTATCGGGATCCTTTCCTCTCTGTACAGTGACAATCGTTATATATTTAGTCAAAATATTCTCTCCGATGGATCCTCTCGTTGTCGCCACGTTCGCCGTCGTTATCCTTCTCGAAATCGCCGTTCCGCTCGCGCTCGGCTACTGGATCGTCAAAAGGTTCGGCCTCTCATGGCGTGTCTTCGGGCTCGGCGCCCTCTTCTTCATCGTCGTGCAGGTCGTCCACGCGCCGCTCGTCATCTTGACGCAGACTCCGCTCTACCTCGCCGTCCTCCCGTTCGGCACGACGGCGGCCCTCGCGGTCCTCGCCGTCTACCTCGGCCTCATGGCCGGCCTCTTCGAGGAGCTTGGCCGCTACCTTGTCTACCGCTACCTCTTCCGGCGGCAGGAGATTCCCCTCACCCGGGAGAACGGCCTCCTCTTCGGGACCGGGTGGGGCGGTGTCGAGAGCATGATCGTCGCGCTCCTGATGCTCTCGAGCATGGCCTCCTACATCCTTCTCACCGGTGACGGGGGAGCGATCCCCCTCCCCGACGATCCCGCCGTCCAGGTGCAGGTCGACGCTCTCCGTGCCCTCACGCCGCTCGATATCCTCCCCGGGCTTGCCGAACGGATGATGACGATCACCCTGCACATCGCCTGGTCGCTCCTCGTGCTCGCCGCCGTCGTTTACGGGAGAAAAGCGCTCCTCGCCCTTGCCGTCCTCTGGCACGCTGGCGTGGACGCCGCCGCCGTCTACCTCGTCCAGTTGCACGGGGTTCTGGTGACCGAGGGGGTCATATTCCTCTTTGCGGTGCTCGCCCTCGCGTATATACTGTGGGAGTGGCGGCGGATGGGGGTAAGGGCGGCGGCCTGACTTCACTCCCCCCTTCGCGTTCTTCGCGGCTTCGCGTGAGACCTCGCTATCGTCTTCCAATCTGCTCACGCGAAGAGCGCGAAGCCGCGAAGTGTGACGGTTCGGAGCGCGATGGTGCGTAAGAACCGGAGGATGAGAAGACCGACTTTCCCGAAGGGAAAGGAGTTCGAGCACCGTCAGGTGCGAAGGGGAGCGGTCACCTATAACGTGCGCTGAATTTCGTGTTTTTCGCGAGTCGCGCCTTCGACGCTCCAACCCTGTTCCGTAGGAGCATCGTCCCTTGAAACCCATGGCTTCTCATGGGCTCAGCCGTTGGCCTGGAGATTGGATTCCGCGGGCACTACCCGCACCACTCGTGCAGGTATCCCCGGCGTTCGAGCGGCTTTCCGTCCGCGAGGACCGTCCGTTCCGCTATGACCTCCCCGATGACGTGCGCAGTAACCCCCGGAACCGGAAGGATACCGGCAGGAGCGGTAAAGAGGAGTTCGAAGTCTCCCCCGCCGTAGAGCGCGAGTTCCCGCCCCTCCGCTTCCGGGACGCTGGCCGGGAGCGGGAGGCGAGCGGTATCGATAGAGAACCCGCAGTCGTTCACCGCGAGAAGATCGTAGAGCGAGAGTGCAAGGCCGTCGGAGATGTCCATCATCGCCGAGACACCGGCACGGCCGAGCGCCTGTCCCTCCCGGACCCGGGGTTGCGGTTCGAGGAGTTCCTTTATGTGCCGGTCATGGCCGTTCAGGGCTGCCTGCGCCTCCCCGAGCGGCCCGGTGACCGCAATGACGTCGCCCGGTCGCGCACCCCGCCTCCGGACGAGATGCTCCGGGGCGACGAGCCCGAGCCCCGTGCTCACGATCGTCAGTTCCCGGTGGGCGTCGAGGTCGCCGCCGACGAGTTCGGCGCCGAACGCGGTGCAGCAGTCCCGGGCGCCCTCCATGATCCCGCGGAGCCGTTCGGGACGGTCGAGGCCGACCGCGAGGAGCACCTGCCCCGGCGCCGCGCCCATGCTCGCGATATCCGAGAGCGTGACCGCCGTCGACATCCAGCCCGCCTGCCAGTCGGTCATCCCGGCCGGAAAATCGGTCGTCTCATGGAGCATATCGGTGCTCGCGACCAGGAGACGGTCGCCGCAGGGGATGACGGCGCAGTCGTCCGCGAGCCGCTCCGGGTCGATGATCGTCCCGATCAGCTGGTGCAGGCCCCGTTCATCCACCGCGGCGCACCTCCTTCTCCCGCTCGCTCCGGTACTCCTTGAAGAGATACTCGACTCGTTCGGCCTCCTGTTCGCGCCGGAACTCCTTCTGCTCCTCCTCCCATTCCGCGATCGCCCCTTCGAGGGCACCGGTCAGCGCCGCCCCGGTCCTGCCGCGGATATCCGGCCGGACGGCCTCTTCCCGGAGGAGGGGAAGATCGGCCTCCCGTGCGATCCGGATCAGGTGCGGGTCGGGAGGTTCTCCGCCGACGACCAGCGCCCGCACCCCCGTTCCCGCGAGATCCTTCACCACACCGCGGCCCCAGCCGTGCGTCCGCGGGACGTAGAGGACGTCTCCTTCGACGATGCCGATCTCCTCCTGGAGGGCCCGGACCGCTTCGCGGGTGAGGGAGTCGAGCACCTTGAGCGGGGTGTAGTCCTCCGAGACCTCGAGTTTCGCGACCTTCTGCATCCGCTCCAGGCGTTTCTTCAGCCGCCGGGACCGCCGCCGCTCGCCCCGGAGCTGTTCGCGCAGGCTCTCGATGGTCGCGTCCTTCGCCGCCAGCTCCGCGTCCCGGCGGATCTTGCGCTCGGTCGCGGAGCGTGCCCGGCGCACATCCTGCCGCAACCGCTCCAGATCGCGGTCGCGCTCCCGGAGTTCCTCCTGCAGTTCCTGGACGTAACTGCGGAGCCTTTTCACCATCCCGTCGAGCGCCATCACCCGCTCGTCCTCGACCGTCCGCTCCGGCTCGGCCTCCGCCGCCGGTGCCTCCTCCTTCTTCGCCGCCGGAACTCCTTTCAGGTCTGCAAGGACGGTGTCGAGCGGCTGGCCACGGAGCACCCGCGCCCGCACCTCGTCGAGGTCGTAGCCCGGCCCCACTCTCTTCGCGATGTTCCTGAACTTATTCTGGAGGCTCCGGTAGGCGTCCAGCGCCGCCGAGAGGGAGTCGCGCTCGTGGTCGTTCGTGTAGGAGAACGGCGCGGTCAGGTCGTACTTCGCCTCCACCGAGAGCGACTGCTTCGGGGTGTACGGGATGGCGTTGAACGCCCGCCGGATCTTCTCGACCGAGTAAGGCATCTCGCGGACGTCGGAGGCGACGATGAGCGGTTTTCCCGCACGGTAGAGCTCCTCGACGATATCGGACATCGTCATCTGCCGCGAGCTCGACAGGAGAACCAGGTTCCCGTCGAGGTCCACGGCGGCAATCCCGGTGGTCGTCCCGGGATCGAGGCCGACGATCAGGTAGCGAGGGCGGCCGGCGAGGGGTTCGAACCGTATCCGGTCGAGCTGTCGCCCCGTCACCCGCACCTGGACGTCGGCACCCCGGGAGGAGTGGACCGGAACCATCTCCCGGGGGGCCTTGACCCGGAAGGCGACCCTTGAGTAGCCGCCGAAGGCCTTCGTCTCCTTCTTCTCGTAGTCGAGGCCGGCGCCCCGGAGCCGCCCCTCGATCTCCCGGGCCTTCTGCAGCACGCCGCCGTGGATCTTCCGGGCGTAACGGTTCTGGCTCCACCCGCCCCGGCCCGGCGAACGGTGCCTGCTCACCGTGATGTCGGTGGTGTTCTCGAACGCGATCACCTCGACGCCCGCCCCGAGCGCGGCCACCCGGGCGGTGGTCCGTGCCTCGGCGTAGGGGTCGAATTTGTTGAAACTGATGTTGTAGCGGGCGGCGACCTTTCCGAGGCTCTCTGTGCGCTCGCCGCCGGTCACCTGGACGAGTTTCGTCGTGGGCGGGAGCGACTGGAGGAATGCGTAGAGTTCGCGCTGGTCGGCGGCGATCTCCTGGAGGCTGTCCACCGCGAGGATATCGGGCTGTTCAGCGGCGAGGAGGCGCTGGAGCCGGAACCCGGTCACTTCCTCGACGCCCTGGACATCGCCGTCCTCCACCCGGGCGAGGGCATAGACCGGTCGCCGGGTACGGGAACGAACCGAACCTTTGATGATGTCGATCCCGAAGACCTTCACCCGACCACCCTTGCCAGTGCTTCGTCGAAGGCGTATTCAAGGCCATATTTCCGTTTGAAGTACTGGAGGATGTTCTCGATGTCGCGGTTGAGGATCTCGCCGGCGTTCGGGTGGGCGGTCTCCACCCACTGCGGCCAGTCGATCAGCCAGCACTGCTCATCGTCGACCATGACGTTGAACTCGCTCAGGTCGCCGTGGACGATCCCGAGGCGGTAGGCCTCCCCGATGTTCTCGAGGATCTCGTCGAGGATCGGCCGGGGCTCTTCGAGGTCGGCCCGCGAGAGGTTGACGCCGGGGACGAACGACATCGCCACGACGTGCCGATTCTGGTCGATCGGGAGCGGAACCGAGACGGCGGGATGGAGAGTTTTCAGGGCGTCGTACTCCATCTTCGCCGAGTTGCTGGAGGCGAAGATCCAGGGGCAATGCCCGGTCTCCGGCATGTAGCCGCGCTTCACGCGGGCGGACTGGAACGACCGCTGCCCGACCCGATGGAACTTCAGCACGACGACTCCGAGACCCATCGCCTCGTAGACCTCCGACTCCTTCCCGACCCCGATCAGCGTCCCGAGCGCCTGGACGGTGCCCCGGCGGGTGAGGGTGTGGAGGGCCAGGGTGTCGTAGCCGTTGAAGACGAGCGCGTAACCCTCGTAGGGGGTCTTCTCGTACCTGACCATATCCATGGCCATCAGCCTGCCCAGGCGGTAGGAGAGCTCGGACTCCGAGAACCTTGTGGACGACTTGAGCACCTCGAGCGGCACCCACCGGTACCGGCGCATGAGACGTTCGAGGGCGAGCAGGATCCGGAGTTCGTAGGTGTGCAGGGATCGCACGTATTCTGCAGGAACGGGCATCTTCTACACCATTTATGTAGCGCGGTGATAAAAGGATGATCGAGAAAGCATGAAGTGCAGCAAGTGCCGCCGCGACGCGATTCTTTTCCAGCGATACTCCGGGCTGCACCTCTGCGAGCAGCACTTCAACCGGGATTTCGAGGCGAAGGCGAAGCGGGCGATCCGGGAGCACCGCTGGATCAGGCCCGGAGATACGGTGGCGGTGGCGCTCTCGGGGGGCAAGGATTCGAGCGCCGTCCTCTTCTTCCTCCACCGGCTCCTCGGCGAGCGCCGTGACGTCCGGCTGATGGCGATCACGGTGGATGAGGGGATATCCGGCTACCGCGACCCGGGCCAGGCCCGGGCGATCGCCGAGAACATGGGTGTCCCCTGGGTGACGGCAACGTTTCGCGACGAATACGGGATCACGCTCGATGAGATCGTGGGCCGGAAGGGGACGGGTCTCTCCTGCTCCTACTGCGGTGTGCTCCGCCGGGCGCTGATGAACCGGATCGCTCGCGAGCATGGGGTCACGAAGTTCGCCTACGGGTTCAACCTGGACGACGAGGCGCAGTCGGTCCTGATGAACGCTCTCCGGGGGGATGCCGACCGGCTCACCCGTCCCATGCGGGAGGCGGAGGGGATGGTGCCCCGGATCAAGCCGTTCATGTACGTCCCGGAGCGGGAGGTGGCGCTGTATGCCTTCCTCCACGTCGAGGGATTCGACCTTGCGGGATGTCCCTACGCGGGCGACGCTCTCCGGGGCGACGTCCGGGGCATCCTCGACGACTACACCTACCGCCACCCGGCGACGAAGTACTCGCTCGTGAACCTCGGCGAAGCCCTCCGGGAACCGGAGAGGGTTACCGGAGAAGGGCTCCGGGTCTGCGAGCGGTGCGGGGAGCCATGCGGGAGGATCTGCCGGACGTGCCAGGTGCTGGATGAGGTCCGGCGTTCCTGAGTGGAAGAGCCTGATGGCGGATGGGTGTATCTCCACTGAGGGATAACCCGAGAGTCATAGAACTTCGGGCGATGAAGGGCGAAACGATCGGATAACGATGGAAAGCCCGTACACTGGACCGTGAGGGCTATCGCCACGCACTGCCCCCGCCCCGAGGGGCGGGGGAGGAGGCCGAAGGCCGGGTGGGGTGGGGGTTGTAAGTCCCAATGGATATGGCATAGACAGGGGAGGGGGGCGAGCCCCCCTCCCCGTCAGCCCCTCCCCCAATGGCGATACCCACTGGAAATCCGTTGATGAGTCTCCTGCAGATTACGAAACCGGATCTTGAGGCCAGATGGTAGACTCTGATCATCAGGAGTTCAAAATGGAAAACAAGTCCGACCGGATGGCATCCGGCCACATCTAGAAGCCTCGCCTCTCTACCGCATCGCGAGACACCCGCCGGTCACGTCGGCGAAGATCTCCATGAACTGCTCGGGGTGGTTTAAGAACGCCACCGATCGCGGCCGCCCGACCAGGTCGTAGAGTCCGACCTCTTTCTCGATCCCGATTTCCGGGACCTCCACCGGGTTGCAGTAGCGCACCGGCGGGGCGTCGGGGTAGCGCGGGTTCTTCACCAGCGCCCCGCCCTCCATCTCGTAATAGGCGGCTCCTTTCAGGTCTGCGTAGGGGCCGTAGTTGCTTGAGAACTCCGACGAGACGAGGTTCGCCATCACGAGATCCTCTCTTCCGGGGTTGATCGTCACGTGACCGTATCCCGGCGGGATCAGGATCTTGTCGCCGGCGGTGCCCTCGATCATCACCACGTCGCCGGCATTTCGGGTCTGGAGGAGGTAGTGCCCCGTCCCCTCGAGCACCTCGTAGATCTCCGGGTAGAGTTCTCCTGCCGGGTTCTCGGTGTGGTAGTGGCCCTTCGTCTTGACGTACTCCCCACAGAGCGTCCGGGCGGGAATGACGGTGATATCGTAGCGAACGCGGTTCTGCCGGAGCCATTCCCGGTCGCTCTCGCTCTTCGCGAGATCCCGGTACATAAAATAGAGGGGCTGATCGGAGGTGCAACCGGGATCTGCGAGAACCTCTCGCATCTCCTCGATTGTCCTTACCTGCGGCTCCGCTTTGGGGCCGTCCCAGTACCCGTTCATCTCTGTTTCTTACGGTACACGAATATATAATACCCTGCTCCGATGATGACGGCCAGAACGGCGATGAGGAAGACCGGATTGGTGAAGAGCGTGCCCTGCCTCTGTTCGAGTGCGACCCGCACTTTCATGGTGTCCGATATCTTGCTGTTGTCCAGGTCATCGCGGTAGCGGATCTCGGAGTCGATCCCGTACTCCTTCGCGGTGCCGGCACCGTCGACATTCACCTCGAACCGTGCCGTCGCGGTCTCGCCCGGGGCGAGGTCGCCGAGGAAGGCGGTGTCGTCGCTGCTGGTGAAGGGGTCGACGGCGCTGATCCGTGCCTGAGCATTGTAGACCGTTGCCGCTCCTGAGTTCTTATACACGACTTCAAGGATGCTCTTCTGGCCCAGGTAGAGCGTCGACGGGGGTGAGACGACCTCGAAGGCGATCTTGCCGCCTACGGGAAGGCCGATCGTCGCCGGCCGGGAGGTCGCCGTCTTGCCCTCGTAGTCCTCGTAGGTGACCGCGACGTCCAGCGGGTAGGACTGGGGCTCTGCGGTGTTGGCAACCGAGACCTTGAACTTCACGTCCACCGTCTCGCCCGGTTCGAACGTCCCGATGTATGCGTTGCCGTCTGTGGGGATGAGCGGGCTCGCGCCGCTTCTCGTGACCATCGCGATTGCCTTCTCTGCCGTGTCGTGGCCGACGTTCTTCAAGGTCATGTAGACGTAGCCTTCCGTGCCGACGTTCAGCGACTCGGAACGGATGTCAAGGACCTCGACCTGGAGATCGGGCGTGACCCGCACGGTGAGCGGCAGGGTCAGGGTCTTCTTCTGGTAATTGTAGCGGAGAACGTCGCCGTAATCTTCAGCATCCGCGAGGTAGGTGTAGGTCACCTCGAGCGGCAGCACGTAGGTACCCGGCTCGGCGGAATCCGCCACCTTCACGTTGAAGACAGCGGTCGCGGCGCCGCCGCCCGCGATGTCGCTCACGAACTGGGGGTCCGTCTTGACGGTGAACGGCGCGTCGCTGCTCTTGAGCGCCACGGTGACCAGTTTTGCGGTGTTCGGCTGGTCGTCGGGAGTGACGATGGTCGAACCGACCATCTTGTGGGTATTCAGGCCGCTGTTGGATATGATGACCCCGAGCTGGGTCTCGGCACCCGGTGCGAACTGGTTGGTGCCGGAAATTGTTGCCGACAGATCGGGGCTTCCATAGAGGTACTTGACGCCCTGCGCCGCCCCCGGCGCAGCCAGGAGTGCCAGCAGGAGCATCAGTACGGGTAAGTATTGCCAACGCATCTCTTCACCTTGTTGTTATAGTAGCAACAACATTTATTGCTAAACAGTATATATACATGATGGAGCCAACTACCCCGCCCTAAAGGACGGGGCTTGTACCTGCACCCTTACGAGTGCGCTACATTCGGCTGGTTGACAGACAGCCTACTCAGGCAGGATATACCTGCTTGAGCAATGTTTCGAGCAGCATTGAGGTCGGCATGGAGTTGAAACCCGCATTTCCGGCACCGGAACGACGAGCCTTCCCGGTTTCCTTTATAGGCATGCCCACACACCGAGCACTTCTGCGAGGTGTACCGCGCATCAACAAGGACAACCTGCTTTCCCAGATCCTCGGCCTTGTACCGGAGGAACTGTTCCAGTTCATAGAACGACCAGTTGTTCAGTTTCCGGTTGAACTCTACACCTCTCCGCTTCTGAACCCGGATCTTCGAGAGGTCTTCGAGAGCGAAGACCGTATACTCGGATTCAACAATCTGCTTCGAGATACAGTGGTTGGTATCAGTCACAAACCGTCTTTCCCGTCCAGCCATCCTGCGGAGTTTCCGCTTAGCCGACCGGGTGCCTTTGGACTGCAACTCCCGACGGAGATGGGCGTACTTCGACCGAACGCGCTTCACCTGCTTGGAGTTGAAAAAAGTGTTGTCGGAGCAGACCGCGACATTCACGATCCCTCGGTCAATCCCGAGCACCTTGACCTCTTGTACCGGCTCCACATCGGGATGTTCCATCGAGATATGGAGGTAGAACACCTTCTTTCGCTTATCAAAGGAGATGGTCGAAGTTGTGACCGTCCAGGAGAGATACTGGCGGTGATACTCAGAGATTGGGAATGTTGCCTTGATCCGTCCCCTCACCGATGCAATGGTGGCGATACCGTGGATCAGATTTACCGTAATGACCCGCTGGTTGTACCGCATAGCGGCGAGCGGTTTCCGTTCTGGCGGAGACGCGCACTTACCAGCTTTCAGGGCTTCGCAGGCACAGTCTCGCGCACCCTGCACCAGAGAGGACGGGAGATCAGGAACAGATTCACGAACAGCCTTGTAGGTCGCCTTGTGGTTCTCCACCTTATTCCACGTATGGTTCTCAAATCCCCACTGTGCAGAGGCAGAGAACGCAGTGGAATAGGCTCTCATCGTATCGAGGAGAGCAGAGGAGCCGCCATCGGGCAACTGAAGGTTGAACGTGATTGTTCTAATCACATTCATATATTGAGTATGATACCAGAAAACTGTATTGGAGGTGACGGGCAATTCCTCCCTGGCCTGAAGGCCGGGGTCTCCTTGCCCATTTAGATGAAGGCTCCTCGGGATGTTCCAACCTCCCTCCTCGAATCTCTCAAATCACTGGGACTTACCAAGTACGAGGCCCTCGTATATATCGGGCTTCTCAGAACGGCGGGCGCGACCGCAACGGAAGTTCACGAGATCTCCGGCGTGCCGCGCGCATCCGTCTACCCGGTTCTCGACCGGCTCGTCCAGAAGGAACTCGTTAGCGTCTCGCACACGACACCCAAACGCTTCGCCGCGGTTCCCCCCGACCAGGGCGTCGAGAACCTGATGCGCCGGATCGAGAGCGACGCAGAGAGCGCCCGGGCGGGCCTCGACGCCTTTTACCGGGAGAAGGAACTGGAAGGCCGGGGCGACCAGGAACTGGTCTGGACGATCTACGGCGAAGAGAATATCAGAACCCGCCTTGCAGGAATGTTTAAGAGTGCGGAACGGAGCGTTGAGTTGCTCGCGACGGGAGACCTTCTCCAGCGGAGCGTTCTCCCGCTGCTCGATCCCGTTCCCGGCTCCGTGCCGGTCGAGATCGTCACCGAGCGCTGGGCAGGCGAGCAGCCTTCCCGATTCCGTCTCCATGTCCTCCCGCTCGCCGCTCTCTGCAAAACCCCTATTCTCGCGGAGAAACTGCTGCCGTACGAGAGATCCGGCGTCTTTCTGGTTGACGATACCCGGGCGCTGCTCTGGATGGGAGGAGCCGACGGCCAGCCCTCCGCCCTCTATTCGGAGTCCGCGGGGCTCGCGCTCTTTGTGCGGCGGCATATCGCCACCGTCATGGAATGGACGAAGGATGCGGTTCAGTAATCGTCCAGGTAGCCCATCTCCCGGATATCAATCAGCCCTTTGAGCGCCCGGGTCACGACCGGCCGCCCGGTCTCTCCGAAGGCCGCCATCGCGTTCGTGCCCCCGACCATCGCCACGCCCACGTACTGCGGGCTCACCGGGACCCCGAGCAGGGGAACGTTCGGGGCGCCGACGTCGAGGATGCCGGAGAACCCTATGCCCGTAAGTTCGTCGAGCACCGCGCCCAGGAGATGTTCGGCCTCCATGTGGCACTCCCTGATGTTGGCGAGGATGTTGCCCTTTCCGTGGTTCATAACGTCGAGGATCGACGTGGCCTCCTGGGAGATGAGAACCTCGAGGGGATCGAGCGTGGTGTCGCGGTAGAGGATCAAGCTCGTGAACCGTTGCGCAACCCTCCCGTCGACCTCGACGATCCCGCCCCCGATTGGACTCTCCGGGATGCCGCGCTGGAGAAGAAGCGCGTCGAGCGTGATACTGCACATCGTGCAGATGGCGTGCCGGCCGTCCGGCACGGTGTAGCCGCCGACCTGTTCCCCCGGCCCGGCGACCAGAAGCCGGTCGCTGATGGTGATGCCCCGTTTGTGCGCCTCTTTCATGATGGAGAGCGCGAACTCGAGGTCGGGGCTCTCGATGAGCGAGAGGTTGTAGATGATCTTCCCCGTGTCGTCCTCCGGGCGGTAGGTCACCTTGAGCGCGTACTCCTCGATGCGGTGGTTGGTGAACTTCAGGGGAGCATGCATCATTAGATTTCTTGCCCTGCAGGAGAAAAAAGTGTTGTCTTCCGGATTCGACGGATTCGGCCGACAGAAGCGCGGTGCGGCACCGGCCTTTCGCCGTCCTGCGCATCCCGTCGTCATGCTTTTTTGCCCGCCCCGTTACCATTCACTGCCTCCCTCTCGAAGGGAAAACTTGTTCTATCTCCCTGTGATAGTGTAAGATGAATGGAGAGTGGGACTCGGGAAAAAGCCCGGAACGTGCTGAAGCGGATCCTTGCCGCGGCCTCCTACGACGTCGAAGAGGTCGGCGACCCGCTGGATCTCTCCGCGATCGGGAGCGAGGATGCCCTGGTGGTGCTCTGCTCGGACGATCCGGAGACGATTGGGAGTTTCGATTCGATGATCTACCGCCTGCGCACCGGTGAGGACGACTGGGTCTGCAGGAAACTGCTCTTCACCCTCGATCCGGAGGTGCAGACGGAGGACTGCATCCGGTGGGGACCCGATGAGTTCGTCTGCTACGCAGGCAGGGCCGCGCTTGCGGAGGTGCTCGGGCAGAACCTGATCCTGGATCTCCCCCTGCCGACCCGGACGGTTCGGCGGGGGCGGATCGAGGCTTCTCCTGCGCCGACGAAGGAAGAGTTGCAGGATGGGCCGGAGTTGCCCCACCTCCCGGTGAAGATCTCCGAGAAGCGTGCCTGCGGCATCGCCGGGCTGCAGGGGACGGCGAAGTGCCGGTTCATCCCCTACTGGAACTACCGCTACGTGAGCACCGGCGAGCGCGAGGTGAAAGACCGGCTGGTCTCCTTCGACGCCGAGGGTGCCGGGGCAATCAACGCCATCAACGGCCTGAAGATGGAGATCAATCCCGACGAGATCGAGCGGGGCCCGGTTCCGTTCGGTTCCGAGATCGTCTCCACCCGGCTCGTGCGGGAGGACGTTGAGGAGCAGCTCGTGCGGGACGTCGTCGACCGGCTCACCCAGCGGATCCGGTTCCGCTACGAGAAGGGTGACGCCATCTTCTACGAGGAGAAGACCCTCAAGCCCGATCGGAGCAACATCACCGTCGATCTCGAGACTGTCTACGTGCCGGTCTGGCAGGTGCGGGGCGGGAGCAAGATCGTCGAGGTCAACGGGTTCACCGGCGAAATACTCTCGATGCCGATGGATGAAGGCGTCGAACTGCTGTAGGTGCACATCATGATCGTCGTCATCGGCGGCGGGCCCGCGGGGAGGCTCGGTGCGATCCACCTCGCGCAGGCGGGAAAGGATGTCCGTCTCGTCGAGCAGCGCAGCATCGGGGGGCAGTGCCTCCACGAACGGTGCATGACGATCTGTGCCTTGAACGACGTTGCACGGCTCATCGAGGCCGCCGGAACCCAGAAAGACCTCGGGATCCTCGACTCGGTGCCGACCGTCTCCTATCCGGCGATCCGGCAACGGATCTGCGAGGTTCAGGAGAAACTCTCCTCGGTTCTCGATGCGGAGACCCGCCGGGCGAGTGTCGAGATCGTCTACGGAGCCGAAGGCCGGCTGGAAGGCAACCGGGTCTTCATCGACGACGAGGATGTCCGTGCCGACGCGGTCCTCGCGGCCACCGGGTCGCGGCCGGCAATCCCCGATATCCCCGGCACCGATCTTACCGGTGTCTATACCTACCGGACGCTCCCCGGCATGCCCGATCTCCCCCGCCGCATGGCCGTCATCGGCGGCGGAGTGGTGGCGGCGGAGTTCGCCCATATCTTCCACGCTTTCGGGGTCGAGGTCGAGATGATCGCCCGGCACGGGCTGCTCCGGGATCTCGACGAGAAGATGCGCGCCGCCGCGCTGCGCGACCTTGCCGGGGTCGGCATCCGCGAAGGGACCCCCGTTGCGAGCATCGAAGGCTGCGGAAGGGTCCGCTCGGTCCTTCTCGCCGGCGGCGAGGAGATCGAGGCCGATGCCGTGCTGCTCGCAACCGGTCTCGTCCCCAACTCGGAGATGCTCCAGGGGCTTGAGAAGCGTCCGGACGGCGCCGTCGTCGTCGACCGGCGGATGCGCACGAGTGTTCCGGGCGTCTACGCCGCCGGCGACGTCATCGGTCCGCCCTACCTCACCCCTGCGGCCCGGAGGGAGGGCGTGGTGGCGGCCGAGAACATCCTCGGCCGCGAGACCGTCATGGACTACGAGGGCATTCCGCAGGCGATGAGCCTCCGCTACGATTACGCCTTCGCCGGGACCGCCGACGGGGGTATCACCCTCTCGGCTCCCGCGCCCGCGGGCCCCGGTTCGTTCTGGGACGTGGCGGGCGGCTGGGCGGGGCTTGCCCAGGTCCGGGTCGATCCCGCAAGCGGCCGGCTGATCGGGGCGGCCGCCGCCGTACCCGGGGCGTCGCTCCTCCTCTCCTACATCGGCTACCTGATGAAGCGGGGCATCACCGTCGACGATTTCGACGAGATCGTCGAGGTCCACCCCTCGACCGACGGCGTCTACGGGCTCGCCCGCTACGCTGCCGGGATGCTCAAGAAGAAGAACGAGTGAGTGAGTTCCGGCGGCTAGAGCTGCCGGAACATCTGCCCGAACTTCGGGATGAAATCTTTTTTGCGGGACATGACGCCTTCGAGCCGGACGGGCTGGTCGCGGAGATCCAGCTTGGCGATGCAGGCCTCGTCCCCGGCGGCGAAGAGGTCGCTTGCGTTCGCGAAGACGTTCGTAAAGAGGGCGAAGAAGCAGTCGACCCCCATTGTTGTCCGGAGGTGCTCGATCTCCTTGCGGATCTCGTCGCCGTGGGTCTCTGCGAACTCAAACGACGACGTCATCACCTGCGAGACCATGATGCTCTTCCCGAAGAGGTTATACCGTTTCATGTCCCGGGTGAGGAGTTCATCCTTCGGGAGCGCATCGAGGTCCATGCCCTTCCGGATCAGTTCCGGCCCATACTCGGCGGGATCGACCCCGGCGATCCCCGCGAGGTAGTCGGCCGCCCGGATATCTGCCGGGGTGGTCGTCGAGAGTTTCATCACCATCGTATCCGAGAGGATTCCCGAGAGAAGGAGCCCGGCGGTCGACGGCGTGGGCTCCACGCAGGCCTCGATGAACTTGTTCGCCACGATCGTCGAGGTCGACCCCACGGGGTCGTTGAGGAACCTCACCGGCTTTAAGGTGGAGATCGCGCCGAGACGGTGGTGGTCGATGATCTCGAGGATGTCCGCCTGCTCGATCCCGTCCACGGCCTGCGAGTACTCGTTGTGGTCGAGGAGGATCACCGACTTCTGAACGTCCTGCATCAGCGTCGTCCGGGAAACGAGCCCGATGTGCTGCCCTGCGTCGCCGACGACACAGGCCGTCCTGAACTTGGAGTTCGAGACGACCCCTTTCGCATACTCGAGCGAGTCTTCCAGCCGTACCGTGGGGATGTCGGTCTCCATGATCATGCTCGCGGGGAGAGAGAGGCTGATCATCTTCCCGACGCTGAAGGCGTCGAGCGTCGTCGCGAGCACCGAGGCGCCCCTTGTCCGCGCGGCATCGATCACCCGCTCGCCCACCGGCGCCCCTTCGGCGATGATGAGTGCGGCGACCCCCGCCGATATCAGCGCGAGCTGGGCGGGTTCGTTGTCCCCGACGATCGCGATGTCGTCGGGCGTCATCCGGGATAGGGTGACGTGCAGGGCGTCGATGACGGTATAGACCCGGCCTTCCCCGAGCGCCTCGCGCGACGGGACGACGATCCGGGCATCCAGGATGCGGGCGAGGGTCTCGAGCGGCATCGGGATGAGCGAGAGCTGTTCCCGGGGATTCTTCCGCACATAGGCCCGGGCGAGGCCGTATTCGCTCACGAGGCCGACCAGGGTCTCGTCTCCGTCCGTGATCGGCATATTCCGCATGTCGTAGGTGTCCATCAGGGCGGCGACGTCGACCGTCGGGACGTCCTGGCGAACGCTCCGGGTATCGAGCGGCATGTCCGATACGGTGGGTTCGACGCTCGCTACGTAGACCGGAGCCTCGGCGTTGAACGTCTCGAGCGCAAACCGTGTCTCCGGGCTCACCTCCCCGCACCGGGCGGGGATGTACTTCCCGGGCTCGGCGCGGTTCAGGAGCTCGGCGTAGCCGATGACGCTGCAGATGCTGTCGGTGTCGGGCTGTTTGTGGCCGATGATATAGATCTTGTTCAGTCCCATGCTCTCCTCGGAACCCCGGTGGGGTGAAGGTTGTTCCAAGAGGTATCGCCCTCTGCCGTCAAAGGTTTTATGCCGGCCCCCGGATGGTGCGGGGATAACGTTGAAGTAGAGGCTCTCTCCATTCTCCCGTGTGGCATCTGGTCGTCCCCTCCCCATCCTGTTCGTCCTGGTATGCCTTCTCGTCTCCCCGGTCGCGGGGGGGCAAGGCAACGTGACGGTGACGTCCGTTGCGGTCGAGCCGGAGATCCTGATGCCGGGCGATACGGGCTTCGTGACGGTTGCCGTGCAGAACACCGGCTCTTCCACCCTCCCGCTCGGCGGCGCCCGCCTCTACGAGGACGGCGTCGTCCCGACCTCCGAACCCTACCCCTCGGTCGGGGCTCTCGGGGCCGGTCTCAACCGGACGTTCACCTTCGCCGTCCGGGCGGACGCCTCGAACGGGACGTATTACCCGCGGTTCTCCCTCGATCTCCGGGAGAACGGAACCCTCACCCACCCGGTTCCGGTCAGGGTCGACGGCACCCCGCTTGGGGTGTCGGTCTTCGAGAGGCCCGAGACCTTCTCCGGGTCCCGGACAGCCGGCATCACGGTTCTGGTGGCGAACCCGAGATCGAACGCCGCCTCCGGTGTCCAGGTGGTCCCGCAGGGGAGCGGTTTTACCGTCACACCGGGCAGCGCATTCATCGGCACTCTCGAACCCGATGCGTCCGGAACCGTTGTGTTCAACCTGACCCCGGCGGCGGAGACGAACGTCACGTTCCAGGTGGTCTGGCGCAACGGGATCAACACCCATACTGCGGATCTCGTGCTGCCGGTCACGTTCGGTGAGGACAAGAAGCAGGCCGATCCCGTCATCACCAACGTCGAAGTCGTCATGGAGGGAGATATCTACCGGGCGACGGGCGATGTTATGAACGCGGGGCTCGAACCCGCCCGATCGGTCGTCATCTCCCCGGGCGCCCCCGCGACGCCCACCGACCCCTACCGGGTCTACGTCGTCGGGACGCTCGATCCCGACGACATCTCGGCGTTCGAGGTGACGTTCCGCGCCGGTGCCGGCGTGGAGGAGATCCCGCTCGTCGTCGAGTACCGGGACGACGACGGCAACCCCTACACCGCTGCACGGCCGATCTCGCTTGAGAACCGCACCGCCGAGGAGGCCGCCGATGCCGGGCTACCCGCTCCGGCCGTTGCCGCCGTGGCCCTGCTCGTCATCGCCGCCGGCCTGGCGGCCCTCTGGTACGTCCGGAGGCGGCGGTGAGCGGCGAGCCCATCCTCCGGTTCGCGGAGGTCAGCAAGATCTATCCCCTTCCTGCAGGCGACGTCGTGGCGCTCGACCGCGTCACCCTCACCGTCGATCCGGGTGAGTTCATCGCCGTGATGGGGCCTTCCGGCTCCGGGAAATCGACGCTCCTGAACCTGATGGGCTGCCTCGACGTCCCGACCAGCGGTGAGATCTACCTCTCCGGCCAGGAGATCTCTCAGATGAGCGACGACGACCTCACCCGGCTCCGGCGCGACCGCATCGGGTTCGTCTTCCAGCAGTTCAACCTGATCCCCCTCCTCTCGGCGGTCGAGAACGTTGAGTTTCCCCTCGTACTCACCGCCGGCCGGGAGGAGAGCCGGCTTCGGGCGATCGAGGTCATGCGGGCGGTGCACCTCAACGACGCCCTCTTCACCCACAGGCCGGCCGAACTCTCGGGCGGCGAGCAGCAGCGGGTCGCGATCGCCCGGGCGCTCGTCAACGACCCCGACCTCCTTCTCTGCGACGAGCCGACCGGCAACCTTGACTCGAAGACCGGGTCGGCGATCATGGAGATTCTCGCGGCAGAGAACCGGGAGGGCAAGACCGTCGTCATGGTCACCCACGATCCAGGGGTCGCCGCATACGCGCGGCGCACGATCCGGATCGTCGACGGGAGGGTGGCTTAGTGTTCTTCTCGTTCGCGACGAGAAACCTCCGGCGGCACTGGATACGCTCAGCCCTCTCGATCATCGGGATCGTCATCGGTGTCGTCGCCATCGCCTCCCTCGGCGTCATGGGCAACAGCATCAACCTCCTCGCCGCGAACATCATCACCGACGTCGGGGACACCGTCGTGGTCACGCCGCACACCGCGATCGGCGGGACCTTCGCCGGAGACCCGCGGACGACCGTGGACGCCGCCATCCCCGCCCGCGAGGTCGAGGAGATCCGGCGGGCGGCAAACCCGCACCGGACGATCCCGGTGCTCCAGGGGGCGGACGAGGTCGAGTTCGGCCGCGGCGAGAGCGGGTATGCCCGGATCATCGGGCTCGAACCGGGGGATATCCCCGTCCTGCTGGATATCGCAGACGGGCAGCATCTCCGGCAGAACCAGGCGGGCGCGCTCGTCGGCATCCACCTCGCCCGGGAGTACGGCATAAGCCCCGGTTCGAGGATCGCGATCGGGGGTGAGGACGTCCGGGTGGCGGGCGTACTTGCGGAGCGGGGAATGGGGTTCGATATTAACCCGGATTACGCGATCGTCGTCTCCGACGGCTGGTACGAGAGCCACTTCGGGGCGAAGGCCTCCTACCCGATGGTCATCGTCCGGGTCGGCGATCCCGATGCGATAGACGCCGTAAAGGATGCTATCGAGAGCCGGATCAACCGGCGCGAGGATCTGGTCGACGTATCCGACTCGCGCGAGATGCTCGGGCAGTACGAGGAGATCTACGATCAGATCACGTTGTTTCTCCTCGGCATCGGTGGAATTGCTCTCGTCGTCGCCGCCGTCAACATCTTAAACGTCATGTACATCTCGGTGACCGAGCGCATCAGAGAGATCGGCGTCATGCGGAGCATCGGGGCGTTGCGCCGGGAGATCCTCCGGATGTTCCTCTACGAGGCAGTGATCCTCGGGGTCATCGGAAGCGTCGTCGGCGGTCTTCTGAGCACCGCCTTCGGTTACCTGATCAGCGTCGCCGCGATCGAGGTCGCCACGGCCGGGACGACCTTCGGCGAGAACTTCACGGTCTTCGACCAGAGCGCGGTCGGGTTCATTGTCTTCGGGATGGCGTTCGGCATCGGGACGAGTATCGTCGCCGGGTTCTACCCCGCGTGGCGAGCCTCGCACCTCGCCCCGGTCGATGCGATGAGGCAGAAATAGGGGTGGCAGGGCATGATCTTCATCGATCTCGCGGTGCGCAACCTCAGGCGGCACAAAGTCCGTTCGATCCTCGCAACGGTCGGCATCGTCATCGGTGTCGTCGCCATCGCCTCTCTCGGCATCATGGGCAGCAGCCTCTCGACGCTTGTCGGGGGTATGGTCTCGGACGTGAGCGACACCGTGCTCGTCACCCCCCACCTCGCGGCATCGAGCGGCGATCCGTTCGATCCCCGAAGCGCCCTTGCGGCGAGCATCTCCACGAAGAACGTGGGGCTGATTGAGAAGGCGGCGGGAGAACACCGTGCCGTCCCCATGTTCGTCGCTTCAGCTCGGTTGCGGGTGCGGGATACGAGCGGTTACGCGACGATATACGCCGTGCCCGCAGCCGATATCCCGTTCCTGATCGAGCGGGAGGCGGGTCTTTACCCGCAGGGGAGGTCTTCGGGGGTGATGGTGGGCTCGCTCCTTGCCGACGAATTCGACCTCCACCCCGGGAGCCGCATCGAGGTCGGGGGTGAGAGCGTCCGTGTTCTGGGGATCGCGTCAGAACGGGGGATGGGCATCGACATCAACCCCGACTACGCCATCATCGTCACGGAGGACTGGTACACGGAGCGGCACGGACCGCAGGACTACAGCCGGGTCATCGTAAAGGTCAGCGATCTCTCCGCAATCGAGGACGTTAAGGCCGCCATCGATCAGCAGATCAACCGCAGGAGCGAGGTCGTGGACATCCTGGACTCACGCGAGATCCTGGAGCTCTACTACGAGACCATCGACGCCATCAACATCTTCCTCCTCGGTATCGGCGGGGTGTCGCTCCTCGTCGCGAGCGTGAGCATCTTGAACGTCATGATCATATCGGTCACGGAGCGGACGGCGGAGATCGGGCTGATGCGGAGCATCGGGGCGCGAAAACGGGAGGTTCTCCGGATGTTTCTCTACGAGAGCCTGATCCTCGGGGTCGTCGGGAGCGTCGTCGGCGGCATCATCAGTGCGGTGGTCGCCTACTACGCCTCTGCCTCCATAGGAGACCTCTTCGCCGATTTCTCCGTCTCGGGAGAGGCGGGGATTCCCCTCTCCGTGGTGATCGGCTACGTCGCTTTTGCGATGGCGTTCGGCATCGGAACAAGTGTCGTCGCCGGATTCTACCCCGCGTGGAAGGCGGCGCAGTTGAACCCCATCGAAGCGCTCCGCTACGAGTGACGGCTCACCGGGGAGGGCGGGGAGCCGCCCCCGGTGCAGGATTTTTATACCAGGGGCGATATGGGGGAGCCGGTGAAGACGATGTTGTTTGTCCTGTGGTACCAGTTCGAACCGGAGCATGCCCATCAAGTCCTGGAACTCTGGAAGCACTTCAAGTTCCCCTCGGATGTGAATGTCCTCCAGCGCTACCTCATCATTGGGAGGCACATGTCGGTTGCCATCTTCGAGGCGCCGGACGAGCGCTCTATCCTGAAGATCACCGCGCCGTTCAGTTCGTACGGGGTTGCCCACGTTGCGCCGGCAATGCCGCTCGAAGAAGCGATCAAGGCGGTCTGATCCAGGGCTGCACGGCACCGAAACCCCCCTCTTTTTCCTTCCCCGGTCGGGCCACCCCCTCCTAGAGTCCGCTGCAAGGCCGGGCGCGGGGAAGCCCCTCGCGGGGGTGGGACCATGCGTAATTTCATAGCCATGGAGACCGGAAACTCTATGAGCACTTGCAGGATGATAGACTTCCCTGTCTGGAAGTGCTCTGACCCTCATCCGGTCCCCAATACGATAACAATACCCGGCTGTGTGAAACGAATGTTACAGATGACTACGTGGCTCGACAAGAACTTCAGCTCGCTCCAGCCGACGCGGGCGATCATCATGAGAGCGCTGCGCCACCTGCGCCCCGCGGATCGAAAAAAGCTCTTCTCAGAAGACATCCCCGAGATGCGAACCGCCGAAGGGCGGTGGTTCGAGGCGATCGTCTACGAGATGATCCTCGACCTCTCGCTGCAGACCGACCTCATCCTCTCCGTCGTGGCCCGGGGGGCCGACGGGCCCGCGAAGGTACGGCGTGCGCAGCTCGGTCAGAACGGGCTCTTCTACTCGAACATCGGGGATATCAAGGTCCGGGGAAACGGCCAGGATCTCGCCGAAGTCGATCTCGTGCTCGTCGACCATACCGGAGCGCTGACGTTCGGCGAGATCATCACGTCTCCTGCCGACTTGAAAGAGTTCGAGGCGGAGATCCGCTACAAAAAACAGCTCTTCGGCTATCTCTACGGTCAACCGACCGTGCCGTTCCTCCTCATCTCCTCGGTCGATATCTCCCGGACGGCCGTCGTCCGCCGCCTCCTCAAGGAGCCCGACAACGTCCTCCTCACCACCCCGACCTGCGAGGACCTGAAGGGCCTTATCCGGCAGCGGGACCTGAAGCGAAGTCCTACCCGGCGGATAAAACACGAAAAACTGATATCCATCAAGGACATCCCGCCCCGCCGGCCGTTCGACTACAAAAAACTGCATGACGAACGGATGCAGAGCATCATCTCCACCGTCACCTCGAAGAAAGGCGCCGGGGAACTCGGCACCCCGGACGAGATCCCGCCGATCGTGAAGAAGATCCTCTTCGGGGGGCTCTACCCCTCCGCTATCCGGATGCTCGATGCCCGATACCCCATCCGCATCAAGGGGAAGACCTACGACCCGGATACGGTCCAGAAACAGTTCTCGAAGGTCGTCCTCGCCGTGAACATTCCGGAGTACCGGCCGATCATCTATCTGCGGACCCGGAACAAGAAGGAGTACCTCAAGATGGTGCCGAGCAAGACGGGCGGGTTCAAGTTCGAGAGCCGGCGGACGCCCCATATGGCGGGGTTCTTCCTCTGGCTCGAATCCGTCCAGCCGTCGCTCGGGGCCGAGCTGACGCGTGAACTCCTCGACGCGTTCCCCGCGATCCATGCTCCCGCAGTTGCAGCGACCGGAGAACCGTAAGATACGTATGAGACCCGGGCGCATACATTCCCATGACGCGGGGGTGTGATCTTCAGAGATGGACCTGATTGCAGAGATTTTCGGGTTTGCGGGGTTCAGCCTGGTTGCGATCGCGTCGATCATCGCTGTGATGAACCCGGCCTCCACGATCGCCGTCTACACGGCGGTCACCAAAGGGATGAGCAGGAGCGAAGCAAGGAAGGTCATCGATACCTCGATGAAGATAGCCTTCATCGTGCTCGCCTTCTTCGCCCTCACCGGGCAGTTGATCTTCTCGATCTTCAACATCACCATCCCGGCGTTCCAGATCGCCGGCGGTATCCTTCTCATCAGCGTGGCGACCGGGATGCTCAGCACGCGGGACGAGGCCTACACGGCCGCTGATCTCGAGAACATCGCCATCGTCCCGCTGGCCTTCCCGCTCTCGTGCGGCCCGGGAACGATCACGACGGTGATCCTGCTCGCCTCGGGCCCGGAGGGTATCGTGGGCCTCGTCGCCGTATTTACGGGGATCGTCGTGGCGCTCGCCATCTCCTATGTTGGAATGCTGTACGGGCCGCGTATCTTCTCCCTCATTGGAGAGGCCGGGCTCCGGGTCGTCCCGAAGTTGATGGCGGTCATCGTCCTTGCCATCGCCATCCAGTTCATCATCAACGGGATTGCAGCGGCCATGCCGCAGTTGCTCGCAGACCTTGACCTCTCCGGGGTGATATGACCGATATCCAGATCGCTCTCATCCAGGCGCTTCAGGTCCATGCGTCGTGGCTCGAAGCGCCGATGCTCTTCTTCTCGTTCCTCGGGGACGCGGAGTTCTACCTGCTCGTCATCGCGATCCTCTACTGGTGCTGGGACACGCGCCTCGGGCTCCGCCTGGCCCTCCTCATGGGAATAACCGGCGGGCTCAACCAGGCCCTCAAGGTTGCGTTCCACCTCCCCCGCCCCTACTGGGTCAGCCCGGAGGTCAGGGCGCTCGGGAGCAACCCCTCGTTCGGGCTGCCGTCGGCGCACGCGCAGGGGTCGGCGGCGCTCTGGGGACTGATCGCCGCCGATGCCCGGAGCAGGTGGATCTGGGCGTTCACGTCCGGGATGATCGTTCTCATCGGCATATCGAGGGTCTTCCTCGGGGTTCACTTCCCGACCGACGTCCTTGCGGGCTGGGCACTCGGCGCTGCCGTCCTCCTCGGGTTCCTTGTTCTCGAGGAACCGGTGGGCCGCCGGATCGCCGCCCTTCCCCTCTCAGGGCAGGTGCTTGCCGCATTCGCAGGCTCGCTTGCCCTGGCCGTAGCCTCGTTTGCCGCTCTCGCGACCCTCGGGGACTGGGAGGTTCCCGCCTCCTGGGCGGCGGGGGCGCTTGAACGGTCCGGGGAGGCGATCCACCCGCTTGACCTCCTGGACGCGGTCACGGCCTCGGGCCTCTTCTTCGGGTTCGCAGCCGGTGCAGCGGCAGACCGTCAGCCCGGGAGCATGTGCGCCACAGGGAAGGGATCCGTCCGGCTGTTCCGCTACGCCTTCGGGATCGCCGTGACCGGGGCGATCTGGTATGGGCTCGGGTTTTTTGCCCCGCAGGATGCTGTTCCCGCCGCCTATCTCTTCCAGTACCTCCGGGCCGCCGTCGCCGGGGCCTGGGTCTCGTTCGGTGCTCCGGCGTTCTTTGCCCGGTACGGCCCGGGCGCGTAACGCAGGAGTATATATCCCCTGCAGGCGAGGATCCAGTATGGATTCGGCGGACGGCGGTCTCACGGTGCTCGAAGGAGCGATCCTCTGCATCGTGGCGGTTCTCCTTGCCGTGCTTGCGGCCCACGCCCTGAACGCTCCCCCCGGCCATCCGGGTGGCCTCGTCTACTCTGCCCTCCAGGAGACCGGGGAATGCCTGATGGTCTCCGGAGATGTCTACGGCTACGCGCTCGCCGAAAGATCCGTCGACGGCGTCGCCCTCGTCTGCGACCGGCCCGACCCGGCACGGATGGGATCGGTCTCCTGCAGCGTCCGCCTCTTCGTCGGCGATATGGGAAGCGTCGATATCGGCTGCGCCGTGGTCGAGGTCGCCACCTCCGGAGGAACCGAGCGCCTCGATAGAACTGCCGGAGCGCCGATATGGCCCGGGAACTGGACGATCGTCAGGGTGGGGCACACGATCCCGTTTCTGCAGGCTGACGACGATACGCTCCTTGAACCCGGGGAGCGGTTCGACCTGGTCGTCTATCCCTCCCGGCCGCTTACGTCCGGCGAGAAGTTCCTGATCCGCATCGTCCCGCCCGGCGGCGTCCCGCTCACGGTGGAGCGGGTCGTGCCGCCCCGGATCACGCCGGTGATGGATCTCGGCTGAAAACACCCTTCAGCAGACTTTTATAGCCGAAAGCCGACTCATTCCCTATGCTTGCAGAGGGGATCGCTCTCGGCTGGATTCTGATCGTGCTCGGGGCGGTACTGCTCCTGGTGGAGGTCTACCAGCCCGGGTATTTCATCGCCGTCCCTGCGACGGTCCTGATCATCCTCGGCGTCCTCCTCCTCCTCGGCGTCGACATCCTCACGTCCCCCTGGGGCCTCGTTGTCGGGGTTCTCGCGGCGATCGTCGCGGCCTCGGTCACCGTATGGCTCTATGGCCGTCTCACGCCCGGCCATGAACCGCCGAGGACGCTCTCCCGGGACTCGCTCGTCGGTCTCGAGGGGACGGTGGTCGCCCCGGTCGATCCGGAGACGCTCGCGGGGAAGGTGCTGCTCGGGAGCATGGAGTGGAGCGCCCGATCTGAATCGGGAGAGATCCCGGTCGGGAGAAAAGTTATCGTCGTTCGCTCCGAAGGGGTGCACGTCGTCGTAAAGGAGGTAGTTTAGAATGCTTTTAACCGGAGAATTCCCATGGACCGGGCTTATCACGGTCTTTCTCATCATCGTCATCATCATCATCTTCGCTCGTGGCGTGGTGATCGTCCAGCCGTACGAACAGGGGCTCCAGATCCGTCTGGGCCGGTACATCGGGAGGATGAACCCCGGTTTCCGGTGGGTGGTCCCGTTGATCACGGTGGTCAAGAAACTCGACCTCCGGACCGAGGTGATGGACGTCCCGCGGCAGGAGGTGATCACGAAGGACAACTCCCCGACGAACGTCGACGCCATCGTCTACGTTCGGGTGATCGATCCCGAGAAGGCCTACTTCGAGGTGATGAACTACCGGTCGGCGACGGTGGCGCTGGCGCAGACGAGTCTCCGGGGGATCATCGGCGACATGGAGCTCGACGAGGTCCTCTACAACCGGGACGTCATCAACGCCCGCCTCCGGGATATCCTGGACCGGGAGACCGATGCCTGGGGCGTGAAGGTCGAGCGGGTGGAGATCAAGGAGGTCGACCCGGTGGGCGCGGTCAAGCAGGCGATGACCGAGCAGACCGCGGCCGAGCGTGAGCGGCGTGCGGCGATCCTCCGTGCGGACGGCGAGAAGCGGGCGGCGATCCTGCGGGCGGAGGGGAACCGGCAGAGCATCATCCTGGAAGCCGAGGGCGAGCGGCAGAGCAAGATCCTGCGGGCCGAGGGTGAACGGTTATCAAGGATCCTGCAGGCGCAGGGCGAGGCGCAGGGACTGCGCATCCTCTCGGTCGGCGCCCGGCCGCTTGATAAGCGGGCGATCACGGTCCTCTCGCTCGACGCTCTAAAGCAGATGGCCGGGGGTCAGGCGACGAAGATCATATTCCCGTTCGAACTCTCGAGCGTCGTCAAGCAGGCCGCGGAGTACCTCGGCGCCACCGCCGAGGCCGCAGAGGTTCCGGAAGGGACGGAACTGCCGTCGGAGGATATTCTCGGGGAGATCCCGGGCCCGGAGGCGCTCCGGGCCGCGGAAGAGGCGGCAAAGAGCATCGAGACCGACATCGACGTAGAGATACAGAAGAAGTCGACCGACCTGATGCGACAGGGTGGGGACGAGGGGCTGTAGGCCCGTCTCTCCCTGTTTCCGGACACGGCCATATCCCGGTACAACCTGCGCCGGCGGGGGCACGCGCCCGGCGTGAGCGGTCTTCGATACCTCGAGTGAAATGTTTCCACTAGTGCTATTTTTTGCTTTAATCTATCGTGCTTCCCCGGTTCAAAACGAAATGGTTATTCTTCATCTCATAAAGTAAATCCTATGCGAAACGTTTCAGCAGCATTCGTACTTCTTCTCCTTGCAGCGGCAGTCCTTGCCTGCGGGTGTATGGGGCCGGATACGCCCCCCGCAGGGCCGGAGGCCGTTCAGGATATCGTCGTCGGCGCCCTCCTGCCGCGTTCCGGCGAGTACGCCGGGGGCGGGGAGGCGAGCCGGGTCGCCCTCGAGGTGGCTGCCGCGGATATCAACGACTACTTTGCCTCGATCGACTCGGACCAGCGTGTCGGGATCATCATCGAGGACACAAAGGCCGATCCCGCCATAGCGCTCGCGAAACTCCAGGCGCTTGAAGAGCAGGACGTCCGGATCGTCATCGGGCCCGGCACCAGCGCCGAGCTTGAGGCGGTCAGGACGTATGCAGACGAGCACGGGATCATCCTGATCAGCACCATGAGCACGGCGCCGTCGCTTGCGATCGCGGGCGACAACGTCTACCGGTTCGTGCCGCCGGATACCTACCAGGCCGACGTCATGGCATACTACCTGAGAAAGCAGGGGGTTACGGCAATCGTACCGGTCTGGCGCGGTGACGTCTGGGGCGACGAACTGGAGAAGCTGACGGCTGCGGCGTTTGCAAGGAGAGGGGGCAACGTCCTCGACGGCGTCCGGTACACACCGGGTCAGGAGTACGGCGCGATAGCGGCGGATCTCGATGCCCGGGTGGCCCGGGCGATCGCGGCGCCCGGGAGAGAGAAGGTCGCCGTCTACCTGGTCAGCCTCGACGAGGCGGACAGGATCATGGAGGCGGCTATAGCGACAGAGAACCTGCCGAAGGTCCGGTGGTACGGGTGCGACGGCAGCGTCCTCCTCGATTCGCTCGCGACAGGCGAGCCCGCCCGCTTTGCGGAGCAGACGAAGTTCACCTGCCCGGCGCTCTGGAACCAGGAGAGTGTCGCGTCGAACACGGCCACCATCCAGAAGATGCGGGAACTCCTCGGGCGGCATCCCGACGGTTACGGCCTCGCGACCTATGATGCGCTCTGGATCGTCGCCATGGCGCGGACAGAGACCGATACTGCGGACGTCGCCATGCTGAAGACCGCACTTGAGAGAACCGCAGAGGAGTCCGGAGGACCCCTCTTCGGGCCGGCGCACCTGAACAGTGCCGGCGACCTGTCGAGCGCGCACTACACCTTCTGGACGGTGAGTGCCGACGGCATCGCCTACCGGTGGGTGCCGGTCGTCCAGTACGGCGTCGCGTCGGCAGGCGCCACCCCGGAACTCGAGTGGGTCGGCGCCTGAGTGCCGATACCACCCCTGATTTTTTTTCTTTGATGCAACGATCCCGTCTTCAGTTTCTGCCGAACAGGATGCTGCCGAGCGATATGGCAACGTAAATGAGCGCAATGCTCATGAGAAAATTGAATCCGCCTATTAATGGCGATGGGTCTGCAACACCGGTAGTATGGATCGCTATGGCATCGGTAGCGTGGGTGACGATGGCCTGCAGGTATCGGTTGTGTCGGCGGTTTGAAGAACCTCATCGGCCGGCATCAAAGTATGTTGAAGCCCGCGGTGCGCCGGGATTGGGGATCATAGCATCGCCTGATGGCGATCTTCGCTCTTGAAATACTTAATGGCCTCTCCTGCGCTGCCCTGACGGGTAGGGGGCAAAAAAAGGGTTACCCCATCGTCATCACGAACCGCAACGCCGCGACGATCATCGGCATCGTGATGAGGAGGATCAGCATCACCGTCACGAACCCGCTGATCGAGGCGATGACCCGCTGCGCGTATTGAGACCAGCCCCGCCGCTCGAAGAACCGTTCCACGCCTTCCTTCATCATGTAGCCGCCGTCGAGCGGGACGATCGGTATGGCGTTGAACATCCCGACCAGCAGGTTGAACCACCCCGTCCAGAAGAGGAGGTGAACCGTGCCCCAGAAGAGAGGGAACGGCTCCTCCCAGGCGATCTGCTCGGGGGTGTCGGTGAGCAGGATCGCGAGCTGCTGGGAGTTGCTCTGGATGAAGGCGTCGATCGGGGCTATCGTCAGGTAGAGGGGCGCGAGAAGCCCGAGATCCGCGATATTCCCGATATGCTCCTTCACCGCGGGAGCATTGTAGTAGTAGACCCCCATGAACCCGGAGTCCCGGTCGCCGTCGAGCGCTTCCGGCCATTCATCCAGGGTAAGGGTGTAGGTGCTCTCAACCCCGTCCTTTGCGGCCGTCAGCGTGACCGTCTCCCCCGGGCGCGTCCCGTCCATGATCGCCGCCACCTCTTCCTGGCCTGCCACGGGAACCCCGTTTATGCTCGTGATGACCGAGTAGCCGGGAAGCCCCGCGTCGGCCGCGGGGTAGTCCTGGTAGACCCCCTGGACGAGCGGAACCGCAAGAGGCGTCGCCATCCCCACGAGGAGGAACATCGCCGCAAAGCACGCGAGCCCGAAGACGATGTTGTTCGTGATCCCGGCGCCGAACATCCGGATCTTCGGCATCCCCTTCGCCGCTTCCACATCCTCCTCTTCGGGCTCGACGAACGCCCCTATCGGGACGACGGCGATGAGGAGACCCATGCTCTTCACTCGCATATCCTCGACCCGGGCGAGGATGGCGTGGCCGAACTCGTGGATGACGATCGTGAGGAGGAGGCCGAGGACGACGGCCGCGGTGATCGGGATCGCCTGGTTGACGCCCGGTATCGCGAGGAGGTTTCTCGGGTCGTAGATCCCGGTCGGCTCCGGGGTGTGCACCAGATACTGGGGAACGGCGACGAGCAGGGCGAGGGTCATGAAGGCCGAGACCACGACGACCAGCAGGACCCCGAGCGTCGCGTAGGCCCGGAGCGGGCGCCGGAACTTCCGGAACCAGTCGAAGAAGCCGACCCGCTCGGTCTTGATGGCAAGGATCGGGCCAAAGAACATGACGTGATCCTTGAACAGTCCTCGTTCACGGATGTAGTAGGCTATCAGGAGGTATGCCGCGACGAGGAGAAGGAGTATCTGGAGCCAGTTCATCACTCACGGTTAGGGCGCGTGAGGCATAAAATCTTGGTCAGGCAAAATCCTGCATCGTTGTCTGACAGAGGTTCGTGACCGTCTTCCAGCTCCGGCGGGCGCAGGGCGGTGGGCTCCCGTGATCCCGGATGTAGCCCCGGAGGAACTCGATGGTCACGGTGTCGGAGGGGTAACCGCTCCCGATCGTTCCGTACTGCTGCTCGAGTTCCCGGATCGCCCGGTCACGGGTGACTTTCGCGACGACGCTCGCAGCGCCGACGATCTTGTGCCGGGCGTCGGCGCGGTGTTCGGCGACGATCCTGCAGGGGAAGTCGAGAAGCCCCGCGACCGTCTGCCCGTAGCGTTCCGCGTTCACGTCGCAGGCGTCCACGTAGGCGTACTCCGGCTGGAGCCCCCTGATCGCCTCGGCGTGAAGTTCGGCGACGCAGGTGTTCATGCTCATCCTGCTCCGGGCATCGTCGATTCCGGAGGCGTCGATGGTGACGATCGCTATCGAAAAATCGCGGAAGAGAATCTCGTAGAGCGCCTCGCGCTGTCTCGGCCGGAGCACCTTCGAGTCGCGGATGGGAAGATCCGCAAGATCCTCGATCTCGCGGCACCCGACGGCGGCGACGACCATCGGGCCGAGAACCGAGCCTTTCCCCGCTTCGTCCACCCCGCAGATCACATAAGGTGGTTTATTCGCAAGGTATTTCAATGCTGGCGGTTGAATCCAGATGGATGTACACCATCATCGTCGGCCTTGGCGGAATCGGCCGGAATCTGACTGCGATCGCCGTGAACGCCGGCGACTCCGTGGTGGTGATCGACCAGGACGAGGAACGTGCGAGCGATATCCTGGAGCACTACGACGTTCTCGCCATCACCGGGAACGCGACCGACAAATCGGTGCTCGAGGACGCGGGGATCGACCGGGCCGATGCCCTGGTCGCCACGACGAGTGACGATGCGGTGAACCTGATGACCTGCTGGCTCGCGAAACGTTACGACGTCGGCAACGTCGTCTCGATCGTCAACCAGAAAGAGCACTCCGATCTCTTCAACGAGGTCGGCGTCCGGATCAGCGAGAATCCCGACGAGCTGGTGGCGACCCGTCTCTATTACTGGACGAAGAGCCCGAACCTCCAGCAGGTCGCCTCGATCCCCGGCGGCACCATCTTCGAGATCGTCGCCGACGAGGGTGCACCGATCGTCGATCACGAGATCCGCGAACTCGAGGTCCGGGATTTTGTCTTCATCGCCATCCGGCGTGCGGGAGGCGACCTGATCATCCCTAGCGGCACCGTCCGTATTCGGCCGGGCGACGTCATCACGGTCTTCACGAAAAAAGAAGCGGAAGCGGAGACCTTAAAGACCCTCAACAAGCAGCTGATACGCTCAGGATAGCGCATCTTTCAGTGCTTTGAGTTCGAGGAGCAGTTTCGGGTTCCGCGTGATCAGTTCCATGATGAGAGCCCGGACCGAGAACTCTTTGAGGCTGATATTGGCGATCGATTCCGCGAGGGTGTTGAGTTTTGCATCGTCGAGGGTGACGAAGTACTCCTTGACCTTGTAGTTCCGCTCGATGCCTGCGCCCATCTTTGATGCCCGCCACTCCGCATCGTAAGGCATCAGCGCCTCCTTCGAGCAGTTGCCCGCTTCGATGCATCTTGAGGCAACCTGGGCGGCGAGCCGTCCGGTATACATGGCGTTCCCTATCCCGCCGCCGGTGATGGGATCGACGACCCTCGCCGCGTCCCCGGCGACCATGAGCCCATCGGCGACCGTGCAGGCGAGCGGCCGGCAGACCGGGACACCGCCCGCGATCGCCTCGATCGTCTTCCCCTCGGGGAAGTTCTTTGCGACAAACCGATCCAGATAGTCCTTTGCCCGGGACCCGTCCCGGCTCTTGCGGCCGGAGATGCCGATCCCGACGTTTGCCGTCCGGTCGCCCTTCGGGAAGACCCAGAGGTAGCCTTCGGGCGCAATATCGTTGCCCAGGTAGAAATCCGTCGAGCCTGCGTCGATATCGATATCGGTCATCAGGTACTGGGCGCAGCTCATCATCTCCCGGAGGGGGACGACGGTATCGAGCCCGGCCCGGCGGGCGAACTGCGCTTCCGTGCCGTCGGCGGCGATGACCACCTCGGCCCGGATATCGGCGGGCGTGCCTGCCGAGAGCACCTTCGCGCCCCTGACCGCCCCGTTCTCCATGATCGGCTCGGTCGCACGGGTCTTGACGATCACGTCCGCCCCGGCCTCGGCCGCCTGCCAGACGAGTTCCCGGTCGAAGACCTTCCTGTCGAGGACGTAGCCAACCTCGTTTCCCGCCTTATCCTGTTCGAGGCTGATGGTGGTGCCGTTCGGCGCAATGAGTCGTGCCCGCTCGATATCGGCGGATATCCAGCGCGGGTCGGGCTTGACGAACTCTTTTAAGAGTTCTTTGCCGATTCCCTCCGCGCACCGGACGGGCGTGCCGATGGCGGAGCGCTTTTCGATGATGCAGACCGAGTTTCCGGCTTCTGCTGCCGTCTTTGCTGCAAGGGCGCCGGCGGGCCCGCCCCCGATGACGAGGATATCGTAGTTATTCTTCATGGACGACCTCCAGTGCTCCGAGCGGGCACGCCCGTGCGCAGATACCGCAGGCGATGCACTCCCGCTCAAGGCTGAGGTACGCGTCGATCAGCTCGAGCGCATCCTCGGGACAGACTGCGACGCAGGTGCCGCAGTATCCACACTTGTCTCGGTTTATCCTGAGCATTGTACTCATATTGTCGTCTGTCCCGCAAAAACCTTTATGCTCCTCGTACAAGTTGCAGTACCTGAATCTCTGCTCCTGATGCCGGATCGGCGCCCCGTCGTCCCGGCCTGCCCCGGGCCCGGGCGGTGCGACGGCCCACTGCTCCATTAAATAGGAGTTAGCACAAATTTATCTGGTTAATGGGGATGCTATGGAACTGAAGGGTGGGCCGACACAGGACGAGGTCATGGCCGTCTCGCTCGCAAAACTCGGCATCCTCCCGGGCGACCGGGTGGCCGATATCGGGTGCGGGACGGGAAAGATCGCCGTCGCTCTATCGGAGACGGCGGAGCGGGTCTACGCGATCGACCGCCGATCGGAGGCGGTCGCGTATGCCCGGGAGGCGGCGACTCGCGCCGGCAGAGGTAACATCGAGTTCTTCGAGGGCGACGCGGTGGACGTGCTTGCCGACATCGGCCGTCTCGACGCCGCCTTCGTCGGGGGGTCCCGCCGCCTGCCGGAGGTTCTCGATCTCCTCGCCGATCAGGTTCGGGGGAGGATTGTCGTGAATGCGGTGATGGTCGGGACGCTTCAATCGGCGATAGCAAGCATGCAGCGCCTCGGGATCTTCGTCGAGGCCGTCCACCTCCAGGTCTCGCGGTCGGCCGGGATCGCCGGCGGAGTGATGTTCAAACCGATCAATCCCGTCTACATCGTCGTCGGAGGTGCCGGATGCTCGTAGGCGTGGGGCTCGGCCCCGGCGACCCGGAACTCCTGACGCTCCGGGCGGTCAGGCTTCTAGGCGAATCCGCAGCGGTCTTTGTCCCCGGAAACCTTGCCTACGACCTGGTAAAACCCTACCGGCCCGATGCCGTCGTCCTCAACTTCCCGATGACAAACGACGAGGACTACATCCGAACGTGCATGGAAGAGAACGCCGACCGGATTGCGCCGCACGCAGAGGACGGTCTTACCGTATTCGGGATCATCGGCGACCCGAACTTCTACTCGACCTTTTCACGGCTCTGCGAGGTGATTGCAACGCGATATCCCGAGATCACGTTCGCAACCGAGCCCGGGATCAGCTCCATCACCGCGTTTGCGTCGGTCGCAAACGTCCCGGTGGCCGGCGGGTTTCTTGTCTCTGACGGGAACGGGCCGGAGTCGCGGATCTTCATGAAAGTCAGGAAGCCGGCGGCGCTTGCGGCCTCCCTCTCGGAAGAGGGCTACTCGGAGTTCGTCCTCGTCGAGCGGATGTTCATGCCGGAGCAGCGGGTCTACCGGGGGGGCGAACTCCCCGAGAAGAGCGACTACTTCTCGATCCTTTTTGCGAGGCGGCCGCATGCATAAGGTCTACATCGTCGGCGCGGGGCCGGGGGCGCCCGATCTCATCACCGTCCGGGGGATGGAACTCCTCCGGCGGGCGGACGTCCTCATCTACGCGGGTTCGCTCGTGAACCCGGCGCTTGTTGCGGAGTCGGGCGCGGGGGTGAAACTCGACAGCTGGGGGATGACGCTTGCCGAGATCGTGGACGCCGTCGAGGAGCACGTCCGGGCCGGAAAACTCGTCGTCCGGCTCCACTCCGGCGACCCGGCGCTTTACGGCGCGATCGTCGAGCAGATGGCGGAACTCGAGCGGCGCGGGATCGAGGCCGAGGTCGTCCCGGGAGTCTCGTCGCTCTTCGCGGCCGCTGCAGCCTTAAAGACCCAGTTCACCCTCCGCGACGTCTCCGAGAGCCTGGTCGTCACCCGCCCGGCGGGGGCGACGCTTGAGACCGACCTGATCCCCGAGTTCTCCCGGCTCGGGCAGACGATGGTGGTCTTCCTCGGCACCGAGCGGATGGAGGAGATCCTCGCCCGGGTGGAGTCTCCGCCCGATACTCCGGCGGCGGTCGTCTACCACGCTTCCTGGCCCG
Source organism: Methanoculleus chikugoensis (assembly GCF_900095385.1). GTDB lineage: Archaea > Halobacteriota > Methanomicrobia > Methanomicrobiales > Methanoculleaceae > Methanoculleus > Methanoculleus chikugoensis_A. The sequence goes on from NZ_FMID01000035.1 coordinate 52,830, forward strand.
ACCAGAAGGTCGTCCGGGGCACGGTGGCCGACATCGCGGCAAAGGCCCGGGCGGCCGGGATCGAGCGGACGGCGCTGATCGTCATCGGGAAGGCCGTCGAGGGGGCAACGTCCGGGTTCGGGAGGTCGGTCCTCTACTCATGACCGGGACTGTCGTGATCGCGCTCGAGCGGTTCCTCCCCGACGCCCGCCGGATCGCGGATGCTCTCGGTGCCGACGTCCTGCTCTACGGGCCGGATGCCTTCCGGGCGGCGTTTGCCGGCTACGGCCGGATCGTCGCCGTGATGTCGGCCGGGATCGCCGTCCGGGGGATCGCGCCCCTCCTCACCGACAAGTGGCGCGACCCGGCGGTGGTGGTGGTCGGGCCGGACCTGCGGTATGCCGTCCCGGTCATCGGCGGGCACCATGGCGGGAACGACCTTGCCCGGGAACTTGCCGCCCTCGGGATCACACCGGTGATCACGACCGCGACCGAGACCCGGGGTCGGGAGTCGGTCGAGGGGATCGCCGCCCGCACAGGCTGCGATGTCGTGAACCGCGACTCTACCCGGGCGGTGAACGCCGCGATGCTTGACGCCGACGTGCCCCTCTACGCCGTCACCGGCCCCGGGCTCGTCGTCGCGGGCCCGGCCGTCTCCCTCCTCGTCCGGAAGGGCGAGTACGTCGTCGGCGTCGGGTGCCGGAAGGGCATCGGCGCGGCCGAGGTGACGGCTGCCGTCCGGCAGGCGCTCGGAGTTGCGGGGATCGCGCCCGTTGAGGTGCTCGTCTACGCGACGACCGCAAAGAAGCGCAGCGAGACGGGGCTCATCGATGCCGTCGCGGAACTCGGCGGCAATCTTGTCTTCTTAGATGACGGGACGTTGAACGGGGAGGAGGCACCGTCGCCCTCGCGTGCCTCCCTCATAGGGCTCGCCGGGGTCGCGGAACCTGCGGCTCTCGCGATCTCGAAGCGAAAAGAACTGGTTCTTGTCAAACAGACGTATGGTGGTGTCACGGTTGCAATCGCGCGATAACGGAGGAAGACTCTACATCGTCGGCACCGGCCCCGGCGACCTGCTGCAGATGACGCCCCGAGCCTTAAAGGCCCTCGGCGAGGCAGACTGCGTCATCGGCAACGGGTTCTACCTTGACCTCGTCGAGCCGATGCTCGCCGGAAAAGAGGTCGTCCGGAGCAGCATGGGCAAGGAGGTCGACCGGGCTTCACGCGCGCTCGACCTCGCACGCGACCGGGTCGTCGCGATGGTGAGCGGCGGGGACGCCGGGGTCTACGGGATGGCGAGCATCGTGCTCGAGGTAGCCGAACGGTCGGGCTCGACGGTCGCAGTCGAGGTCGTCCCCGGGATCACGGCCGCGGTCTCGGCGGCGGCACGGCTCGGTTCGCCGCTCTCGGGCGATTACGTCACGATGAGTCTCTCGGATCTCCTGACCCCCTGGGAGGAGATCGAGCGGAGGCTCGACCTCGCGTTCCGGATGCAGGTGCCGGTCGTCCTCTACAACCCCCGTTCAAGAGGAAGGCCGCACAACCTTGATGCGGCGGTCGCGATCGCCCGGCGCCACCTCCCGGAGGCGACGCCGGTCGGGGTGATCAAAAACGCCTACCGGAAGGGAGAGGAACGGTTGATCACGACGCTCGGGGAGTTTGACGACCACTTCGCCTTCGTGGACATGCATTCGATCGTTTTTATCGGCGGAGAAGAGACAAGGATCTGGAGGGATGAGCATGGTGCGAGAGGAATCATCACGCCCCGGGGATATCACCGGAAGTACGTATACTGACCTTGCGGCGGTCACGCCGGAGGCCTACGCGATAGCGAGCGCGAGCCGGAACCTGGCCCGGGAACGGGTGGGGAACGTCACCCTCGAAGACCGGATACGGCAGAGGTGCTCGGTCGCGGTCGGCGACTTTGCGATGGCCGATCTCATGCGCTTTGCCGGCGATCCGGTCGAGGCCGGGGTTGCCGCGCTTGCCCGCCGGGCACCGATTGTCGTCGATATCCGGATGGTGCAGGCGGGCATCCTGAAGCGCGGGCACGCAAGCGAGATCGTCTGCGCCCTCGACTACGGCGAGGATATCGCCCGCGAGCGCGGGATCACCCGGACGTCGGCGGGTTTCCTCGCCCTGCGCGACCGGCTGGAAGGGGCGATCGTGGTGATCGGGAACGCTCCTTCAGCGCTTCTCGTCGTCTGCGAGATGATCCGGGAAGGAGTCCGGCCGGCGCTGGTCGTCGGGACCCCGGTGGGGTTCGTGAACGCCGCGGAGTCGAAGGAGGAGCTGCGCACCCTTGACGTGCCGTCGGTCTCGAACGCCGGTACCCGGGGCGGGACGCCGGTCGCGGTGGCGGCGATAAACGAGATCATCACGATTCATGCCGAGCGTGGAGGTCATGCGGGACCCGGTTACTGACTTCGAATACCCCGCGGCATGGGTGGCGGCCTGCCGCTCCCCGGACCTTCTCGACGACGTCCGGCGGGGCGTTGCGGTCCTGACCGCGTCCGGATCGGTTCTCCGTCGGGGGTTCACGACCGGGACGACGGCAGCCGCGGCCTGCAAGGCTGCAATCCTCTCGCTCGCCTGCGAGACCGTTCGGGAGGTGGACGTCACCCTCCCCTGCGGCATCGCGGTCCGGCTCCCGGTCGACGGCTACCGCGGGCGGGCGTCCTGCCTGAAGGACGCCGGGGACTACACCACCGACGTAACGGGGGGGCTTGAGTTCGTGGCGATGGCGGCCCCCTCCCTCTCGGGCGGAGTCCAGTTCGTCCCCGGCGAGGGCATCGGGAGTTTCTCCCGCGACACACCCCGCCACCGGCAGGGGACGGCCGCGATCAGCGTTCCGGCGCTCGACTGCATCCGGCGCTCCATCGACGAGGGGGTGGAGGAGGCGGATCTCGGCGGGGTCACGGTCATCCTCACCATCCCCCGGGGGGCGGAGGTGGCGCAGAAGACGCTGAATCCCCGGGTGGGGGTGCACGGGGGGATATCCGTCCTCGGGACGACCGGGTTCGTGGAACCCTGGGACGATCACATGACGGAGGGGGTGATCGATCGTATCGCCCGCGCTCCCGGGGCGGTCGTGCTGACGACCGGCAGGCTCGGCCTGCGCTACTCCCGTCTCCTCTTCCCGGACCACGAGGCGATCCTGGTCGGGAACAAACTCGAGGAGGCGCTCGGGGCGCTCAGCGGCGACGCGGTCATCTGCGGGCTGCCCGGCCTGATCTTGAAGTTCATGAACCCCGACGTCCTCGAAGGCACCGGGTGCGCGACGGTGGAGGAACTCTCGACGACCCCGCCCTGGGAGGAGACGGTCCGCCGGGAGTTTGCAGCGTTCCGTGTCCGCTACCCCCGCGTCCGGGTCGTGATCGTCGACCGCGACGGCCGGATCATCGGGGAGTCGCCATGAAGATCGTCGGGGTGGGCTGCGGTCCCGGTATGCTGACCGCGGAGGCGGCAGGCGTCATTGCGGGTGCGTCGCTCGTCTACGGTTCGGTCCGGGCGATCGCGCTTGCCCGTGACGCCATCCTGCCGGGCTCTGAGGTGCACGAGATCGCGGATTACCGGAGCCTCCGCTCCCTCCCGGCACACGCGGTTGTCCTCTCGACGGGGGACCCGATGCTTGCGGGGCTCGGCTACCTCCCGGGCGAGGTCGTCCCCGGGATCTCCTCGCTCCAGGTCGCGTTCGCCCGCCTGAAGGTTCCGCTGGCGCGGGCCGCGGTCGTCTCCGCCCACGGGAAGGATCACGCCCGGGCGATAGCCGAGGCCCGGGAGGAGGTCGCCCGGGGCCGGGTCGTCTTCCTCATCGCCGACCCGGCCTTCGACGTCGGGGCGCTCGCGGCCGCCCTCCCGCCGGAGACCCGGCTTGCCGTCTGCGAGGATCTCGGCTACCCGGAAGAACGGATCGCCGCCGGGACGGCGGCGGAGCCCCCGGCGCCGCGGGGCGAACTCTATGTGGTGGTGGCGGGGGAGTTTTAAGACCGCGGCACCGGAGCCGCGAGATCCACCACGCGGCTCTCCTTCTTCCGGAACTCGTAGCCCGATCGGAGGAGATCGAGGAAGATCGCCTGGTACGCCCCCCGCCTGCAGAGTTCGAGGTGGTAGCGGTGTACCGTCGACTTCGTCCCGTACTTTGCCGGAACATCGCTCCAGGCGCACCCGGTGGTGAGGACGTAGAGAATCCCGTTGAAGAGGTGCCGGGGATCCCGGCGGGGTCTCCCGATATGGGGTTTTTGGGGCGGGAGGTGTCTTTTGACGATCTCCCAGAGGTCACCGTCGATCTCCCGGAACGTCATGAGCGCCGCATATCCCGGCGAGACCTTATAGTTTTGGGGCTGTTCGGGCTCCGGCGATCACGCGAGCGGGTAGTTCATGACGATGATCTCGCGGACCCCTCCCCGTTTCGTCCCGTCGCAGTTGATCGCCCGCCTTGCCGGAACCCGGTCGATGCGGTAGCCGGCGTAGAGGTCGTCGAAGAACCCGTCGTCCGGGTCGACGTTTCTCGGATCGGAGTTGCTCAGCATCAGCCTCGCGCCCTTTGCGTCGCAGCGTGCGTAGAACGTCGCAAGGCGCCTCTGTTCCTCGTCGGAGAACCTGTTCTTCGAGTACTGCGTGAACGACGACGTCCGGTTCAGCGGCCGGTAGGGCGGGTCGAAGTAGACGAAGGTCTCCTCAGCGATGTACGGCTCCGCCTGCGTGAAATCGCCGAGATGGATGGTCGTGTTCCGGAACGCGAGCGAGTCGGCTAAAAGAACCTCTTCGTGCAGGATCTTCGGCGTTTTGTACCTGCCGAACGGGACGTTGAACCCGCCCCGGGAGTTCACCCGGTAGAGGCCGTTGAAGCACGTCCGGTTGAGGAAGATGAACCGTCCTGCCCGTTCGACCCACGCATCGTCGTACCCGGTAAAATCGATCTCTCGCTTCTCGCGGTTGAACGCATCCCTGACAGCGTAGTAGTAATCCCTCCGCCCGGCATCGTCTTTTGCGAGAAACTCGTCCTCGACGTCGCGGAGGTACTCGATGAGAGCGGAGACGTCGTTTTTCACGACGGTGTAGGCGAGGACGAGATCCTCGTTGATGTCGAAGAGGTGGCACTCCCTGAACGCAAATGTGCTGTTGAAGTGAAAGTAGACCGCTCCGCCGCCCATGAACGGCTCGACGAAGACCGGAAGGGTCCCCTCGGCGAGTTCCCGCGGAACTCTCGCGGTGAACGCATCGAGCAGTTGTGCCTTGCCGCCTGCCCACTTGAGGAACGGTCGTGCGGTGGTTGTCGCCATCGGTCTCTTCTCATCGGGATGAATGCTGTAGAAGAGGTTGGCCTCGGAGGGCATTAGCGTTGTCCGTCTCCCGCATCGGTTTCAGCCGCTACTTACCGCCCGTCCGAACGCCCTGATCTTTTCAGCATCTTCTCGATTGCCCACCGGCCCCGGCCGAGTTCTCCTCCCAGGATCTCGACCGCCCTCTTCTTCGTCTCACCGGACTCGATGAGCGCGGCGAACCGGGAGACGAGGATCTCGCGGTCGGCGTCCGTCCAGGGTTTGCCCCGGTTCGCCGGCTCCCCGGCCCGGGGTGTCCGGAGCGTGGGGAGCAGGCTGCCCGGCGGGATATCCCGCAGTTGTGCGATCTTCAGGTCGAAGACCTGCTTTGAGGCCTCGAACCCGGTTGCCCGGCGGTTGAGGCCGACGGCCGCCTTTGCCGTCGTAAATCCGCCGAGAAACATGTCGCAGACGAGATCTCCCTCGTTGCTGCTGTACTGGAGCATCTTTACAAGCAGCTCCGTCGGCAGTTCGTTCTTGTTCTTCGCCTGCCCCGGCTTGTACTCACGGTTGATGCACCAGACGTCTTCGCGGTCGCGGTAGTTCAGCGACCCGTTCTCCGGCCCTTTCTCCCCGGCGCCGTAGCGCGACTCCAGGTTGAACGTCCGTTTGCCGCCCGGTTTCTCGTAGAAGAGGATGTGGTAGTGGGAGGAGACGTACTTTCTGCTTGTGTAGACGCCGAAGTTGTAGCGCCAGATGATATGGTTGACCTCGCGAAGGCGTGTCCCGCGCAGCGCGTCGAGAATGTGGTAGAGGTTCGTGTAGCCCGAGACGATGTAGATCGACCCGCCCGGCCTTAATATCCGTTCGGCTTCCCGGATCCAGCTATTGCTGAACTCCCCGTAATCGGATGCGGGGACCTCGATGTAGCCGTCGACGACGAACGCCTCGTCACGGTTGTAGTGCTGGTGCAACCGGTCGCCGTTGATGCCGTAGGGAGGGTCGGTGACGATCAGGTCGACCAAGTCGTCGGGGATATGCGCTCTTGCCCCCGCGATGCAGTCGCCGTTGTAGAAGACGTTGCCGTTGATCTCCTCAAACCTCATGCTCTCCCCTGCAGGCTGCAACGTATTCACGTTGGACGTGCGAACATAAGATACTCGTTATGGCTCCGTCTCTCTTCCCCCGCTACCGGGAGGTAGCATTAAGACGGTTCACACGAACGAAAAACTGACTATCAGCAATACAGCAGTCCCGGGAGTTTGGATCGTGGCACATTCAGAGGACTCAAAGAGTGCGGTGCGCACCGTAACGCCGGATCGGGGGGTTCACGAACGCATGGCAGCCATCCTGGCCGAGAACGAGGCACTCCGGTGCGAGAATGCCGCTCTAAAGTCCGTAAAGGATGCGCTCCGGGAGAGCGAGGAACGTTACCGGCGCCTCTTCGAGGACGACCTCACCGGGGATGTTGTCGTTGCCCCGGACGGTCGGATACTCTCCTGCAATCCGGCGTTCGCAAGGATATTCGGTTTTGCCTCAAGGGAAGAGGCCCCGGGTACCGATATCCGGGATCTCTTCGAGGATCCCGGTGACCTGGACCGGGTCGTCGCAACCCTCCGGATGGAAGGAAAGATAGAGAACGTAGGCCGGAGACGGAGACGCCGGGACGGAACCCGCATCCATGTCGTGGAGAACGTGGTCGGGCGCTTCGGCCCCGGCGGCGAACTGCTCGAGATCCAGGGCTACATCTACGACGACTCGGAGCGCAAACGGGCGGAGGAGGCCCTCCGGGAGAACATGGAGAGGTACCGCCAGGCGCTCGACAACCCGCTCACCGGCTACGCTTACTGCGAGATCGTCGTCGATGCTGCTGGAAAGCCTGCTGATTACATTTATCTGGAGGTTAACCGGGCGTTTGAGCTCTTTACCGGGCTTAGAAGGGAAAAGGTCGTGAACCGGCGGGTGACTGAAGTTCTCCCCCCGGATGAGGCTGCCGGAATCATTGCAATCTACGGAAACGTTGCACTGACGGGAGCATCTACGGCGTTTCAGTACCCTGTGCCGACTCTTGCGAAATGGTTCGAGGTCACCGCGTTTTCGCATCAACGGGGACGCGTTACAACCTTCTTCACCGACATCACCGAGCGCAAACGGGCGGAGGAGGCTCTCCGGGAGAGCGAGGAGCGTTACCGTCGCCTCTTCGAAGACGATCTCACGGGGGACTTCCTCACCGCCGCGGATGGCCGGATAATCGCCTGCAACCCGGCGTTCGTCAGGATGTTCGGGTTTGATTCCGTAGATGACGCACTGGACACCGATATCCGCGACCTCTATGAAGATCCCCGTGACCGGGACATGCTCCTCGCACGCCTGCAGCGGGACGGGAAAGTTGAGAACGAGGGAAGGGTCCGGAAGCGCCGGGACGGGACACGCATCCATGTCATAGAGAACGTGGTCGGATGCTTCAGCGCGGACGGCGAACTACTCGAGACCCAGGGGTACGCCTACGACGATTCGGAGCGCAAACGGGCAGAAGATGCCCTCCGGGAGAGCATGGAGTGGTACCGGCAGGCGCTCGATAACCCGCTTGTCGCGTATGTTTTCTGCGAGATCATCGCCGATGACACCGGGAAACCCGTCGATGTTGTCTATTTGAAGATTAACAAGGCGTTTGAACAGTTTACAGGGCTTGTTCGGGAGGATGTCCTGAACCGGCGGGCGACTGAGATCTTCGCCCCGGAGGATATCAGCGACCTTATTGCGATCTACGGGAACGTGGCATTGACAGGCGAATCGACGACATTCCAGTACCCACTGCCTTCCCTATCGAGATGGTATGAAGTCACTGCGTTCTCGTCGCAACAGGGACATGTTACAGCATTCTTCACCGACATCACGGGGCGCAAACTGGCTGAGGAAGCTCTCCAGGAGAGCGAAGAGCGGTTCCGGGCGGTCCTTGAGAACTCGCTCGACGCGGCCTACCGCCGCAACCTTCAGGCCGACCGCTACGATTACATGAGCCCGGCGATCGAGGAGATCCTTGGGTTCACCCCGGAAGAGATGAGCGCGATGAACCTCGAAGAGATCATAGGGCGCATCCATCCCGATGACCGCCCGGCAGTCGAGGCGGAACTGGACGCCGCTGTTGCCTCAGGGAGATGCCTCCTCGTATACCGGTTTCTGGCGAAAAACGGGGAGTATCGCTGGCTTGAAGACCACCTCATGGTGATCCGTGATCCCGGCGGCCGGCCGCTCTACCGGGGCGGCATCGTCCGCGACGTCACCGGGCGAAAGGAGGCCGAGGCGGAGCTCGTCCGGGTACACCGGGAGGCGAACCTCTACCTCGATATCCTGACCCACGATATCGGGAACACGGAGAACGTCTCGAACCTCTATGCCGACCTGCTCGTCGACTCCGTGGAGGGCGAAGCGGCCGGATACGCGGCGAACCTGAAGGGGAGCATAACAAAGAGCATCGCGATCCTCGGCATCGTCTCCAAGATCCGGCGGATTCACGCCGGACCGCCCGAGCTCCGGTCGGTCGACCTCGATGCGGTTATTCGAACCGAGATAGACCACTTCCCGGCCGTCCCCATCAGTTACGAGGGTGCATCGTGCAAGGTCGTTGCCGACGATCTCCTCTGCGAGGTCTTCACGAACCTGATCGGCAACGCCGTCAAGCACGGCGGCCCCGGCGTCGCCGTAACCGTCCGGGTCGAAGAGCAGAACGGCGAGGTGCTGGTGACGGTCGCGGATACCGGCCGGGGCGTCCCGGACAATCAGAAAGAGGAGATATTTCACCGCTACGAAAGAAAGCAACGGGGCGTGGGCGAGGGACTCGGGCTCTACCTCGTGCAGATCCTCATCGACCGATACGGTGGGAGGATCTGGGTCGAAGACCGGGTGCCGGGGCATCCGGAAGAGGGAGCGGCATTCTCCTTCCTGCTCCGGGAGACAGATGCCGTCCATCCTTCCGGCCGTTGAGCGTTCACGTCTTCGTCTCGTTCTCCGTTTCGGCGGCGGCGGTGGGGGCAGGGGATACGTTACAGGTTTGCGTAGGGGGAAGTCATGCGTGCGCGGGAGAATCAGGCGGGGTCCTGCCCGGAGCCGCACGATCTCTCGGACACAAGATGAGATGAGCCGGTCGATGCCCGTATTACCCGGTTTCCCGGATCACCGCCGCTCTCCACTCTACCCCGTGGAGCCCGGCCGTCGCCCAGGCAATCTCCTTCTGCACCGCCTCGCCGCCGTCGGCGGCAAACCCGTAGGTCGCGGTGCCGTAACGCTCGCCGGCGACCCGGCGGGCCACGTCAAGCAGGTCCGGGTAATCGGCGAAGAGCGGGTCATCAAACGTCATCCTCCCGATCTGGGCCGGGTCGGTGTCGTAGATCACCCTCCCGTCCGTCTGGATGACCATCACCTGGTACGGGGTGCCGTTCACCGCCGGTTCGGCGATGCCTGCAACCAGGGCCTCCGGCCGGAAGACGACGGAGGCGAACCCGGCAAAAAGCCCTTCGTTCGTGAAGATGGGTGCCACGATGACCGTCGCCGGAATGTTTTCCGCGACCGTGATCACCTCGCTCATGATCGGCCGCTTCGTCGCGAGGACGTGCCGGACATGGGCCTGGCCACCGATCTCCGCACCCTCGATATCGCGGTACGCCGTCGGTTCGGCGGCGAGAATCGTGCCTCCTGCGTCGCTGACCGTGCAGTCGACGATTGACGGGTCGGTGGCGGAGAGGTTCGCAAGGATCCCGTGAGCGTCGGCGTCGGAGAGATCGGTCTTTCCGAGTTCGAACGCGGCATGCGCCAGGCGGTTGTCCAGGGCCTCGAGCGCCGCTGTGATGTCGGACTGCAGGTGGATGAGGAGCGTCGCAGCATCCTCCTCGGCCACGGAGGCAGGCGGCGGCGCCGGCTGGTTCAGCGCAGCAAAACCGGTGCCGACGGCGACCAGGGCCGCCAGAGCGGCAACGATCCACGGGTATGATTGAGAATTCATCAAAACCACTCGGTACAGAAAAAAGGATCGTGGAATATTTAACTTTCGGGGGTGAAGGGGGCGGAGCGGGCAGTCCCCGGTCTTC
>NZ_FMID01000061.1 GCF_900095385.1 Methanoculleus chikugoensis
CGGTCAACCGGAGATCCCGGAGACAGCCGAAACGAGGGAGGCCATTCTGGTTCGATACAGAACTCTACAAGAAGCGCAGTGCGGTAGAGCGGTTCTTCAGCTGGATTGAAGCGTTTAAGAAGATTGTTCCACGATATGAGCGGTATGAGCACTCATTCATGGGACTGATTCACCTGGCATGCAGCGTCATGATCGCGAGAGTATTGGGATGACCTCTACGACTGTGAGCAGCCAGAAGGAAGAGTGTGATGGAGTATGATTCCCGATCTAAAAAACAAATCGCCGTACTTGCTCACTCTGGCGCCCACCCTCTTCTGGGCGACGTTCCTGACCGAATTCAATCTGGTAATCTTCGTGATCACCATTGTTGGTGCAGTCCTCTCAGGAACACACTTGGCAATCGTTGAGAGTATCAACCTGATCCCTAAAGACGAAAGCGTAGAGAAGCGGTATCATGAGCTTTTAAAGGGGAAAGTCGTCGGCGCATTTTTTAGCGTTGTCGGGATCTATTCGATCATTACGTATGCCGGTCTGGTTTACTTTGTAATCACAGCGTCTGGCGATTTGAGATATTATCAGTGGGTCATGATCATTGTGATGATCATCCTGGCGGTTGCGTACTGCGTTGGAATGCTGATATCCAAAGAAAAGAGAGCAGGTTTTCACCTTGCAGCGAATCTGGGAGAGGAACTGATAATAAGGCGTGACCGCTGATAATCGAAGACTCTTGCACAAACACGATTACACTGGTCTCACCGGTGTCTGCAGAGATCCCCTAAAAAGAACCTAATGCCCCGATTTCCAAATATTTCGTGTCTCGCCGTATTTCATGGGGCCACGATCCCGCCAGCATCTCCGTCCTGCACAAGAGAGAAAACTTCGCCTCCAATCTCTTCTTCAGCATTACGTTTATCAACCCTCCTGCAAATGTGGTATTACGGAAAATGACCTGGAACGAGGAGACCTACGTCGAAATCCCCTTCTGTGAGCAACTCGCCCGACTGGGCTGGGAAGTCCGGCATCTCCCGGCGGGTGCCGAGCCGGGCGAATCGCAGCGGCTCTCGTTTCGTGAGGTCATCATCGAGCCGGAACTCAGGGAGGCCCTCCGGGCGATCAACCCCTTCCTCGAGGACGACCAGATCACCGAGGTCATCACCCGCCTTGACACCATCCCGCAGACCCCGCTCATCGAGGCGAACATCGCCGCCACCGATCTGCTCCTGAACAACACCACCGTCCACGAAAACCGCATCGACGGCACCCCGAGCCCCACTGTCCGCTACATCGACTTCGACCACCCGGAGAATAATCGGTTCCTTGCAGCCCGGCAGTTCAAGGTCGCCGTCCCCGGCACCACCAAACACATCATCCCCGACATCACCCTCTTCGTCAACGGTATCCCGCTCATTGTTATCGAATGCAAATCCCCCGCCATCCCCGAGCCTATCCAGGAGGCCGTCACCCAGCTGCGGCGCTACAGCAACAGCCGGGACACAGAACTCCCCGAGGGCAGCAACCGGCTCTTCACCTACAACCTCTGCATGATCGCGACTTCGCGGGAAACGGCGAAGGTCTCCACCATCGGCGGGCGGGAGGAGCACTACCTGGAGTGGAAAGATCCTTATCCGACCCCCTTCTCCGCGATCAACCCGGACGGCCAGCCTCCCGACAGCCAGCAGCGGTTGATCCACGGGATGCTTGCTCCCGCCCGCCTCCTTGAGATCCTCCGGAACTTCACCGTCTTCCGTGAGAACGATCAGGGTAAGAAGATCAAGATCGTCGCACGCTACCAGCAGTACCGGGCGGTGCAGAAGATCCTCGCACGGCTGCGTTCCGACCAGGATCCGAGAGAGAAAGGCGGCGTCGTCTGGCACACCCAGGGCTCCGGCAAATCGCTGACGATGGTCTTCCTCATCCGGGCGATGCGAAAAGACCCCATCCTGAAGAAGTACAAGGTCGTTCTCATCACCGATCGCACCGACCTTGAGCGGCAGCTCGAGGAGACCGCGGCCACGGCCGACGAACAGGTTTATACCGCCGGGAACATCGCAGAACTGAAAGCCCTCCTGCAGACCGACACCTCAAACGTCGTCATGGGCATGATGCAGAAGTTCCAGGAGAAAGGGGGGAAGAGGGTCCGGAAGTTTCCGATCCTTAACCGGTCGGATAAGATCCTCCTCCTGATCGATGAGGCGCACCGGACCCAGGCGTCGGTCCTCGGCGCAAACGTCGAGCAGGCTCTCCCGAACTGCACCCGGATCGCCTTCACCGGCACCCCCATCATGAAACCGAAGGCCGTCCGCGGTGGGCAGCGCCGGAGACGGACCACCACCGGCATCTTCGGCGAATACATCGACAAATACACCATCCGGGAGTCGATCGAGGACGGAAGCACGCTACAGATCATCTACGAAGGCCGGACATCCAGAGATGCCGTCAAAGACGGGCGGGCGCTCGACGACCTCTTCGAGGACATGTTCAAGGACCATACCGAAGAGGAGAAAGAAGCCATCCGAAAGAAGTACGGCACTTACCGGCGGGTGTTGGAGGCGCCCCGCCGGATCGAGAAGATCGCCGCCGACATCATCGACCACTACCGCACAAACATCCTCCCCAATGGGTTCAAAGCGCAGGTCGTCGTCTCCAGCCGGCTCGCTGCGGTGCGTTACAAAGAAGCGCTCGACCGTGCCCTTGCAGACGCAATCGCTGACCTCGAAGCAGATGCAGGCACCCCGGGAGAAGACCTGGAGACGCTCCGACGCATCAAGACCGACGTTATCATATCGGGCTCGCAGAACGACGAGGAGATCTTCAAGCCCTACACCAACCCGCAGAAACACGAAGCCCAGATCGCCCGGTTCAAAAAACCCCTGGACGCCGACGACCCTGAGAAGCAGGATGGTCTGGCGCTCCTCATCGTTGTCGATATGCTCATCACCGGGTTCGACGCTCCGATCGAACAGGTCATGTATATCGACAAGAGGCTTGTCGAGCACAGCCTCCTGCAGGCCATCGCCCGGGTCAACCGCCCCGCAAGCGGGAAGAACTGCGGCTACGTTGTCGATTACTACGGGATTGGGCACCACCTCAAAGAGGCGCTCGGGGTCTTTGCGGATGAGGATGTCGAAGGAGCGTTTGACCAGCTCGGCGACGAGATCCCCAAGATGCGGGAAGCATACACTCGCCTGTTGCAGTTCTTTGCTGCGGCAGATCTCAATGCAGTCCCGGAGAGTGCAGCTGAATCCTCCTCCTATGCGGGCAGAACTCTTGATCCCCTCGGGAACGAGTACGCAATCAACGAATGCGTCGAGTACCTCGCCGATGAAGAAAAACGGGCGGAGTTCCTCGTCTTGTACAAATCGTTTGCCCGGAAGGTCGATATGATCCTCCCGGACAGGCGGGCGCTGGATTATGTCCACCCGGTGAAGGTCATCGGGTTCATCAACACCCTGGCCGAACGGCGCTACCGCGACCGGACGCTCAACCTCGCGGGCTGCGGAGAGAAAGTCCGAGCACTCATCGACGACTACGTCTTCTCGCAGGGCATCGACCCGAAAGTCCCGCCGGTCTCGATCACCTCCGATGACTTCGAAAAGTCCTTGAGTAGCCACCGCTCGAACAAGGCAAAGGCCTCGGAGATGGCTCACGCGATCCGCTACCACATCTCGCAGCGCTACGACTATGATCCTGAGTTCTACCAGACACTCAGCGAACGGCTCAACGATCTTCTCACCGCTCACGAGGAAGACTGGGACCTACTCGTCGAAGAACTCCGGAAGTTTCTCGAAGAGGTACGGGAAGGGCGACAGGATGTCGAGCACGGCCTTGACCCGGTTATTGAAATGCCGTTCTACGACATCCTGGTAAAGGAAGTATACGGCTCGAAGGATCTTTCGGAGAAGGAAAGAGAGATGGCTGCCGGAACGACAAAAGATATTGTCTCCATGATCCAGCGGGAAATCCGAAAAGTGGACTTCTGGAAGAAAGCGACCGAAAAGCAACTCCTTCGCCGGTATATCAAGGAGATCCTGCTCGAGTCACGGCTTCCCGAAATTCTTCAGAAGCGCAATGCCATTACGGATCGGTTTATCCGCCTTGCCGAACACCTTGATGCAGAGTTCAAACACAGGGTGATCCTATAAAGGGGCGAGAACTCACCTATCAGCTGATTCGTTCGTCAAGGAAATCGCTTGGCCTTACCATCGAACGCGATGGATCGATTATTCTCAGGGCACCGGATGACTGCCCGGAGCATGCAATCAATGCTTTTTTCCAGAGCAAGAAATTCTGGATCTACCAGAAACTGGCAGAAAAACGCCTCTTTGAAGAGACCCCCCCGAAAAAAGAGTATGTAAATGGTGAGGGTTTCCCATACCTCGGCAGGATGCATCAACTCGTTCTTATTGATGAAGGAAAACCACTCCGCCTCTACCGCAGTTCCTTTGAGATGAACCGGGCGTGTGTTGGCAGAGGACGGGAAACCTTCATTCGGTGGTACCGGGAGCATGCACGCACTATCCTGGAGAACCGGATAAATCGATATAAGGACCGGTTTGCAGTGCAACCGACCGACTTGAAGGTTCTCGATCTCAAGTACCGGTGGGGATCGTGTTCTCAGGACGGCACGCTCAATTTTCACTGGAAGACGATTCTTGCACCGATGACAGTGGTGGACTACATCGTGGTTCACGAAATGGCTCATCTAATCGAGCATAATCACACCCCCGAGTTCTGGGATCTCGTCGGAACGGTTCTATCTGATTACGAGAAGAGAAAAGAATGGCTCGAGAGGAACGGGAAATACCTGGATATTTAAAATTTCATAGGGCACCTCACCCCCCGCCGAGCACCCTCACGAGCACCGCCACGACCCCGCCAGCACCTCCGCTAGTTCTCCCCCTCTGAATCCTTATGCCTGATACCGCTTCCACTTCCGCACCTTTGCCAGGTCGATGGTAAACCCTTTGACATCTCTCACCGCCCCGACACTCATACCGTCTCTACCTCCTCCCGGATCACGGGCTTGCCCATCGCGGCCTCGATACGGTCGAGGATCTCCTCGTACCGCTGGTCGTAAAACGCCCAGAAGTCGTCGTTCCGAAGCGCTTCCGGGTCGATGACGTGTGAGCGCAGGATCTGATCCAGACGCTCTGCAGGAATCCCCTCGTTCTTCTCGATCCGCTGAAGGTATGCGCTCGGTGCGCTCCCGCCGATCATACGGTTGGTGCGTGCCGAGAGAGGCGCCTTGTTGATGATGCAGTCCACCTCCGCCCCATGCCTGTTGATATCCTGCTCGTTGGCATGATCGTCGCACCATTTTCGGGGGAAGATGTGGTGAATATCGACGTTCTCATCGTAATAACTGGTAATATCGATCGGCTGGCCGGAGCGGAAGTCCTCACACCCGTCCCGCATCATCAGCGCGAAGATCCCCTTGTATGCCGCACTCCGGCGGCTTGTCAGTTCTTCGAGGCGGGCTCCGGAGAACGTGGCCTCTTTCACCGCCGTAGGTTCGTCGCCACCCCGGGCCCACGCGATCAGTTCAGGGAGATCCTTGGAAAACCGGCTCTCAATCGTGCTCCCATATAATTCGCCGAAGACCCCGCACCAGTACCACCGCGAGAGGAGTTTTCTCACCGTATCGTTATCTGCCTCATCGCCCAGAACCGCGAGAGTGGCGGCCAGCGGAACGATCTGCGTCCGGTACGGCAGGTCACGGCTGATGAAGATCTTCTGCATCCGCAGGAACTTAGCCGCCTTCAGGAACCCTTCGACCACCGCGTCCCGGTGCTCACGGTAATCATCAAGTTTGAGTTTGAGGATGTCTTTGCGCTTGCAGCTGATTGCAGGCGCACGCCCGTCCGGATCGGTTCCGTCGACGTGCTCCCGGTAACGCTTCATCGTCGCAAGCAGGGTGACCGCCTGGAGGAAGTCGTCGCTCGGGATCTTTCTCAGGACCTCCTCTCTGGCGAATCGTTGTGCGATCTTCTGCCAGTCGTCACGGAGCGAGAAATTATCGGCTGCAAATGTGGCGGTCAGGAGTTCAAAGACCGTCAGTGTTACCCCGCCGGTGTTCACCTTCTCAAAGACAAGGCAGACCGCCTCTTTTGGAGTGTCCCTCCCCATCTCGATGACCGGAAGCTGGTACTGCTCAAACCGCTGGATGATCTCCTTGTAAAATTGATTGAAGGTTCTCATCTTGGTTTTATCATAGTCCCAGTACTCGTCGTACCCCTCTTTCCAGGTGAAACTATCATACACCTGTTTCACCGGAAAGAGGCCGGCCGCATACTCCTTCTCTAGGGTGGAGTAGTCCTCGATAACCTCGCCCCGGAAGTTTCTGACGCACTTATCATCCGAGATGCTCCGGATGCACTCTTCACGATCCTCGTTGGGATCCAGACATTTTTCAATGTCAAAGTAATAGTGCCGGAAGATTGTCTTCTTCTTAATATCCTCGGTAACCACCGCTCCCGGCTTGATCAAAGCCTGGAAAAGGGCCGTGAGTCGTTGCTGCCCGTCGAGAATCAGCTTATCCGGTTCGACGTCTGATTCCAGGGGTAATCCTTCTATCGGCCGCGGCTTGAATCGGCACTCGGTATTTCCGGTCTCGAGCATCATTACAGCCCCGATTGGGAACGAGAGGGAGACGCTTGAGAGCAGACTCCGGATCCGGTTGTCGTCCCACACCCATCCCCGCTGGAAGTCGGGGAGTTGAATCTTGCATTCGTTGATCGCCCCAAGAATATCCTTGAGGAAAACCTTGTTACTCTGGAAACTTGCAATCCCGGCAGTCATTCTTCATCCTCCTCGAGGTCGATGAGATCGTAACTCGTCCGCATCACCCCGATATCATACTCAATAAGCAGGTTCACCATCTGCTCGCCGTTCATCAGCGCGATGGGCGTCTTGTCCGGCTGCTCCGCCTCCTGCCGGGCGCCGGTGGAGAAGTCGCTCGTGGTGATGATCAGCCCCTGCTCGTGCACGCCGAGAGAGCCCCTGACCTGCTGGACGATCGGTGCCTGGACGTTGTTCTTCCAGCGCTTCACCTGGACCGCCATCCGCGTTTTGATGACGTCGCCGGCAACAAGCGTCCCCCGCACGTCGATGCCGCCGTCGCCGCTCGCCCGGGTGACCGCAACATCCTCGAACCCGATCTTTGCGAGCAGTTCCCCGACGAGCTCCTCGAACGCGGCGGGGTTCATCGTCCTGATCCGTTGCATGAGGTGCTCCCGCACCTCCCGGTTATGCACCTCGATCTGATAGGGGAGCCCCTCTTCGTGCCACCGGGTCAGTCCGACGTAGCCTTTGCCGAGTTTCTCGAATCTCGGGAGTTCCCCCCGCTTGTTCTGCCGCTGGATCTCGGTGAGGATCGCGGCATACATCGTCGCTTCGGGGGTCAGGCCGCCGGTTGTGATCAGGTCGAGGTCGAGAGCCTTTCGGGTGATATCCCGGTAGTGCATCGGTTGCCTATCTGCATAATCCTCGAGCACCATCTCGGCGGCGTCGAGGAAGGACATGCTATCCCGCTCGGGTTCGGGCTCCGGAGAGGGGTTGGGATCTCCAGCCTCACGGCACCCGAAGATGCCGGGAGCTGCTCGATAAAATCTGGACTGCTCCCGGTTTCTCTTGATATCAACAGCAATCCGGGCGTTGACCGAATCCCAGGGGGTCAGCCCTGCGCTCGACCAGAGGCCTCGATCGAGCATCCGTTGCGTGATCTCGCGGTAGTGGAGCGGTTCGCCTGCTGCACGGAGCACCTCATATGCGGTATCGAGAACGCTCATCCCTCATCTCCTGCCCAGAGAGCTGAATATCTGCGTTTGGGTTGATGTCACCGATAATTTGCTCTTTGGTTGCGGAGAGTGTTCCGTGCGCTGAAAATCCTCCATACAATTATCCGGTGGTGTGAAAGGGTATTAATATTGACTATTTGGAGTTGCAGCGTCCATCATCCGGCATATGCAGCGGAACACCGCCCGGACGAATAGATCTCCCCCGACCAGATCAGGAGATACAATGCCTACTCCCGGTCGAACCGCATCCCTGTCTTCGTGGTGATTGGTGTCGGAGGCAGCCCGAAAAAGCCGGCAACGATGTTCTGTATCCCTCTCAGAGATGCAAAATACCCCGAAATCTTCCCGAGCGTCTTTGAAAAGTATGAGCGGGACCCCGGCAAGACCTTCTTCTGGCGGGACGGGATGCTGAAGTAACCACCCCGCCCACGACCGACCGGTGCATGCACCCTGCGGGCTCATAGAGGAGGAGATCGCAATCGTGGAGGGGGCATCCTGATGCTCCGGGCCGCTCGAACCCGCCAGACTTCTCTCACATAATGAAAGGGGGATTCCTCCCCCGGGCAGAGCGGGACGCCGCTGCAACCTCACCCGGAAGCCGTCCCGGCCATCTCCCGGAGGTGCTGCATAATCCGGTCTTTGTTCCCCGGCAGGTTTGAGAACTGCTTATCGCAGACATCGCTGAACTTCGCGAGGACCTTGCGGTTGACCTCCTCCTGATCCTCGAATATGCCGACCGAGACGAAGGGCCGCCCCCACTTCTCGAACTGCAGGATGTTTATCGTCGCGTCACGGACCCGGTCGTCGTTCGCGAGCGCAAAGATGTAGATCGGCCTCTGCATGCCGTTGATCTTGCAGTCAACGGTGTATTTCCCTTCCGGATCATGCTCGGGATCGTGCCAGTCAAACTCCCTGCGCCCCTCAGGGACGGCCTCCTCGATGAGCGCACGGAGATCCTCCTGGAACGTGGAGTAAACGCGCGATCTCGACAGATACGTAAGATCCGATATCCGGATCAGCGCCTGGATGAAACTCCAGAGGGCATCCCCAAACCGGTCGCCCGTGATGCGAATAGCGAGCTCGCCCCGGTTGTTCTCCAGCCCGAACCGGGACAGCACACTCGCGATCACCTTCTGGCGGGTTCCCCGCTCTAACTCCCTTGCGTCGATCGAGTAGGTCAGGTGCATGAGGGTATGCCCCTCATCCGTCAGCGTCCAGGCGCCGTCCTCATCCTTCAGGACGATCGCGAGGTTATCCCCATCGTCAAAGACAAACGGTGTGAAGACCCGGTACCGGTTGATACCCTCCGGGCGGAGATGGATCTGGCTGCAGACCTTCCTCCGAAACTCCTCTTCGATTGCCTCGATTGCCATTGGTTATATCCCCCAGTCGGTAAGATCCTTCGTGGTTACCGCTGACCCCTCAAACCCGCAGTCATTGAACATGCTCTTCAGCGCGCCGTGGTGATCCGAGTACCGGTCTGTCGGAACCGCATACCCATCCTCGTTCCAGCCCGCGGTCTGGTAGCGCTCTGTTGCAGTATGGATGTGGAAATCATAAAACTTCTCCTGCTCAAGCCTGTTCGTGTGTTCGTGACTTTTCCCGTTATATCGGCGTAGCCGGAACACCTGGTTTGTGTTTGGAATGATATAGCCGAGGATCACGGAGAAGTCCAGCGAGTTGAATAGACTTTGCCGAAATATTAACCTGAACCGGGATTGATTCGCACCCTCTATACCGATCTCGTACTCCTTATGGCCGCCCTTCTCTTTAGGGCGAAATCTCCTGGAGAAATCTCCCGGCAGCGGCTTGGCCTCTCTGAGTAACGCATCGATCTCATCATCAGTGAGCCGCAAATTCATTCAGGTAGCCTCCACCGGAGTACTATTTCATTTCAATGATTCTACGGTCGCCGGGGAGAAAGATAACTATTTCTATAACCACGGGTGTGAGAACCGTCCTCCGCATATGAAGAGCAGCTCGCCTCCCTCGGTCTGAATGAGCGGCAGATCGCTTCCCTGCACTACCTGAAGAGCGGGGGCTCCATCTCAAATCAGGAATATCAGCGCCTCTACAGTGTTAAGAAGTCAACCGCAACGCGGGATCTTACTGCCATGGTCAACGAGGCATTTTCTATAAAGAGGGGGCGGCAGGAGCGGGCGTGCACTACTCGCTGAGGTATGCAACGGTAGAGGGATCGTAGAGGATCAACGTAGGTCAAAACGAATCATAATTGGCCCATAATGGGCTCATCCATGGTTGCAGTGAATACTCGAAACCAGAGCAGGTGCATCCAATCCCCTGAAAACTACCACTATGGCCGTTTTGTAATGGGCTCACGTCTCCCGCCGATTGCAGCCGGCATGCCCCCAACCGTACTCCAGGCAAACCGGGGACCGAACGGCAGGGCGAAGACGCCATGTCCTTCTACCACGTATTCCTCCGGCGGGGTGTAGCAATGCACAGGAAACATCGTATGGAACAGTGACTCATCCAGTCTCTCTGGACTCACCCCCACCCATCACCCGCACAATCACCGCCACCACCCCGCCGACGATCCCGCCCGCCCCGGCGCCGAGCGTCGAAACTCTCCGCTCCTCGCCGGCCTTCTCCGCCTGCCAGCCCTCCAGCGCCCGGATCCGGGCCTCAAACTCCTCGTCCTGGGCCTCCATCCGCTGCAGCATCCTGCAGATCCACTTCACATCCCGGTTCGTCTCGTAAACGAGCTCCCGGGTGGTCTTTTCCTCGGTCATCCTGGTATCCCTCCTGGAGAACAGTAGGACGGCGGAGAGAAAATGCCTGACCGTAACGGTTATATTCAAGAATCAGGGCCCAATCCGCCCTCCCCGATAAAGTCAGGCTGATACCCTTACGGGTCGACCCTATAGGTGTCTGTCACATTCCCGGGAAGCCTGGCAGGCAAGGAGAGCCAACCATGGCAGACTTCGTGCAGACTACCGTGAACAAAACGGCGGTCCGGGACCTCGCCGTCCCGATCGCCAGCGTAACGTCGTTTAACAACCTCATCCAGAGCGTCATCGACGACAACCCGTTCGGGTGCGTCGGGTATACCGGCGCCGATGGGCAGCCGGTGGCCGCGGTCGTCCGCAACCGCGAGCACTACACCGCAAAGGTGAACTTCCTCGACGGTGAGGGCAAGCGGGTCGGGACCGTCTCGATCCAGTCCCCGACGATCGCGGCGTTCGAGGCGAACGCCGCCGAGGTCATGGGCAACGCGGCCCTCGAGGCCGCGATGGGCGGCGAGGCCGTCCGAAACGCCCCCGGCGAGACCTACTACGCGCAGCTCAAGTGCCACGACCCCTCGGGTGACGACTACTACGTCACCTTCACCCGCAAGACCGTCCGGCTCTCGTCCTACCAGGACGACGCCATCCGGAACGCGGTCGAGGCCTGGGCCGACACCGTCGGTTCACTGGACTGAAGGGGGGGAGCCTTCCCTCGCTCTTTTTTTTATGGGCTTACTCATTGGATGACCGATAATTCATCCATCGCGAGACTCCTGTTCCTTGCCGGGTATATCGAGCAGTGGGGTTCAGGCACGCTCAGCATGATCGCCGCATGCAAACGAGACGCCCTCCCGGAGCCGCAATTCCAGGAGATCGGCAGCGATTTCGTCGTTACCTTTACTGGCTCGGTACTTAATGCACTTCTCGAACGCCCGGAACTGCTGAACGAGCGGCAGCGCGGAGTTATAGAATACCTCAAGGCACATCCGCCCATATCGACAGAGGAGTACGGAAACATCTACGGATGCACTGCCCGGACTGCCCGACGCGATCTCTCTGCTCTTGCCGAAATGGGTATCACTGCCGTGAAACGGGAGGGGCGACTGCGGCGATATGTGCTCAATCCATCATTCCGGTCATTGCGGACAATTGCGGACAATCCCGGACAGAACCCCGACTGAGGGGGAAGGGTAAAACCCATATCCAACAAGCAGAACTGCCGAAAAACAAAGGATCAGGCGCAGATCTCGGTAGCAGTATCCGGACAATTGCGGACAGCCGGCATCTGGGCCCTCTCCTTACTTTCACGACGCGCACGGCTCCCTGTTATCAACGAGCGCTTCTCCACTCTCTCCTATGACGCATTCCTCTCTTCTCCGTAGCGACCAGACGCTCTTTCGCGACCCCGACACGTTTGAGCCCACGTTCGTCCCCGAGCACCTCCACCACCGCGACGCCCAGGTCCGGGAACTCGCCTTCCTCCTCCGGCCGGCGCTCCGGGGCGGGAGCGCCCTCTCCGCCATCCTCCGCGGCCCCCCGGGGACCGGGAAGACCACCACCGTCCGCCGGATCTTCCGCGAGGTCCGGAAGGAGACAAAGAGGATCGTCCCGGCGTACGTCAACTGCCGTCATGACCGTACCCCGCTCGCGGTCTACCGGAGCATCTTCAAAGCCCTCCTTGGCTACGCCCCACCACCGACCGGGTGGCACCTCGACGAGATCAAGCAAGGGATCGCGACCTGGCTCCACGACCACGATGCGGCGCTCGTCGTCTGCCTCGACGACGCAAACGAACTCATCGCGGCCGGAACCTACAACACCGTCCTCTACCAGATCCTCCGGCTCTACGAGAAGTGGGACGTCCGGAAGGCAGGGGTCTTCGCGGTCTGTAGCGATCTCTCCCTGAACCTGTATGCGGAGGCCGACGAGAGCGTCCGGTCGGTCTTCCACCCGACCGAGATCACCTTCTGGCCCTACACGAAGGCCGAGATCCGCGAGATCCTCACCGACCGTGTCCGGCAGGGGCTCTACCCCCGGGTGGTCTCGAAGGTCCTCCTTGAACGGGTCGCGCAGATCGCCGCCGGCGAGCAGGACGTCCGTGTCGGGATCGACCTCCTCCGGGCTGCCGTCCTCCGGGCGGAGAAGGATGGTCGCCGGCGGGTCACCCCCGGCGACGTGACGACCGCAGCCCGGATGGTCAGGTCGCCGGCACTCCGGGCCCGGGCCGCGGCGCTCTCGGACGACGAGCAGGTGCTTGCGCGCCTGATCGCGAAGCGGTCAGGGGAAGGAGCGGATATGGCGGCGGGTGCGGTCTTCGAGGCCGCACAGGAGTATCTCCCGGTCGGGAGGACGGCCTGCCACGAGCACCTCAACGGGCTCATGGAGGCCGGGATCGTCGATCTCGTGCCCCGGGCGGGCCGGGGGAGGGAGCGGGAGGTCCGTCTCCGCTACGACCCCGGGGACGTGGCAACTGCCTGCACCGGATCAAAAAACCCCGGACGGATCGTCACCCCGGATTCGGCTCGCGATCGATGATTCCCGCCCGGTCCTTTGGAATACCCTTTTTTGGTAAAGCAACGTTTAAATAGGCTCCTATGGTCAATTCAGGATCATCGGATCACCTTTTTAACCGACGGTTCCCGATGATGGTCTATGTGCCGGAGAACTCTCCGGTGCAGGGAGCTACCAGGAAATGCAACACGACAGAAGATCCCGGGAGAACAAAGCCCCGGGAGGAACCGAACCGAGAACCAGGGGCGGCAGCCCGAACCAGAAGTGTGACCGCACCGTCGGCCAGGCCGCCACTGGTACATCTCCACCGGAAGAGATAAGCGTGTCCCCGGTGCCGCTCTTCCTCGTCCCGCGGGTGGTGGCGGACGAGATCCGGCGGCACGGCCGGGCCGTCCGGGAGATCAACGTCAGAAGAACCCGGAACCACCAGTATACCGTCAGCGTCGAGCGGGGGCGGCCATGACGGAGCCGGGAACCCTCGCCTGTACCGCTGCGGGCGGGCTCATCGTCCACGTCGAGGCGGAGCGCTGCCGGATTACAACCGAGGACGCAAAGGCGCTCATCTTCTTCGGCCGCCCGGCCCCGATCATGCGGGAGCGGGTGCGGCGGACGGGCGGGATCGTCACCTCGTCCGTGACGATCGAGGGGCATGCGGCGGTGAACCACGCGGGGCGGGCAGTGGTGTTTCGCCTTCGAACCGGTTGCTGGATCATCCCGTTCGTCTCCTTTCGGCGGGTGGCCTGCGGGGAGGCCGCGAGCGCCCCCCTTTTTCCCTTGATCCCGGAGGAAAGCGTTTGAAAGAAGAGATCCGCCGGACCGTGGAACTCCTCGCCCCCGAAGGCGGGGTGGTCGAGGTCCGGGCGCTCGCCGACGGCGCGACACATTCGGGCTACTTCGATGACCACAGCGCCCTCGCCCGAGCCGCCGAGGCCCTCGACGCCGATCCGGCGGTCGCCGGGATCTATGTCACCCTCAACACCGTGAACCCGGCCCTCCTCGCCCGGCGACGAGAACGTGCGGCTTGCGAGCCCGAAAGGGTCCCGGGCTCGTGGGGGAATGAAAGATCGGGACGAGAGGCCTTTTGATGCTGAACTCTTCGAGGACCTGCGAGTCATCCGCAAAAGGCTTGCGGATGACCTGAGCATCCCGCCCTACGCGGTCTTCCATGACAGAACCCTGAAAGAGATGGCTCGCCGGTATCCGCAGAGCCTCGAAGCGTTTGCAGCTATCCCCGGCGTCGGGAATGCGAAACTCCAGAAGTTCGGCGAGATATTCATCGCTGCGATCGGTAACCGCCGGAACGGTCGGCCCGGCGGTGAAGTGCCGGAATGCCCGCCCGCTATGGCCGGAGAAGGGAGGATGGTTGCTGCAGGGGACGCGGCGGCAACCCCCGGCGGCGAGCACCCCGAACCCGCGGTGCAGCCGGGCACCCCGGACCATCCCCGCACCCCCGACGAGATCCCCGACGACCGCCTCCTCGAAGAGGCCTATGCGCTGCAGGGTTACATTCGGGAGCTCCGAGAGGAGCTCCGCGAGGCCGAAGAACTCCATAAAGCACTGCTGGAGAGAGCACATGGGCTGGGTATCCGGGAGAACGAGGCCTACGCCGTAAGACAGAGATCAGCCGACGGCGCCATATCGTCACGGAACGGTTCTACGAGCGCTACCCGGAGGTCTTCGTGAAGATCGCGAAGGTCACGATCGGTGCCGCCGAGAAGGCGGTCGGGAAGGAGGAACTCGAGGAGTGCGTCGAGTACGAGGAGTCGGAAAGGCTCAGCGTCAGGAGTAAGGCTCCGTAGGAGGGTTTAGCCGGGCACCGCACGGGATGGCGCGGAGCAATGGCTCTCGCCCGTCGGGATATCGGAACCGCTTCTCTCGACCGGTTGCGATTGGGCGTACAACATCGCCTACAACGCAACCCTCCGGGCCGGCCGGGCGTTGATGGTTGCAAAGGGTTGCCGTCAGGACGGTGCAAACCAACATCCGGCGAGGTTTGCCCGGCTCTTCCCCGGCGAGGGTGACGTCCTTGTCTTCGACCGCATGCGGCATAAACGGCACAGTCCGGTCTACGGCCGAAGCGGAATTTGCGGTGAGCGCAGGTGAGGCTCTGGTGCAGAATACTCCCCGGGTGCCGTCATCTCGGCACGGAACGCCGCTCCCCCCATCGCCGTCGAAGTTATTCCGCCGTATTACCGCCGCCCACCCGCTCCCCGACAAACGCTGCCGAATCTCCCGAGAGGGTATACCGGACGTCCGCCCCGCTCTTCTCCCGGAGCACGACCCCGTCGCCCCTCAGGCGCCGCAGGTGCCACGAGACCGATGAGGCGGTGATCCCGAGCCGTTCGGCAAGATCCCGCCGCGACGCCCCCGGTTTCTCCAGCAGCGTGAAGAGGATCTCCCGGGTGTTCGGGTTTTTGAGGTGGATGAGCACCTTTGCTTCGAGTTCTGAGTACCTCTGCCGGTTCTCGAAGTATCCCGTCTGCCCGCCGACGGCGGTGGCGGCGACCATCCCGAACTCCTGCAGTCTCCCGAGGTGGTAGCGTAAGGTTCCCCGGTTTATCCCGAGGTCCTCGGCGAGGGTGCCGAGGCGGATGCCCGGGTGAGCGCGGATGTGGTCGTAGATCGCCGTCCGGGTCTCGTGATCGAGCGCGGCGCGTTTTGCAATCCGGCGGTAGCCGAAGAAGAGCCAGACGTTCAGGAGAACGAGGATGTTCGCGACGACCACGAGTTCGGGCGCGGTTCCGATGAGCAGGCTGGTAATCAGGATCTGGGGCGGGACCTGCCACCACTCGATGGGCGTCATATCCTGTGGCGGACGGTCGGGCACGTAGTCGCCGGTCGGCATGACCGTATGGCCCGCGGTTGCGCAGGAGGGGAGGGCAGAGAGAAGGATGATCAGGATTACGGCAGCCGGCCAGCGTCGCATACTCCAGGAATCGGAGTAAGGAAGCATTACTTTTACGTTTTGCCGGCGCCCCTTCTTGCCCGGCTTCAGGGAAAACCGGGGCTCGCGAGTAGACGGCCGGCACAGAAACCGTATATAATTCCGCGTCCCAGTTTCCCCTATGATGGAGGGAGAGGCGCCTGGAACGGGTCACCGCCGCATCGCCGCCGTCTCGGTCGGCATCGGATTCCTTGCCGGGGCGGCCGTCCTCGGGGTGGTGGGAGCGCTCTCGGGGTGCTGGAGCACCGTGTCCGCCTACAACCAGGGTCTCCTGGGGGTGGGGATCACGCAGACCTTCGTCTCGGTTCTGCTGGTTCTCTTCTTCGCCGGGTTCCTCCCGGCCTACGCGGGCGGCACCGCCTCCCGGAGCGCCCGGCTCCTCTCCGCGCTCATCGCCGGCGCGGTCGCCGGATTCGCCGCCCGGACGCTCCTCTTCGCGGGCAACCCCACCTACCTCGTCCAGTCGCTCACCACGGCCCCGGGGCAGGTCCTCCTCCTCGTCGGCGGCGCGATGCTCGTCGCCGGGCTCGGGGGACTGGTCGCGTCGTTCCTCGACCCGGAGCGGCCGTACCGCGACCTTCTCCCGGTTGCGGCGGTCGCCGTCGCGTTCCTCGTCGCCCCGCCGCTCCTTGCGACGGCCGGCATCGTAGCGGGCGTCATCCCGCCCGCGCCCTACTCCGGCGGCGAACCCGCGCCGGAGACCGATATCCTGATCATCAAGGTCTCCGCCGCCGGGGATATCGAGTGGGAGGCGCGGGTTGATATCGACGCTTACGACCGGCCCGACGTCATCGCTGAATGTCCGGGAGGCTACGCTCTCGCGGTCACGGAGTACGGCCGGGAAGGGAGCACGGCGCATATCCTCACCTACGACGAGCACGGGGACGCCCGCGGTCGGCTGGCCTTCGGTATCGATTCCGGTCGTGTGACCGCGCTCGCCCCGGCGCCCGGCGGCGGATTCCTGGTAGCCACGGAGATCCCCGGGCTCGTCCGGGTCGGTGCCGGGGGCGAGGTGCTCTGGGAACAGTCATTCGCCGGCGAAGACCAGGGGATGGTACCCGTTTCCCTCCTCGCTCACACGGACGGTCGATACGTCGCGGCGTGGGAGGATAAGGTCGCCTGCTTCAGCGAGAACGGCACCCGGCTCTGGCAGACCTCGCTCGACGCCGCGGGCGGTATCGGGTACCACCCGATCTACCCGGCGCCGGAAAGGGGTGTGCTCGTCTTCGGAGAGGGGCAGCACGTCTTCTCCGGGGATCGTTTCGAGGTGTACCTGCAGGCAGCCCGCCTGGACGAGAACGGCACCGTCCTCTGGAAGCGGGACTTCGGGAGCGACGGGCTCGACGAACTCCTGGATGTCCGGGAGACGGCGCCGGGACGGTTCGCGGTTCTCTACCGGTCGACGACCTTTTCCGGGAGTTTCTGGGGCGGTGTCGAACGGGTCGACCGCGGCTACCTCTTCTCGCTCGACGAGAACG
Organism: Methanoculleus chikugoensis; assembly: GCF_900095385.1. Classification (GTDB taxonomy): domain Archaea; phylum Halobacteriota; class Methanomicrobia; order Methanomicrobiales; family Methanoculleaceae; genus Methanoculleus; species Methanoculleus chikugoensis_A. The sequence goes on from NZ_FMID01000061.1 coordinate 17,477, forward strand.
GCGAGGTGACGGATTACAGAACCGTCGATGACGCCGGCGGTGTCGTTGTCCAGTCGCAGGGTGGTTCCCTCTCGGTCACCGCCGCCGGTGCGGGCGTCACGCTCATCGGCAGGGATACCAGGGGCAACGAGATCCGGCGGCAGGAGCAGCCGATCGACCTCTACTCGTTCCGGGGCATCGGCACGGCGGACGGCGGCTACCTCATCGCCGGGAGCGTCGCCGCATGAGAGACCGGTGGCTTATCCTCGGCATCGTTATCGTGGTGATCTTCGTCTTCTGGCGTGCCTCCTACGTTCCGCCCGGCTACGAGACGATCAAGTACGAGACCGTCCCCGTCCTCCCGGTGGAAGAGTACGACCCCCCGTTCCTTGAGATCTGGGAGGCGATGGAGCGCGAGATCCCGTTCGAGAACGAGACGGCGAAGTCGCCGCTGCTCGTCATGGAGTTCGATAGGAACGGCTCGTTCACCTACATCCAGTTCGCGTTCTTTGCCGACATGGAGGGGGAGCCCTGGGTCCACTCCGCCTTCGTCCTCCAGAACGGGAGCACCTACCTCTCGTCCCAGCGGCTCGACTACCGCCCTCCCCACGCCCACCCGCTCGGAGCCCTCGCCGCCGTAGACGAGATCCCGTTCGACGAGATCTCCTACGGCATGAAGGGAATGAGCCTGAAGGTCTTTTACCACGAGCAGAACCGGACCTACGACGACACCTACAAAAACATCTACGCCGTCGAGAACGGCACCCTCCGCCCGCTGGAGTTCATCTCCTTTGCCACCACGGAGGTCTGGAACACCATCGAGATCTACCCGAGGGACCCGCCGGACGGGAACCGGACACCGACCACCATCGACGAGGATCCCCGGGCGCTGGTCGTCTTTCCTCCCCGGGAGATCGCCCTGGCGGAGAGAGTTTTGTACGCGGAGACGAACGGCACAGAATAGATATAAACGATCCCTCCCCATCCCTCTTCCAAGGAGCCGGACTATGAGACGAACTATTCTGACGATCTTCTGCATTCTCGTGCTGCTCATGGCGGCAGCCCCGGCGAGCGCCGGGGGGGAACCGGTCGAGACCTCGACGTTCCTCTCGGTCATCTCACCGAAGCAGTACGAGACGGTATGGAGCGATCTCGTCCCGCCCGAGGTCACGGTCACCGGCAGGGCCGAGGCCTCGAACGGGATACGGGACGTGGTGGTCGCGAGCAGCGCAGGTATGGTCTCGTGCGGGAACGCGACCAATTTCTCCTGCACCGTCCCGGTCGCTGAAGGGAACGAGACGATCACCGTGACCCTGATCGACAACCTGGGGAAGACCTCTGAGGCGGTGCTGCACGTCTACGTCAACGTCGATATCTCGCCGCCGCCGTGGATCTCCGTGATCGGGACGGTGAAGGACGTCGACGGTCGTCCGGTCCCGGACGCAACGGTGAGGTCCGAGTCCGTCCTCCCGCTCGCCTGGGGGCCGCACCCCGTGACGACCGGGACCGCCGGTGACGGCAGTTACCTGGTCGAGAACGCCTTCGGCTACGGGCAGAACATATCGGTCGAGAAGGAGGGCTACCTCCCCCTGCACCGGGAGGTCGTCTTCGAGAACACTACCAACCGCCTCGACCTGGAACTGGAGCCGGAGCCGCCGCAGACCCGGACCGCGCCCGGGTTCTCCGCCGGGATGGGCATCCTTGCGCTCGCGGGAGGGCTGCTCGCCGTTCGAGCACAGAGGAGACGTGAAGGGTGAACCGCGCATACCGGTTCGGGGCGGCAGTTCTCGCGGTCGTTGCGGCGGGACTGGTCCTTGCGTTCCTCGTCCCTCCGGTTCAGCTGACCGAATACGATGCCACCGGTGATGAATTCAGGAAAACGGCAATATTTCTGCATGACGGCAGGGAAGTCTTCCCCGTATCGGTGCTTAATGAACCGCTCCCCGCCTCCGGCCGGGCACGACTGGTTGTCGAACTCGGGGATCGTGCAGGGATACGTATCGAGAGCGTGACGATCGGCGTCCGGGGTTCCACGGAGGCATACCTGGAGGCTCTCGGCGGCGATTCTCCGGTTATCCGTTTTCAGCACGCAACCGACGGCGGATACGGGAGCATTCTTGAGATCCCGGATACGGGGATTCAGGGCAACGGGGCGATGATGATCCCGTTCCTCCTCCAATCTTATGGGGACGGGACGGAGAACCTGACGATTGACATCGAGGCGCGGCTTTCGGAGACGGGTTTCCCGTGGCGTCGCTACGAGGCCCGGCACAGATTCGAAGTCTGACCGCTGCCCTGCAGGGTAGATAGTCCGCACAGAAGAGATATATAGCGCCTTCCCCCATCGCTCATTAATAGGCCTTCCGTTCTGCCGGCAGACGTGCCGGACCGATGTTTGACGAAATCGGGAGGCCGGAGTGTTCCCATGAAGTATCTTCACGTTATCCTCATCCTCTGCCTCTTCATCCTCCCTGCGGCTGCCGAGACCCCCCGTCCGGCCGAAAGCCCGGTGGAGGCGCCCGTCGACCGGCTTGAGATCGACGACGCGGTGAAGCGGGCGTCGCCCTACTACGTCATGCTCGCCGGGACGGAAGACGAGCGGGAGAACCTGCTCGGCTACATCGACCGCTCCCCCCGCTCCGCCGAAGAGAAGGAGGCGTTGAAGGAGTCCCTCCGCGAGATCTGGCGAAAGTATCCGGTGGTGCACGAGACCGAAGGCTCGGTGACCCGGATCGCGTTCGACCCGGCGGCGGGGGAGAACCCGGTCCTGACCGATGAGGAGAACGCCCTGCTCGCTGATATCTCCCGGGCCATGGCGGAGGCGTTTGCCACCGAGCCCACGGGCACGCAGGCCACCTGGTATGACCTCTCCGTCTGGCTCGTCAAGACGGACGGGCAGGGGAACGAGGTCTGGAACCGGACCTACCCCGGCGGGGATAGTGCGGATGTCGCGTCGGTGCTCCAGGCGGACGATGGGGGGTACCTGATCGCCGGAAACACCGGGTTCCGGGACGCCCTGCTGCTCAGGACGGACGCGGACGGCAATGAGGTCTGGAGGAAGACTTACGGCGGGCCGGACTGGGATACTGTGCGTGCCGTGGTCGCGGCCGACGACGGCAACTACGTCGTCGCCGGGAGCACCGGCTGGACGCCGGAGAAGGATACGCGGAGTGCCTGGCTCTTCAAGGTCGCGCCGGACGGTCGTGAGGTCTGGAGCCGGACGTTTCCGGGGGACGGGCTCTTCACGACGGTCGCCATGACCGGTGACGGCGGGTTCATCCTTGGCGGGAACAGAAAGACCGGAACCGACAACGCCTGGCTGGTTCGGGTCGACCGCGATGGGAGAGAGGAGTGGAGCCGGTCCATCGGCGGCAACGGTTCCGGGATCGTGGACAGCGTCATACCAACCCCGATCGACGGCGGCTACCTCGTCGCGGTGAGGAACCCCTGGGAAGCGGATCGTTCCGGAACCGCCGCGCCGATCCGGGTGTTCAAGACCGATCCGGCGGGGGAGGTTCTCTGGACGAGGACGCTTGACGGGATGGACGGCGGCACCAGCGCGACTCTTCTTGAGCCGCCCGGCGGAGGCGCCGTCGGTTACCTCGTCGCCGGCGGGGCATTCCGGCCCGGAAGCGACCTCCCCGGCCCCTGTCTCATCAAGATCGGCGGGACCGGGAATGTCGCCTGGACCGTGACGCCGGAGATTCCCGGCATCTTGGTCACGTCGGCGGTCGCGCCGTCTCCGGGGCAGTATGCCTTCACCGGCACGGTCTACGCCGGAGGGCCGCACGACGGGTGGCTGGTGATCCTGGACTATACGGGAAACGTCACCGCTGCGCACTCGTTCGGCGGAGATGCGACCGACGATATCTCGGCTCTTGCGGCGACGGCCGACGGCGGCTACATCCTCGCCGGGACGACCCGGTCGTTCGGTGAGAACGGGTGGACGGCGCCCGCCCGTGCCCCCGGGTTCGGGACGCTCGCGGCGACGGTCGCCTGCGGGATCGCGCTCCTCTGCCGCGGGGTGAGGCGAGGATGAAGGCCGGTCCGCTCATCGCCGCGAGCGCGGTCTTCTTCTTTCTCTGGGCGGTCATGCCGGTGATGCTCGCTTCCCATGGCTCCATCGGCTCCGGGAGCGTCATATTCCTGCTCTCGCTCATCTCGCTCGCCGGGTCGGTTGAGTTCCTGCGGGCGATGCGGCGGGAGTCGCCCCGGTGGTTCTGGGGCATACCGTTCGTGGCCGTCTGTACTGCTCTTCTGCTCTGGACGGGGGTCGCGGCGTGGGCTGTGCCGGATCATTCCGGGAACCCCGCCTTCCAGATCATGTTCCTTCTTCCCCCGGCCGCGGCACTGCTCCTCTCCTCCTTCCCGGACGACTGCCGGAAGAGGGTGCGGATGCCGACCGTCGTCGTCACGGTACTCGGCATCGCCTCGCTCTTCCTGGCCTTTGGTGCGTTCCTCATCCCCACTCCCGTGTCCGCACCGGGCGTCATGGAGTTTGTCGGACCCCTGTATGCCCTCCTCCTCATGCCGGTCGTCGGGCTGCTCCTTATCGTGGCGGGGGCGGCCTGCCGATGAAGCATCTGGTGCTCGTGCTCCTCGTCCTCGCCTGCACCGCCGGGTGCCTCGGCACCGCCGCGGACCCGCCGCCGGCGGACGAGATCGCCGCCCGGTTCGTCGCGGCGGAGGAGCGGGCGACGGACTTCTCCGCCACCGTAGCGGTAGCGGCCGGTTCCGAGAACGTCACCGCGAGGCTGTTCCGGAAAGACCCCGGGTGTTACCGGATCGAGTACCTCGAGCCCGGGGACCTCGCGGGAACCGTCGTCGTCTCGAACGGCACCCGGAAATGGCGCTACGACCCGACGACCCGGACGGCGCTGACGGTCGCCGGGCCGTATATGAATGCCGCCTTCTCCGAACCGCCCTACCCCGGCTGGGCGGAGGGGGTCCGGGGGTATACGGAGACGGTCGCGGAGTCGCTTGCCGAGCAGAACGCCTCGTACCGGGGCACCGAGATCGTCGGCGGCCGCACCGCCTATCTCCTTGAGGTCGCGGACGACTCGAAACTCTTCGAGGCGCCCACTCGCTACCGGGAGGCGGTGCACCGTTTCAAAGTCCGGATCGACGCCGAGACCCGGCTCCTCCTCGGCCTGGAGATGTACGGCAACCAGGGGAACCTGATCCTCGCAGCCGATTACACCGATCCTCTGGCGAACACCGGGCTCCCGGACGACCTCTTCGTCTTCGACCCGCCGGCCGGAACCACGATCCGGCCGATGCCGACGGCCGCGATCACGCCGCTCTTCTTATCGAGCATCGACGACGCCCGGCACTATGGTGTGGAGATGCCGTCCTCCCTCCCGGAGGGATACGCCTTTGCCGACGGGACGCACCTCCCCGGCGGCTATACGGTGCTCCGGTTCACGAACGGCAACAACGACCTGGAGGTCGTGAAACGGCTGCACGACCCCTACCGGGAGGAAAGGGTGCTCCCCGGGACGCCTGAGGCGGTGCTCCTCTCCGACGGCCGGGAGGCCGAGTACGTCTCCGCCGGCGGGAAGGACCAGCTCCGCTGGCGTGACGGCGAATACGCCTACCAGGTTACGGGCGCCATGCTCGGCAAAACTGAACTCGTGCGGGTGGCGGAATCGGTAGAGGCTGCGCCGGTTCCGGCATGAACCCGGCGGACGCGTCCTATCGAGCGCGACCGCTACGTAGTTAAAATAAGAATCACCGCACCCGGATGAGCGTGGCTTCCTGACCGGGCGAACCCGCGCCATGGGGTGTGTATAGGGGTCCGGTCTCCGCGGCACGGGGAGATGGTTCACATCTTCCCGTGCCGTTCCCCTCTCCGGAGACCGGTGACCGCCTGTTCTGCCCCCCCTCATCCCTGCCGGTCAAATGGGAGGTAACGCGTGTGGATTGAACTAAATTGATAATGAGACACCTGGTATGTGGAATGAGACGTAATCTGATATGGTATCCGGTAAGTTTGTAACGATCGCCTGAAGGATTACGATGAGTGTTAACGGGCGTTACCCGGTTTAACAGAGGACACCGTGCCAACAGGCAACTATTCTAAGACCCGCCTTATCATAACCTTTTCCATTTGTTATTTTAACGATATGCCTTTATTTTGAATAAATAGTAATATAACGCGGTTATTGAGGGCGAATGGCCTTTCGCCGAATCCCGTGACGGCACCTCTAAAAACCACGACTCCCGGGGGCAGAACGGGCCCGTGTTCCCTGCGTTCGCCGCCGTCCGTACCGGTTCAGGCACCCGGTCGGTATCCCCGGGAAAGGGGTGACGGGCAGGAACCTCAAGCGTTCGGGAACAGCGGGCCTGCGCGGGCCTGATCCGGGATAGTGCGGCGCCGGTCCCCTGCACCGCTCTTCTCTCCCGCCCGGGGGACTGCTTCAGCGGCGGATTCCGGTATGCCCGTAGTCCCGCCCGAGTCGCTGTTTAGATGCCATGGTCCTGCAATCGCGGTGTGGCCTGAATTCCGCTGATAGACGGCTCCTTGCGTTGCGCCGGCCGGTTCGGGAGCCTCAAAGATGGTGGAGTCCGGCGCTCCTACCGGGCAAGGATCTTCTGCTTCTTCTGCTGGAACTCCTCCTCCGTCAGGGCCCCCATCTGTTTCAACTCCGCGAGTTCCCTGAGTTGAGCCATCTTATCCTCCTGGGTTATCCCTGTCGGGGCGGGCGCCTGCACCTGCGCCGCCTTCTTCATCTCCCTCTCCCGCATCCTCTTATCGACAGCGCGGGTAGTCACGGTGGCTGTCCCCGCGACCACCGCGGTACGGGCCACGGTGCCGATAAGGCCCGGCCGGCCGCCTCTCATGGTGCCGCCTCCAGTGCTTCCTGCTCTTCTGGTCTCCACGCCAGCGCGGCATCCACCCTCTCTTTTGGGATGCGTTCGCCCGCGATCAACCTTCCGTCGGCGTTGAGAACGGCGTCGCGGAACCTCGTTGCCCATACGTGCTCGAAGAGAAGCAGCGCCACGGAACTGTTCTTCTCCATGATCTCGCCGACCTTCTGTACATCCTCCTCGGCGAAGAGCGTGCTCGCCTCCCGCGCGAGGGGGGCGAACGCGTCCGCCGCATCCTTCTGGAGGTCGGCAAGTTCCATCACGCTGACGTTGCCCTGCTCGTCTTTCCTCACGAAGACGAGATCGATGATGCGGATGACGCCTTTATCGACCACCTCGCGCAACGCCGGGACGATCTCGCCTTTGAACTGGTTTCCCGGAAACTCGATGACCATATACTCGACCGGACCAAGAGACATCGTGCGCCTCCGGAGCAGGATGCCGGTTCAACTATATATCTCGTTCTGTTGCCCGGCATCCGGGCGTATCGCAGTCTTCGCCGTTCGTATCAGAAGACCACCCGGACGAACCCGAGCGCCACGAGCAGGAGGAAGCCGGTGACGAGGATCCATCCCAGCGTGACGAAGAAGACTGACTGGAGTTTGTTCCACCGCAGAAGCCACCCGATGACGACGCTGGAGTAGAGCCCGATCACCGGGAGCATGGGGAGGATGATGAGCGTGACTGCGCCGTACCTCTGCAGGATCGGGTACCGCTCCATCTTTGCCTCCGTGCTCTTCGTGAAACGCCTGACCCTCTCCGACTGCTCGGCAAACACGTCCAGGATCTCGTAGATGGCAAGGACGATCCCGAGTTCAACGAACGTCATGACGGCGAGGATGAATGCAGGGTTCAGGCCGAGCCCCATGCCGACGAAAACGGCGTTTGCCTGGAGAAGGAGGGTGGAGACGATCAGGGAAAAGACCCTCGCGGTCGGGACGGAGAGGAGAAGCCCGAGAAGCACGGGTATCAGGGTGGCGACGACGAACGCGATGGCAACTGCCCGAAACCCCTTCCGGACCCCATCAATCGCCTTAGATCGGTCCATTGTTTCACCCGAACGCCGGGAGAGGGGCGAGCCCCGGAGTTCTTGCAATTCCGGCGTGCCATAGGGTGCGCACTGTGGTATATGAACATTGCCCCGGGACTGCTGTGTTGCATAATTATCCTGGTGGTTACCCCCGCCATTCCCCTCCTGTCAGGCTGCCAGAGCGATTAACCTGTTATAGCAGTTCACTTTCATCCGTAATTCACGAAACATCCCCTCCCGAGACGTCGCCTGTACCCCCTCTCCCAGGATCCGTTTGATGGTGGAGAAGGCTCCTTCCGCCTTCCACCGCATCCCGTAGGTAACTACCAGCGCCCATCTGAGATATCCACCCCATCTGTTTCGGTTTCTGACGCATTCGGCTCGATACGGTGACCCGGTCGAGTGGGTTGCAGCATCAGTTCTCGTCTTGACGCCCGAGGCGATTCCCCGGTGTTCGAGGGCGTTGAAGAGTTCGTTCCGGTCATAGGCACCATCCGCGAGAACTCGGTACACCGGGTGTTCCTCGCCACAGTGTTGTTGGGTCTGGTCGAGGAGGGGAATGAACAGCTGGTCGTCCTGTACCGACTCATCGGTGATTTCCAGACCGAGCGCCTGGTTGGTCTCGACATCGATCATGAGATGCACCTTGATCCAACCACGTCTGGCCCCCCATTTCTCGCGCATCCACTCCCCTCGGTTCGTGACCTTGATCCCGGTGCTATCAGCGGCGATGATGACATCTTCGGCGAGGATCTCGGGGAGTACCTCGAGCGAGAGATCCAGATTCTTGATTCGACGGAAAAGCGTGGTATAGTCGGCTGCCCGGAGAGAGGGGATGAATGTCGCGAGTTTCCGGACAAATCCCTCCATCTGGCGGTAGGGCATCCTCAAGAAGACGTGGATGCGGGCCATCCATTCAATGAATGATGCAGGATATTGGAAGGGCTGGCCACGCTTGCCAGCGTTCATCTGGGCGAGCTGGGCATCCCACTGGTCGACAAAGTCAAGCGAGAGATAGAACTCGCCGCGCTTGGTCAGGAGCTCATTATATATACCCCAGTCACGAGTATCGGGGTACGGGCGTCCCCAACGTTCGGTCTTTGGCATGAAGGGGCGGAGGGGATGTCCGGCATCTTCTGTGTTGGGGTCAGTGGATCAGATTTATGCAACACAGCACCCGGGACAGATCGCCTTCGCATCTCTCCGGGGGCACGGCGCCCCCAGCACCGCGTGAGACCGGGAGGATCCCATAAATCAGAATCTGCAACATTTCCGGCATCTATTTATGCGGATCCGCAGGATAACCTATGCATGCGCCGTTTCGTGGAGCGTTTTGAGCACGTTACCTACATCGCGCTCATCGTATTCCTGGTTGTGCTGCTCTCCTTCTCGCTCCTCGAACTGGGGTGGATGGTGGTCACGGCGGTGTTCGAGGTCTCCACCTACCGGCTCGATAGCGATGAACTCTTCGATCTTCTCGGGTACTTCCTGCTGATCCTCATCGGCCTGGAACTCCTGGAGACGATAAAGGCGTACCTCGATAAGAGAGAGTTCCACGTCGAGATCGTCATCCTCGTCGCGATCATCGCCATCGCAAGAAAGGTCATCCTCCTCGACACGTCAACCGCAGGCGAGCTCATCGGTATCGCGCTGATCATCATCGCCCTCTGCGGCGGCTATTACCTGGTGCGCCGGGCAGGACTGCCGCATTCGCTCAGGCCGGGGCGGCGCGAAGAGCCGTGATATCCGTCTCCGGCCTACAGGTTTAAGTACCTGGATTGCAACTGAACGCGATGACATCCCCGGCAGTCTCCGGTGACGGAGTATTCCTGTTATTTCACGAAATCGCCCTCTCTCCACGACCCGATGGTGAACCCCTCTCATCCCGCCCCTCCTCTCCGGGTTCGGGAGAGACTCCCCGGCGGGGTGGAGGGCCCCCATGACCTCTGAACCCGGCCGTGTCACGGGGTTCGTCCTCGTCGTCGCGGCAATCGCCGCCGTTGCCGGGATCCTCTTCGGGTTCGATACCGGCGTCATCTCCGGGGCGATCCTCTTCATCAACGAGGAGTTCAGCTTAACAAGCGTCACGACCGAGGTGGCGGTGAGCTCCGTGCTGATGGGCGCGATCCTCGGGGCGCTCTTCGGGGGGCCTCTCTCCGATCGGGTGGGGCGCCGCACCTCCATCCTGGCCGCATCGGTGATCTTCATCGCGGGCACGTTTGTGGTCGTTCTCTCCCCCATCTTCTCCATATTCATCATCGGCCGGATCCTGATCGGGATCGCTATCGGCGTCGCATCGTTCGTCGCGCCCCTCTATATCTCGGAGATTGCGCCGGAAAGCATCCGGGGCGCCCTTGTCTCGCTCAACCAGCTCCTGATAACGGTCGGCATCCTGATCGCCTACGGCGTGAACTACTCCTTTGCGGCAGCCGGCGACTGGCGGGCGATGTTCCTTGCGGGCGTGATCCCGGGCACGGTTCTCCTGGTCGGCATGTTCCTGATGCCCCGGAGCCCCCGGTGGCTGATGTTCATGAACCGTCCCGCCGAGGCCGCAACCGTCCTCAAAAAGATCCGCGGCACCGCCGACGTATCGGACGAACTCGGGGAGATCGAGAGGAGCGTGCGCACGGAGGGGGCGGGGACGTTGTCGGACCTGGTCGCGCCCGCGGTTCGGCTCCCGCTGCTCCTGGGTCTCGGGCTCGCGATCCTCCAGCAGGCGACCGGGATCAACACCGTCATCTACTACGCCCCGACCATCTTCCAGTTTGCCGGACTCGCGGAGGCGACCGCCTCGATCGCCGCGACGGTCGGGATCGGCGTCGTAAACGTCCTGGTGACCCTCATCGCCATCCGGCTCGTCGACCGGGCGGGGCGCCGGCCGCTGCTCCTCTGGAGCCTTGCCGGGATGGGTATCGCCATGCTGCTCCTCGGGATCGGGTTCGCCCTCGAGAAGAGCGGCGCCGGAGGGGCGGCCGTCTCGCTCGGGCAGGTCACCGCGGTGAGTCTCATCATCTACGTCGCCGCCTTTGCGCTGGGCCTCGGCCCGATCTTCTGGCTGCTCATCGCCGAGATCTACCCGCTCAGCGTGCGGGGACTGGCCATGAGCCTTGCGACGGTCACGAACTGGACCGCGAACTTCCTCATCGCGGCGACGTTCCTCTCGCTGGTGGACCTGATCGGGGAGTCGGGGGTCTTCCTCCTCTACGCGGTGGTTGCCCTGCTCGCGTGGCTCTTCGTCTTCAAACTCGTGCCGGAGACGAAAGGGCTGTCCCTGGAGCAGATCGAGGCCTACTTCCGGTCCCGCGGGCGTCCGGGCGGGTGACGGGAGGGGCGCCGATCAGGCAGGCTCGGGCCCGGGCTCCGGGGCACCGGACTCGCGGGCAGCATGAACGCAGCTGCAAGGCCGACCAGAGCAAAGAACACCAGGACGACCAGCGCAAGGGCGTAGCCCATGTTCCCCTCAACAAGGGTGGATACGATGACGGTGCCCGCGATGGCCACGCCGAGCGAGGAGCCCAGGTTCGAGACGCTGCGCGAGAGGCCCGATATCTCCCCCTGGTCTTTCTCGGGGAAACTGGACTGGACGACGTTGACCGAGGATGTCAGCATCACCCCGACGCCCAGGCCGACCAGAAAAAGGCCCGGCACGAAGGTAAGGACGTTCGAGGTCTCCCGCACCCACAGCAGCAGGAGGAGCACGCCGACGACCGTCACGATGAACCCCGCCCGGATCAACGTTGCCTGGGAACGCCTCCGCGCCAGCCTGGCCGCAGCCATCGAGGAGAGCAGGATGCCGATCGTGGCCGGTGTCAGGACCAGGCCGGTCTCGATCGCGCTGTAGCCCCGCACCGTCTGCAGGTAGACCGACACCACGAACGAGAGGCCCATCAGGACCAGCCACTGGATGTTCTGCGTGATGAGGCCGAGGTTCGATGTGCGGTTCTTAAACAGCCTGGTGGAGAGCAGCGGCTCCTTGCCCGCCCGCTCCATGGACCGGATGTGCCAGAAGAACCCGGCCAGCAACAGCAGTCCGATCAGCACGAAGACCCATACCGGCGATATGCCGCCCTGCGGGATCAAGACCGTATTCCCGATGACGAAGTCCTGACTGGCCGCAAACCAGCCGTAGGTCGAGGCCTGCAGGATGCCGACCACCACGAAGAAGAGTCCCGCCGCCGAGAGGATGGTTCCGACGATGTCCAGACGGGGTTTTGGGCCCTGGATACCCGGGTCGACGATCTTCCGGCTTTGAAGGATGACGATCCCGACGACGAGAGCCTGCACGACAAAGGCTGCTCGCCAGCTGATCGCGGTGGTGATGATCCCGCCGACCAGCGGGCCTGCGGCCGCCCCGATACCGCCCGCCGCACTGATCGCGCCGAAAGCGCGGGCGCGTGAGGTGAGGTCGGGAAAGAAGACCGTCGCGAGGATGTAGACAGGCGGGATCAGCAGCGCGGTCCCGATGCCTTCGAGGAGCGAGTAGCCGAGGATCAGGATCCCGATCCCCGGCGCCGCTGCTGCAACCAGTGCTCCCACGCCGTAGACCAGCAGGCCTCGCCGGAAGAGATACGTGCGGCCCAGGATATCCGTCAGCTTGCTGCCGGGGATCATCAGGGCCGCCATGGTGAGCGTAAAGACGGCGATGGTCGTCTGGACGCCGCTGACCGTCGTCCCCAGGTCGGTGGCGATGTTGCTGATGGCCACGTTCATGTTCGAGGCAGCGTAGCTGCAGATGAACTGGGCCAGCGCAAGCGGCAGGAGCACGCCCTGCGGGGCTGCCACCGGTGCCGGAGGAGCCGGGTCTGCGGAGTTGGTCATCATGTCAGCCCTCGATTCGATGCATCAAACGTAGAGGGTGTATATAAATTCAGCAGACCGGCGTTCCCGGATGGCAGTGCATCGCCCGTTCGAGAAGACCGGGCGAGCGGCCCGGCGGTAGCGGCAACGGGGCCTCCCGGTCTGCCTGCCGCACCGGCCGGCATCCTCCTGTTCTGCTTCCTCATCCGGTCTTCCTGGACGGCCTATGAGGCGAAACCCCCGGATCCCGCATACACAGGGGGTGAAACGCCGCATGGTGCAATTGGGGTAACCCGGAATTCAATTCCTCGAAAAATATATTATGTGATGGATGGTCTGGCTTGCGCATGACACCCGCAACGTTTGTACCCGGCACATCAGAGGGGCAACGGATGCTCGAGATCCGCGCCAGCGGTATCCCCTGGCGTCGGTGGGGACCCTACCTGAGCGAACGGCAATGGGGGACGGTGAGAGAGGATTACGGGGAGGACGGTAATTCCTGGGCCTATTTCACGCACGACCAGGCACGGTCCCGCGCCTACCGGTGGGGGGAAGACGGGATTGCCGGCATCTCCGACGATGGCCAGCGCCTCTGTTTTGCGCTCGCTCTCTGGAACGGTGCCGATCCCATCATCAAAGAACGGCTCTTCGGCCTGAACAACGGCGAGGGGAACCACGGGGAGGACGTGAAGGAGTACTACTACTACCTCGACAACACCCCTTCGCACTCCTACATGAAGTACCTCTACCGGTATCCGCAGGCGGCGTTCCCGTACAACGACCTTGTCGAGACGAACCGGCAGCGCACCCGGTATGATCTGGAGTACGAGCTCATCGATACGGGGATATTCGACGGCGATCGCTACTTCGACGTCTTCGTGGAGTACGCGAAGGCAACGCCTGAGGATATCCTGGTGCAGATCACCGTGCATAACCGCGGTCCGGAGGAGGCATCCCTCCACGTGCTGCCCACCCTCTGGTTCCGCAACACCTGGTGGCAGGGCGACGGTGCAGAGAAACCGGCCCTCCGGAAGACGGAGGGTCCGCCGGGGACCAGCGTGATCGCGGCCGGCCACCCGGATCTCGGGCAGCGTTACCTCTCCTGCGAAGGCGCTCCCGTTCTGCTCTTCACCGAGAACGAGACCAATACGGAGCGTCTCTTCGGGACGCCGAACGCCACGCCGTTCGTGAAGGACGGCATCAACAACTACATCGTCGAGGGGCGAAGCGGCGCCGTGAACCCGGAAGGATCCGGGACAAAATCCTGTGCGCACTACCGGTTGACCCTCGGCCCGGGGGAAGCGCAGAGGGTACGACTGCGCCTCGCCCAGACCCCGCCCTCCGGGGAGGCACCGTTCGGGAGCCCCTTTGAGAACGTGCTCGCAGAGCGGCAGAGGGAGGCGGATGCGTTCTACGAGAACATCACCCCTCCATCGGTCGGCCCCGATGCGGCGAACGTGATGCGCCAGGCGCTCGCCGGGATGCTCTGGACGAAGCAGTACTATCTCTACGAGGTCGATCGCTGGCTGGATGGGCACGATCCGGGCCAGCGGCCCTCCCTCAGGAACAACTCATGGTTCCACATGGTGAACGCCGACATCATATCCATGCCCGACAAGTGGGAGTATCCCTGGTATGCGGCATGGGACCTGGCGTTCCATACCATTGCCCTTGCCATGGTGGACCCGGACTTCGCCAAAAACCAGCTCGACCTGATGCTGCGCGAACGCTACCTGCACCCGAACGGCCAGATCCCGGCCTACGAATGGAACTTCAGCGACGTCAACCCTCCCGTGCATGCCTGGGCCGCCCTGTTCATCTACCGGACGGAGAAGGAACTCCTTGGCGCGGGGGACGTGCGGTTCCTGGAGAGAATGTTCCAGAAACTGCTGATGAACTTCACCTGGTGGGTGAACCGCAAGGACCGCGCCGGCCAGAACGTCTTCGAGGGTGGGTTCCTCGGCCTCGACAACATCGGGGTCTTCGACCGCAGTGCGCCTCTGCCTACGGGAGGCTACCTGGAGCAGGCAGACGGGACGGCGTGGATGGCCCTCTTTGCCCAGACGATGCTGGATATTGCCGCTGAACTCGCCGTCCACGATCCGGTCTACCAGGAGATGGCGACCAAGTTCTTCGAGCACTTCGTCTGGATCGCCTCGGCGATCAACAACATCGGAGAGCACCAGGAAGGGATGTGGGACGAGGAGGATGGTTTCTACTACGACCTCCTCCGCCTGCCCGACGGGAGCGCAACCCGCCTCAAGGTGCGGTCCCTGGTGGGACTGCTGCCGCTCGCCGCAACCACGGTCTTTACCCGGGAGATGGTCGAGCAGATGCCTGACTTCGTGGAGCGTGCCCAATGGTTCAACCGGTACCATACGCGTATGGCGTCCACCATCTCGAACATCGGCCGGGCCGGCGTCGGAGGACGCATCCTCCTGTCGCTCCTCACCGAGGAGAGGCTGCGAAGGGTTCTTTCGCGAATGCTGGACGAGAACGAGTTCCTAGGCGACTACGGGATCCGGTCCCTCTCCCGCGCACACCTGCACGACCCCTATCTCTTTTACCAGGACGGGCAGGAGCACCGGGTGCAGTACCTGCCCGGGGATTCCGATACGGGTATGTTCGGCGGGAACTCCAACTGGCGGGGGCCGATCTGGTTCCCGATGAACATGATGCTGCTCCGGGCGCTGTTGAACCTCTATGCGTACTACGGGAACGACTTTACGGTAGAATGCCCGACGGGGTCGGGGAACCGGATGAACCTCTACCAGGTGAGCGAAGAGATTGGACGGCGCCTGACCCGGGTCTTCCTCCGCGACGAGAGCGATCGGCGCCCGGTCTTCGGCTACGCCCAAAAGTTCCAGGACGATCCTCACTGGCGCGACTACCTCCTCTTCTACGAGTACTTCCACGGGGATAACGGAGCCGGGATCGGTGCCAGCCACCAGACCGGGTGGACGGGGCTCGTTGCCCGGATCATCCAGATCTTCGGGTACATGAGCCCCGAACAGGTGCTCGGGGAGGAGGCGCGGAAGCTCGTCTACAGGAAGGAGGGATCTCTCCCCCAACCGGTGCAGGGGCCTGCTGCCAGATAAGAGATGTACAGGCCCGGAAAGACGGTCAGGCCGGCGGATCGGGGAGGACTCCGCCGGACCGGGCCGGGCGGATGAGGGCAGATACTTATATATAGCGACAGTGAGCCCTCCGCACGGTGTTGTTATGGCTAACACGCTGTTCGGTGCCGGCACCTATGAGTCCGGCGCTGCTCTGGCTCCGTCACGCCGGCTCGTGCTGCTGCTCGGCGTCATCGCGATCATCTTCGGCGTTCTCTTCTTCATCTACCCCATTCCGACGCTGGAAATCCTCGTCATGTTCCTCGGCTTGTACTGGTTGTTCAACGGTATCGTTGCGTTCATCGGCCTCGTTACGGACAAAACCGGGCGGGGCTGGAAACTGCTGGTCGGGATCCTCGGCGTCCTTGCAGGAGTCCTGGTGCTCGCCTATCCCCTCTACAGCGCTATCCTCATCCCGACAGTCTTTGCGGTCATCATCGGCGTGGAGGGACTGATCATCGGTGCGGTCTACATGGTGCAGGGCTTCTCCGGCGCCAGCTGGGGGACCGGGATCCTCGGCATCCTGAGCATCATCTTCGGCCTGGTCCTGATCGCAAACCCGCTCGTCGCGGCTGTCGGCCTGGTGCTGCTCCTTGCGGGGCTCGCCATCGTCGGCGGCATCGCGGCGATCGTCGTTTCGTTCCGACTGCCGGGGTGAAGGAAGGGGAGGGATCGGAGCGTACGGCCTCCCCCTCTCTTTCGCAAAGAAGTGTATCCTGCTGCCGCCCTCTCCGGTACGAGGGCGCGTGGGAGCGCCGTTGCGGAGCACCCGGCTCACCGCAATAGATTGGGATAGTTTTATATATGCTATGTTATCATCCGGCACCGGGCAGGATGACTGCCCGGGAGACGGGTATGAAGAAGGTAGGGATACTGTTCGTCGCGCTGGCCCTCGTCCTGGCCTGCGCCGGTGCCGGGTGCGTCCAGCCGTCTGAAGAGGAGGCGGAGGCGCAGCTCTGCCAGAGTCTCGCAGACCTCGGAGCCGCGGTTGAGAGTATGGAGAACACCAGCCTGAGATCCTCTGTCGGCGATATCCGGGATGGACGGGACCAGGTCCGGTCCGCCATGGAGAACGTCAGGGATTCTGCAGGCCAGGTCGCTAACATCCGGGTCGACGATCTCAACGCGGCGTATGAAGACCTCGACCGGGCCGTAGAGGATCTTCCTGACGATCTGACCGTCATTGAGGCCATTCAGACCATCCGCCCGCAGATACAGGCCGTCCGGACTGAACAGCAGAGCCTTTACGCAGACCTGAACTGCACGGCGCAGTGATAGAGGGTCGAGAAATCGACCGGATCCAGGCGGTATCAGGGGTGTCACATAGCGGGTGAGCTAAAAATCACGAGGATGCCGTGCGCTGATGACGGCTATCATTGCAACGGTCTACCTGAGTGTCTTCGCCTGTGGGATCCCCGGCAGTATGAGAACGGAGTGGCGTGATGCGCAGGCCTGATGGCGAGGCACCCCTCGCCTTCCACATCATGGCAAAGCCGACCGGCGCCCGGTGCAATCTCGACTGCGCCTACTGCTTCTTCAGAAAGAAGGAAGGGCTGTACCCGGAGAGCAACTTCCGGATGACCGATACGGTGATGGAAGAGTACATCCGCCAGACCCTCGCAGGGCATCACGTGCCCCCTGTGACGATCGCCTGGCAGGGGGGAGAGCCGACCCTGATGGGGCCGGAGTTCTTCCGGCGGGCAGTGGAAGTGCAGAAGAAGTGCGCGAGGCCCGGAACCCGTATCGAGAACACCTTCCAGACAAACGGCATCCTCCTCGACGACGAGTGGTGCCGGTTCTTCCACGACAACAACTTCCTCGTCGGCCTCTCCATGGACGGTCCCGGGCACCTCCACGACGTCTACCGGAGGGACAGACGGGGCCGCGGCACGTTTGACCGGGTTCTCAAAGCCGCCCGCCTGCTCCGGAAGCACCATGTCGAGTTCAACATCCTCTGTGCGGTCACCGGCACGAACGCCGATCATCCCCTGGAGGTCTACCGGTTCTTCCGCGACGAGCTCGGTGCGCCGTACATCCAGTTCATTCCCATCGTGGAACGGGAGAACGAAACGGGGTTTCAGGAAGGAAATACGGTCACCGATCGATCCGTCCGGCCGGAACAGTGGGGACGGTTCCTGATCGAGATCTTCGATGAGTGGGTCAGAAGGGATGTCGGCCGGACGTTTGTCCTGAACTTCGACTGGGC
Organism: Methanoculleus chikugoensis; assembly: GCF_900095385.1. GTDB lineage: Archaea > Halobacteriota > Methanomicrobia > Methanomicrobiales > Methanoculleaceae > Methanoculleus > Methanoculleus chikugoensis_A. Next base: position 35,475 of record NZ_FMID01000061.1, read on the forward strand.
GCTTGCGGGATGGCTCAACATGGCGGGGACGGTCTGCATCTTCGCCCCGACCTGCGGCCTCGGCGTGGCGCTCGAGCATACCGGCGACCTCTACTCCTGCGACCACTTCGTCGAACCGGACCACTTCCTCGGCAACATCCTCACGACACCGCTGGTCGAGCTCGTAAGTTCCCAAAAACAGCGGAGGTTTGGGGCGGCCAAGCGCGATACGCTTCCCCGGTACTGCCGGGCATGTGCGCTCCTCCCCGTCTGCAACGGCGAATGCCCGAAGAACCGGTTCATCGAGACACCGGACGGCGAGGCGGGACTGAACTACCTCTGCGAGGGGTATAAAGCGTTCTTCTCCCACGCCGACCGCCCGATGCGGATGATGGCCGACCTGCTCCGGCAGGGGAGGTGCGCCGACGAGGTGATGCCGGTGCTCGCGGCGGAGAGGAAGGTGCCGGGAAGAGTCGGCCGGAACGAACCCTGCCCCTGCGGGAGCGGGCTGAAGTACCGGAAGTGCTGTGGAAGACAGACGGCGCCCTGAAACAATGATGGTTTCTGGATCAGGGGTTAATCCCGCATGATCCAGGCGGCCACTTCTTTCTCGTGGTCGATATAATACTCACCGCTCACATCGATCACCACCCGATCGATGGTCCCGCCCGTAAAGGCGAAAGGCGCGGAGTAGTCCGGCGACACCGGCGATCCGCTGTCCCGGCCGACACAGAGCCCGTCGCCGGTGAGGGAGAAGGATCCCGGCTGTGTCCTGATCCGTCCCTCGCCCACCTTCTCCATGTCTATGTAGAGAGTGAGGGTGCCGACGGCGCTCCTGGTATCGGGATCCACACCGTCCTTTATGAACTCCGCGGTGAAGACGTGCCGGCCGGCGGGCACGGTGCTGCTTGAGGAGATCTTCTGGATCGCATCCCCGAGCCAGTTGTAGACGTAGTGAAGCCGCCCGTCTGCAATGTAGAGGCTGTGCCCGCCACCGACACCTCCGTGGGCGAACAGCACGCCCTGCGTCTCCGGCCCATCGGTGACGGCGCCGGCCACGATCCCATACGATCGCCCCCGGATATTGACTGCTACCGTCTCGGGAACCTCGGCAGCCCCCGGGTAGTAGATGTAACGGGTTCTCGGGCTCGCGGGCTGGGGACGCGGCGTGAGAAAGATCTCCAGCGGGTTGCGGTCATCGAGGGGCATACCCTGGTAAATGCCCGCATAGTAGAACCAGAGTCCCTTGAGGAGCTCGAGCACGTCTTTCTTTTCGTCGGCAAGGTTCTGGATCTGGGCCCGGTCTTCCTTCAGGTTGTAGAGCTCCCAGACGTCGTGTGCGTAGTTGCCCCAGCCCGAGAGGGGCGGGTGAACCGTGGTTGCCAGCCAGCCCCGGTGGTAGATCGCCCTCTGGCCGAGCATGGCATAGAACTGGGTTTCCCGTCCCGGCGCATCGGGATCGTCAAAGCCGGCCTTGAAGCTCTCTCCCTCGATCGGGCTCTGGGTATAGCCCTTCAGCACCTTCGGCGGCTCGATCCCCAGCAGGTCGTAGAGCGTCGGGACAATGTCCACGGCGTGGACATACTGGTGGCGTACCTCGCCGCGGGCACTGATGCCGCGGGGCCATGCAATCAGGCACATGTCCGCAGTTCCGCCCTCGTACCCGGCAAACCGCTTCCAGTAGGGGAACGGGGTGTCGAAAGCCCATGCCCAGCCGGTGCAGTAATGGTTGTATGCCGCCGGGCCGCCAAGCTCGTCGATGTGCGGCAGATTCGCCTCGACCGTGTCGGGGATGTTGTTTAAGAACTTGTTCTCGTTGAAGGAACCGCTGGGCCCTCCCTCTGCGCTGGCGCCGTTGTCGGATACAACGACGATGATGGTATTCTCCAGCTGGCCGGACTCCTCGAGGTAGTCGAGGACCCGTCCGATCTGGGCATCGGTGTAGGTAACAAAGCCGGCGTACACCTCCGCCATACGGATGAAAAGCCGCTTTTCGTCCTCGTTCAACGAGTCCCAGGGAGGTACGAAGTCCAGAGGCGGCCATGGCTGACCGTCGGGTCCGGTCGTTGTCGGCTCACCGTGAGGGTTGATGGGCGATAGCCCGGTATTCTCCGGCAACAGTCCCATCTTCTTCTGGTTATCGAGGATCTGCTCCCGTATCTTCTCGTAGCCCATATCGAACCGGCCCCGGTACGTATCAGCCCATTCCTTGAAGACATGGTGCGGGGCATGGGCACACCCGGGGCAGAAGTACATGAACCAGGGCTTTTCGGGGGCGATCATCTTCGCGTCGCGGACGAACTCGATCGCCCGATCGGCGATATCCCGTGAGAAGTGATACCCCTCGTCCGGGCGGTAGGGCTGGTCTATTGGGTGGTTGTCGTAGACGATATCGGGGTACCACTGGTTGGTCTCCCCGCCCAGAAATCCGTAGTAGCGCTCGAATCCCCGCCCGAGCGGCCAGCGCCCCTTCCACGAGGACATGTCGGTCTCTTCTCCCGGGGTCAGGTGCCACTTGCCGACGGCGTAGGTGTTCCAGCCCCGATCGTTGAGCACCTCTGAGATAAACCCGTTCTCAAAAGGAATGCGGGCGGAGATCCCCGGAAAACCGGTGGACGCCTCGGTGATGCAGGCCATGTTGTTGCTGGTTGCGTTGCGCCCGGTGAGCAGGCACGAACGGGTGGGCGAACAGAGCGCCGTGGTATGGAAGTTGCTGTAACGTATGCCCATATCGGCGATACGCTGCATTGTGGGTGTCTTGATGGGCCCGCCGAATACGTCCATGGCCCCGTAGCCGACGTCGTCCCAGACGATCATCAGGACGTTAGGGGCACCTTCCGTTGCCTGCGGCTGCAGGTAGGGTTCCCAGTCAGGCACCGAATCCCGGATATCGAGATTGACCGTGCCCTTCCATCTCTCGGACATCTTGCACTCTCCATGTTATGAGCGCCGTGTCAGGTGCCGTCACGGATTAATCTCTTTCGATGCCCGAACTCCGCCGGAGGATCGCACCCGGGCGGCAGCGCTCCGGCGACCGAACGGTTCCTGCCGGTTCCGGCCTGCGGAACCGCCGGCCTGCACTGTGTAGTAACCATAATGTGCGGGTACTGTGATTGGCGACGGCAGTCTGAAAGACACGCAGAGGATGATATCCATGATGCGAAGGAGAGCAGAAGGCGGCCTTGCGGGCCGCGAAGAGGCCGGCGGGGCACACCGCTATAAGATGCACGAGAAACTCGTCTCCATCGGGGACGACTACTGGATCGAGGACGCGGCCGGAGAGCGGGCGTTCAAGGTTGACGGGAAAGCGCTCCGCGTGAGGAACACCCTCGTCATCCAGAGCAGGGAGGGGCGGGACCTCTACACGATCCAGGAGAGGATGCTCCGGATCAAGGATACGATGGAGATCGAGCGGGGCGAAGGCGGCACGGCGGCGACGATCAAGAAGGCGCTGATCGCGCCGCTCCGGGACCGGTGGACGGTCAGTATCCCCGGAGGGGAGGACTGGGAGGTGCAGGGGAACATCCTCGACCACGAGTACCATATCGAGGCCGGGCGGCGGGAGCGGGTTGCCGGGGTCTCGAAGAAGTGGTTCCGGGTCAGGGATACCTACGGTGTGGAGGTGGAGCCGGGGCACGACGACGCGCTTGTCCTCGCCGTGACGGCGGCGATCGACCAGATGTCACACGATTGACGGGGGGCACCCGCGACACAGGTTCCGAAGACAGGGATGCAGCGTGGAGGGATCCCCTGCAGCGCCTTAAAGACCAGCGCATGAGCTGGAGGCTCCGGATGGTGGCCTGGACCGCTCCTGCCCGGGAGAGGCACCATCCTGCTCTTTCCGGCGTTACACCCATGTTTACCGCAACCCTGCCCCCCTTGTTCTCTTTCCCGGTCCCCTCACGGCCGTTAAGGGCATGCGGCAGAGGGACCGGGAGGGGCACGCAGAAAGGGATATCGCCCGGGGGAGTCTCACGGTCGTCACAGGGATTGCTCTATTCGTCTACCGGGAGGTGTACCTCATCCTCGTGACCCGGTTCTTTGCCCGCGTGGTCGTCACGCTTCTCCGGGTGGTTCGGGAGAAAGGGATTTACCGCAGGGCTTCCGGCACACGTCCGGTATGTTCGCCGGTTCTCGGGCTTCTCGCTGTTACCCTGCCCAGGTGAGCGGTCGGTCTCCTCGCCGGGATCGTGCTCATGGCGGGTGTATTTCTGTTATAGACGCGTGCGTGTTGAGGAATGCCGCCCGGCTGATGGAAGAAGGCGACTTTGCCTGACGTTCCCTCCCGACCGGGGGCTTTCTGCCCCTCGTTGCCATGCAGATCCGGCTGACCGCCTCTCACGAGTAATGCTTCTTCAAAAATTCCTTCACTTTCCGCGAGACCAGCCATCCCCGGTCGAGCTCGTCGATGATCGCATTGATCGCCCATGCCTCCCTGCTGACCTTCCGGTCGGTCTCCGTATCCCCCATCTCCGCAAGAGCGATGATGACGGTGAGGGGGTTGCGGATAGAGTCGTTTAAGATGGCAAGCCGCTCGATGTTCTCCTCGATCTGGAGGAATGCCTTCTTTTTGAGTTCCTCCAGCTGGTGCCGCTCCGAGGTGTCGCGGGCGCTTGCAAGCACCAGGGGCCGGCCGTCGACCGTCACCCGGAATGCCGTTATCTCCACGGCGACGCGGGTGCCGTCCTTGCGGAGATAGTTGAACTCGATTGGGCCGGCCGTGGTCCCGGTCGTGAGCTGGCCGATTATCATCTCCACCTTCGGCAGTTCCTCCGGCGCCACGAATCCGGATTCAACGACGGTTTTGCCGATGAACTCCTCCTTCGGGCTGCCTGCCAGCCTCTCGGTCGCCCGGTTCGCGTCGATCAGGACCCTGTTCATATCAACAAGGAAGAGGGCGTCCGGGGCGTACTCGAAGAGGATCTTCAGCCGCTCCTCCGAACTCCGCAACGCCGCGTCCGCCCGTTTCCGGTCGGTTACATCCACCAGGTTGCCGATGGTCGCCGGCTGCCCCTCGAAGAGAAGGCGGGTTGCAAAGTTCTCAAGATAGATGGCCCGCCCGTCCTTGCGGACCCCGCAGAACTCGTGGTGCTCCGCTTCAACCTCGCCGTAGAGCAGGGCCTGCAGCCGCCGATACATATCGTCCCGATCATCCGGGGCAACCAGAGCGAGGTGTGTGCCGGGGTTGTTGAGCTCGTCGGGTGTGTAGCCGAAGATCTCGGCAAACCGCGGGTTGACGTATTTCAGGCGATCGTCCTGAAAGAGGTAGACGCCCACCGGCGAGCGCTCCACCGGGTTCCGGTAGACCTCCTCGTTCGTCGTTCTCAGGATCGCCGAACCCATGATGCTTGCCGCCGCCTGGAGTGCGTCGATCTCCGCCGGGGACCAGGTGCGCTCCCTCCGGGTCTCGTCGAACCCGATGAAGCCCCACCAGTGTTCATGGACGAATATCGGGACGACCGCGATGGAGAGAAGCCCCTGGGACTCAAGGCATGCCCGCTCGCCCGGAGGGAACGTCCGCACCGGCCCGACGATCGCTCTTCCGGCCGCGAGCTCCGTGCACCACCGGGGAACCCCGCTGTAGGGGACGCTCTGGAGAGCCGGGTCGTCCACCCCGGCGGCGACGCTCTCCGCGGTCCACTCCCACCGGTGGCCGCAGACGGATTTGCCGGTCGCAGGATCCGTGTCGTTCTCGAAGATGTAGACCCGACTCACATCGGTGGCCCTGCCGAACCGCTCAAGAACCTCGTGCATCTGGGTCTTCCAGTCCGGTTCCTTGAGGAACCGGTCGGCCGCAAAGTTCACCGCGCTCATGATGGCGTCGTGCCGGCGGAGGGTCTCGGATGCATTCTTTCGTTCCGTGACATCCTCAAAGAGGTAGAGCCTCCCGAAGTACCGGTCGTCCGCATCGCGGATCTGGGTGGAGAATCGCCTGATGCACCGCCCGTCGACGAACTCGATCTCGTCCTCGATGGCCGACCGGTTCGCTTCATCCTGGAGCGGCGTGCAGGATGCGGCAAACGCCTCCGGGTCCCTGACGAGCGGGATACAGCGAGAGGTGATATCGCTGTTCGTGAGGGTGCCTGCCCGCATCTCGTCCTCCAGGTGTGAGAGCCCCCACATCTCGCAGAACCTGCTGTTGAAGTAGTGAATCTCGTCCGTCCGGTTATCGACGACTAAATAGGCGAGCGGGGAGGCCTGGGCCATTCGGGAGAGCAACGCCTCGTTCCACCGGAGCCTCTCTTCCACCCGCCGCTCCTCGGTCACATCGCGGCCGCACCCCACGGTCCCGATCACCTGCCCGTTCTCGTCCCGGAACGGGGCCTTGCTGACGTCGAGGTAGAGGAATTTCCCCTGTATATTCCCGTACTCGTCGAACCGTCCCGCCTCGCCGCTCTCCATGACGACTGCATCGGAGTCCCGGCAGATCTCGCCGAAGGTGTGCCAGGCAGGGTTGTCGGGATGAGCCTGCCGTTCGCGCCCGGCAAAGAACATATCCGTCTTGCCCAGCGGTTCGTCGGTGTCTGCGGCATTGAGGAGTTTCTCGCAGATGGCCTTGTTCGCGAAGAGGTACCGCCTCTCCATGTCTTTTGCCCATATGAGGTCGGGGACGTTGTCGCACATCATCCGGACGAGACGGTAGAGGTCGCGGAACTGCTGGTTGGTCCGGGCGAGTTTGCCCTCGACGCTCTTCCTCTCCGTGATGTCGCGGAGCGTGACGAGGTTTGCTTCCCGGCCTTTGAACGTAATGGCCGAACCGAGCCCTTCGATCCATCTGTCGTTCCCGTGCAGATCCCGCATCAGGTAGTGGGCGAGGTAACCGTCGTGTCCGGACCGCACGTTCGTGAGGTCACGGGCGACGGCTGCTGTGTAGTCGGGGTGGACGAACTGCAGCGGGTTCAGGCCGATGATCTCGGCCGGCGAGGAGACGCCGACGAGCGTTGCGGCTGCGGCATTGGCAAACAGGGCGGTGCCGTCCCAGTCGAGGATGAGGACGGCATCCATGAGGGAGTTGAAGATCTGCAGGTTCTCCTCCTCTTCCCGGGGGCGAAAAGAGACGATGCAGGTGATATCCGTCTCCGGAAAGGAGGATGCGGCAATCGTCACCGGGAGAAGCGTGCCGTCGCGGCGGAGCAGGTTGGCGGGGAAATCTGCGACCGCCTGTTGCCCGTCGATCGACCGGACAAATCGCTCCCGCTCCGTCTCGTCCGGCCATATCCCGGAGAGGGTGAAGGAGACGAGTTCTTCCGGGGGGTAGCCGAGCATGCCGGAGAGAACGCCGGTGGCCCGGGAGATGCAGAACGTTCGTGGATCGAAGGTGAAAACACCTGTTTTTGTAGTTCCCTGTCCACACTCGGGAAGGCCGGACGCCCGGTCGTTCTCGGTCATTGCTTTTGATAAAATATCCTCTTCTCGCTTTATATCGCTGTCTATTTTCACCCGCCAATGGGCCGTCCGGGGACGTGACGCGCCCTCCCGGGTGATGGAAGGAGGCGATTCTGCTTGATGACTCCTTCCGGCCGGGGGCTTTCTGCCCCTCTGTGTCGTGAGTTCCGGAACGGGCGCAGTCGGATACCGGGTTCCTCTGCCGGTTTGCCCCTCGCGATCCTCGTGCGACTGCTGTCGTTCTTCCCGGAGGTGGTACGGTTCCCGTTCGGTTCTCCGGACACCGGGCAATGAAAGCAGCAATGCATCCGACCCTGGTGCGGGCCGGAGGTAGAGACTCCCGTGGCCGTGCCGGAGAAGTGGTTGGCGCGGCCCGGGACGACCGTCGAGCGGATGCAAAATAATTGCATTATTCTGCGCATTTCGGAAAAATTCGCCGGGTTTTACGGACAGTTTGGAAATCCAAATGCCAATTTTTTCCGAATACTCGAACATTATTCACAAAACCGTAATGAAATGCATATATAGTAGAGTGTAGAACTACACCGCATCGACCTCTCCGGCGGAGCACGGGGGACAGGTACAACAGTATTTTCTTCCGGGAGGATGCTGCCCTGCATACCGGCCGGAGGAGCACGAGGAGAGCGCTGTATGATATCGGTCCTCTATGTTGATGACGAGCCGGGTCTCCTTGAACTGTCCCGGCTCTTCCTGGAGAGCACGGGAGAGTTCCATGTCGCAACCTCGACATCGGCGCAGGAAGCCCTGGCCGACCCCGCAATCCGGTCATACGACGCCGTCATCTCCGATTACCAGATGCCCGGGATGGACGGGATCGCTTTCCTGAAGGTCGTCCGGGAGCGGTTCGGCGACATCCCGTTCATCCTCTTCACCGGTCGGGGCCGCGAAGAGGTCGTGATCGAGGCCATCAACAACGGCGCCGACTTCTACGTCCAGAAGGGGGGGGACCCGAAGGCCCAGTTCGCCGAACTCGCGCACAAGGTCCGGCAGGCGGTGAGACGAAAGCGGGCAGAGATTACCGTCGCGGAGCAGGAGCAGCGCTACCTGGACATCCAGAACGCCAACGACCTGATCCAGAGCGTCACCCCTGACGGGCACTTCCGCTTCGTCAATACGAAATGGCTGGATACTCTCGGGTATACGGCGGAGGAACTCCCGAACCTTACGGTGTTCGACATCATCCATGAGGATAGCGCAGATCACTGCGCCGAAACGTTCCGGCGGGTGATGGCCGGCGAGAACGTCGGGATCATCGACGCGGTCTTCAGAACCCGGGACGGCAGGAAAGTCTACGTCGAGGGTGTGGCGGACTGCAAGACGGTGGACGGAAGATGCCGGTACACCCGGGGGATCTTCAAGGACGTTACCGATCGGAGACGGATGGAAGCGGCGCTTGCCGAGAGCCGTGACTATCTCCACCAGATCTACGCATCGACACAGGGCGGGATCGTCATCATCGATGCCGGGACGCACGAGATTGTGGACCTCAACCCCGCTGCTGCGGAGATGATCGGGACGAGCGGGGACCAGATCGTCGGCACAATCTGTCATCGGTGTATCTGTCCGAACGAACGGGGCAGGTGCCCGATCACGGATCTGCACCAGGATCTCGACAATGCCGAGTCTACGTTGCTCACCGCTGACGGGGGACGGGTCGACATCATAAAATCCGTCGTCCGGTTCAACCTCAACGGGCGGGAATGCCTGCTGGAGACCTTCATCGATAACACGGAGCGCAAGATTGCGGCGGACGAACTCCACGCCGCCTATGCAAAGGTTACGGTTGCCGAAGAAGAACTCCGCAAGAATTACGATCTGCTCAGTGAGAAGGAGCAGGCGCTCCGCGAGAGCACCGAGATGTTCCGGGCGGTCGTGGAGCAGTCAAACGAGGGAATCGTCATCACCGACGTTACCGGAAGGCTCCTGTACGCCAATCCACGGGCGGCCGAGATCGTCGAGATCCCAGATGACCTGAACCCGGCAGGCGGGATCAATGTGCTGGATTTTGTCGCCCCGGAGTTCAGAGAGAGCGCAGTAAGCCGTTTCCGCAAGGGTGTGCAGGAGCACGGCCGATACCAGATGGACTGCAAGATCGACACCCTTGCGCAGAGGGAGAGGTGGCTTGAGTGCACCGGGAGAATGATCGTCCTGCATGGTTCGCCGGCCATGCTCCTCTCGTTCAGGGATATTACCGAACGCGTGCAGGCGGAGAAGGCGCTGCGCGACTCGGAATACAAGTTTGCCACGGTTTTCCGGAGTAACCCTGTTCCGTTGACCCTTACGTCGGGTTCCGGCGGCGCCTTCATCGACGTCAACGATGCGTTTCTCCGTAGCTCCGGATATACCCGGGAGGAACTGATCGGTAAAATCGCAGGCGAAATGGATTTTTTTGTCGATGACGACGAAAACGCCCGGTTCGTCTCGAAGCTCCGGGCTGAGCAGACCGTGCACGGCATGGAGCTGCGGTGCCGCAACAAGGCCGGGGAGATCCGGACCTGCCGGTTCTCTTCGCGCATCGTGCCGATCGGCGGCGTGCCTCACATCCTCACGACGATCGAGGATATTACGGAATACAAAAAGGCACAGGAGGCGATCCGCGAGAGTGGAGAGCGTTACCGCCTCATCCTGGAAAATGCACACGAAGGCGTGCTGATCAATGAGCTCACGCCGAGAGGGCCGGGGAAGTTCATCGACGTCAACGAATCGGCCTGCCGGATCCTTGGCATGACGCGGGAGGAGATCCAGGGCGTAAGTCTCGTCGATCTCGACACTCCTGAGATGCGGAGAAGAGCTCCCGGGTATGTTCAGGACCTGATACGAACCAAGCACGCAGTCTTCCAGACCCACTACCGGACGAGAGACAACCAGGAGAAGATCATCGATATCAGCACCAGCCTGCTCGATCTCGACGGACAACAGGCCACGATCTCGGTCGTCCGCGACATCACGGAACAGCGGGCTGCGGAGTCGGCGCTCCATGCGCTGGTCGCCGGCATGGTGGGAGCGACCGGCATGGAGTCGCTCGACCGGATAGCGGAGAGCCTCAGTGCCTGGCTTGGGGCCGACTGCGTCATGATCGGCGAGATCGCGCCGGACGGTGGGCGTGTCCGGCTGCTCTCCATGCTCCTTGACGGCAAGAAGATCCCGGACTACTCCTATATCCTGAGGGGTACGCCCTGTGAGAATGCCGCGGCAACCGGGTTCTGCGTCTACCCCGACAATGTTGCCGAACTCTTCCCCGAGAGCCGGGATATCCGGGAGTTCAACATCCGGGGCTATGCCGGGACCCCGCTCCGGGATTTCACGGGGCGGGTCGTGGGCATCCTCTGCCTCTTGACCCGGACCCCGCTCACCCTGCCGCCTTCCGCCCCTGAGTTCATCGAGATCATCGCTGCGAAAGCGGCGGCCGAGATAGAGCGCATGAACGCTCTTGCGGCGCTCTCCGAGAGCGAAGAGAAGTTCCGGACTCTTGTGGAGCATTCGCTCGACGGCATTCTCATCCTTGATCCCGAAGGGGACGTCCTCTTCGCGAACCGTGCCGCAGGTCGGCTTATCGGCACAGATGATCCCGCCGGGCTGATCGGGAAGAGGAACGTGATGGAGTTCATCGCCCCCGCATCAAAGGGGGATGCGGTCAGGGATTTTGAGAATGTGGCAGGAGGGATGGACGGGTACGTCGCACGCTACCGGATCGTCACGACGAAGCAGGATGTCCGGTGGGTCGAGAGTCTCGGGAAGACCATCGTCTTCAACGGTGCTCCGTCGATCCTGATCTCGCTTCGTGACGTTACCGAGCGGCAGCGCGCGGAAGAGGCGCTGCACCAGGCAAACAAGAAACTCAACCTCCTCTCGGGCATCACCCGGCACGACATCAACAACCAGCTCCAGATCCTGAACGGCTATCTCGCGTTCCTGCAGGAGAAGAATGCTGATCCCTCGGCCGCGGAGATGCTGTCCCACGTTGCCACGGCAAGCAGACGGATCTCGTCGATGATCCAGTTCACGCAGGATTACGAGGAGGTCGGGGTGCACCTCCCCGTCTGGCAGAACCTCCGGACCCTCGTGACGGGTGCGGGCAGGGACGCCGGCCTCGACGGGGTCGCGCTGGAGAATGAGATCCCCGACGGGATGGAGGTGTTTGCCGATCCTCTCATAACTGAGGTCTTCTTCAACCTGATTGACAACTCCCTGCGCCACGGGGAGAAGACCACGACGATCCGCTTTGCGTTCGGGATTCGCGACGGGGACTGCGTCGTCGTCTGCGAGGATGACGGCGGCGGTGTTGAACCCGGTCTCAAAGAGAAGATCTTTGAGCGGGGATTTGGGAAGAACACCGGTTTCGGGCTCTTCCTCTCGCGGGAAGTCCTGGGTATCACCGGCATCACGATCCGGGAGACCGGGGATGCAGGCAGGGGGGCACGGTTCGAGATCACGATACCCCGGGGGCAGTACCGGGTTGGCCCGGCGTAGGGGCGGGGTTTTGTCTGCCTAATCTTCCATATACTCTCTTTGTTTCTCCTCCCAGTACTCCTTATCTTCAGGTGTTATCGCACGCAACACCCTGCACGGATTTCCAACGGCGATCACGTCGTTGGGTATATTGTTCGTTACGACGGAGCCGGAGCCGATCACCACATTGTTCCCGACTGTTACTCCCGGATTGATGACGGTGTTCGCTCCAATCCAGACACTGTTGCCTATCGTTATCGGTTCTCCGTACTCGAGATTCGCGTCTCTCACCTCTGCGTCGATCGGATGTGCCGCGGTATATATGCCGACACGAGGGCCGAGGAAGACATGATCGCCGATCGCCACATCGCAGACATCGATGATGATGCAGTCATAGTTCGCGTAAAAATCATCGCCGATACGAATGTGGCAGCCGTAATCACAGCGAAACGGCGGTTCGATAGAGATATGCTCGCCGGTGGATTGAAAGAGTTCCGTTAGCAGTTCTGTCCGGTATTCCGGTTCCTCTTCTGTCGTTTCATTGAATAATCGTGTCAATCTTCTGGCTCTCAGGCTATCCCGCTTCAGTTCTTCGTCCTGTGCGGCATAGAGTTCTCCGCGTAACATCCTCTCTTTCTCCGTCATGGCCGGTTCCCCTATATGGATACATTTGAGGCGCTGGAGAAAAATTCGTTCGTGAACCGTGACCGCCCTGGTGTGGTCATCCATATGAGGTTACAGGAGACGAATCTTCGATCTTCTTTGCTTGAGTTATTCTCCGGCTTCGGAACATGGAGAGGGGTTTGTGAGGGAACCTCCGGGATACGCGGGGTGAGGGGCAGTTACCGGCCGCTAACGGCGCTGGCTGTGTGTCAGCGTCGAGTTCCTCAGGGGTATGTCGCCGGGCCCTCCTGCGCAGGGGGGTTTACTATCATCAAGCCGCTCGGATTGTTCCGGGAGGGGTTCGCTATAAGTCCCACCGTTTTTCAATGCACCGATAACAGAAGTTGATCGTGGGCTTGAAGGTGGTATCTATTTGCGTATAATATTCGATATCCCATTTGTATTCTTTCCCGGCAATCAGCCCCTTGCATACGTTCCCGGCGCTCCCTGCGATGCATTCCATAAGTCCGTCCTGAACCAGGAGCATGACATCCTGATGATCTTTAAGCCCGTGATCCATGAGTGTGGTGAGTCGTTCAAGTTCCATTGAGACGGATTGTATCAGGTTGGCCGGTTCGTCCTCCTCGGGCATCGCGAGGACGAATACGTGAGCCACGCTTCGATCGATCAGTTGTACGCTCAAGCGGCGATCGTATATGGGGTCGGATGGATCTTGCGCTTCTTGAGGTCTATCGTCTAAGTCTTCCGATATGCATGCATTGAGGTATCCGTGCTGCCTGAGGGCATCCTTCAGTTTGAGCAGATCGTTCTTTCTCTCCCGATAAAATGAGCCGTAAATGCCGATGGGGAGCTCTCGCTTCATTCTCTCGAAGCGAATGCGAGGTGTGTTCTCTCTATTCGAGTGTCCCCCCCGAGGAGCCATTAAGAAAGTATTATCATCGCGACATTATAACAATTAGTTACAAAATTCTAACTGAGGTTAGAGATAAGGTTGATAACAGTTAGTCATATGTAACTGGTATCCGTGTTGAGGTGAGGTATGGAGCAGGCAGTCGTTGAAAAATTCCTGGACGAAGTTCCCTACGAGGCCCGGGCCGCCGTGACGGAACTGAATGGCGATCTCCGGTGGGCCGTGTACGTTGCCCTGGTGCTCGAGGGCAGGAAGTACTTCAATGAGATTAAAGAGGAGTTCAAGGCGAACCCGAACACCATCGGCCCTGTTCTGAAAGGTCTTGTCGACGGCGGGCTTGTGGCAAGGAAGATCGCCAAACTCGAGGATTTTGCCGATAAACGGAAGGTGTTCTACGAGCCGACCGCTCTCGGGCTGCGGCTGTTTAAGGTCCTGAACGATGTCGCCATTCCCGGGGGGCGGGCGCCCCGGGGGTCGCGTGTCGGGGTGGAGGCGGGAACGGCTGCCGGCGCGGGAACGGAAAGGGATACGGGAGTCCGCGGAAGCTACGCGAGGGAACCGGAGATGACAACGCCGGGGAGTGTTGCGGAGCCGGGGATGCGGTGGAGGCGTGTAGGGCGGCCGAGGATAGCGGTATCGAGGAAGGGTTCGGTGGCGGGTAAGCCCCAGGGAGCAACGAGGCGGGGCCGGAACAGGAGGCTTCTACGCGATCGAGTATGAACCGCAACCAATCGGCAACATGTGGGAACTCTATACGAGTCTGTCTTCTTGCTCCCGCTCAACTTCTGTTGAGGGTCGCCTCCTCAGACCCCCGGGGACGTACCTCTCCATGCCTTCCTCCGTATGCACCCTCTCAAGAATCCCGCTTAGCGCTTCAGCGAGTTTCTGTGCGGCGGCGTGCGACATGTAGACGCGTGTTCCGTTTATCCGCGCTCTACCGTCCCGGCGGACGCCGGGCATCTCCAGAAAGTCGATGCAGACATCTCTGTGCGCTACCTGCACGTACGCAAGGTTTGAGTAGGAACTGTGCGTGATATCCAGCTGCAGTTCCTCCGGCTCGAACCGATAGAGTTTGCGGAGATCGACGGCAATTGCTCCATCTTTCTTCTCTTTCTGCTCCCCCTCCATGGTTACGCCCCCACAGAGAAGATCGAATATTCTGACTCTGCTTCCCGTGCAGAGCAATCTTCTCCGGTAGTCCATTCGCCGGCATAGTTCGTCGCGACTGCAAGCGGCTCCACTTTTGCTCTGAGCGATCTATTGTAGTAATCCAGGATCGCTGTGTTCATGCAGTTCGTCCCGTTCCGGTCGTCGAGCACGGCATAGGCCAGCAGGGAGAGCGCAATGAACTTCTTCGACTCGACAACGACCCGATAGACCGGATGTTGGACGTCACTTGATACGTTCTCGATCAGTCCGAGTTTGACGAGCGTCTTGAGCGCCTCCCTGATGCTGGGGGCCCTTTTGCCCGTCATCTCCTCAAGGTACCCGGGCCGATAATCCATCGTCGGATCGGCGACGATCTCTTCAACGACCTGAGCGAGAACTGTATTCCCGAATAAACCGCCATAGGGTTTGTCCAGGAATCTTTCGAGTTCTTCAGGAAGTTCCGGCAGTTTTTTCTCCGACATAATCACTTCTCCTGTGCAACTACAGCACCTGTGCCCCTATAGAGCGCTACGGGTACTCTCACTGATAGATAGCAGTGGTGAGTGATAGTAAAAAAATGTTCTGATAAAGAATCTATTTCTTCAGTTTGGTCCAGTGCCGGTGGTGGGGCACTTCGAGATCGTAGTAGGTCATCCATTGATCCGCCCACACGGGCTTTTCAAGTTTGATGACTTTATCCCCCCCGCCGGCACGGTAGAGGCGAATGTAATCCTGCCCCATTGAATCGACAAAATCTTTCGCCTCAAAGCCGTTCTCTCTGCACTTCCGCTGGCAGTCCTGCACCTTCCTCATGCCGCCACGTTTCTTTAACCATCCAAGGAAGGTAGCTCCTCTCTCTTCCGGGTCAGGCCCCTCTGGCATAGGATGGTTGCGTTCTCTCACCGGGCGTCACCGCATGGGAGATTGACTTCAGGGTTTTATTAACCTTCTATTTTACTTCTTGCCTTGAACCTGGCTCAAAACAATGTACTCTGCTATCAATTCTTTCGACAGCGTCGAAAGAATTCTCTTACCGTATGGTGCCCGTTCTTCCTTGAGAATATCCCTGCCGATTCGGTCGCCGATATGCCAGTACAGCAGGACCAGCTCGACGTTTACCGCGGTCGCAGCACGGCCTTTTGCCGCCCGGATCAGGCCACGGAGATCTGAGAGGAGAAAGGAGACGTCCGGATCCAAAGAGGGGGTAGCGCTAATCGGCTGTAATGCTGTATCCTCGGCGGGTGTATCATGTCATTGAGCCTTCCGTGTCATCTGCGTTCACTTCCCGGATATTCTCCATGCTGATGTGCATGTTTGAGCCGCTCATGGCGGAGGACATATTCTGGAGAATAGTAACTGCGAAAGAGCAGGGAAAAAGACAGTGATCCGACCACAGGTGATGCAGAACTGTCCGGCCACGATGGCATGATGCGAGCTCCCGGATATCGGGGGGTATAAGATGACGGATGGAGAACTCAAGAGTAACGATGCATCCCCTCGCCCAGATCCGACAGAACCTGCTTGTTATCCGGGAACGCTACGGAGTGGCCCATATCGGCATCTTCGGGTCTGTGGTGCGGAGCGAGGAGACGCCGGCGAGCGACATCGACATCCTGGTGGTGTTCCAGGAGGGTGAGGAGACCTTCGACACTCGCAGCCTCGCGGTGCTCGAGCTCCTGCCCTGCGGCCAGTCGCACACTTCATGGACCTCAAGTTCTACCTCGAGGATCTCCTGGGACGAAAGACGGACCTCGTCATCGCCGATACTCTGAAGCCCCGGATCCGGGATGCTTTCCTTGGCGAGGTTGTTTATGCTAGGGATCTCCTGTTGTATCTTGAGGATATCCGCGACGCTGTTGCGTCCATTCGTTCCTATTTCGGGGACCGGACGTTCGAGGAGTTCGTGGGGGATCGCATGCGCCTGGATAATCAATTCAGAAGGGACTTCAACAGTTCATCCTCAATATCCGAGTATTTCCTTTCTATGACCTCGATGACTCTATCCTGATATATTTTCTTAATCTCATCGGATCCCTGGATAGAATCGTTCAGTACCTGCGGCCTGCTAAGCAGAGGTCCCGAGTAATCCCGATCTGCATAGTGGAATGCCCGACCCTGTCCGAGAGCAAAGACAAATTTTCGTATCGTGATTTTTGGGATGGTGCCGTTCGTTTTTTCAAAGATGTGATCTACCATATCGTGCATGGAAATGGGCTGTTTTGGTGAGAGTAAGGTATAAAGATTCTCAGATAGTTCATCTCTCACCGTAGGGTCTTTTGGGCATCGGAGAGTTTTGTACAGGAAATCACTGATCTGAAGTGATTTGTCGATACCGACATTTTCGATCTCTGCAAGATCCTTCAAATATACCTGAGGGTGCCCGGTTTCGGGGTCTGCTTCAATCTTCTCAACGACATCCTCTTTCAAAGATTCGATGAATTGCTTGAACGAAGAGAATCCAAGTTGCTTCTCAGAAAAAGACGGTTGCAACCGGATGAGTTGTGGTTTGAGCTGGGACAGCAGTATAGGTCCCTCGAGTGAGCGGTTCTTGATAAACCGGATGAGCAATTCGCGTCCCGAAAGTTTGTTGATATTTTCATCTAACAGTTGGTTTGTCCCCAATTCGGCATCTTCGGCAACATCTTCGTCAATACCCAATAATTCTTCGAGTGATTTATACTCCGTGCAGTTTTCTTTTATTACGGTTCCTACAGAATTGTCGAACCCAATGACGTACACTCGCTTACCACGTGAAAGCACTCGACGGATAAGAGGGATGAAATCAGTATCACCAGAACCGAGTATGAACACGTCGATTATTGGAAATAGTTGCATATCCTCCAGTAGATCGATGGCAAGTTGCAGATCAGCTCCGTTTTTTCCCTGAGAACTGGTCTGCGGGAGGTGTCTCATCTCAAAACCGTGTTTCACTAGTTTTCTCTCGTATTGATGAACTATTTTCTGTGACCAGTCCGCATATGACTTTTTGATACAAATGTTTCCAAGACTTGTTGCGAAATCAAGAATCGGCCGTAAGAGGAGTGGTTTTTCACGAGAAGGATACGTCTGTTCTGCCGAAATTGCAAGATTTTCGAAATCAAGATAGATGGCAACGTTATTGTTGTTCATGAAATCGACCTTTAGAGAGATATGATTTTCCGTTGCGGTACATCGTTTCTGTGATCATTTCTTCCGAGGCTAGGAAGCCTTCCTTGCTGATTTTTATCTGAAATACAATTAGTGCAGTTGCATATCTAAAAATTTCATCCGGAACTCGATCTAGACGGTTTGATTCGAGATTCTCGGTTTTGGATCACTTATATCTACCGATTTGAAAAACAGAGGGGCGAGATGTCTCATAGGGAGTATCTGAGCCATGATGGCGAATATCGAACGATCACGCCGATGAGCGAGTATTCCCAGTTTTCATCTCGCAGGAGGGGCGTCTTGGGATCTTGCCTGGTGCCAAGGTCCCTATTGAAGAATCAGAGAGTTAATTGACTTCAGGATATTCTGCATTTTCAATGATCTTAAATTGGCTTCAAAAAATATAATATTGTTGTAATAACTCCAATTACAAATGACACGATGTTAAACTTTATGTCGTTTAAAAAACCGTCCCCATGTTAGAATTGTTTCAATTTTCCTTTGATGCATCTCTTTATCGTAATTTCTTTTACCCGCCAACAAGGCAACTTCTAATCTCATATCTAATTGGTTCATGACGCTCTCAACGTCTAAATCAAAATTGTGATCCTGAAAACCAGACGCATAAAAAAGATTAAGTCGCGAATTTTCCAAGTCAAGTTTTAGCCGAATACGTCGTGCCTCATCTGGGGATATTTGCTTATTGGGATCTTGTGTTAACTGATCGATTATAGATTGCCAGTTATCTTTAACACTTTGTAATTCGGCACGTCCCCTATCTATCTCATTTTCCATAATCCTCTCAATGTAGCCATTAAGTAATTAAAATATCATATTAGTTACCACAACAAATTTGAAGCATATAAAAAGCTAAATTGTGGATTTCTGCTTTTCTAAATGATCCCTATTTGTCACCATATCTTGATACCGTGATACTTGAGAGGTGTCAACATTGATTTTGAGTTATCATCTCGCCAAAACAATATGCTGCTATGGGGATTCGAACCCCAGTCGTCGGCGTGAAAGGCCGACATGATTGGCCCCTACACTATAGCAGCGAATCTATGCACCGAAGTGCTATACAACTTGGGCGTGTGCAGATAAAAAAGTTATGGCAGGGAACCTGAGTCCCCTTACCCGTCGATCGGGGACCCTTCCTTCTGGGTGACGGCCTTGAAGGCCGCCATCAGCTGCCGGGTGATGGGGCCGGGCTTGCCGTTCCCGATGACGCGGCCGTCGATCTCGCGGATCGGGCCGACTTCCGCCGCGGTTCCGGTGACGAAGACCTCGTCGGCGGTGTAGAGGTCGAAGTAGCCGAGGTTCCGCTCGAGGAGGGTGATGCCCATCGATTCCGCGATCTCGAGGACGACCGCCCGGGTGATGCCGCGCAGGTTGTTCAGGGTCGGCGGGGTGATGATGGCGCCGTCCTTGACGACGAAGATGTTGTCCCCCGAGCCCTCGGCGATGTAGCCCTTGGTGTCGAAGAAGATCGCCTCGTCGACGCCGCGGTAGTTCGCCTCGATCTTCGCGAGGATGTTATTCAGGTAGTTCAGGCTCTTGACGTTCGGCGGCATCGACTCCGGCGGTGTGCGGCGGACCGAGACGCAGACCGCCCGGAGCCCCTTCTCGTAGAGGTCGCCGTACATCGCGCCCCAGGTGACGGCGATGACGATGACGGTCGGCACCTTGCACTTCCGGGGGTCGAGACCGAGGTCGCCCTTGCCCCTCGTCACGATCGGGCGGATGTAGGCGTCCCGCAGGTTGTTCTTCCGGAGCGTCTCCTTGACCGCCTCGGCCATCTCCTCCTTCGTGATCGGGACGGCGAGGTCGATCGCCTTCGCCGAGTCGTAGAGCCGTGCGATGTGCTCGTCGAGACGGAAGACCCTGCCGTTGTAGGCCCGTATCCCCTCGAAAACACCGTCGCCGTAGAGGAGCCCGTGGTCGAAGACCGAGACCTTCGCCTCCTCTTCGGGGACGTATTTGCCGTCAAGGTAAATTATCATGGGAGTAGTGTGGTATCGATTCGCTTGTATGTTTTGCGCTTCGTGCACCGCCCGGCGGCGGCCGGAGGCGTGATGTCCCTTGAACTCTGTTACTATGAAACGTTGCATTTCGCGTGAGACTACTGCATAGCTATCCGCACCCGTTAGTTCACGCGAAGTGCGAGCGCAGCGAGCTTGAGCATAGGTGCGGGCCGCGAAGATCGGTAAATGGGTAGAGCAACTCCCCTTCGAAGCCTGATGGCTTCTCATGCTCGCTTCATTCGCACTTCACACCTAACGGTGCTCGAACTCTTTTCCCTGCGGGAAAGTCGTTCTTCGCGGCTTCGCGCTCTTCGCGTGAGGCTGTACTGCCCCTCTGTACCGAAAAACTCACGCGGAGTGCGAGGCATGAAGAACGCGAAGTCTCAAAAAAATATCGCTGCGCCCCCGTCAGCCCCGGCAGCAGTCCACAAAGTGCGCGAGCATCCCCCTGCTCGTCACCGGGTGGAGGTGCGTGTAACTCCCGATCGTCCGGTCCCGGGCCGCGCCGTCGAAGCCGTCCCGGATCCCGCTCCCCCGGCTCAGCCGGTAGGCGAAGCGCGTCTCCGGCGCGAGGTCGACGCTGCTGTAGTGGAACTCGTGGCCGCGGAACGCCGCCTCGCCCACGGGGCTTTTCGCCGCGCTCGTCCCGACGACGTAGCCGAGCATCCGGCGGGCCGGCATCCTCGTTGTGCCCTTAAAGATCCCGGCGAGTTCGTAGGTCTCCTCCTCTCCCGACCCCGCGAACCCCGGGGCGAGGACCATCCGGTCGGTGAGGTAGATCAGCCCCCCGCACTCCGCGTAGATGGGCGTGCCGTTCCGCGAGACCTCCCGGAGCCCCTCCCGCATCGCGGTGTTCGCCTCGAGTTCCGCGCCGAAGAGTTCCGGGTAGCCGCCGCCGAGGACGTAGCCGTCGGCCTCCGGCAACGGATCGTGGACCGGGGAGAACGGGACCGTCTCGGCCCCGCACGATGCCAGTATATCAAACAGGTCGGCGTAGTAGAAGTTGAAGGCCTCGTCGAGCGCGACGCCGATCCGGACGTCCGGCTCGACAGCCGCGTAGATGGAACTCTCCTCCGCCGGCGGTTCGCCCTCGTGTGCGAGCGCGAGGAGGGCGTCCAGGTCGACGTGATCGGCGATCATCCGTTTCACCGTCTCGATGCGAGCGAGGAACTCGCCGTGCTCCTGCCCTTCGCGGTAGGGGACGAGGCCGAGGTGGCGCATGGCAAGTTCCATCTCCTCCGTGCGGGGGATGACCCCCACGACCGGGATGCCGCAGTAGTGCTCGATCGCACGGACGGCCTTCTCCCGGTGCCGGGTTCCGGTGACGTTGTTTAAGATGACCCCCCGGATGTCGACGTCGGGGTCGAAGGCCAAAAAGCCCTTCACGATCGCCGCCGCGCTCCGGGTGATGCTCCGGGCGTTGACGACGAGAATGACCGGCAGGTCGAGTTGTTTCGCGATAGCGGCCGTGCTCCCGAGGTCGGTGAGCGCTTCTGCGCCCTCGAAGAGCCCCCGCACCCCCTCGACGACGGCGACATCCGCTCCCCGGCATCCGTGCGCAAAGACCGCCCGGACCTCGTCCGGGCTCATCACGTATCCGTCCAGGTTCCGGCAGGGCCTGCCGGTCACCCCGGCAAGGTAGGAGGGATCGATGTAGTCCATCCCCACCTTGAAGGTCTGGACGGCCCGGTCGGTCGAGAGGAGGGCCGAGAGCGCGAGCGTGATGCTCGTCTTCCCGCTCCCGGAGCGGTCGCCGGCGACGAGGAAGGACTTCATCGCATGCTCCGGAGGACTTCCCCGAACTCGCTTGCGACGATATCCCGGACGCCGAGGGTCTTCGGGTGCAGGTCGATCTCGACCATGACGTGCCGGTGCCCCATCTCACGGAGCGGCGCCACCTGCCGGGGTCCGTTCGTGATCGAGAAGACCTCGATGCCTTCCGTGTACTCCGGCGGGACGGCGTGCGGGACCCCGACGATGAGGGCGAAGTCGGGGTCGATCTCCCGGAGCCGCTCCCCGAGCGCGGGGCCGTTCGCCCCGTACTCGTCGAGCGCCCCGAGGAGTTCGGGGTCGACCCCGCGCTCCCGCATGCCGGCGAGGATCCGCCCGGCATCCTCCCTGACCTTCGGGAGGCCGCGGTCTTCGAGGTTCGCGACGTAGGTGACTGCGGCATCCGGGCAGGCGTCGTGGAGCGCGATGAGTTCGTCGGCGAACATGTAGGCGGTCTCTTTCTTCGCGTTCATGATGGCGACCCCCGTAGCACCGGAGTCGGCGAGTTCGACGAGGCGCTCTGCCGCGACGTGCTTGAGGTCGCCGCGCTCGGGCTCGATATAGGCCCGGGATGCCGCTCCCCGCAGCCGCTCGACCTCGTTTGCCTTCGCTAAAAGGTAGCGCTGCCGTTCAAGTTCGTCGGCGCTGATCCAGCCGGCATCGGCCGCGGGCTCGAGCGTCGCAAGCACCCCGTCGATGTTCTCCCGGAACCCCGCGTGGATATCCACGGCGATCGCCGGGGTCTCGACCCCCGCGTCATGGATCGCGGACTGGAGGTCCTCCCCGATGATCATCGAGACACACGTCCCGACGACCGCCATCCGGCGGGGCGAGAACGTCTCCTCTGCGTAGCGGAGCACCCGCACCAGCGGATCGTGCCCGCCGAAGATGAACTCGTTGTCGGCAAGCGACGTCGTCAGCACCCGCATGCCGTCCTCTTCGAGGAGACGGGCGTGCTTGAACGAGCAGCCCGACGGGCCGTGGAGGATCGCCACGTCCACCCCCAGGTCGCGGCCGGTATACAGCGCCGCGACGATAGAACTCGGTCTTGGTTGAATGTAGTCCATACTTATCTCCACGTCTTTACCGCGAGGACGATCGCGCCCGCCGGGGTGAGCGTTCGGGCGGCATCGAGCCCCTCCTCAAGCGTCGCCGCCGGATGCCCCTCCCCGACGTAGACCGTCTCCGCAGGGGCGACGGTCGACACCGTCCGCAGGATCT
Source organism: Methanoculleus chikugoensis (assembly GCF_900095385.1). GTDB lineage: Archaea > Halobacteriota > Methanomicrobia > Methanomicrobiales > Methanoculleaceae > Methanoculleus > Methanoculleus chikugoensis_A. The sequence goes on from NZ_FMID01000061.1 coordinate 58,155, forward strand.
CGTTCCTGGAGAACCCCTCGCAGATCGCCCGCGCCTCCTCGCCGATGACGAGGGTCAGCGGTGCGCCGCCGGAGAGTTCCCGCGCGTAGCGAGCGGCTTCGATGGTGGTCATCATGTTCGTCCCGCTGTTTGCGTTGTCGACGATCAGGACCTCTCCCTCCCGCCGGGCCGCCATCCGGCCGGGCAGGGCGGTAAACCGCCCGAGGGGAGAGGGATCGACCCCGAGCACGCAGGCGGCCGCGGCCGCGAGCGCGAGCGGCGTCCGGTAGCCCGGAAGGGTGCAGAGCGGATTCTCAAACGACCCGGCAATCCCGTTCCCGGCATAGCGGCAGGTCCGCCCCTCGAAGGACACCGTGCTGTCGGCCGCGACCGTCCCCGGCAGATCGAACCCCGGCGGGAGCACGACCGTCCGCGCCCGGGAGAGCAGCCGGCACTTCTCCGCGATCGCGCTCTTCTTCCCCGCCGCGACCGGGTAGTCCTCGGCCGAGGTCAGCACCGCCACATCCCCGGCGGCGGCGACCCCAAGCGACTCCTCGGCGACCAGCCAGCCGCCGATATGTTCCGCCTCGCGAACCGCCGGGAGCAGGGAGGCCGGCGTGATGCTCCTCCTCCAGAGCCGCTCCCGCTCCGGGTAACGGTAGGTCCCGGTCGAGGTGTGCAGGACGCCGGGCCCCGGCAGGAGCGTTGCGAGGGCGTGGGCGGTTGTGGTCTTCCCCCGCGCCCCGGTGATCTCGATGAAGGGGTGCGGGAGCCGGCCGCCGTCGAGAACCCGCTTCACCATCTCGTGGTGCGAGACTGCGGGGCCGTGGCGTCGCAGAAGCGGGTGATCGGGATCGAGGTGGACCGGTGCGGTGACGAGATCGTAGGTCCGGCCGAGCGCCTCCTCGATGGGGATGCCGGCCTGCCCCCGGTAGACGTCCACCTCGTCCACCTGGTGGCCGGCACCACGGAGTGCTCCGGCGAGTTCCGCCCCGCCGTGGATGGTATCCAGCACCAGGATTCGCATATCGTTCAGGATTTCAGTTCGGCGATCGCGTCGGACGCGTTCTTCAGCATCAGTTCGGCAAGGAGCGGGTCGCTGCCGATGGGGTTCGCGTAGACGAGCGGCACAGACTTGCCGTTCAGCTGGAACGTGCCGCGCCGCTCTCCTTTCGGGAGACCGAGGATCTCGGGGATGTCCTGGTTGATGTGGACGCCCTTCGCAAGAAACAGCGGGACGACGACCAGCATATCGATTTTTTCGCTCCGGAACGCCTCGAGCTGCTCCTCCACCGTCGGGGTGTTGAGGCTCATGAATCCGGGTTTGACGATGTAATCGTCCGTCTTCTCGGCGATGAGTTTTGCGGTGGTCTCGATGAGTTCCTTATTGTAGGGGAGCTTGCTCCCGTGTCCGACCAGTAACATGCCTTTCATAGTCATATAGTACAAGGTAATACGATACGATATTAAAATAATTACCGATTGTTTTTAAGGCGGGGGTTCAAGATCTATCTGATGGCAAACTTCGAACGGGAGATCACCCACTGCATCAACCGATTCTTCACCCACCGGCAGATCCACGGGTTCGCCTACCGGCTCAACAGAGCAAATTCAATACCCAGTACGTCGATGTCCTCGTGGACTCCCTCGATCCCCGCTACTACCCGGCCATCGAGTGCAAGTCGATCTCGGGCAAGAAGATCTACTTCTCCCAGCACTTCCACTTCGATAAGAACAACGTCCACCAGATCGACGCAATCACCGACTTCATCAGGAAGACCGGCGGCCGGGGGTTCCTTGCCGTGGAGTTCCGGTTCGGTGCGGGAGGGCGAAGGAGGCGTACCTCATGCCCTGGGACACGGTGCTCGACTACTGCGGGAACGTCCCGGGCATCTCGATAGACGATTTCCGGCTCTGTTGTACCCTCGACCGTTCCGGTGAGGAGTACGACCTGCCGGGACTCGATACAAATCAATATCCTCTCTCACCGCCAACTGATGGAGAAGTATGATGGAAGCATATGATCGTTTTGAACTCCTCATAAACGATCGGATCGTGAAAACACCGGTGGCAATAGCATCCATGGCCGGTATCGTGGATGCGGCATACGTTCTTGAGCGGGCGGATCACGTCGGGGCGGCGTTCATCGGTGGCTACTCCATCGACGCCCCAACCCTCGAAGCAAGCCGGCGGATGGCCGGGGAGGGGCGCAAAGAGTTTTTGTACGACGACCCTCTCGAAGCGCTGGGCCGTGAGATCGACGCCCTGAAACAGAGCGACGTCGTGACAGGCCTCAACCTCCGCGGGAGCACGCCCGCCTCCTACGCCGGGGTCGCCCGGGCGTTCGAGGACGCGGTGGTCTACGAGATCGACGCCCACTGCAGGCAGCCGGCGATGCTAAAGATCGGTTGCGGCGAGTATCTCCTCCGGCACCCGGCGAAACTCGTCGAGATCGTCCGGGCGCTGAAAGCCGAAGACGTGACCGTCTCGGTGAAGATCCGGGCCGGTATTGCTGCCGACGACGCCGCTCTCGCCCGGACCGTCTGGAAGGCGGGAGCGGATATCCTTCACGTCGACCTGATGGACTTCGGGCACAACAAAGTCCGCCAGATCAGGAACGCCTCCCCTTTGACGCTGATCGCGAACAACTCCATCACCACCTTCGATAAAGCGATGGACGCCTTCTCCCACGGGGCCGATCTCGTCTCGCTCGCCCGGAAGTCCGACCCCTGGACGCTTGCCGGCCTCGATGCCGCCATCGCCCGGTCGGCCGAGGAGGGCGGCTGGTACAACGCCCCGAAACAGCTCTGCCGCGGCGGCGATATCAGGGCGCTTGCCTTCTGCTGCATGCCGGTGAAGGCCTGCCCGCTCCTCCCGGTCCTTGAGAGGATCGGGCTCTCCCGCGACGACTACCTGAAGTTCAAGCAGGAGGCGGTGAAGGAGACCCCGCTCGAAGACGGGAAGAGCACCTGTTTCGGGAGCCTTGCCTGGTGCTGCAAGATCAGTTCTCCCTGCATGTTCCGCAACATGACGCTTGAGAAGAAAGGCCTCTCTGCGCGAGAGTACATGCGGTGCAAGCACCATCTCTCTGAAAAGATCATGCACAGGATATTCGATGAAGAAGAATCCGCCGATGAATCGAGCTGAACGTGCGCAGATGGCGATGATGCTCGAGGTCTCCGCCTACCCGAAACCCGGGAACGTGGACAGGTGCCACGACTACTCGGATACCCGTCTCGAGCACTTCCTCGCTTCGACGATCCTCGCCCGCCCGGTCTTCGATAAGGCCGAGAAGACCGGCGGCCGGGTCGGGAGCCTCATCCGGGAGGCGGTCATGCGCACGAACGGGCATTCCGGGGGGAACACCCATTTCGGGGCGTTCATCCTCCTTATCCCCCTCATCCTCGGGGGAGATATCGACGGGGCGCAGAGAGTCGTCGCCGCAACCGGCGTCGATGACGCGGTCGAGTTCTACGCGGCGTTCGGCCTCACGAGCGTCCGGATGGCGGAGAGCGACGACCTGGACGTGAACGATCCGGCCTCGGTCGCCGCCATCCGGGAGCGCGGGATGACGCTTGCCGACGTCATGGCCTACTCGGCGCCCCGGGACATGGTCGCACGGGAATGGACGAACGGGTTCGCCCTGACCCGCCGGTGCGCCGACCTGCTTCACGCGCACGGGTGCGGCAGGGCGTCGGTCGTCGCGGCGTTCCTCGATCTCCTCGCCACAGAGCCGGACACCTTCATCGCGAAGAAGCACGGGGAGGCCGTGGCGGAGAGGACGATGCGGTGTGCGGCGGAGGTGCTCGACGGGAGGCGGAACCTTGCCGCCTTCGATGCCGAGTGCGTTGCCGACGGGGTCAACCCGGGCTCGATCGCCGACATCACCATCGCCGGGATATACGTGGCGCTCGGGGAGGGATGGCAGTGGGACTGCTGACCGAGGGGATCAACGAGGTGATCGCGACCACCGGCCGAAACGCCGCTCCCATGGGGATCATCAACCGCGGCGGATCCCTGCACATGGTCCTCTTCCGCGGCAGCCACACCGCGAGAAACATCGTCCGGGACCGGTGGGTGGTGGCGAACTTCGTCTTCGATCCGGTGATCTACGTCCGGACTGCGTTCGACGACCTTCCAATCGATGCATTCGTCTCCGAAGATATCGACGGGACGGCCGTCTGCCGCCTCCGCGACGCGGAGGCCTGGGCCGCGTTCGCCGCCGACGTGGAGCGGTCGGGCGACGAGTCGATCGTCGTGCGGCTCAGCCCCCTGAAAGAGGAGGTGCTCGGTCTCCGGCTGCACCCGGTGAACCGCGGGTTTGCGAGCGTCGTGGAGGCTACGGTTCATGCCACCCGCTACGTTAAGAGCCGCGACCCGTGGCTCGGGCGGCTGATCGAGCACCACAGCGGCCTCGCCCGGAAGTGCGGCGGCGCCCGGGAACGGGAAGCGCTCGAACTCCTCGAGCGGTATATCGCCGACCCGACCCGCGAGTGAGAGTCGGGCCCCGTTCGTTCTTTCCGGGAGATGCGTATCCCTTCGCCGCTTTTCCATAATTTTTGGCATATAATAATCCCTATATATGAGAACATACCACGAACCGCCCCACAGGGAGGTACCTGGTTATGGCGAAGATCTTTGACACATTGCAGAACGACGGCAGGTTCGGCCGGCTGACCGAGATTATCCGGACCCTCGGCGAGGATAAGACGCTGCAGGGCGAAGGGCCGATGACGTTCTTTGCCCCGGTCGACTCGGCATGGGACGCGATCCCCGAGCCGAACCGGTCGATGATCATGAACGATAAACAGATGCTCTCACATCTGATCGACTTCTTCACGATTGGCAATCACAAGTGCACGCTTGAGGCGCTGCTCAAAAAGAACGTCGTGCAGACCGTCGAAGGAAACAACATCATGGTCAGGAAGACCGATCGGGGTACGCAGGTGGACACGGCCGTCGTACTCGAGGGAGACATCGAGGCGGAGAACGGGATCATCCATGTCCTCGACAGCGTCCCCTTTGCGACGCTTGCGCAGGCCGAACAGGCCTACCTGTCGACGAACGTTTGAACCTGAGCCGGAGAGCATCGTCCGGCCGGAAACCTTTTTTTCTTCCCGGCAGAAGACAGCGGCAGGATACGGCGCTCTTCTCACCCGGCACCCTCTCCCCGGGCCGGGAGTATCATGTCCGTAATTTTATATATCTAGCCAAATGATCCGGGGGTTACCCATGAAGAGTATCTTTGAGACGGCCCGGGAAGACGGCCGGTTGAGCACCTCCGTTGCGATGCTGCAGGCCGGAGGGATGGCGGAGGCGCTCCGGGAAGGGGGAGAGTATACTGCGTTGTTCCCAACGAACGAGGCGTACTCCGGCTTCTCCCGGGAAGCGCTGGACGCCGTCACGGCTGACCGGGAGCGGCTCACGGCCATGATCGGGTATCACGTGATCCGGGGCAAACTCACCATGCACGATCTCTCACGGATGGAGGCGATCAGGACGCTGCAGGGCGACTACCTGGAGATCACGGGGCCTCCCGGCGCGGTACGGCTGAACGATGCCGGTGTCATCCAGCCCGACGTCGAGTGCACGAACGGCATCTACCACGTCATCGACAGGGTGCTCCTGCCGCGCGTGGTCGAGGCGCGGGTGAAGAGATAGGTTCCTCCTTCCCGGCGGCGCAGATCGGCAGGAGGTCGGTTCTCCGAGCCGTGCGAGATTGTCCGTAGGTATATATACTCGTGCCCCTCCAACTCCCGCCGGGAGCTGGTTTGCATGAAGAGTATCCTCGCGACCCTGCGTGACTCGGGTTCGTTCGACGTCTTTCTCGACCTCGTGCGGGCGGCCGGTATGGAGGAGCGGTTCGAGAGCGATGGGCCGTATACGCTCTTTGTCCCGGACGACGATGTCTTCCGGGAGATCCCCCGCCCCGAACTCGAGGCCATCCTCCGGAACGCCGACCGGCTCGGCGATATCCTGAACTATCATATCGTCCCCGGAGTGCACTCCATGATCGATCTGCTCGGCATAGGGACGCTCCGGTCGCTCCAGGGCGATGACCTGACCGTGGAGGTTGCGCCGGAGGGGGTGCTGGTCAACGGTGCAATGGTCGTGGAGTCCGATGCATGGTGCACCAACGGGATCTGCCACGCGGTCTCCGCACTGCTCCTGCCGCCCGTTGCAAGAACGGTCGCCGCACGCGGGTAGCCGGAACGTATAAATAATCCGGTACGGTTAGTGGTGCGCGTGGAGAGAGCAGCATGAAGAGTATCATCGAAACCCTGGAGGATTCCGGGAGCCTTGGAACGTTTCTCGATCTGATCCGGATTGCCGGCATGGAACCGATGCTCCGCGAGAGAGGGCCGTTCACGGTCTTCGTCCCGACGGACGAGGCGTTTTCGAGGGTTCCGAAGGATCGGATGGACGAGATCCGGCAGGATGCGGATAAACTCCTCCTGATCGTGAGTTACCACGTCGTGCCGGGGCGGTTGACCTCGGAGGATCTCCGGAGCATCGCCGCCGTCAGGTCGAGCCTCGGGACGGATCTGGTCATACGGTCGTCTGACCGGGGGATCACCGTCAACAGCGTCCCCATCGTTGAAGCAGATGCGTTCTGCACGAACGGGATCTGCCACGCGATAGCGTCGGCGCTCGTCCCGCCGACACTGGAGATCGTCACCCCCTGACGGGGCTACCGCTCTCGCGGCAGGCGGAACCGCCCGTCCCGGCGGGCGATCCCGACAGCGGCAAGAGCGCTCTTCTCCTTATCCTTGATCTCGAGCATGATGTCCATGTCGGCCGGTGCGGTCCCGGCGAGGAACCGCTCGAAGTCGGCAGCATCAAGGCTCTCCGCGTGCCGCCCCTTCCGGCCGCCGGGCATCGGGGTGCTGTAATCGACCATCGGGATGCCGTCGCGAGGCTGCCAGGTCGCGCCGGAGAGTTCGACCGCTTCGGCCACCCCGGCGCCGGAGGGGTTGACAGTGTGGTGGAAGACGTCGAAGAGCACCGGGATACCGGTCTCCTCGTGGATGCGGAGGCAGTCGGCCAGGGTGTACCGCGAGTCGTCGTTCTCGACGACCAGCCGGCGAAGGATGCTCTCGTCGAGCCGGGAATACTCCGTGCAGAACCGTTCCATGGCGGATCCCGGGTCGCCGTAGACCCCGCCGACGTGGATCTGGATCTTCGCGGTCTCGTCGAGGTGCATCGCGTCGAGAAGGGCGGCGTGGTAGCGGAGTTCCGCGACGCTCCGTCTGACGATATCGGGATCTTTCGCGTTGATGACGACGAACTGGTCGGGGTGCATGGAGACTCGCATATCGTGCTCGCGAACGAACCGGCCAATACCGCGAAACCCCTCTGCGAAGGTCTCCTGCCAGTCGGCGGTGCAGACCGGGTGCGATGCGAACGGCACGAGGCCGGAGCCGATCCGGAAGAAGAGGATGCACGCTCTCCGGTTGAAGCGGAGGATCTCTCCAAGACACCTGAGGTTCTCCCGGACGGTCTCCTCCAGCCGTTCGCCGGAGTAGGAGGAGAGCCGGAACGTGCGGCCCGAGGAGCAGCCGATGCTCCGGTTGATGCACGGGTAGCCGATCTTCATTCCATCAAGGGTGACGCCCGCCAGACTTCAACCTTACCGGCAAGCATACGTGCCCCCGCTCTCGGCGACGAACCCTTCGCGGGCGAGGTCGCCGAGGATCCGCTTCACCCGCCCGGGCTCTTCGCAGAGCCGGAGGATCACCTCCTTCTCCGTGACTGTCCCTTCTGCGAGGACGAGCGCGAGGATTTGCCCCCTGATCTGCCGGTCGGACCCCTCGAACCGGCTCTGCCGGGAGTAGGAGGCGCTCCTCCGGTTCGGGTTCGCCGTCCGCTTCTTCAAGACCGTACCGTAGTCCATCATCGCACTATACCACTCCCGGGGGTTCTCGCGGTAAAGCGTCCTCTCCACGAGCGGGAGGATCTCGTCGTCCCGGACGCCTTCCCGGTCCTGGAAGAAGAAGTGGATGAAGATCCGCCGGATGTTCGTCTCGATATAGACGACCAGCATGTTGAACGCATATGCGCAGATCGCCGCCGCGGTCGCCTTTCCGATCCCGGGGAAGGTCGCGAGCGTCTCGACGTCGGCGGGCAGGTCGCCGCCGTACTCCTCCGTCACGCGCCGTGCGGTCTCCTGGAGCGCGATTGCCCGGCGGTTGTAGCCCATGCCCTGCCAGGTGAGGAGCACCTCGCTTCTGGGGGCACGGGCAAGGCTCCCGAAGTCGGGGAACTGTTCGAGGAACTCAGTGTATTTCACGGCGACCCGCTCGACCTGCGTCTGCTGGAGCATGATCTCGGAGACCAGGATCCGGTAGGGATCGGTGGTGTGCCGCCAGGGGAGGTCGCGGCCGTGGGCCCGGAAGTACGAGAGGATGAGGTCGCGGAAGAGGTCGATGGCCTCCGGCGTCGCCCCCTCTGCCTGGACGGCGTCGAGGAGCCGGCGTTCGCGCTGGTTCTGGTCGGGGTCGAGGCTGCCGATCACGGTATACCATCTGTCTGACGGGGGCAAATAGGTTGGGCATATATTCTGTAAGATGATGGCCTGCGTTGCAATCTTTCCTGATTGTCCTGATATTCCCCAGTTGTCCCGATACGCTGGACCGTGGGGATATCGCCGTGAGGGGGGTGGGGACAGGGGAGGG
>NZ_FMID01000041.1 GCF_900095385.1 Methanoculleus chikugoensis
TGGAACCGCCGGGCGTCTTCCCCCTCCAGGACAAGCCCAAGTTCTATCGGTTTTGCCATCTTCTTTCCCTCCTGATACGATATAATATCCCGGCGTACATAAAATAAGTTTCTCTTGCCCTCAGGGTTAAATCTCCCCACTATTCTTCATCGCCCGGATCCGTGCATCCACCAACCGCTGCAGCGCCTCCGGGGTAGCGCCCACATCGGCCTGCATCGCGTTCATTGCCACGAGCTGCCGCTGGATCTGGTTGAGCTCTCCTCGTAGGGCGGCGTTCTCTTCCTGGAGCACGTCAAGGCGTCCACCCACGACCGCCGCCGCCACTTCGTCCGCGACCCCGACACAGACGGCCCCCTCTGCCTGCAGGTAGTATTGCCGGAGCTCGTTCTCCGTATACCGGACATAGGCGTCCGTCAGGTAACCGTCGTGTCCCATCATCAGCTCCACCGCATCCAGAGGGATCCGCTGCGCCATGACGGTCCGGAAGTATTTCCGGCACATATGGAGATGGATCTTAAACCGGTTCGTCTTCGGATCCTTCTCATCCAGGCCGACCTTCTCCAGGGCGCCGACGAACCCCTCCCGGACCGTGCTCGCCTGCACCGGGAAGAGCCGGTCGTCTCCCTCGATCTGCTTCTGCATATACTCTTTCCCGTAATGCTTGAGCAGACCGCGGTTCCGGTTCGCTGCAGACAGCATCCAGTCTTCCCGGACGACCAACCAGTCCCGGACCGCCGCCGCAGCCTCCCGGGAGATGAAGGTGGTGCGGGGCTCGCCGTTCTTAGGGATGTGGCCCGGGATCGCGATCCGGGCCGGCTCCTCGTCGAGGTGGAAGTCCGCGAGCGACAACTGCAGGCACTCACCAACCCGCATCCCCGAGCTGATCAGCGTCAGGAAGACCGCCTTCGCCAGGAGAGGCATGTGCGGTAGAATCTTCTGGATCGTCTCCTTGTCGAACGTCGCCTCCTGAGTCCGTGCCCGGCGGCCTTTCGGGCCTCGCCGCTTCACCGTCCGCCACAGGTCGTCGTCCACCGGCACGCCGGAAAACTTGAAGAACTCCTTGACGATGGAGAGCCAGAAGATCGCCGACTTCGGCGGGGTTCTCGATGCATTGAGGGATGCCGCGAACCGCTGCAGATCGATCGCGGGGTTGTGATCCCCGGTGAAGTACTCCTCTGCAAGTTCCTCGTACCGCTGTGCCTCCTCAGGCGTGGCGATCTTGCCTTCCCGCACCGGACCGTAAATAAAATCGAGGTAGCGCCGCACAGCGCTACGATAGTTGGACGCGGATCGAGGGTTGCCCAGGAGAGAAGTGAACTCCTCGATCCGACCGACTCCAGTTCCCATAGATAACAGAGGGGGCAGGGTTATAATACCCTTTTCGATCTGTTATCCGCACTACAGAGGTTGTTGTAGGGTTGTTATTTTGAGAGTATCGCCATGATTATCTTTCCGTACGCGGGCCTGGTGACCAGGATGCCGATCAGGACACCGAGTATGGTGATGATGGCGAAGCCTCTGAGGGTGGAGAGATCCATCAGCGCCAGCGGGAGCATGGCGATGACGACCGTCGCGGCGGCAACGGCGATGATACCGAGCGCCCGCCCGTAGCGTTTCATGTAAAGGTTCGGCGACGGAACACGCCCTTCGTGGAGAACCTCATCGGTGATGATGACAAGCTGGTCGATGCCGGTACCCACCACTGCTATCAGACCGGCGATGGTGGCGAGATCGAGCTGGATGATGAACCGGGCGATTCCGAGCAGGATGATGATCTCCGCAAGGTTGGTCGCGACCATCGGGAGAACGATCGAAGGCTCGCGGTAGCGGTAGTAGACGACGACTCCCACCGTGAGCAGTGCGAGCAGCCCGGCAAGGGCGACCGTCGTTTTGAACTGCTCGCCGAGCGCCGCGGGAACGGAGCCGGAGCCGACGATCTCCACCTTCACCGGCAGTGCGCCGGCCCGCAGGTGGATCTGGAGCGTCATCGCATCTTCAAGCCCGGCGTCGCCGGTGCCGGTGCTCGCGGAGAGCGACCTGACCGGGCCCGACCGGAGCTGTGCCGGAAGGTCCCCGCCGAGGGGAGCACTGTAGACGGTCTCGTTGTCGAGGATCATCACGAGGTTGTGAGCGTTCGGGTTGTTGACCGCTCCGGATTCGATGGCAGCCTCCCGGAAGGCCTCCGCACCCGCATCGGTGAGCGAGAACCCGACGCCCCAGCGGCCATCGTAGTCCTTCTGCGGCACGCCGACGCTGGTGATCTGGTCGCCGTAGAGGACGTGCTCGGTCTCGTTCCCGGTTGTCTGGACCCGTATCTCAAAGAGGCCCTGGGTGCCGACAATCTCCTGTGCCGTCGTCATATCCACGCCGGCGAGCTCTATCCGCACGTACTGCGGGTACTCACTCCCCGTCGGGGTGAGCAGGTTGATCCTCGCATCCTGCATCCCGAGAGCGTTCACCTTCTCGTTCAGGATCCGTTTCACTTCGTCTGCGGTGAACGGCGATACGCCCTTCTGGTAGCCGACGATCGAGGCGCCCGATTGCGCGAAGATCGGTTCGAGGTCGGCACGGGTGACGCTCTTCCGGATCTCGAGATGGTTCGCGTCGATCTGGATGACCTCGGTCTCAAGACCTGTACGCAGGTTCTCAATGAGGTCGCCGACCGATCCGTCGGTCGAGTAGGCCACGACCACGGACTGGAACTCCATCTGCAGCCATGAGCCGCCCTGGAGATCGAGGCCGAACTGGAGGTTCCCTTCAAGCCCTCTCTCCGGGTTCGGGGGGGCGAGGTAGATACCGACGAGCGAGCCGACGACCAGCAGGAGCACCAGGGCGACCCGCCAGTCTTTGACGAGAGTCTTGATGGTTTCGCCGTTCATCTCTTATTCCCCCGGAGGATGTACTCTTTCAGAATTCCGGCGTTCAGCATCCAGGTGTTCATCAGGTCAACAAAGAGCCCGATGAGGAGGACGCTCGCGATCTCGCTGATGATCTGGATCTGTCCCGCCGTGGCGACGACCCACATCGCGGCGATGGCCGCAAGCGTCGTGGTCGTCATGATGATCCCGGTCCTGAACGCGCCGGCGAGTTTTTCTTCGAGTTTCCCCTTGCGCTTCAGGAGGCGCGTCGTCAGCAGGATGTCGCTGTCGACGGAGTAACCTATCAGCATCAGCAGGGCCGCCGTTGTCCCGAGGGAGAGCGGGATGCCGATGATCTGCATGACCCCGGCGGTGATGGCGATGTCGGCGAAGGCCGCGAGGACGACCGCACCCGCCGGCACCACGCTACGGAACGCGATAAGTACCACGACGGCCATGCCGATGAATGAGAAGATCATGGCGAGAAAGGCCTGGCCCTGGAGCGTCTTTCCAAATGTCTCGCCGATCTGGTCTACCTTTGCATCGGGATACCTCTCGTTGATGAGCGCGGTGAGGCTCTGGAACCGGTCATCGCCCATCGGGCCGAACTGGATGTATTTCCCATTGCCGACACCCTCACCCACCGATAGGAGCGGATACCCGGCGAACGTTGCCTCGATCGTCTCTCTGCTGTCGGATGTGAAGACCGTGACCGCCGTTCCTCCCGCAAAGTCGATGCCCGGTGTCAGGGGCAGGCCGGTGGTGAGCATGGTGTAGCCAAGCAAGACCCCGGCAAGGAGGAGAAGGACGAGGGGCAGCGCTACCATCTGCCGCGGAGAGTATTTGTTGATGTCATATCCGGAAAATTCCATGCTGTATAATTGTACGAGTGTGATAGGTTAAAGGGTTACTCCATGGATATACGGTGGAACCCGAGATTCGTCCGGATATTACTGAAATACCCGGTAGGAATGAGTTCCCGGCCGGGCACCGCAGGGGATACTTTATCGGGAGCGTTCCCTCACGCGGTATCGCTCCGACGCATGCACATCCCCGGTCGCACCGGCGACGTTCACGCTTCGGGCGTCTCGTCCACCTCAAGAAGGGGGTGCGGCATATGCGCGCCGTGGAGGCGGGCGGGGAACGGCGGCGGCGCTTAATCGCGATTATTTCCCGTTAAAAGCAGATCAAACCAATAATATCCGAAATCGCGGGAAACGGCGTCACGCGAAACGACATGGCATCATTTCGTCAGACAATTGTCGTCCTCCTGGCAGAATGCCCGATTTAACGAATGAAAAGAAAAGATATATATAAAATCCCGAATCACAAGCACATATGAGATCGCCCGGTGAGCTCAAAAAAGAGATAGAATCTCGACTCAAAGGTTATCTCTCACGTGACCGGGATGGAATCCGGCATGAACTGCTCAACCTCTTCGTCAAAGTAAAATCTCTCACCATACCCCAGATCTACGAGAAATTGCAGGAGCGGTTCTCGGTCAGTTACCACTCCATTGCGTCGATGGTAGGCATCATCGCATCCCGTATCGGCATCCTGCACGTGAGGCGGAACGCGGAGGGGACGAACTCCATCTACGAGTTGAAGGATCAGTACGTGGACGTGGTGGCGAATATCCTCGTGGCGACATAGTTCCCGGAAACCCTACCTCTTTTTTTAGCCCCAGCACCAATATGAGAGACTACCATGCAGAGCGATGTTGGGGAGCCAGGTCGATCACAGGGCATATACGTCACGGAGGATGTTCGATCGTATATCCTCCAGAGGAAACGCGACTTCCGGGTGAGCACATCCTGCAGCGGACCCATTCTCCTGCCGGTATCGGTCAAACCCCCGAAGGCGACCGACCTGCAGGTTTCGATCGGTGACTATACCGTCTACATCTCAAAGTATCAGGCCCGCTACATCGATTCCATCCACAGAGGAATGATTCCTATATTCTACGAAGACTTCTAGATCATGAGCTTCGAAGAACTGGAGCACACCGCCGACGTCCTCATGCGGGTGCGGGGCGCGGACCTGGCCGAACTCTTTGCCGAGGCAGGCCGCGCGATGTTCCACGTGATGTACGGCCCCTGCGAGGAGAGGGGTGTCGAGCGGAGGATCGAGATCGAGGCGGAGAACCTCGAATCGCTTCTCATCGACTACCTCTCGGAACTGCTCTTCGTCACCGAGGTCGAGAACACCGTCTTCTGCACCTTTGACGTCGATCTCCGGGGCACCCGGCTCTCCGCCGTCCTCAGGGGCGAGCCGTTCGACCCCGCGCGGCACTCGGCGGGAGCGCTCATCAAGGGCATATCCTACTTCGGGCTCGAAATCGTTAAAGAAGAAGAGGGCTACGTGGTGGAGATCATCTTCGACATCTGAGTGATTGCCATGCTTACCGGAATCAATAAGATCGGGGACCTCGAATGGGAGGTTCCTATCGGATACGTTCCCGATATGCGGGTGCCGGGGCGTTTTTTCCTCTCCCGGAGACTGGCGGAGACGCTCGAAGAGGGAGCCGTCCGCCAGCTCGCGAACGTCGCGACGCTCCCCGGGATCGTGAAGCACTCGCTTGCCATGCCCGACATCCATTGGGGATACGGGTTTCCCATCGGCGGCGTCGCCGCGTTCGATATGACCGAAGGGGTCATCTCCCCCGGGGGGGTCGGGTTCGACATCAACTGCGGCGTCCGGTTGATCACGACACCCCTGATCGAGGCCGATCTCGCCGGCAAGAAACGGGAACTGATCGAACGGCTCTTCGACGCCGTGCCGACCGGCGTGGGCGCAAAGAGCGCCATGCGGATCTCGAACAAGGACCTCTCCGCGGTCATGGTCGACGGCGCCCGGTGGGCGGTCGAGCGCGGGCTCGGCACCGAAGTCGACCTCGTCCGGTGCGAGGGCGAGGGAGCGATGCCGGGTGCCGACCCCGACGCGGTCAGCGCCAAAGCGCGCCAGCGGGGTTTGCCGCAGCTCGGGACGCTCGGCGCCGGCAACCACTTCCTGGAGGTCCAGGTGGCGAGGGAGATCGTCGACCCCGAAGCGGCGAAAGCCTTCGGGATCGCCGAAGGGCAGGTCTGCTTCATGGTGCACTGCGGCTCACGCGGCCTCGGCCACCAGGTCGCGACCGATCACCTGCGGACGCTTGAGGGCGCGCTTCCGAAGTACGGGATACGTCTCCCCGACCGGCAGCTCGCCTGTGCCCCGATCGACTCCCCGGAAGGCCGTGCCTACTACGGGGGCATGGTCTCGGCCGCAAACTACGCCTGGGCAAACCGGCAGGTCATCATGCACGAAGCGAGGAAGGTCTTCGCACACCTCTTCGGGATCGATTACGACGAGATGCGGCTCATCTACGACGTCGCGCACAACGTCGCGAAGTTCGAGCGCCACGACGTCGACGGGGTCTCGATGGAGGTCTGCGTCCACCGCAAAGGCGCGACGCGGGCGTTCGGCCCGGGAGCGGAGGGCGTTCCCCGGCAGTATGCCGCGGTCGGGCAGCCGGTGATCATCCCCGGGAGCATGGGGACATCATCCTACCTCCTCCACGGCACGACGGCCGCGATGCAGAAGACGTGGGGGAGCACCTGCCACGGCGCGGGGAGAGTGCTCAGCCGGTCGAAGGCCAAGAAAGAGATCCGCGGCAAGGAACTCCGTGAACGCCTCGCGGGAGAGGGCATCCTGGTGCGTGCCCACAGCGACTCCGTCCTTGCAGAGGAGGCCCCTGATGTCTACAAGCCAAGCGGGGAGGTCGTCCGCGTCGTGCACGAGGCAGGCCTCTCGAAGATCGTTGCAAGGCTCGACCCGCTCGGGGTGATCAAGGGGTGACCGGCAGGACGGGGCTGCTCTGGGACAACCCCCTGATCTTCTCGCGCCTCATCGAGGACTGCGGCGGCGCTTGCGAGTCGGTCAACCCGAACATGCTCGCATCTCCCTTCTGGCGCGGGAGGTTTGGTGCGCTCATCATACCGACGGGGTTTGCGAATCCGGCCTACTCGAACCTTCTCCCCGCTCTCCGGGCGGCAGAAGGCCGTATCCGGCGGTTCGTCGAGAACGGCGGCCGGCTGCTGGTCTTCGGCGCGGGATGCTCGCGCACGGACGCTTACGACTGGCTCCCGTTCCCGGTGACCTACTCGTTCGCCTACGGTCCGCGTGCCGTCCGGTTTGCCGGGGAGGGGCCCTTCAACTCCCTTTTTTCGGGGTACGACCTCGACGCCGTCGAGTGCGACGGCTCGTTTCCGTCACACGGCGGCGAGACGCTTGCCGCCACCCCCGATGGCGAGCCGCTCCTCGTCGGGAAGCCGCTCGGCAGCGGGATGATCCTGGTCACCAGTATCCATGAGTACCCGTCGCGTGAATTCCTGAAGGAATTCTCCTGCGATGATAGGGAAACATTATTTTAGATAAACCGTGATGAACAGTATGGATACGGCCATGGATCAATACATCGTCTCTGCGTCTTCGAGCGCGCGCGATCTCATTCCGATCGTGGTATGTATCCACGATCTACTTGGTCGGCTGCCCGTTACGGCACGGTCCCGCGAACGCCCCGGAGTCAGGGTCGAGGACGGAGAGGTGATCGACGAGGCCTACACCGGCCCGATCCTCGAGGAAGTCCTGGCGGAGAATGTAACGAAGAGGGTCAGGCCGCCGAGCGGCCCGTACAAAGGCATCCCGGTGGTGGTGGCGCCGGTAAGGGACGAAGACGGCAGCGCAATCGGCGCAATCGGCATCGTCGATCTGACCGGCATCTTTGATCTGGCGGGTTTTATGGAGCAGAGCACGGTGATCCGGAGACAGGTCTGCGGCGAGGACCCGTGTCCGCTCCCGACCGAGTCGCCTGCAGCGAAAAGGTAATGGACATGAAGGATACGGCAATCAACGTACTGAAGATTCTCGAAGAATCGCCCGGCCCGGTATCGGGGGAACGGATTGCAGAGCAGCTGGGCATCACCCGGTCGGCTGTCTGGAAGCAGATACGCGAACTCCGGAGACTGGGGTATGAGATATCGTCGTCCCGGGCGGAAGGCTACCGCCTCGAGGAGAAGACCAACCGGCTCCTTCCCTACGAGATCAACAAGATGCTCCGCACACGGGTCATCGGGCGGCAGATCCGTCACTTCGAGAGCACCGCCTCCACGGGCTGGATCGCGAAGAAACTTGCCGCCGAGACCGATCCTGAAAAACTGCACGGCATGGTGATCATCGCCGAGGAGCAGACCGGAGGGGTAGGAAGGCTCGGACGCGCCTGGGTCTCGCCTGCCGGCGGCATCTGGATTACCATTCTTCTGAAACCGAAGATCCCGCTCGACCACCTCTTCATGATCACCATGGCCGGGTCGGTCGCGATTGCCCGTGCCATCCGCAAGGAGTACGGCATCAGTGCGCTCATCAAGTGGCCCAACGACATCTTTATCGGGGACAAGAAGATCGCCGGCCTGCTCCTGGAACTTACTGCCGAGGCGGATACCGTGCACTACGCCCTCCTGGGGATCGGGATCGACGCGAACATATCGCTCACCGATCTCTCGCCTCCCCTGAAGGATATCCTGACCTCGCTCCAAGCGGAGGTCGGCCACGAGGTCGATCGCGTGGCGCTGCTTGCCCGGGTTCTCCGGGAGCTCGAACTGCGCTATCAGCAGCTCGAGGACGGCGAATACGACTCCATCATCCGCGAGTGGAAGAGCCTCTCCATGACGATCGACCAGCGGGTGGTCATCAAGACGATCAATAAGACCTTCGCGGGAGAGGCGATCGATATCGACGCCCACGGCGCCCTGATCATCCGGAAGGACAACGGGAAGGTTGAGCGGGTCATTGCCGGGGACTGTTTCCAGTTCTAGCACCTTTGTCAACCACCACATATTTTTTTGGTTGACAGGGTTTTTATCGTCGGCCGTTCAATTAAAATGGTCGATATGATTCACCGGGCCCGTATTCTCGCCTACAGCGGTACATTCATCGCGCTGATCGCCGCCGGGAGCTGGATCTCCATACCACTCCCCCCGGTTCCGCTCACGCTCCAGACCCTTTTCGTCCTGTTATCCGGGATCGTCATGAAACGGTACGGGGCGATCCCCGTCGCTCTCTACGTCCTCCTCGGGGCGGCAGGTCTCCCGGTCTACCACAACGGCACGGCGGGCCTCGGAGTGCTTCTCGGGCCCACGGGCGGGTTCCTGATCGGTTTCATCCCCGCCGCCCTCGTCGCCGGGCTCGCCTACGAACATAAGTCGCCGGCGGCACGGATCGCGGGGCTGATCGCGGCGACCGTTCTCACCTACGCCTTCGGCGTCGCATGGCTCGCCTGCTCGGCATCGCTCTCCCTCTACCAGGCCATCCTGGTCGGCGTCGCGCCATTCGCCGTCGGCGAGGTCGTGAAGGTCGCGGCCGCCTATACCATAGGAAAACGGGTGGCATGATCCGTATCACCGATCTCCGGCACCGGCTGCTCGACGTCCCCGACCTCACAACAGATGCGCGCCATATCGCCGTCATCGGGCCGAACGGGAGCGGCAAGACGACGCTGCTTTCGGTCTGCTCCGGCATCGAGGAGCCCGAAGCAGGATCGGTCCGGCTCCTCGGCCGTCCTCCGTCCGCCGTGAAGGTCGGGTGGGTGGGGGAGTTCCCCGACCGGACGCTCCTCTTCTCCCGGGTCTACGACGAGATCGCGGCGATGCCCCGGTTCCGCCATCTCCCCTGCCCCGAGACGGACAGGATGGTCCGGGCGGCCGCGGGGCAGGTCGGCATCCCGCACCTCCTCGGCAAGAAGATCCCGGCCCTCTCCGGGGGGGAGAAGGCGCTCGTCGCGCTGGCCGCCGCCTGCGCCGGCGACCCCGAGGTGCTCGTCCTGGACGAGGCCGACTCGCACCTGGACGGTATGACGGCGGAGCGCGTCCGGCGCGTGGTGCAGGAGAGCGCCGTAGCCCACGTGCTCTGGTGCACGCAGTCGATGGACGTTGCGGCTACCGCAGACTACGTCCTCTTCATGGAGAACGGCCGCGTCCGGCACCACGGCACGCCGGAGGAGGTCTTCGCCGCGCTCGAGGAGACGTGCTTTTATCCCACGATCTGGAGGGTCTGCCGGTGAGGGTCGAACTTGCGGACCTCGTCTTCGCGCGGGACTCGTTCACCCTCCGGGGCAGCGGCACATTCGACGAAGGCGTGCACCTGGTCAGCGGGCCGGTGGGGAGCGGGAAGTCGACGCTTGCTCTTCTGCTTGCGGGGCTCCTCCGGCCCGAGAGCGGGGCTGTCCGGCGGCACGACGTTCTGTCGACGCAGCTCCTGCTGCAGTTCCCCGAACACCACGTCACCTCTCCGACGGTTGCCGGGGAGGCCGCGTCCTGGGGTCTTATCCCGGATGACGCGCTCAGGCTCGCGGAGTTGTCGGCGCGTGCGGACGACGACCCGTTCCACCTCTCCCGCGGCGAACTCAAACGGCTGACCCTGGCATGCGCGATCCTGCGAGACCCGGATCTGCTGCTCCTGGACGAACCGTTCGCCTCGCTCGACTGCACCGCGAAGAGGAAGGCCTGCAGGATGCTCGAAGAGCGGGATGCCGGCATCACGATTGTCTTCTCGCACGAGCGCGCGGTTCTTCCCCGGGTGGACGCCATCTGGGAGATGGAGGAAGGCGTTCTTGCGGCCCGCGGCAGCGTGCCCGGCGCGATCCCCTCCTGGCGGCACGCTCCGCCGTATCTACGATATGCTCTGGAACAGGGCGCCCGGCCGATGAACATCAGGCTCTCCGACGCCCGGGAGGCGCTATGCAGGATCCGCGGCTGAGGCTTCTTTCCGTCGCCGTCCTCTCGCTCGCCGCGTTCGCGAGCACCGTGGGAGCCGCCGCCGCACTCGTCTGGTGGCTGCTCTTTACGCCGCGTACAGGATCACTCCCCCGGCCGGGGGTGCTGCTGCCGCTCGTTGGGATGGTCGCCGCAACGGCGCTCGTCTCCGCGTGGGGCGGCGGCGCGGGGCTCTCCTACTTCTTCCGGATGACCGTGATCCTTCTCCTCGCGGCGTGGGCATATACGGAGACGGAGGATGGAGAAGTGCTTGCCGTGGCGGTCTGGGCTCTCGGGAACCGTGTGGGGTTCGAGGTCGGGCTCGTCGCCGAGATGGGAATTTCCGGCATTTCCGTGCTCCGTCAGGAGATCGAACAGGTGCGGACGGCGATGGCACTGAAAGGTATCCGGCCGGGCGTCCGTTCTATCGTACCGCTCGCCGTCACCCTCATCGTCACAGAGATCCGGCGGGCCGACGAGACTGCACGGCTGCTTGTGGTACGGGGGTACACGACCGGGGGGAAGATATGTCCCCGCTTCAGGACGGATCCTCTGGACGTCCCCGCCACAATAATGGCCATAATGCCCGCCTTTTTATCGGCTCTACCTCTTCGTGACGTTTTTATATTAGTAGGATGAATTTTTGAGAGGCTTTATCGATATC
The DNA here is from genome assembly GCF_900095385.1 of Methanoculleus chikugoensis. Lineage (GTDB taxonomy): Archaea > Halobacteriota > Methanomicrobia > Methanomicrobiales > Methanoculleaceae > Methanoculleus > Methanoculleus chikugoensis_A. The sequence goes on from NZ_FMID01000041.1 coordinate 11,307, forward strand.
TTCTCAGCCCTTCGAGGTGTACAATTCGATGTGTGCTGCCAAATCAGATTCACTCAATATCACCGATACCACGCTTAGGGACGCGCATCAGTCGCTCATCGCCACTCGCCTCCGGACTGAGGATATGCTCTCTCTTGCCCGGGCCATCGACGAAGTGGGCTTCTTCTCCGTCGAGGCATGGGGCGGGGCGACCTTTGACAGCTGCATCAGGTTCCTCAACGACGATCCCTGGGAACGTCTTCGGGTGCTGAAGGCAGAGCTCGAGCGCACCCCGATCCAGATGCTTCTGCGCGGTCAGAACCTCGTGGGCTACCGGCACTACCCTGATGACGTGGTGGAAAAGTTCGTAGAGGCGTCGGCGCGAAACGGGGTCGACATATTCCGGGTCTTCGATGCACTGAACGATATCCGGAACATGAAGAAAGCGATGGCGGAGGTCAAGAACGTCGGGGCGCACCTGCAGGGTGCGATCTCCTATACGACGAGCCCCGTCCATTCCGTCGCGACGTTCGTCGATATGGCGGAAGAACTCTACTCGCTCGGCTGCGACTCGATCTGCATCAAGGATATGGCCGGCCTGATCATGCCGCACGATGCCCGCGACCTCATCACGGGGATCAAGAAGAAAGCGGATGTCAAGGTCTGCCTCCACTCCCACTGCACGAGCGGCGTCGCGCCCCTGAGTTACCAGGCAGCGATCGATGCGGGCGTGGATATCCTGGATACGGCGATGTCGCCGTTTGCCCTCGGCACCTCCCAGCCTCCGACGGAGAGCGTCGTTGCAAGCGTCGCCGGGACGGCGCGCGACACGGGCATCGATCTTCTCCCGCTCCGGAAGGTCAGGAACGTCTGCCTGGACCTGCGGGAGAAGTACGACTCTCTCTGCGATGCCATCACGGGAAGGGTCGATTCCGATGTGCTGATCTACCAGCTCCCGGGCGGGATGATCTCGAACCTCGTCTCGCAACTCAAGGAGCAGGACGCGCTCGACCGTCTTGACGAGGTGTTCCACGAGGTTCCCCGCGTGAGGGAGGATCTCGGCTACCCGCCGCTCGTTACGCCGACGAGCCAGATCGTGGGCACCCAGGCGGTCTTCAACGTCCTCATGAACGGGGAGCGCTACCGGAACGTGACGAATGAGGTGAAGGACTACGTCCTCGGCCTCTACGGTCGTCCTCCCGCCCCGATCAGTCCGGAGATCCGGAAGATGATCATCGGCAACGAGTTGCCGATTACGGTTCGTCCGGCGGATCAACTCGCGCCCATCTACGAGCAGATGAAGAAGGAGGCGACGGAACAGGGTCTCGTCAACCGGGAAGAGGATGTCCTCACCTACATCCTCTACCCGAGCATCGCGCCGTCGTTCCTCCGGGGCGAACGCCAGCCCGAGGCGATCCCTGAGAAGGCGGCCGCCGCACCGGCCGGGGTTGCGGAGATCCCCCGCTCCATGGAGGTGGAGGTAGACGGCGAGATCTTCTCGGTCCGAATCGTCACTGTGGAGGGGGGCTCGGTCACGGCTCCGTCGGCCGCCGCCTCGTCGGCCAGGGCTCCCCGCGGGGATGTCGCCGGCGGCGTCAAGAGCAACATGCAGGGCATGGTCCTGAAGTTGATGGTCGAGCGCGGAGGCGCCGTCAGGAAGGGCGATACGCTCATCGTTCTCGAGGCGATGAAGATGGAGAATCCCATCCCCAGCCCCCGCGACGGCACGGTCTCGGAGATCTTCGTGGACGCCGGGGACGTCGTACAGAACGGCGACGTGCTGATGGTCATTGAGTGAGGCTACCAGGGCGATGAAATACTTTGATAAGATCCTGATCGCCAATCGCGGCGAGATTGCCATCCGGGTCATGCGCGCCTGCCGGGAACTGGGCATCGACACGGTCGCGATCTACTCCGAGCCGGACAGCAACGCGCTTCACGTCAAGTATGCCGACGAGGCGTTCTGCGTCGGGGAGGCGCACCCGTCGAAGAGTTACCTCAACAAGGAGCGGATCTGCGATGTGGCTCTGAAGACCGGGGCCGAGGCGATCCACCCGGGCTACGGGTTCCTCGCGGAGAACGCCGGGTTCGCGAAACTGGTCGAGGAAGAGGGGCTGACGTTCATCGGGCCGTCGTGGAAGACGATCGAGGCGCTGGGCTCGAAGATCGGGTCGAAGCGGATGATGCGCGAGGCCGGCGTCCCGGTTCTTCCGGGCACGCCGGAGGGCGTGACGAGCGTCGAGGAGGCGAAGAAGGTCGCCGCCGAGATCGGCTACCCGGTGATTGTGAAGGCGAGCGCGGGCGGCGGCGGTATCGGGATGCACATCGCCGAGAACGAGGGAGAACTCGAAGAGGCGATTGATGCGGGGATGCGGATTGCCCAGTCGGCCTTCGGCGATCCGACGATCTTCGTGGAGAAATACCTCACGAAGCCGCGCCACATCGAGATCCAGGTTCTTGCCGACGCGAACGGGCACACCGTTCACCTCTACGACCGCGAGTGCTCGATCCAGCGCCGGCACCAGAAACTGCTGGAGGAGGCGCCCTGCCCAATCATGACGCCCGCTCTCCGGGAGGAGATGACTGCGTCGGCCATCGCGGCCGCAAAGGCGGCGAACTACAAGAACGTCGGCACGGTGGAGTTCCTGTACGCGAACGGGAAGCACTACTTCATGGAGGTGAACACCCGGCTGCAGGTGGAGCACACGGTGACGGAGTTCATCACGGGGATCGATATGGTGAAGCAGCAGATCGCGATCGCGGCCGGGGAAGACCTCGCGATGGACCAGGAGGATATCGGCATCCGGGGGCATGCGATCGAGTGCCGGATCAACGCGGAAGACCCGCTGAACAACTTCGCCGCGGATCCGGGCAAGATCGTCCGCTACCGCTCTCCCGGCGGCCCGGGGATACGGGTCGACTCCGGCATCCACATGGGCTACACCATCCCGGCGCACTACGACTCGATGATCTCGAAACTCTGTGCTCTGGGCTCCAACCGCGAGGAGGCAATCCAGCGGATGCGGCGGGCGATCTACGAGTACGTCATCCTGGGCGTGAAGACGACGCTCCCGCTCCACTACGCGATCATGCACAACGCCCACTTCATCGCCGGCGACACCCACACGCACTTCCTGCAGGAGGAGCACATCGCGACGAGCCTGCGCCGCTACCTCCACGAGGAGGAGGCGCGGATGCAGACGCTGGCCGCCTCGCTTCGCCATGGGAAACACGTGGCGGCGATCACTGCGGCGGTCGATGTGTATATCCAGAGAAACTCGAAGTAACCCTCCATCCAATTTTTCCGGTGAGCCATAAGGTTTATTTGTCAATACAGCATTGTTATACTGCACTTTGTATGCTGCGGTGGCCTAGTCGGTTAGGGCGCCAGACTCATAGGGTTTTCGAGAGAACGGTGCGTCCAAGCCTGGGACATCTGGAAATCGTGGGTTCGGATCCCACCCGCAGCATTGATTTTTGAACGGTTTGCGGTTCTGAGTTTTGAAAATGTGTTTTTGTTTGAGGTTGTTCCTCTCTCTGGCGACAGACTGAAGACTGCCCCCAAGAAAAGAAACAAATGGAAATAGAATTTTCCGTCACTAAAATCTATAGCATCAAAAAGATGGTTAAAGCAAGCATGATTATTGTCCTGATAGAAGAACCCAACAGAGATGAACCCAACCTCTTCAGAAAAATAAAATTAAAACAGTTTCCCAAATCCGAAGTCGTTGTTTTTCTTCGAACCTCGTTTTGAGGGGCGACCAAATAATCCGAGTGGATCAGGATCTGGATCTTTTACCTTCGCTTTGTTATATCGGGGAGGGGTTCCAAAGATGTTATTGTCCTGATACTGGTGAATTGCTTTCGTTTCGTCACTATCTGCTCTCATCCTAGATCTTGCTGATGACACTCGGGCACCATTGAACGTTTTTCCACTGCGTGCGTGCTCTTGGATTCGTCGATCAGGATCATTTGTTATCCCATGATAGACGGTTTCCCCAAACATCCCCGTTAATTCATAATTATAAGTGTCACGAGGAGCTCTTTTTGTCTTTCTCGGTGCCATCTTTACGCCTAAATAATTCCTAAAGTAGTAATGAGGCATAAAGCTATCCTTCATTAGTGAGAGGAGATAAATGGCACCGCGGATATTTTGTGGAATTTAATGCATCGATGGACTACAAAATAGAACACTTGAACTCCACTCTCTTGGAGTGTCGTATATTACCACGGGGAACAAAGTTGCTGCAAGAGCGGAGTTTGAAAGGGTCTACGGTATTCGAATGGGTGCCCCCTTCCGGCAGAGGTGTTTAGGGATAACCACCAAGATGACCGCTCTCAATCGTATTTCGAATACTGAGAATTTCAATGATAATGTTTTTACTCTCGTGAAACGCCCTTATACTTCCCACCGCTCTTTTTTCCGCTTACAATGCGCCCAGTATCACCATCGCGCTTATAATACGTACCAGAGTGCTCGAATTGAGATTTACCTTTGACCGCTCCCTTCCTGTACCCCTCACCGGTGTTCTTTGCCATGAATACCACCTCATTGGAGGAATTATTTTTGCGCATGATAAATTTTACTATTTTTTCGATATTGAAAATTGTATGAGCTTCTTGACTAATAGAACCTCACACATGATATGGTCTGTATGAGCCTCATCCACTATAAATCGCGAGCGATAGCGAACAACGCAATCATCATGCCGCGAATCGCGATTTCTGGTAAGGCAGGAGTTCGCGTCCGGGCGGGGCCCGCGATGTAAGAGATTAAACGCACCCCAAAGTTCTCTCTACTGTGCGGCGTGCTCAACGGCGCTCGTCAAGATAGCCTACCGGATCACGCAGGCACTCTCCGGCAGTGCGACGCCTACGACTCCAGGAAAGGCGGTCTCTTACCCCCGAAGGTGCAGACGAATGTCTGTGAGTGGTGTCGGACGGAACCTGCCAGAGCGTGAGCACCTATGGGCTGCGATGGCGTTATGTGCGGAACTGATTACGCCTCTAACGCCACTTGAAGCCGCTTTCAGGAAATATTTATCTTTGAAAGGGTGGATTTTTCAATTGTGAACCAATGCTCAAATATCCACGTCTCACTACTGGTAATACTGTTAGTGGCAGCCACAATTGTTACAACAGGCTGCGTGTCCGATATTCAGGTGGATACTTTTGATCCGAGTAATGTTCTCAACCCCTCGAACTTTGATCCAATAAATGATCAAGTGTGTGAATTAGCGAATCGAACTGGGTTTGACGCGGAGATTCTTTTAGAACTGGGCGAGCATTATCCCGAAAGCGAATCTTTTCGGCAGCTCCTTGATTTTCATATTATTGCACTGTTCGAAGAGAAAAACATTGATGACTGCTATAAAGGAACAGCAGACAGTCTAGCCGGCTACATACAGCAGATAGGAACAATAAACGACACATTTTTTGAAGATTACGAGACTTTCCGTGAGAAGGGAGTTCAATTTAACCATGTTGTCCGAACTACAAACGAGCACTTCTCCACTGCAATTCCAGAAATAGACCTGTCTATTGAAAATCACCGGAGTTTACATGGAGTCAAGACGGTAATGACGTATGCACCTGTCATCGACTCATATAACAAGTTATATGAGGCCTCATCAAAGTTGCATAGCGAAGTCGATGAGGACTATCAAAACTTCTATACAAATCTATTTCTTTTTGGTGCAGATATTGCATTTGTCCAACAAAAAGCAGGGTATCACGCCGCTTTCAAATCAACGGGATCGCTTGCAAACACCGTTGGTCTATCTGGGTCACGAGCGGTGCTGGGAGATAAGGGCTATGGACTTTTACTAAGTCAGATCCACTGGATGATACGGGGTGAGTTGCATAAAGGGTGGGAAGATTTGCTCGATATGCTCCGACAGGAGAATCTCATTGCATGATAGTCTACCTGTCCCGCCGTTTTCTCTGGGCTCATACCACAGCACGATCTCACTCATCCGCCCAATCGAACATAATCAAAGTAGAACAGGAAACCATGTATATCATGTATATCATGTATACACAGTATACAAAATGTGCACGTTGGGTGCTGCGTGGTGGTGAGATAAATGGAAACCAAAGTTGAAGAAATGGTGAAGAACTTGTTTGACTGGAAAAATGTTCGGATAAGGGAAGACACCTATACTCGTCTCTCTGCTCTTGGATCGATGAAAGATAGCTTTGATGACGTTATTAACAGATTACTGGACTTCTATGAATTCCCACCGTCAAAGTCTATCGATGACCTTCGGAAGTACGCGGCGCTGCCGGAAGACGCGGAGCATGCAGAAGCCGCTTTCAAACTGCTCGAGGCCATTGCCAGCCTGGGTGATGACATTTCGTTTACATTGGTGATCGACCGACATGACACCTCAGATCTGCCCCTTGATGAAAAAAGGAAAAACATGGCAATTTTCCACAGAAACAAGACTCGGTTTGCGATTGTAAAAACGGCGAGATTGGGGCAGGCCTATGTCTACGTGCCTACTAGATACCCAGATGCGGTGTCTCCTTATCCAGAATGGAAATATCTCGGTAACGTATACGACAAAGACTCATTGGCGAGGGTAATAAAAAATCTCCAGAATTATTATGATACAATGATCATTGAGTAAATCGAAGGGGTCCCACCGGAACAGAGCTCGACAAGCACGTCGATACCGCTGCCCTATTCCAATCCATCGCAGGCATACGATCCGAAAAGGGCGATCCCCTCGACGTGATACCGATCTCTGGGTTTGTCTTTCAGCCACGGTTCGCTGTTGTTCCCACTCCGGAAACACTTTGTTTCCAAGCTGGAAATATCACGGACGGGAGAGAATCCTCGCCGGGAAGAGCCGCTTCATTCTCTTGGCAGCCGCAGCCGTTCCGCCACATCCGGATCAACTTGTTATATATAATTATACAACAACCCTGAGATCATGTCTGCAAGCGCCGGATCCGCCCATTCACCCACACTCGATACGATCAGAATGGTCGAAGACTTCATCCGGGAGCACAGCGGCGAATACCGCCGCCGGGCACTCTGGGAGCGCCTGCCGCGGAAGGTCATGTACCAGACGTTCAAGACGATCATCGAGTACCTCCTGGAGTCGAGTAAGATCGCCATCGATGCACAGGGCAAGGTCTGCTGGATCTACGATCCGGAGTTTACCCGGTGGTACCTGGCCCGTGAAGACCTGCGGATCCGATGAAAGCAGAGCTCTTGCCGACACGAAAGTGAAGGAAGCCTTCGAGAATCACACCCTCACTTCGGGCATACCCTGACACAGAGGCTGCACCGGAGCTTCCGAGCGGTTGAAACATATACTCGGCGCACCGCTCCCGGCGGATCTCGCCGTCGGCGGTGAACGCCGCGGCCGGGCAGGCCTCGACGCACTTCATACAGTTCTTGCAGTCTTCATTCAGGAGAGGGCGCAGGGGGCCTTCCGGTCCCTTGAGAGGGGCGTCCGTGACGATGGCGGTCATGCGGACCCGCGGGCCGAACTCGTCCGTGATCAGGAGGTGGTTTATCCCGTAGTTCCCGAGACCCGCACAGTACGCCGCGTACTTGATTGACATATCAGCCATGAGCGTCTCGCGGTCTGCGTACCAGTACCCGAACTCGCTGCCCTCTGTTGGGACGATCGTGGCCTTGTATCCCTCCTTCTCGATCAGGCGTGCCAGGCGGAACGCAATGACCCGGAGCGTCGCCGTGCCCGCCATCAGGGTATTGGTATACTCGGCCCTGCCCCTCGGCAGGCTCTCGATCGAGCCTCGCGGGACCGCCACGCCGAGAACAATCACCGAGCGTGCATCCTCCATGATCTCCCGCGGGTTGTTGCCCGCGTATTCCGGATCTTCGAAGTTCCGCACGTCGGCAACCCCGAAGAGATCCGCACCCATCACGACGGCGATCTGGTGTAGCTGATTGGTGTATGCGTTCTCGGTCATTCTGGTATTCACCTGTGGTTTCAGGTTTGGCGGCGATTTTGCATATGGGTGCGGGAAGCGAACGGGTAGACCGGAGCATCCTCTACGATGGGCACCCGGTGCTCGAACCGAAGGTACAACCCCCGAACACCGCGGCCGGGAAGGACGGTGCACCCGGTACCGCCCCACGGATTCGTATCACGCATCGCCGACGATGGACTGCACATCCTGCTTCAGCCCGGGATCGTACCTCGTCGCGTTCTCAAAACACGCCGCCGCCTCGTCGGTCTTATTCATGTTCGTCAGGATGACTCCTTTCAGGTACCAGGCCAGCCCGTATTCCGGGTCCAGTTCAAGCGCCCTGTTGCAGCTCTCCATCGCCTCGGCATACTGGTTGTAGTGGTTGTTGTAGTACATCCCCCGGATACACCACGCCTCGGCGTTGTTCGGCTCCGCTGCAACCCGGTTATCGTAATACTCCTGGCTTCCGGCATAGGTGATGCAGCCGCTGGAAAAGAGAATAAGTATCAGCACACAGCAGAGGCCTGCGGCCGGGAACAGGGCCTTCATAGAGCCATATTGAATCCGGCGGCTAATGAACGCTATGCCGTTGCCGGGAGCGAGGGTATCTTCGTGGCCGCCGGCAGCCGGACGGTTACGTTTAAATGAGGAGCCTGAGCCTTATCCTGTATGGAGAGAGGCTCGATAGAGAAGATAGGCGCGGTGTTCGCGGAGATGAACCGCTACTTCGAGGAGAGGTACCGGGAGACGTTCGCGATACCTGAGGATGCCCTGCAGGAGAGGAAGAGCGGGTCGATGCGGATTGCAACCTTTCGGTTCAACTGGGTCTTCGGGGAGGCCGACGGTTACGAATACATGGAATTCTACCGCTTTCATCGTTTTGGAGACGAACATGCCCGGATATGGGAAGACGGCACCGTCGAAGATCTCGATATCCTCGAAACTATGTATGCCTACGATCCGAAGATCCCCGGGGACGAGGAACGAAAGAGGGAGGAGTCGGCGCGAAGGTATGAGAGCCTGCTTGAGGAACTCTCGGAAGCCGGCCTTCTGGAGAAGGTGCCCGGTCACACGGCCATAAACACGTTCCTGATGTTACAAAAGGATGAGGAATAGGATTTCAAACCTCGATCTTCCATCTTCACGGGCGAAGGGAGCACCCAAAGGACGATGCATGCCGTCGTCGGCAACATCCTCGGCGCGTTTGTCGGATACGGCTGGGCCCGGATCTATATCGCCCGCCTCATTGCCGTGAACCGGAAACAGGGCGCAGCGGCCGCCTGAACGGCGGGTCGGCCTCGCCTTTCACTCCCGATATCGGGCGGCGAACCCCTCTTCGCTGCCTTCCGGCAGGAAATACCCGCACCCTCCGCACAAAGGTATTTTATGTATGACAACAGATTAAATGAGGTAAACGGGGCGTGAGAACGCAACCGATGCACCTTCCGTTCGTGCACACCCGTGCGAGGGTTGCCAAGCCAGGTCAAAGGCGCTAGGTTGAGGGCCTAGTCTCGTAGGAGTTCGTGAGTTCGAATCTCACCCCTCGCATTCGTTTTTACGGAATCAGTTTCTTTACCTCCCAATGCGTTAAGGAGTTCCCAGCGCCTGCGCAATACCGCCGGCCCAGGTCTCGACGTCGTCCCAGTTGCGGAAATCGCCCTCGGGGAGGAGCGCACGCCCGGCCGGCAGTTTCCGGATCAGCCGGTGCTGGAGTCCGAGCCTCTCCGGGTCCAGCGCACCGAAGAAGACGTGATGGTCCCGGGGGTGGATGAGCTCCCGGAACTCGCTGATCTCCTTGGGCTCCAGTTCCGGGTCGTCCGGGCTCGTTTTCGACTCCAGTTCAAGCGGGCCGCTGCTGAACAGCCACACCGGCCGTCCGGCAAGGACTGTTCGATCCCGCCGCACGAACTCCGCCGCCTCCTTCATCCAGTGTCCCATATATACGGCACTCCCGACCACGACGGCATCGTAATCCCCGGGATCCGGGGCCGCGTCGACGCTCCGGGCCTCCGTCTGCATGCCGTGCTCCCGCAACTTTTCGGCAATGAACTCCGCAATCTCTTTAGTAGATCCGTACTTGCTTGCGTAGACGACGATAACGTTCATGTGCGCCTGCTCCTGAAGATATCCGAACCCATCCCTCACCTCATAAGCATCGTTACCCGTTCAGACGATTGATGCTCCGGCGATGTGACGGCTCTCCCGCGGTCTTTACTTCCAGAGGAGGGGAGGAGAGAAGAGGAACCTATACCCAATACCCGGGGGCCTACGCCAGCACTTCGTGCCGCTGCTGGCAGCGTTCCTGCAGTTCGTTCCACTCGTCCGGGTGCTCCTCCGCCCACTCGAGGATCGCATGGACAATCCTGCCCCGCGACTCGGAATCCCCCCGGTAGTTTACCAGGATGCAATCAACCACCACTTCGATCTGTTCTTCCTGATGCTGGACGACTTCCGCCATAGTGAAACCTCCCGATACACCCCCGGTGCTCACACCCGGTGAAGATTCGACAGCATATAATCCTGATCCCCCGGGGTGGCGACGGCTGGTAATCGTGCGATTGGCCCGGGAGGCGTGCCGGAACCCGTCTTTTGCCGTCCGGCCGCTTTCGGCACCGCCGCCGCAGGGGTTATCGTGCCCTGAAGGAGAACAATACGGGAATAACCATGAAACTCGGCGTGCTCTTCTCCGGTGGGAAGGACTCCCTCTTCGCCTGCTGGAAGGCGATGCAGAAGGAAGAGGTGGTCTGCCTGATCACGGTCGTCTCCAGGAACCCGGAGAGTTACATGTTCCACACCCCGAACATCCGTCTCGCCGCACTGCAGGCCGAAGCGGCGGGGCTCCCCCTCGTGGAGGTGGAGACGGCGGGGGAGGAGGAGACGGAACTCCTTGACCTTGAACGGGCTCTCCTCGCCGCCAGGGAGCGCTACGGGATCGAAGGGGTCGTCACCGGGGCGATCCTCTCGGTCTACCAGGCGACAAGGGTCCAGCGGATCTGCCGGGAACTGGGGCTCTGGTGCTTCAACCCGCTCTGGCTCGCCGACCAGGAGGCATACATGGAGGAACTCATCGACGCTGGCTTTACAGTCGTCATCCAGGGCGTCTTCTCCTCCCCCTTCGACGACTCCTGGCTCGGGAGGGAGATCGACCGTTCCACCCTCGACGAACTCCGGGCGATCGCCCGGAAGTACCAGGTCACCCTCACCGGCGAAGGGGGGGAGTTCGAGACGTTCGTCACCGACGCCCCCTTCTTTGCTCAAAGGATCGCGATAGAAGAGACATCGAAGGTCTACCGAAACCACAACGGCGTTCTGCGGATCGAGCGTGCGAGGCTGGTGGCGAAGTGATCCTGCTGATCGATCTCTGCTGCCGGGACGGCTCACTCTCCCGGGACGAGTTCGTCGCGCCTGTCGAACGACTGCTCTGCCGGATCGGCGTGCCGTTTGCGACCCGCCACTACACCGCCGTCGGTGCACCGGATCTCGAGGCCGCGGATGCGGCGATCCTCTGCGGCACGACGCTGATGGACACCGGATTCATCGAGCATTCGTTCCGGTGGCTCACGACGTTCGAGCGGCCGGTGCTCGGCATATCCTCCGGCATGCGGGCGCTCGCGGCGGCATTTGGCGGCGGCACCGGGCCGTGCTGCGAGATCGGTATGGTCAACGTCCGGGTGCTCGCGCCCGACCCCCTCTTTGCCGGGCGAGAGGTGTTTTCCGCATATACGGTGCACGAGGACGCCGTGCAGGTGCCCGGAGAGTTCTTACCGCTCGCCGCCTCCGACCGCTGCGTCCAGGCGATCCGGCACCGCTCGCTCCCTCTCTACGGGCTCCTCTTCCACCCCGAGGTCAGGAACGAGTGGATCGTCGAGCGGTTCGTCGGGCTGACCGGCCGTCAGAGCCCGTAGCGGTTGATGGTGTTGATCAGGGCCGCGAACCCCTCCATCTCCTTCTCGAGGACGTCTGTTCGGGTCATGCCCATGCTCGTCTCCGCGTCGGCGGTCAGCATATCAGGGCCGCGCACCACCTCGCGGTCGACGCCGTCGGCGGAGAGGATCTTTCTCGCCTCGGCGTCGTGGACAAACGCCCGGCCGGGGAGGATCACGACGTCTTCGAGCCTTCGGAGGTTCACCCCGGCGAGGTCGTCGGCGGTGATGAGGCAGGCGATCTCCTTTCTGACCGCAACGACCCTTGCGATCGAGCCGCGGATCGAGAGGACCCTCTGGATGAATGGGGCGGCGACGCTCCCGGTGATCACCGTCGCACGCTTCCGGACGCGGGGGAGTTTCTTCAAGAGGTCGGGCTCGTGGAGGATCGCGAACGGCGAACCGATCGAGGGGTCGCCGAGCGGTGTCCCGCTGATCTTCATCGAGAATCGATCGTTGAGGTTGGTGACGAGCTCGTGGAACTCGTCGACGGTGTGGACCTGCTGCCCCTCGATGATGGGCGCGTTCCCGAGGATCAGCCCCTGGTCGGTCCGGTTCGCGAACCGCATCAGGATCAGCCCTTTTGCGCCGCGCTCCTCGAGCCACGCGCAGGTCTCTTCGAGCACCTCACCGTCGTTGACGCCCGGGATGACGACCGCCGCGGCGTAGACGTCGATTGCCCCGCAGAGCCGGTCGAGGACCGCGAGCGAGGCCTCCGGCGTCGGGTCGTGCATCCACTGCCGCCGGAGTTCCGGGTCGGCGGCGAAGACGGTGTAGGAGACCTCGGCAAGGCCGTTCTCGATGAGGTGGTCGGCGATGGCCGGGTCGTCGAACCCCTTGCCACTCGTGTAGCCGATGTGGAGCGGCACCTCCATGCTACCGAGGAGTTCGACGAGGTCGCTGAACTCCGGGTAGCAGCTCGGGTCGCCGCCGCCGCTGATGGTGATCCGGTCGACGTCGTCGCTCATCATCTGGAGGTTTGCGAGCGTCTCGTCGGCGACTGTCCGGAGGCTCTTGAACGCATCATAGCCTTCCCGCACCCCCCGGGTGCAGTAGTCGCAGCCCTTCTGGAAGGGGAGGCAGTATTTGCAGCCGAACGACGTCGTGTCCTTGACGTGTTTGAAGTAGCAGTACGAACAGAATCCCCGGCAGTCGAGGCCGGGCCGGCCCCCGAGATCGACGGTGAGATGCGACATCCTGCTGGTACTTCTGTGCTCCTCTGTTATGAACGTTGCAGACCTCTCCCTCACGGCGCGGGTTCGCGGGGAGAACGGGCGCTGCTCCGGGCGGGCGGCGGCACCTTTATGGCCCGCCGGGGCGACGGAGTCGCGGTATGCGGACGAGCCACCGGCTGCTGCTCCGGTTCTATCATGACCCCGGCTACGACTTCTCCCGGGTCGAGGTCGAGTACGTCGACCGGGGGGCGCCCGGCGACCGCTCGACGGTCCGGGGCGACCGGGTCGTCGCGCTCGATGCGCAGTACCTGGAGGTGGACGCCGGGACGCACATGGCGTGTATTCCGTATCATAGGGTCCGGCGGATACTGTATGACGGTGATGTCATCTGGGAACGCGACTGGCGCGAGCACCGCTAGGTGCGAGTGACGACGCTCCGTCAGGAGCGGAGCGTGAGGAGAATCGGCGCCACCTTTTTTACCGCAGACCGCCCACGATATAAGGTATGCCCCAGTGGCTTAGCTGGCAGAGCGGCTGACTTGTAATCAGCAGGTCCCGAGTTCAAATCTCGGCTGGGGCTCTAAAAAACCAAGATTCTAAGCATTTTCTCAAAAGGAGCTCAGGCCTTTGAGATTTGTTCCCCGATATAACCCGAGGACATTCTGCTGCGCGCTCGAAAAACTGCGCAGTATCGTGTTGATTACTTGTGCGAAAATGTGGTGAAAAGAGAACATCTACCTCGGAGTTAAACGTCATTCCACGGGGAGAACTAATCTTCATATCCAGATGTATAAACCGGATGAATTGAATATATAAATATTCTTAATATCTCCAAAGACAACAACCATTTCTCATTAAACTCTGATTTACTCCGAAATCGACAATCTGATTATAAATGATTTCGAGTCATCTAAAGGATAAAATTGGCTATTCCGTTTAACAGAAGTTGTATTTTTTCATCTGGAATTGTCGCAAGCAACATCCCATCAAAAAATAGCCCTATTCCCAATGTCATTGCGATAAGGTGCCATTTTATGTATTTGTCTAAATAGCTCTCATCGTGAAGTGGGTTTCGCATACCTAAAATGGCTGATTTATAGTCCTTTGGTCTATCGCCCTTATTTATCGGAAAGTCCCCCATTAAAGACGGATAACATCTCTTGAAAAATTCATTATAGGGAATTAAATCGATCGATCTTGCAGTAACAGAAGAATATGCGACGAATAACGCAAGAATTACAGATAAGAGCAAGAGACCTGAAGATAATAAAATGAGCGTTTTTGCGATAATATTGCCAAACGAATTAATATTGGTACCTATCCATAACGAGGCGCCGAAAGATATTGTTGAAGTCCACTTTATATAACTAATAACCTCTGTCCAGTACTTGTCAATATTATCTCTATGTTCCCTCTTGAATTCTTCAACAACTCTAATGTCTTCCTCATGTGGGTCGGTTCGTTCCATACATGTAACATGCAAAAAGTGTCTTTAACATCTAAAAAATCTTTTTAAATACTCTTTGAGGAGGTATCGACGCCCTGAATGAAAAAAGAGAGAGTATCGTTTTGCCGCTTTGCAGAGCGGGACGCCATGTCCACGTACGTCTCGAGAGCAGTCACGAACCTCTCCGACTAATTCTCCCTCATATGCTCGACGAACTCAGAGATCTTCCCTGCAGAGAGTCTGCTTCAACCCGCTCTGGATCCTCATTCGGTCTTTCAATGAATTCTATCGTCGAACTCCTAAACTGTTCGTATTCTTCTTGTTTCATAGATATTCCCAATGTGCAAACTCTCTCCTCACCCTATACAGGCGCCACCGGGTTCGGTGCCAGGCCATTAGAAACAACTATTGAAGCACGTGTTATATAATCACGTATGCTTAAGACAGCCCTCTAAAAACCGCTTTTCGTTATTTGCATTACGTTACTGTTGATCTTTCGCAATCCCTTCTTCTTACACAATCATTTGGTAGAGCGCGTCCTTGGTAAGGATGAGGTCGCGAGTTCGAATCTCCCCTGAGACACGCCATTCTACCTGGTCACACACTCTCCCACCCCCACCCCATCGTAGCTCTTTTCACCAGATCCAACCCATATTTATACATGGCCTCGTACGTCCACCGGATAGAGGTACAATATTCCCGCGATCCACGGCTGCCGACGCGTACCGAGAGGTTCCGCTCACTGGGCTTCCCCCTGCGCGAGCTGCATCTCGTCGATGTCTATACCATAGCGACCGCTCAGAGGGACTTCTCCCCCGAGGAACTCTCGCAGATCGGCGCGCAGCTCAGCAACCCCGTCGTCCAGCGGTACTCCGTAGACCAGCCGACCGAGGCTGAGTTCGACTACGCCATCGAGGTCGGGTTCCTGCCCGGGGTCACCGACAACGCCGGAACGACGGCAAGACAGACCATCGAGGACTACTTCGGGTTCCGGTTCGGCGAGGGGGAGGCGGTCTTCTCGTCGCAGCTCTACCTCGTCTGCGGCGACCTCACGCCCGAATCCCTGGAGAGGCTCACCGCCGCCCTCGCAAACCCGCTCGTCAACCGCGTGCACGTCAGGAGCCGCGAGGAGTACGCCGGGAAGGGGATGGATGCGATCACCCCCTTCGTCCATCTCCACGACCTGCAGGCCGCCGGAACCGTCGACCTCGACCTCCCCGACGCGGAACTCGCTCGCATCGGAAAAGAGGGGATCCTCGACCCCGCAACAGGGGAGCGGCGCGGGCCGCTCGCCCTCGACCTCGCCCAGCTCCACGCAATCCGCGACTACTTCCGGAGGCTCGGGCGGAAGCCGACGGACGTCGAACTCGAGTCGCTCGCCCAGACCTGGAGCGAGCACTGCAAGCACACGATCTTTGCCTCGGCGATGGACGACGACGTCCCGCGGGGGCTTTATAAGACCTGCATCCAGGCGGCCACCAACACCGTCCGCGAGGCGAAGGGCGATGACGACATCTGCGTCTCGGTCTTCACCGACAACTCCGGCGCCATCGTCTTCGACGACGAGAACCTCGTGACCTGCAAGGTCGAGACGCACAACTCCCCCTCCGCCCTCGACCCCTTCGGCGGCGCTCTCACCGGGATCGTCGGGGTGAACCGCGACACCATCGGGTTCGGCCTCGGCGCCAAGCCCTGCATCAACATCTACGGCTACTGCGTCGGCGACCCCGACACCGAACCGGCCCTCTTCCGCGGCAAGAACCGGACGAACCCCATCCTCCCTCCCCGGAGGATCTTCGAGGGCGTCGTCCGCGGCGTCGACGTCGGCGGCAACTGCTCGGGCATCCCGACGCCGCAGGGATGGTGCTACTTCCACGACCGCTACGTCGGTAAACCCCTCGTCTTCGCGGGCACGGTCGGCGTGATGCCGCGCGCCAACAACGGGAGACCGCTCCATGAGAAGCAGGCCCTGCCCGGCGACCTCATCGTCATGGTCGGCGGCAGGGTCGGCAAGGACGGGATCCACGGGGCCACCTTCTCTTCAGAAGCCCTCGACCCCGCGAGCCCCGTGACCGCGGTCCAGATCGGCGACCCGATCACCCAGAAGAAGTTCTCCGACGTCATCGTCAAGGAAGCCCGCGACCTCGACCTCTACCGGAGCATCACCGACAACGGGGCGGGAGGAATATCCTGCTCCGTCGCGGAGATGGCACGGGAATCGGGCGGGTGCCATGTCCTCCTCGACCGCGTCCCGCTGAAGTACCCCGGCATGGCGCCGTGGGAGATCTGGATCTCCGAGTCGCAGGAGCGGATGACGCTCGCCGTCCCGGAGGAGAAGATCGAGGCGTTCATGAACCTGATGAAGAGGAGGGAGGTCGAGGCGACCGTCATCGGGACGTTCACCGATACGGGGAGATGCGTCGTGGAGTACGGCGGAGAGACCGTCATGGACGTCGACCTCGACTTCCTCCACGACGGCCTCCCGAAGAAGCACCTCCTGACAGAGCCCGTGAAGACGGCCTATCCCGAGCCCGACGTCCCGTGCCCCGACCGGCTCGACGACCTCCTCCTCGCGATGCTCAAAAGGAAGAACATCTGCTCCAAAGAGTTCATCTCGACCCGGTACGACCACACCGTCCAGGGCGGCCACGTCCTCGGGCCGGTGCAGGGAGCCGGGCGCGTCCAGACCTGCGCTACGCTGACGAAGGTCGTGCCCGGTTCGATGAAGGGTGTCGGGCTCTCGCAGGGCCTCTTCCCGATGTACTCGGAGCTCGACCCCTATCGCATGGCGCTCGCCGCGATCGATGCGGCGGTCCGGGGGCTGATCGCGATCGGCGTCCCGATGGATACCATCGCGCTCCTCGACAACTTCTGCTGGTGCTCCTCCGACGAGCCCGGGAGGCTCTGGCAGCTCAAGCGTGCCGCGTTCGGGTGCTATGACGGCGCGGTCGGGTTCGAGACGCCATATATCTCCGGGAAAGACAGCATGTTCAACGACTTCTCCGGGTTCGACGCCGACTCGAACCCCGTGAAGGTCTCCGTGCCGCCGACGCTCCTCATCACCTCGATAGGCGTCCACCCCGACGTCATGACCGCGGTATCGATGGACGCGAAGTTCGACGGCGACCTCGTCTACGTCGTGGGGGAGACCGGGGAAGAACTCGGCGGGTCGGAGTACCTCGCGCACCTCGGTATCGAGGGGGGTGCGGTCCCGTCCCTCGATATCGAGACGGCAAAGGTGCGCTACGGCAGGATGACCGACGCCATCACAAAAGGGCTTCTCGCCTCCGCCTTCCCCGTCACCCACGGGGGGCTCCTCGTCGCCCTCGCCAAAGTCGCGATCGCCGGGAGAGTCGGCATGGACCTCGCCGTACCCGGCGGGATGCGCCCGGACACCTACCTCCTCTCGGAGTCGCTCGGGCGGCTCATTGTCACGGTCGCCCCCGGCGACCGCGAAGCCTTCGAGGAGATCTTCGGCAGCGACGCGCACCTCATCGGCCGTGTCGGCGGCGAAACGTTCCGGGTATCGGCAGGAGAAAGAACCCTCATCGAGCAGGCGGTGACGGCAATGGAAACTGCGTACAAAGCGCCTTTCGGGGGGTACTGAGCATGGCTCGCGCAAACAATCCAGGGGCCCTCATCATGAGCGGCTACGGGCTCAACTCCGAGATGGAGACGGCGGAAGCCCTGATGCGGGCGGGCATGGCGTCCGATATCGTCCACATCAACGACCTCATCGCGGGGGAGAAAACCCTCTCCGACTACCGGCTGATGGTCTTCCCCGGCGGGTTCTCCTACGGCGACGACACCGGCGCCGGCAACGCCTACGCAAACCGCGTGAGAAACAACCTCTGGAGCGACGTAAAGGAGTTCCTCGCGGGCGACAACCTCGTCCTCGGGATCTGCAACGGGTTCCAGATCCTCGCGAACCTCGGCCTCGTTCCGGCGTTCGACCGGGACCGTCCCCGCGAGATCGCCCTGATGCCGAACAGGAAGGGCGTGCTGGAGTGCCGGTTCGTCACCCTGAAGCCTGCGGCGGATAACCTCTGGACGAAGGGTATCTCGCACCTCTACTGCCCCGTCTCCCACGGCGAGGGGAACTTCTCCTGTTCGGAGGAGACCTTAAAGCGGATCGAGCGGGAGGGGATGGTTGCGTTCCGGTACTCGCGTGACGACCTCTCCCCCGCCGGAGGGGAGTACCCCTACAACCCGAACGGGGCGCTCGCGGACATCGCCGGAGTGACGTCGGCGGACGGCAAAGTTCTCGGGCTGATGCCGCACCCCGAGCGGGCGATGGAGTTCGTGAACCTCTACGACTGGCCGGTGAGAAAAGAGCGGCTGAAACGCGAGAAAAAACCCCTCCCCACCGAGTCGATGAACATGCAGTTCTTCCGTAATATCGTCGAGTATTTCGGAAAATAACCCAATTGAAAGTCTATCCCGGAGCCTCGATGAGACCCCGGTAAAGGGGTGGAGACGGACCGGGCTCCTTTTCTGCCCTTCTCACACCGAGAACAACCGACCGAGTTCCACCTTCTGCCAGTCCCGGTCCACGACCTTCATCCAGAGCGTGCGGGTCGCCGGGGCAAAGACCACCTGATGATCCGAGGAGTACGGCATGCCCTCGAGCATGCTGTGCCGGAATGTCGCGCCCCCGTTCTCTACCAGCACATCACGGATCTCGACCATCCGTTCGCCGTCGATCGATCCCTTGCTCTCCCCGGCGAGGCGCAGGAGATTGTCGTACCGCGAGGTCGAGTGCTCTGCCGGAGGCGCCGCAAGCCGCCACGACGGGTCCACGAAGTGGTTTGCGGCCGCGATCACGCCCGTACCCTCGCGGCGCTTGATGTCGTAGACGGTCTCCTCGTAGGAGTAGGCCCGGTCCGGTCCTGCCGCGTTCACGATCCAGGCGCAGTTCGCACGGGTGGTCATGATCCCGGCATCGAGCCCGTCCATATCGGAGTAGTCGAGCATCAGCCGGAAGAACTCCCCGATCAGGTCGGGCCTCCCGGCGATCTCGAGGTCACCGCCGGAGTCGACAGCGTTATCGTCGGCGACAAAAAGCCCGGCGCTGTTCATCAGGGTCTCGGGGCGTGCCCCTGCCGGGCCGAACGTCGCGACGCCGTTGCTCCCGTCGGTCGGGTTATAGACCGCGAGGGTGTAGTAGGGGTAGAAGACCGAGAAGACGTCGGGCAGGTCGTAGTTCCGGGAGAGGACCACCGAGCCGTCAGGGGTGTAGTCTCCCCATACCGCCATGAACGAACACCCCCCCTTCGCGCCGTAGGTCACGAGGTAGACGATCGGGCCTTCGTAGAGGATATCTACCTCTGCCGGGGAGAGATCGGACGTCTCCGCGATGCCGGCCCGGATCTCCTTCATGCGCTTTGGCTGGAGCGCCGTTGCCTCCCGGGCGAGCTCGCCGACTTCCTCCTCGGTATACCCCGACGCCGTGAAGTGCGACCGGAGCATCGCGTACTCCGCCTGGAGTTCGTCTTTCATCAGGGCGCCGTACTGCCGTCCCATCTCCCGGTAGGTGCCGGAGAGGACGACGACGTGGTACGATCCCGCCTCGTAGCGTGTGCCGTTGCCGAACGCGGCAACCTGCTTCAGGCCGGTATCGGCAGCCCCCGCATTATCCGAAGAGAGGACGACCGCCGTCGCGGGAACCACGAGCACCAGTGCGATAAGAAGATACAGTAATTTCACGAAGAGGAATCTTCACCCGAGCGAATAAGTCTGCCGAAGTTGTACATGCCTGCTTTTTCGTGCTGCGAGCCGCTCGCCGGCCGCATCGTATACCCTAGCATCCCGGCACGCGATGCCGGCGAAAAGTCTCCCGAATTCCGGTGGCGAAGACCTCCCCTTCCCCGGCATAAAACTATATCATTCCCCCGGGAGAATATCGGCCGGAACCGGGGAGGAGTCGCCACGAAGATCAGGGTCGCCCGCTGTTTTGCAGAGGAGAGCGCCGATACGCCTGCGGTCCTGGAGGTCGAGGTCGACCAGGCGGACGTTCCCTCCGCGGACGAGATTCTCTCGTTTGCCTCCGTTCACGGGAACTTCGTCTGCATCTCCGACCGCATCTTCCGCCGGTTCGAGATCGTCCTCCCGCTGGAGAGCCGCCTTGAGATCCTCAAGGACGCGCTCCTCGAGGTCATACGCCTCGAACCTGAAAGCTCGGAGGGGCTCAACCCCTACGAGGTCGAGGACTTCATCGACGCACTCGAGCGGACGCGGCAGAAAGTGCTCGCCGACGACAACGCCTGACATCGTGTTTCGTTCATCTTTTTTGCCCTGGACCGCGAACCTGAAAGTGATCGGAGTGACAAACAAGGAGAGAGGGGTGGGCGGGCTTGCCGTCAACACCATCCATACCATGGACTGCATCGAGGGTATGCGGCGCCTGGCGGTGGGGTCCGTCGAGATCATCGTCACGTCGCCGCCCTACAACATCGGGAAGGACTACAACTCCTACGACGACAAAAAACCCCGCGAGGACTACCTCGACTGGATCGGGGAGGTCGCCGCCGGAGCGGTGCGGGTCCTCGCCGACGACGGTTCGTTCTTCCTCAACATCGGCGGCAAACCCCGCGACCCCTGGATCCCCTTCGACGTCGTCCAGCGGTTCCGCGCTCACTTCGAACTGCAGAACGTCATCCACTGGGTCAAATCGATCGCGATCGAAAAGGAGGACGTGGGCGACTACGAAAAGATCGCCGGTGATATTGCCGTCGGCCACTACCAGCCGGTGAACAGCACCCGCTACCTGAGCCAGTGCCACGAGCACATCTTCCACTTCACGAAGAAGGGCGACGTGGCGCTCGACAAACTGGCGGTCGGCGTGCCCTACCAGGACAAGAGCAACATCGGCCGCTGGAAGGCAGCGGAGCGCGACCTCCGGGACCGGGGGAACACCTGGTTTATCCCCTACCGGACGATCCGCTCCTCCCGGCCGCACCCGACCAGTTTCCCGGAGAAACTCCCCGAGATGTGTATACGGCTCCACGGGTGCCGGCCCGGGACGCTCGTCATGGATCCGTTCATGGGCATCGGGAGCACGGCGCTTGCGGCCATCGCCCTCGGCGCGGACTACATCGGGTTCGAGATCGACCCCGAGTACCGGGCGATCGCGGAGAGCCGGATCGCCGAAGCACGCCGTGGAAGAGATCAGGGCGAAAACTGACGGACGGCATATCCCCAAAACCCCAACGCGAGACTGATGGAGACCCGCATCGCCTTCGCGCCGACTCCGTCGCGTCACTCAGGTGCCGCCGTTCCCCGCCCGGGTAGGCGCATCTCTCCTCTTCGCCCTCCTTTCCCGCATGCCGCCGGTGACGATCGCTTCGGGCGGCGCCGGCCGGATCTTATCCAGCCCCGGGATCATCGTCTTCTCCTCCGTCGGCGACCCCTTCTTCTCAAACGGACGACCGGCGACAACTTCTCCGCGGCCCGGATCGTCGCGCTGTGGCGAAATCCACCGTCGGCTCCCACCGATATTCATCAAAAAAGTGGCCGCGACCATGTGTATTATATAATCCGGGCGGTATGTAGCCCCTGCCAGAGGGAGAATGATGGAAATCAAGTACGTATCGACGACATGCCCGTACTGTGGCACCGGGTGCGGGTTCAACTTAGTCGTCCGTGACGGCAGGGTCTTTGACGTGGCGCACTGGCAGCGCGCGCCCGTCAACGGCGGCAAACTCTGCCCCAAAGGACGCTATGCCCACGAATTCATCAACAGCCCCGACCGCCTCACGAAACCGTTGATCAAGAAGGACGGCGAATTTGTGGAGACGACCTGGGATGAAGCCTACGACCTGATCGCGGAGAAGTTCGGGTCCTACAACCCCGACGAGATAGCCTGCCTCTCCTCCGCCCGGACATCGAACGAGGAGAACTACCTGATGCAGAAGTTCGCCCGGGTGGTCCTCAAGACCCCGCACGTCGACCACTGCGCCCGGCTCTGCCACGCATCCACCGTCGCGGGCCTCGCGGCGGTCTTCGGGTCGGGGGCGATGACCAACTCGATCAAGGACATCGCCGATTCGAAGTGCGTCTTCGTCCTCGGGTCCAACACCTTCGAGCAGCACCCGCTCATCGGGCGAAGCATCATCCGTGCGAAAGAGAACGGCGGAAAGGTGATCGTGGCCGACCCGCGCTACACCCCGACCGCCCGGCAGGCCGACCTCTACATGCCGTTCATATCGGGCACCGACGTCGCGATCTTAAACGGGCTGATGCAGGAGATCATCAAAAACGGCCGGGAAGATAAAGAGTTCATCCAGAGGCGCACGAAGGACTTCGAGAACCTCAAGGTGGCCGTCATGAAGGATGACTACAGCCTTGAGAACGTCTCGAAAGTCTCCGGCACCCCCGTCGAGAGCCTCAGGACCGCAGCCGAGTGGATCGCGACCGCCGACGTCGCCACGCTCATCTACTCGATGGGCATCACCCAGCACACCGTCGGCGTCGACAACGTCAAATCGACCGCCAACCTGATGATGCTCACCGGCAACCTGGGCAAACCGGGAGCCGGCGTCAACCCGCTTCGCGGCCAGAACAACGTCCAGGGCGCCTGCGACATGGGAGCCCTCCCGAACGTCTACTCGGGCTACCAGAAGGTCACCGACGAAGCGGCGCAGAAGAAGATGAAAGAGATGTGGGGCGTCGAGGATATCGCCGAGGGCAAAGTCGGCTACACCGTCACCGAGATGGTGAACATCCTCGCCGAGAGTCCCGGCGAACTCAAGGCGATGTACATCATGGGCGAGAACCCGATGCTCTCCGACCCCGACCTCAGCCACGTCGAGGAGGGGCTCAAGAACCTCGAGTTCCTGGTCGTCCAGGACATCTTCATGACCGAGACCGCCGAACTCGCCGACGTCGTTCTGCCTGCGGCATGCTACGCCGAGAAGGACGGCACCCAGACGAACACCGAGCGGCGCGTCCAGCGCTGGAAGAAAGCGCAGGATCCCCCGGGCGAGGCGAAGCCCGACTGGCAGATCCTCTGCGAACTCGGGAGCAAACTGGGCTATCCGGAGCAGTTTGCGTTCGAGAGCCCCGAGGCGATCTTCGACGAGGTCGCCGCCGTCACGCCCTCCTACCACGGCATGTCCTACGCCCGCCTCGATCCCGACGGCCTGCACTGGCCCTGTCCGACCGAGGAGCACCCGGGAACCCCCATCCTCCACCGGGAGACGTTCGCCATGCCCGACGGGCTCGGGGTCTTCTCTCCCATCGAGTGGAAACCGCCGGCGGAAGTTCCCGACGCCGAGTATCCGTTCGTCCTCACGACCGGCCGCACGATCTGGCAGTGGCACACCGGCACCATGACCCGGCGGTCGTGGAGCCTCGAGAAGGAGGCACCCATCGGCTGGATCGAGATCAACCCGGAAGACGCGAAACAACTCGGGATCAAGGACGAAGAGGTCGTCCGGGCAAGTACCCGGCGGGGCTCGGTCGATATCCCCGCGAAAGTGACGCCCGAGATCATCAAGGGTGTCATGTTCATCCCGTTCCACTACAAGGAGCATCCGGCGAACAGATTGACTCACAACGCGCTCGATCCCATAGCAAAGATCCCCGAGTTCAAGGCCTGTGCCGTGAAGGTCGAGAAGATTCCAGAGGAGGCCTGAAGATGGCAGAAAAAGGCGATTTGCTCTATGCATGGACGACGGACGACGAACTCCGCGAGAAGGCCGAGACCGGTGGGGCGGTCACCGCGCTGCTGCGCCACGCCCTCGAGAGCGGCATGGTCGACGCGGTCTTTGCGGTCAGGAAGGGCGCGGACGTCTACGACGCGCTGCCGGCCATGATCACCGATCCCGCCGAGATCGGGGGGATCGCGGGATCGCTCCACTGCGGCACCCTGCTCCTCCCCAAGCAGATGCGGCGGTGTCTTCTCGCCACCGAGCCGAACATGAGGATCGCAACCGTACTTAAAGGCTGCGACGTCAAGGCGCTCTACGAGATGGCGAAGCGCAACCAGGTCAACCTGGACAACATTATCATCATCGGCCTCAACTGCGGCGGCACCATCCGGCCGGAGACCGCCCGGATCATCGTCCGGGAGAAACTCGGCCTCGAACCCGACGACGTCGTCAAGGAAGAGATCGACAAAGGAAAGTTCATCGTCGTCACAAAGGACGGCGAGCACGCCTCGGTCTCGATCGACGAACTCGAAGAGGGGGCGGAAGACCTCCTCGGAAAAGAAGGCCTCGGCCGCCGGTCGAACTGCCGCCGCTGCAAGATCAAGATCCCGCGCCAGGCGGACCTCGCCTGCGGCAACTGGGGCGTTATTGGGGATAAAGCCGGGAACGCCACGTTCGTCGAGGTCTGCTCCGAGAAGGGGGCAAACCTTCTCGACGGCGCCCTGAAGGCGGGTGCGGTCGCCACCGAGCCCGCGAACCCGAAGGGCATCGAGATCCGCGGCAAGGTCGAGAACGCGATGCTGAAACTCGGCGACAGGTGGAGGGAACGCTACTTCGGGGCGCTCGGCGAGGGAACGGAGCGCCTGAACAAGATCCGGGAGCAGACGAGCCGGTGCATCAAGTGCTACTCCTGCATCGAGAACTGCCCGATCTGCTACTGTATCGACTGCAGCACGAAGAAGGACTACCTGGTCGAGCCCGGCGTCATCCCGCCGCCGTTCATGTTCCACCTGATCCGGTTCGCGCACATCTCCGACTCCTGCGTCAACTGCGGCCAGTGCGAGGAACTCTGTCCCGTGGAGATCTCGAACTCGGTCTTCCTCCATGCCATCCAGACCGATCTCGAGAAACTCTTCGGGTTCCACCCGGGCGAGGACATGACCCCGCCGGTTCTGGCCCTGGTCGAGGAGACGACGGAGAGAAAGCGCCTCGATGCGACGGGAAGCGACCAGATCTTCGACATCTTCAGGTGACCCGGCTGAAATCTCAACTATCCGCCCTTTTTTTCGTCGCCGGAACTCTTTCCTGCTGCCGTATCCGATTCGATCAGGGTAACGGAACCGGTACGGTGGCGCCTTCCTGCCGACCCTGATGCCTTCTGGGTATAGGCCTTCATAATATCCGTCCGGGTGATGAACCCGGAGAGTTCTCTTGGGTCGTCTGCCGGGACGACGGGCAGGTGATGAATGTCGTGTTCGGTCATCAGATCCAGGGCCTCGCGGAGCGTACAGGCGTGATGCACGGTGAACACACGTGAACTCATGACACCCTCCACCAGCTCGTCATGCTCGCCGTTTATCCGGTTGTCTCTGACATCGTCGAGAGCGATCATGCCGACGAGGCTCCCTTCCTTATCGAGCACCGGAAACCCGGAATGCAGCGTCTCGTCAATCAGGTGAAGCACCCGTCCGGCGGTATCTTCGGGCGACACGGCCACAATCCGGTCGCGGGGCACCATAACATCGCCCACGTGAATATCCTGAAGGATCTCAATCATATACTCGTCGCGATGAGCGGGCGACTGCGAACGGTTCAGCACCTGTTCGCGGAAGATGGTGGACTGGCCGATGAGAATGACCGCCACAGACACGGCGCCCATCGCCGGCACGAGCAGGGAGAAGTCGCCGGTCATCTCCACGACCATGATCATGACCGCGATGGGTGCATGGGAGATCGCACCGAAGAGAGCGATCATCCCGACGATGAAGAAGACCGGCACCGATTCGGCGGGTATGAGCCCGGGAAGGGCGAGGTGCAGCAGGGAACCGAAGGCGCCTCCCGTCGCCCCCCCGATCACCAGCCCCGGTGCGAAGACGCCGCCGCTCCCCCCGGAACCGATGGTGAGCGACGTCGTCAGGATCTTTGCAAACGGGAGGAAGAGCAGCACCCCGACAGGGAGCATGTTATAGAGCGCGAGTTGCGCAAAACCGTATCCGGTACCGAGGCTCCCGAGCCCGACGATTGCCGCTTCGGGAGAGAGGGCTGCAAGAGCGAGGACGAACGTGCCGGTGAGGAATGCCCCGGCGAGGGGTTTGAAATGATTCGGGATCTTCAGGCGGCTGAAGACCTTTTTGAAAATCCTGTTTGTCCCATAGAATGTGTTTATGTAGATCAGACCGACTGCAGTCGAGACCACGCCGAGGAGGATGAAGAACGGGATCTGGGAAACGTTCCAGGAAGTCACCCCGGGGCCGAAGACCGGTTCAAAGCCTTCAACCAGACCGAAGATAGCGTACCCGATGACAGAGGCCAGAAACGCGGGAACGATTGCTTCGGTCTCGAAATCCTGCTTGTAGAGGATCTCCGCAGCGAGGATCGCCCCTCCGAGAGGCGCCATGAAGATCGTGCCGATTCCGGCGCCGACACCGGTGGCGATAGCAAGCCTCCGCTCACGTGTGGAGAGGCCCAGAAGATCGGCGGCGATCGAGCCGAAGCCGGCCGACATCTGTGCGGTCGGTCCTTCACGCCCCGCGCTTCCTCCCGTCGAGATAGTCAGGACGGCAGTGACTGCTTTGACGAGGGGAACGCGCCAGCGCACTTTTTTTCCTCCGTGAAACGCCTTTATCGCCGCATCCGTCCCGTGGCCCTCCGCCTCCGGGGCAAAGGTGTAGACCAGGAGACCGGAGAGAAGCCCTCCGAAACAGATGACGGGGAGGATCATCCAGAGGTGATCAGGAGGGGCCCATTGAGCAATGTCCTGAAGATTCTGCCCTTCCTTCGGGAGTTGGAACCCGACGATCCCTTCCATGAAGAATGCAGTTCCCAGTTTCAGCCCTTCAAAAAAGAACAGAGCGCCGAGGCCGGCAATGAGCCCGACGATGACGGCGATAAGTATAACCCTCCTGTAGGGAGTGACGGTTTCCTCGACCTGCATGGAATACAGGGTATATGTTAGCCCGACATTTATGTAATTTGATTTACTTTGTGCGACAGTATATGGGAAAATATCATGTGCGTCCGCCGGGTTTCCCGGTGCGTCTTCTTCATCGGCATCGCTCCCGGACACCCTGATGGCCTCCCGCGAGAGTGTCCGGGTACCGGTTGCCGCCAGAAGCCCGACAGTGACCCTATAGGACGCGATCTCCAGGAAGAGGGGGCCAAGACCTACAATCGGCGGAGGCCTTGTATATCTGTATCACCGGGAGGAGCATGACATCGGATGGGTAATCGGAGGCACCCATCTCCGGGAGAGGCAGATGATCGCCCCGTTCTTGAGGGGCTGTCAGTGCAAGATCCCGCGCCCGTTGTCCCCGGTGGCGGCTATCGGGACAGAGCCCGGAGAGACGGAGCGCACACACGGGTGGCGATGGGTGCCACGGCATCTTCAGGGCTGTTCAAAAGGAGGCGCGATCCGGAGAGGGGTGGCCTATTAAACCGGAAAAGAAACTATCCTCTCAAAAAACGCTTTAAACCCCCTTCCCACATCCATTCTGGAAGCATATCTCGACGCGCATACATCTACGGCAATTTTACCCGACGCCCGGCACCCCGGTAGAAATACAGGTAGAAAAACGCGGGATCTGCGCGCCCGTCTCCGCACACCAGTCCAAAAACTCGCTTCTAACCCCATATATTCTGCGTGGGCGCGCAAGTAATAGCAAAAGCATCGTTTATCGATATGTGGTGTTTAACGACAGGAATTAACTTAAAGCAGGGATAAACGCCTGAATTTTGGTTATCTTTGCCGCGTACAGCGATCATTTCGAAACCTATTAATAGCACTCTTAAATTACTGATTAACTAGACCTATCCATTCGAATTACTTGATGGTATAGGTAGGACGTTTAGAGAGGTGTATGAAAAATGGTATTCCATCCTCCAGTTGCTATCGTAGCAAAAGCGGGTGACTCCGGGAAGTACAAGGTCGGACTCCCCGCCTGGAACATGGTCCTGCGTGGATTCCTGTCCGGAGCGTTCATCGCCATGGGTGCTGCCCTGGCGACGGTCTGTTCGACCGGCATCCAGGCAACCGACGTCGCGATGCGGTTCGGTGCCGCGAGTCCCGGTATCTCCCAGCTCATTCTGGGTGCCGTCTTCCCTGTGGGGCTTATCATCACAATCATGACCGGTGCCGAGCTCTTCACCGGCGACGCGATGCTCGCCCCCATGGCGGCGTTTATCCACAAGGTCAGCTGGGCAAGTGTGCTCAACCTCTGGCTCTGGGTATATGTCGGCAACCTCATCGGGTCGGTGGTCTTCGCGTACATCATGGCATACGGCCCGTTTGTCAGCTTCGATGCCGCCGGAACCGCAACGCTCACCGCGTTTGGTTTGAGAGCAGTTGCCATAGCAACCGCAAAGACGAGTTACTTCGGTGCTATGGGCATGTGGTCGGTCTTCCTCAAGGGGATCGCCTGTAACTGGCTCGTCAACCTCGCTGTCCTGCTCGGTATCTGCGCCGACGACGCGATAGGCAAGATCGTCGGTATCTGGTTCCCGATCTTCGCTTTCGTTGCCAGCGGGTTCGAGCACAGCGTTGCGAACATGTACTTCATCCCCGCGGGCATCTTCTGCACGGGCATCGACCCCACGAAGGCAGTCGACACGGTCAACTGGGTTGGCATGTGGACCAACAACATCATCCCGGTCACGCTCGGCAACATCGTCGGAGGTCTCTTCTTCGTCGGTGTCCTCTACTGGGTCGCGTTCAGAAAGGAAATTGCAGCCCTTAAGTAACCCTGATTAACGATGCAAATCGGAGATGTCAAAGTGAGGGTGACGGCCGTTGCGCTGGCCGTCTTCCTCTTTTTTGTTATCCTGATCGCGGTGTATGTCTTCTCAACCGGGGATGTATACGCGCTGTATTGGGCGGTTCCGTCGGCTGTCATGCTGCTTCTCATACCCATGGCGCTCAACTACATGAGCCAGAAGCAGTATGCGTCGCTGGTGCCGATGTATGAAGCGGAAGCAAAGAACGCCCGGATACGGGAGATTAACTTAAACAAGCTCGGCCAACCGGTGCGCATAAAGGGCGTCGTCGAGCGGGTCTATTTCCAGTTCCTCAACCGGCCGCAGTACCTCGTCGCCGACCGGACAGGTGAGATATCGGTCAAGATGTTCACCTCGCCGGCAGAAAACGTGCAGAAAGGGGATGTGGTCGAGGTGCTCGGAACCGTCGTCAAACGCTACATCATGACCGGGGATGCGGTCATCAACTGCGTCTCCATACGGAAAATCAAGAACGATCAGTGAACCCGACGCCCGAAGGCGTCAAGCAATTCAGTGAAGGGACGGCGGAAACGGTACGGTTTCCTGCCAGAATCACCTTCGTGTTTGTATTCTAAAACGTCTTTTCAAGCCCGTCGTCTATCGGCGTTGCCGCCGGTTTTTTGTTGAGATCCAGGATATACTCCTCGAAGAGATGGATCCGGGTGCTCACCGGGAAGGGTATCCCGATGGTGCTGATGACCGCTTCTCCTCGCTCAAGCGTCTGAATCTCGGTATCCAGGCGCGAGAGATCCTGTTTTGCGCTGCTTGCTATGGTGTCGCGGTCGCCGCGATCGGAGAGCCCCATCACCACGAAGGTGTTCAACTGGGCGAGAACCCGGGCGTCGATGTTCTTGGGCTGCTGGGTGACCACGCAGAGCCCTACGCCGAACTTCCGCCCCTCCATCGCGGCTTCCCGGAACGTCCGGGTGCTCCCCGAGCCTGAGCCCAGCACCCGCTGCGCCTCCTCGATGGTGATCAAGACCTGTTTAGGCTCCCCCTCGCCCCCGGCCTCCTCGCCCTGGTGGCTGCGCATGATCCTCCGCGTTATGATCGAGAGGACGAAGAGCTCGCTCTGCTCGCTCATCCCGGGGATGTCGATCAGGACGACCTTGTTCTCGTGGAGCGCCTTCAGGATATCCGGGATCGAGGAACCCTGCCTCCGGAAGAAGTCCCGGTTCCGGTTCATCATGCCGGCGATGCGCCGCTGCATCACCGAGAGCGTGCTCGGCGAGAAGTTCTTCAGGTCGTTCGCAATCCGGGGGTGACGGCCGGTGTAGGTCCCGGCGTCGAAGGTCGCGAAATCGGTGCTCTGGAAGAAGTCGATCACCTCGGAGCCGGGCGTGCTCTCGAGCATCTCCACGACCTCGCGCTGGGGCGGCGAGTGCTCGTAGAGGAGGAGGAGATCGGGCGCCCTGAAGTCGTCGTAGTCCAGGTAGAGCTGGTTCAAGTGGTACTTTCTCCTGAACGACTCAGGCCGGGTGGAGAAGACCTCGAGCCCGTCACGGCCGGCCTGGTAGTGCAGGAGCCCCATGGTGGCCTCTCCGCTCGACGACCGCCCCCCCGCTACGTACTCGCCGTGCGGATCGACGATGAGGAGCCCGAACTCCCGCGCCTGCATGCAGGAGGCGCAGAAGACCTTCATGAAGTTGCTCTTCCCCATGCCGGTCGTCGCAAAGACGCCCATGTGCTGACGCATCACCTGCGCGTGGAGCGCCACCCTGACGTCCTTCAAGACGCCCTGGCCGGTCTTCATCACGCCGACCTCGATCTCACCCATAACCTGCCGCAGGAACGCGAAGTCGCGGGACTCCGGGCGCTCCACACGGGAGAACTTCGCAGGGATAGTCCGGGGTTTTCGAAAGGCGCCGTCACCCCCGACGTACCCGAGCGGCATCGCCTCGACGAGGATGAAGACATCCTCTCCTATCCCGTAGAAGTGCTCGGTATGAGGGCGGGTGTCCCACTTCGGGTCGGAGAAGTTGCAGTCGTGGAGGAGATCGGTCACCTTGGCAAAGAACGTCAGCCCTTTGACACTGTCCGTGATCTTCAGCACGTCCCCGAGATAGAGTTCCGCGTCGTGGGGGGCGGCAAACCGGTAACCGAGCACCCGGTCGCCGATCAGGCGGTACTTCGAGGCGTCATCGCCGTTAATATCGGTCAAACTCATCATGATAGTCACCAAAGAGGCCAGAGTAGTCGGTAAAGGTCATGCCGAGCCGGTCCATGTCCCGGATGATGTCCTGGCGGACCTGCTCGACCGCATCCTTCCCGATCTTCGTCGTGAGGTGGGCGTCGAGGAGCGGGTAGGGGTAGCCCGTGACGCGCCCGTCGTCGGCGTAGGCCGCGAGTGCCGAGAAGACCCGTTCGACCATCTCCGCGCTGTAGAACGCGGGGATCTCCACCTTGAACGCCCGCTCTGCCCGCGGGTGCAGCCTTGCGACGTACTGCTCGCCCCGCTGCTTCCAGGTGCGTGTCTCCAGGCGGTCGATCAGGCCTTCGGGGGTGGAGACGCAGAGGTACCAGGGTCCGGGGACGCCGAGGTCGCGTGCAAGCCCCTCCGCCGCCGGGATGATCGGGTGTCCGCCGCCCCAGGTGAGCGACGTCCGTTTCGTCACCGCGGCAATCAGCACGCCCCGGAGGTTGCAGAGGTTCAGGAGTTTTTCGACGACCTCGTCGTGGCTCGCGTGGCGAACCTGGAGCGTGCCGTCGAGGACGATGAGGTCGCCGGCATCGAGCTCCGCGGCCATCTCCGTCGCCGCCCAGAACTCGAGGGTATCCCGTATGACGGCGGTGTTCCGGACCGGGTCGTCGTGGTCGAGGTGCACCTTCGGGGCGCAGTGGAAGCAGTCGTGATAGATCTCGTCGAAGTCCTCGTTCCCCGTCCCGGGGTTGACCGTGACGATCTGGAGAGGCGTCGTCCGGTGGTGGAGGCGTGAACCCCCCGCGTACGAACTGACCGATGCCCGGACGGCGGCAACGGCAAAACTGCCTGCATCGAGGATGACGGTGTTGCTCCCGTCCACTGCAGAGACCGCCCCGTCAAACCTAGACGGGCAGCGGCGGTACGACGATGCATCGAACCCCCCGGCAACCGCGAACCGTCCGGCGAGGTCGGGCGGGGCGCACTCGCGGATTCGCCCTGCGATTCGCCGGATCGCGTCCCGGTAGACGGTATTCGGATCGATCATTCGAACTCCCTGACCTGGCTCGCCTGATCACTGCCCATCTCGACCATCAGCGTCGTCGAGAACTCGTCCTGAACCTCGGTGATGTGGGATATCAGGAGGATCTGGGGGAAGTGGGCCTCCTGTGTCCTGAGCGCCCGGAGAAGGTTGTTTCGCCGTCCCTCGTCCTGGCTCCCGAAGATCTCGTCGAAGATCAGGAACGTGGAGTCGTGCACCTCGTTCACCTCGGCGAGGAACCGGGAGAGCGCCACCCGGAGAGCGATGGCGATATCGTCCTGTTCTCCGCCGCTGAACCGGTCGGCCGGGTAGTCGTCGCCCATATCGTGGACGAGGACGGTGAAGTCGTCGTCGAGCATCACCGTGCCGTAGCGCCCGTCAGTGATCTCCGCGAGCACCCTCCCCGCCTCCTCCTCGATCCGGTCCCTGACCACCTGAAGGAGGTAGTCGGTATACTCCTTGATCAACGACCGGGTCAGTTTCAGCCTCCCGATCTCCTCGGTGAGCGCCTCCTGCTGCCGGAGAAGGTCGTCCGCACGCGAGAGTCTCCCCGTCTCTTTCTCGATATCCATCTTAAGGCCGTTTATCTG
Source organism: Methanoculleus chikugoensis (assembly GCF_900095385.1). GTDB lineage: Archaea > Halobacteriota > Methanomicrobia > Methanomicrobiales > Methanoculleaceae > Methanoculleus > Methanoculleus chikugoensis_A. Next base: position 44,192 of record NZ_FMID01000041.1, read on the forward strand.
GAACGCAGCGGCGGATCGCTGCTCCCGCACCGCGAGAAGATCCCGCTCGCAGTTCGCGACCCGCTCCTCTGCTGCCGTGACCGCCTCTTCGGTGAACCCGAGTCCTTCGACGGCTTCCGCAACCCGGAGCAGGTCGGCCTCCCTGTTCGCGAGGAGGTTCTGCTTCGCCTCCAGCGCCTCAACCAGCCTCGGGACTTCTTCGAGACGGACGCGGAGTTCGAACGCTCTCCTGTGCGCCGTATCAGCTCGGCCGTATTCCTCGCTCTGGCGTGCGAACCGGTCGGGATCGAACGAGAGACGGGCGATTTCATCCCGGATAGCCTGCAGCCTCCCCTCAAGCGCGGTGATCCGTGTGGAGACGTCCTCCAGCTCCTCTTCCAGCGCCGGCCGCCGCAGAAGCCGGGCCTGTGCCTCTGTGTATGCCCGGTAGGACGGCTCAAGCGCCTGCGCCTCGGCCTCCAGGTGCTGCCGGACCGCCGGATCGAACCCGAGCCGGGAGATCTTCGTCTCAACCTCCTCTTTTCGGACGAGGTAGTCCTCGACGTCGGCGATGAGCCGCTGCCGTTCCTCCTGGAGGGCGGGGAGACGGCTGCACTCGCCCCGGAGGGTATCGGCCGATGTCCGCTTCTCCGACAGAGCGCGGATCCGCTCCTTGAGGGCGGCGTGCGCCGCCGGGTCGTACCCCTCCACGCCGAGCGCCCGCATCGCCGCACGGTGCCCCTCCGCCTCGGCGCGCCACCGCTCTCCGACGCTCGCACTCTGCTCATACCGGGACGAATAGAGCGCGTACTGCTCTTTTAAGCGCTGGGAGGCGGTGCGCTGTTCGTAAAGATCCTTCAGCGCGGCAACGAGGCTCTCGCGGTCGGCGGTCGCCTTCGCATACCCGCCCTCGAGATCGGCGAGCGCCTTCTGCATCGCCGCGGCGGCATCTGCAAGATCGCCGACCAATTCCTCGTAATGGTCGCCGAGACCCTGGTGGCACGTCGGGCACGATCCCTCCGGACCGGCGGCAAGGATCTCGGCCCGGTGTTCGGCTAACTTTCGGATCTCCTCGCGGAGCGTCTCCTGCCGTTCGGCGCACGCGCTGATCCGCGAGGTCAGGTACTCTTTCCGGCTCTCCGCGGATTCGATCTCATCTTCGATAGAGCCCATCCCGGCAAGCTGCCGGGCAAGCCCGGCAATCTCGCTCTCGAGAAGACTCATCTCATCGGAAGCCGTGTCGACCTCCCGCAGGCACCGCTCCTCCTGCCGGGCGAGTTCCTGCGCCCGGAGAAGCACCTCCTCGCGGGCCAGGAGGGCGTCGTAGTCCCCGATCTCCACTTCAAGCGCGCGGAGACGTTCGACCTTCTCCTCGATCCCTTCGATCTCCGTCCGGTTCTCCCCGACACGCCGCTCGATCTGGGCGAACCGCTCGTCCATGCGTGCGAGGTCTTCGCGGAGGGTGTCGTACTGCGGCTGGAGTTCTTTCATCGCAGCGATGCGGTCCCGGAGGGCCTGCCACTCCCCGACGTCCCGTTCGAGGCCGACAACCGCCTCTTCGTCCCCTGCAAGCGCGGCGAGTTCTGCCTCGATCTTTGTGCGGCGCTCGCCATACTCCCTGACCTGCCCCTCCGCGGTCTTCGCTTCGAGAGTCAGGCGGTCGGCGAGCGACTTTTCCTCGGCCATTGCGGCCGTCTCGGCTTTCAGGGCCTCATACCGGTCGGCGAGGGGAGCGAGTCCTTCGAGTTCGACCTGCAGCCGCCGCCGTTCGGCTATCTCACCCTCCGTCTCCCGGCACTCGGCACGGAGCCGCTCGATCTCGGCCGCAAGCATCTCCTCTTCCCGCGAAAGGTTCAGGTAACGCTCGCGCACGGAGAGCAGCCGATCGCGCTCCTTCTTCGCACGCTCGAGCACCTCCGCGGCAGCCGTCTCTCTCCCCAGGGCTTTCTCCGCCTCCTCCTCCGACCCGGCGAGATCTGCACGGAGCACCGCAAGGCGGCCGCGAACCTCGTCGGCATCCAGTTCCTGGAGCCGGCCCGAGAGTTCGCGGCAACTCCCTTCCCGGGCATCGACGATCGACTTGAGGTGCTCCATGCTGTCCTTCTTGAGGTAATCGATGCCCAGCACCTGCATGAACCAGTCCTTCCGGGACCCGGCCCTGCTCTCGAGCAGGGCAAGGAGTTCCTTCTGCCCGGCGTAGATGGTGTTGCGGAAATCGCCCGGACCCATCCCGACGACCCGCTGCACCTCCTCTCCCACCTTCTGGACGCTGCTCGCGAGGAGTTTCTGGTTCAGGTAGAGGTTTGCCTCGTGGAGATTTGAAGAGGGGCGGCGTTTGAATCTGCGGACGACGGCGTACTCGTTGCCGCCGACCGAGAAGTCCAGGCGAACCTCGCAGACGTCCTGCGGCCCCGCAAAGGAGCTGACGATGTAGTTCCCGTCGAGCCCCGTGCCCTGCAGGCCGTAGAGGGCGAAGAGGACGGCGGAGACGATGCTGCTCTTACCTGTCCCGTTGTTCCCGACGATCCCCGTTATGCCGTCCTGGAAGACGATCTCCTGGTCGCGGAAGCGTTTGAAGTTCCGCATCCGGAGTTTATTCAGCAGCACGCTCTCCCTCTTTATGGCGCGCGATGACCGACCGGAGAACCTCCGTCCCGGTCTTCTTCACAAACTCCTCGTCGCCGGGAGCGAGGTGCTCCTTCTCCACGAACCGCTCGAACTCGGCGACGTAGTCGATGCCGACGAGCGAATCTTCGTAGAAGATCCGGGACGGATCGTCGACGGCCAGCACCTGCAGTTTGAGGTCCAGTGCACGGTTCCGGATATCCTGGAGCGCCTTCTGGTCGAGCGCGCGGAGCGTCTCGCGGCGTATTCCGTCGAGCGTGACCTGGCAGATCGCGTGGTGAATCTTTTGTTCATGGTTATCGGCAGCATCGAGGATGCCGTCCACGACCTCTCTGGCCGAGAGCCCGTCGCAGTTGATCCTGCCGAGGCTGAACATCGGCGTGCGCGGGAGGTCGATATGCTCGACCTCTCCCGACACGAGGTTCACGGCGAGGCCGCCCTTCTCCTCCGCGATCTCCCCGTAGTTGCAGTGTTCGAGCGACCCGCTGTACCAGGCGTTGTCGGCGACCTGCACCTGGTTGTGGTAGTGGCCGAGCGCGATGTAGTCGAACCGGTCAGAGAGGATGGTCGCGTCCAGTTCGTGTTCGGCGACGGTGTGCAGCCTTTTATCCGAGAGAATGCTCGCAAGACCGTGGGTGACGAGCACGTTCGTGCCGCCGGAAAACTCGATCCCCTCGAACGCCCTCCGGTAGCCTTCCGCCTCGAGCATGTTCGGTATCAGGTGAAAGACCGTATCCCCCAGTTCCACCCGCCGATAGCGGTTGTGGTGGGCGACGTAGAGGTCGCCTGCAGCGTAGCCGCCCCGCTCGAGCACCTCGAACGGCGACGCCGTGTACCGGGTCTTGGCCATACTGTGGTTGCCTGCGACCACGAGCATCGGGATTCCCGCGTCGTGCAGGCGGGAGAGGGCGTCGAGCGCCGTCGTGTAGGCGCGGGTCTTCGGCTTGACCTGGTGGAAGAGGTCGCCCGCGTGGACGAGCGCATCAGGCCGTAAGGCAACGACCCGGTCGACGGCCGCAAGAAAGTTGTCGTAGATGAGTTGTTCGCGCAGGTTCATCCCGGTCTCCGGATCAACCCGGTTAAAAGCCGCTAATCCGAGATGCGTGTCTGCCAGGTGAACGATCTTCATGCCCAATTAGTCTCCGTGTTCCTTGAGTATAAATGCCTGATCTGCGCGGCGTGAATGTGTCCGGTACCGGACCGGTTTCCGGAACACGCGTAATCTAATATATCTCCGCTGATATTTGTATGGTGATCTCGTGTCAAAAAGGGCCGTAGATGCAGTTTTTCAGGCACTATTCCTCCTATCCGACGTCCGGTTCCTGCTCCGGGAGACAACTCCCGGGCACGACCTCGACGAGGCGCAGAAAGCGCGCGCCGCAACAACCCTCGATAAGGTGAAACGGCAGGTTGCAATCCTCGAAGAGGAGTTGATCCGGTGAAGTGCGCGGTCGATATCGAGTCCCGCGACGTCGAGGAGATGTACGTCAACATCGACCCCATTCAGGCGGGTGGGCGGCTCACCGTCGATGCCATGAAGGCAGCAATAGCGTACGGGGACGGTTACTCGGTCTGTGACAACTGCCGGAACCCCCCCAGGCTCGACTATATCAAGAATCCACCCATCGCGCAGTTCCACGCCGACCTCGCCGCGTGGCTGAATATGGACACTGCGCGGGTGGTGCCGGGAGCGCGCCGGGGGTTCCAGGCGGTCGCGAGCACCTACGTGGAGAAAGGCGACCCGGTCATCGTGACGGCGCTTGCCCACTACACCGAGTTCATGGCAATCGAGGGAGCAGGCGGAATTCCGCTCGAGATCCCGAAGGACGGGAAGAACCACATCACCCCCGACGCTGCGGCAGAGAAGATCGAGGCGGTGATCCGGGAGTTCTCGAAGACGCCGCCCCTGCTCTTCGTCGACCACGTCGACTACCAGTTCGGGAACGTCCACGACGTCGCGGCCATCACAAAGGTCGCCCACCAGTACGACATCCCCGTCCTCGTCAACGGGGCCTACACCGTCGGGATCATGCCGGTCGACGGCAAAGCGCTCGGCGCCGACTTCGTGGTCGGGTCGGGCCACAAGAGTATGGCGGCCCCGGCGCCCTCGGGCGTCCTCGCGACGACGAATGAGCACGCGGAGCGGGTATTCCGGACGACGCAGGCGAAGGGCGACGTGACCGGCCGGACGTTCGGGATAAAGGAGGTCGAGATGATGGGCTGCACCCTGATGGGGGTCACCGTCGTCGGGATGATGGCCTCGTTCCCCCGCGTCCGGGAGCGGGTGCAGCACTGGGATACCGAGGTGGCGCATTCGCAGGCGGTCGTTGATGCCCTCCTCTCCATCGAGGGGACGAAGGTCCTCTCCGACTACCCGCGGCAGCACACCCTGACAAGGATCGATACCCGCGAGTCCTTCGATAAAGTGGCCCAGCAGCACAAGAAGCGCGGCTTCTTCCTCGCAAGCGACATGAAGAAGCGGGGCATCACCGGCGTCATCCCCGGCTCCACCAGGGTCTGGAAGTTCAACACCTTCGGGCTGACGGAGAAGCAGATCCGGCATGTTGGAGAGTCGTTTATTGAGATCGCGCGGGAGAACGGGTTGAATATCGTCTGAGAGATATCCCCAAAATCCAATTTTTGAACTGATTTGGGCGGGCCGGGGCGTTATCCGGTCTATCGTGTACCTGAACTCTCCGGGGGAGTTCGCAAGCACCCTTCACTTGCGTAACATTATAGGCAAAAAGTAGAGCAAAGCTCGGTACAGTGGACCGTGAGGATATCGCCACGCACTGCCCCCGCCCCTCTGGGGCGGGGGAGGAGGCCGGAGGCCGGGTGGGATGGGGGCACAGGTATAGCCTTCTGGGGTAGAGACAGGGGAGGGGCGCGTCCCCACCCCCGCGTGGCGATATCCCCTCGAAATCCGTGCAATGAGTGAAGTTGTCCCAAAACCTCTTTGCCGGGAGGGGGACACCCCCTCCCGATCCCTCCCCCGAGTGGCGATACCCGATGGGAAGCCGTTTCACCCTCTTTGCTCAGGATATCGAACTAATGGGGAGAAACCTCAGAGGTAAGTGTTCCGATCGGGGGGGTGCCGGAGAGGTTCAGAATCTTTTCGGGATGACCTCAGTATAAACGAGCAAAGAATGTGTGAGAGCCCCAGGGTTTAGAAGCGCGGTCGGCAAAGCGCAGGGATTCAAGCACCTACTTGTCTGTGATGATACGCGGGGTGCGAATATCACCAGCTGGCGTTGCACCTAATTCATCACCCAACCTCCTCAACCACCCCGTTCTTCGCCCGAAACCGCCGCACCGTCCCCGCCGCCCGTTCCGCGAGACCCTCCGCATCGAACGCCTTCTCGATCTTCATGATCGTCTCCGCGGGCGCCGCCGTCGAGGGGTAGCGGGGGGCGACCGTGCACCCGACGTCTCCCGGGTGGGCCTCGAACGTTCCGATAGCGCGTGCGCGGTCGACGACCTCCTCCTTGTCGAGCCCGATCAGCGGCCGGAGCACCGGGACCGTCGCCGCAGGAGCAATCACCGCCATGTTCGCGAGCGTCTGGGACGCCACCTGCCCCAGGTTGTCGCCGCTGACCAGGGCGGCGACTCGGCGCTCTTCTGCAAGGATGCTCGCCACCCTGAGCATGAACCGCTTGCAGAGGACGCACCGGTAGCGCGGCTCTTTCAGCGCTGTGATCGCCGCAAAGAACGGCTCCATCTCCACGACCAGGAGATCGAGGGAGTGTCCCGGAACCCAGCGAGAGAGCCGGGCGTGATTTTCGAGAACTCTCTTTCTCGCATCCTTACCCCCGAACCGTCCGCCGTGCATGTTGACGTGCACCATCCGGCACCCCCGGCGCATCATCAGCCACGACGCGACCGGCGAGTCGATCCCTTCCGAGAGCAGGGCCATCACCTCACCCTGCGTCCCGTAGGGAAGCCCGCCCGGCCCCGGGATCCTCTCGTCGTAGACGAGGCCGCCGTACTCCCGGGCTTCCACGAATATCTCGTAGTCGGGCGCCGAGAGGTCGACCCTCGCCTCCGGTATCCGGTCGAGGACGGCCGAACCGACCGCCGCAGCGAGCTCCTGGCTGCTGAACCCCTCGACACCCGACCGGCGCGCCCTGACCGCAAACGACATCCCGGGCCCAAGATTCCTCTCTGCGTGCTCGACTGCCGTGGCCGCGAGCCCCTCGATATCCGCCACGGTCACCGTGCAGACGCTGGTGCTCACCACCCCGAAGGTCTTTGCGGCCGCCACCGCGACCCGCCGGGGTTCGTCGCCGTAGATCATGATCCGCCCCCGGTAAGTCTCGATACGGTTGGCGAGTCCCTCGCTCTCCAGCGCAAGGCCGATGTTCTTTGTCATTATCGATATGTACCGCCGTTTCACCGTCTCGCTCTTGAGGAAGATCTCCCCGTACCTGACCATCACCGCTTCCACGAATCCGCACCTCCCTCACGATAGCCCCCGGAGGCTATCGCTACGTCCTCGAACCCGAGTTCCTTCACCGCACCGAGCAGTTCCTCAAGCCTCCGGCGGTGCGCCGGGTCGGCCTCGACCAGGGCCCGGGCGCCGCCGATGCACCGGACCCGGATCGTCCCCGGGATCTCCCGCGCGAGGAGGGACTCCGCCGCCGCGACGAGGGCGAGGCACTCCCGGGTGACCGGCTCACCGGTGGGGATGCGGGTTGCGAGGCACGCGGACGGCGGGCGGATGGGCACCCCGAGTTCTTCTGCAAGGGCCTCGATCTCCGCCTTCCCCATACCGCATTCAGCAAACGGGCTCCTGATCCCGAGTTCGGAGAGCGCCCGCATCCCGGGCCGGGTATCCGCCCGGTCATCGGCATGCGTCCCGTCGACCACCGTCCGGCACCCCTGCCGCCGTGCCTCCGTCACGACCGCCTCCATCAGCGCCCGCTTGCAGACGTAGCACCGTTCCGGCCGGTTCTCCCGGACAGCGGGGATCTCGAGCATATCAAGCGGAACCACGACGTGCGCGATCCCCAGGTGCTCCGAGAGTCTGCGCGCCGCCGCGAGTTCCCCGGGCGGGGTGAGGCCGGTATCGACGCTGATGGCGATCGCCTGGATCCCGTGATGCCGGGCGAACGCCAGCAGAACCGAACTGTCCGTTCCCCCGGAGAGCGCAACCGCAACGGGTTCGTAGGATTTCAGGAGTGTATCAAGCCCGCGAACTCGCGTCATCTGCTCTTCATATGTTCGCTCGTCCTAGATGAATGTTCGCGAATCGCGCCGATTCCCGGTATCTGCACGAAGAGCAAATGATTTTTAACAGAGGCACTCCGAATGTGTACTGATATGGCGAAGAAAACGAGTGCCAAACAGGCAGAACCCATGAAACTCTTCTATATCTTTTACAATCAGGAGCGCTGGGACAACTGGATCAAGACGCTGGAGGAAGCAAATTTCGAACCCGCCGAAGGCGAAGAGGTCTCGGAAGGCGAGCAGATGCTCTTCAGTTTCACCGAGGACATTACCCTCTCGGTCTTGAAGATCATCCGCCTCTACCAGAACGGTCGGTTTACGAAGGAGGAGGCCACGGAGAAACTCGACGACGTCGAACTGATCGTCATGACCGGGCTTCCCGAGGGAGACCTCGAGGATATCATCGGATCGTTCCAACTCTCCCTGCTGGTGCTCTTCACCGCCTGCCGGAAGTACCTCGAGGGCGAGTTCGATAAGGACATCAAGGCGCTCGTGAAGAAGGGCAAGAGTATCGACGAGGAGAACCTCGAGGAGGCGCTCGAGGTTGCAGCGAATATCGGGGCCGCCGTGGTCGACGGTGCTACCTGCTGCGCGAAGTATATCAAGGACAATGTGGAGGACCCGACCCTCTTCGACGAGTGGCTCATCGAGATCGAGACCATGAGCAACGCCATGAAGTCGCTTGCGAAGTTCGACGAGGAGCCCGGCGAGTCGTCGTGATTGCGGATAAGGCCCGGTTCCGGGCGGCACGGAAACTTGAGCGGGCTGCAGGCTTCCGGCTCCCGGACCATGTCTTTTCGGGCGCGTTTCTTGAGTCGCTCGGGAAGGCGATCAACTTCGAGAACCTCGACCGGCGGATGCATGAGCAGCTCCAGGCCTTTTTCCGCGACTTCATGGACTGCAAGTGCAAGAACGCCCCCTTCTGCGGGTGCCCGGAGCGAAAGTTCACCTTGACCATCATCGAGTTCCGGGAGCTGGGGCTCGATCACCGCCAGATCAGCGCCCACCTCCTCGACGAGTACGGGATCGACCTCTACCCTGCCGACATCCTCAGTTTCCTCGAAGACTCCGTCCACATGCTCGAGGCTATCCGGGACGTCGCCGAACTGCAGGGAAGGGAGAAACTCGCGGAGAACGCTATAGAGCACATCAAAAAGATCGAGCACTAGACCCGGCTCCGTTCGCGGTGCCGGTCAAGATCTCTTCTTTCCGCGGTCGATCTCGAAGTACCTGCCGGGAAGCATATACCCGATAAAGTAGTTCAGCCGCAGGGTAACATTCTCCCGGTAGGAGAGGTCCAGACCGTTCATCGGGAGTCCGACAACTGCGCCGCCGAGGACGGACTTACATATCGAGGGGCGAAACCCTTTCCGTCGCCGGAGCCCGGCCCCCAGCCAGCGCCATCTCCGTGAACCGGGAATATCCCGCATCTCATGGTGATGGTTGACGTAAACGGGCAGGATACACCATCTGAGGTTCTTCTCCGCCAGAAATTCGGCATAGAGCGCATCCTCTCCGCTTGAGAAGGCATCAAGCGCGGTGCATGCCAGTACGCATCTCCGGTACGTCACGCAGCAGCCGAATGCCCCGTTGCCCCCGAGCAGCGAGACCGGCCCGGTTAGCGGCCGGATATAATCGTCCGCATACAGCGCACCGATCACTCCTGCATCGGGATACCGTCGATCGGCGGAGGCCTGCAGGACTTCTTCCCAGTCCGGAAGAAGTTCCACATCGGAATCGACAAAGGCGATGAGATCCGTCCCGGCCTCGCGCGCCCCAAGCCTTCTTGCGGCTCCGAGGCCTCTGTCCGACGGGATGACCTCGCAGCCGTACTGTCCGGCGATTGCCGCGGTGCGATCCGTAGAGTGCCTGTCGATGACGATGATCCTGTTCGGGGATCCGTATCTTCGGATAGAGGAGAGTGCGAATTCTAACGTTGACTCGCTGTTCCAGGTAGGAATGATGTAGTCGATGCTTACCATACCGGTGCAGGCCCCCTCAGACAGCGCGGCCTAATGGGTCTTCATCGTGCATCAGGTTTACCCCTGGACAAGACCTCAGGCGGGCAGGGTATGGCGAGTGTGCCGGGGTCGCGACACCACTCGCATGATCTCGGTAAAAACGGGCTGAAAATATCCAGTGCGCCTGGGATCTATCTCGTCCCCGGGCTCCGCATCATGGGGGCGACGTTGCACCCCTCCATCTCCCCGAAGCAGAAGATGAACCGCTCCCTGATACTCTCCGGCAGTCTCGCCTCCGGGATGGGTTCAAAACCGAGGTTCCCGTAGAACCCGATCAGGGGGAGGGTCGAGTGGATGTAGATCGTCTCGGAGCCGCATTCTTCGAGGAGCATCTGCACGACTTCCCTGGCGTATCCATGCCCGCGGTGCTCGTCGAGCGTGAAGACGCAGTCCATCTCAAGGCCGCCCGAGTGAAGGGTACAGCGTGCTGTCGCCGCAAGGGTTCCGTCGATAAAGACGCCGAATATCCTCTCCCGCGCCGGGTCGGCCTTCTGACCGCGGTAGTGCGTCCAGACCTTCTCTGCAAGCGGGAATTCTTCATGCTCCAGTTCACGGACTTCTTTTGCCATCGTCTTCCTCGCGTATGACTACAGATTGCCGCACCCGGGTATTTAATCGAACGGGCAGGAAATACCCCGGCCGTCTGAACGAGCCGTCAGAGCACACCCGGCCAGGGGATGCCGAGGCCCATGATCAGCTCCTTCAGTTCGTCGCGGATGCCCCGATCGGTCTTGAGAAGAACCAGGAGGTAGACCAGCCCGCCGAGCGCGACCGCCCCGAGGACGACGAAGACGTTTGTGAGCGGGATGACGAACGAGTAGATCACGACGACGGTCACCATAACAAGCGCGGCGAGGACGATGTGCCCCACGGCTCCGGGTTCAATCCGCACGCGGATGCTCCGGGAGAGGGCGCGACGGGAGAGCGCCGCGTTCAGCACCATGGTGACGAGTGTCGCAAGCGCCGCTCCGACGATGCCGTATGCCGGGATGAGGAGGATGTTCAGCACGACATTAGCCGTGACCGCGACTGCCGTCACCCGGAACGAGTCCTTCGGCCGGTCGAGGGCGTTCAAGCACATCGTCTGGAGGTACATGAAGACGCTCGCCACTTGGACGAACAGGAGTATCGCAAGCGCCCCCGCGCCGGTGGAGAACGACGCCCCGTAGAAGAAGTAGAGGAGCCGTTCGCCGAGGATCCAGCCCCCGGCAACGACCGGGACCGCGAGGAGGAGCGAGTAGGTGAAGGCACGGGCAAGCGCGCGCTCTACTGAAGCAAGGTCGTCCTTCTTTCCCCAATAACTGATCTTCGGGTAGAGGGTGGTATGGAGTGCTACGGTGGTGAACGTCGCGATCGACGTGAGCTGGAGCGCCACGCGGTAGATGCCGATGTCGGCATCGGTCATGAAGTAGCCGATCATGATAGTGTCGGCGTAGGAGAAGACGAGGTAGCCGCCTGAACTGAGGAACGTCCAGAACGAGAACGCGAAGAGGCTCTGGATGTGAGAGCGGCAAAACGGTGCCAGCTTGAGGTCGAGGAACCGGAAGTTAACGATCCCTGCCGCAAGGAGCCCGGCAACGAACCCCCCGGTGAGGCCGGCAAGGCCGTAGCCAAGGACGATCGCGACGACCTGGATGCCTATCCGGGTCAGGTTATCGACCAGGCTGCCGATCTGGTTGATGCCGACCTTTCCTCTCCCGTAGACACCGTTTAAGACGATGTTCGTGAAGGCGCTGACGACCAGCGCGAGGATCAGCCAGGGTAGCGTCCCTGATGAGGTAAGTTTGACGAGGTACGGCTGCGCGATGAGGAGAAAACTCACCGAGACGACCACCAGCGCCACCCGGAGGAGGGCAAATGCGGTGAAGTACGCGTTCTGGTCCTCGCCCTCGCTGATCCGCTTCACGGCGGCGCCGCCGAACCCCCCATCGCCTATCAGGTTGAAGACGCTGAAGTAGGCAACAAAGAGGTAGTACGCACCCAGTATCGCGGGACCTACCGTGTGGGCGAAGTACATCGTGGAGAGGAACCCGATTGCGGTGAGGGCCAGCGTTGAAGCGAGGCTGATGACGCTCTGGCGCTGGACGGCATCGATGCGCATGACGCGGGCGAGATACCTGGAGGGGCGGAACACGAGCATTGGTTTCGCCGTGAAAGGCTTTATTGGTTGTCAACCATCCCGGGATTTCGGGGGAGGTTGAGCCGGAGCAGGGAGAGCGGCCGTGATGGACAACAGGACACCCCGGGGAGAGGCCGCGATAACGTCATAGCGGAGTGATGCTAACGTATATTACCACTCTCGCAGGAGAAGGCACGTACGGATATCGGCGGTGATAATTTGGACGTAGGGGTAATCGGTATCGGAATGATGGGCAGAAACCATGCCCGCGTGTACTCGGAATTAAAAGCGGTGGACTCGCTCTACCTGTACGACCTCAACGGGAAGGCGGCCAGCGACCTTGCCGGAGCCTTCGAGGCAACGGCCTCCCCGACCGTCGAGGGACTGCTCGGAAGCGTCGACGCGGTGAGCGTCTGTGTCCCGACCCCCTACCATTTCGGGGTTGCGAAACAGGTCCTCGACGCCGGGGTGCCGCTCCTCATCGAGAAACCCATATGCGCAACGGCAGAAGAGAGCCGGCGGCTCATCGCGAAGATCCCCGAGGGTCTCGTCATCGGTGTCGGGCATATCGAGCGGTTCAACCCGATCGTCCCCGAGATCAAAAAGATCGTCCGGCGTCCCCTCTACATCGAGATGAAACGGCACAACCCGGCGTCATCCCGGGTGAGCGGCTCCTCGGTCGTTGAAGACCTGATGATCCACGATGTGGACATTGTGCGAAATGTTCTCCTCCCGGACGGCCCCTACCAACTCACCGGCAGCGGGAACGAGGACGTTTGCAGCGCCCTCTTCTCTTTCGGAGGAACCCCGGTATATCTCTCGGCAAGCCGGAAGTCCTCAAAGAAGATCCGGATGATCTATATCGAGGAGGAGGAGTTCACCGTCGAAGGGGACTTCATGGCCCAGGAGATCTACATCCACCGGAAACCCGGGCAGTATGCGGTCGAGAACGAGCGCTACGTCCAGGAGAACATCATCGAGAAGGTGCTCGTGAACAAGCAGGAGCCGCTGAAACTCGAACTCTCGACGTTCCTCGACTGCGTGGCCCGCGGCCGGGAGTTCCCGGTCAGCCCGGCGCAGGCGCTGCTGAATATGGAGATCTGTGAGGACGTCGCGCGGTGTTTTGCGGTATAAGGATGGTTTTTACATGAGTGACAGGTTACAATCGATCATCAGGGCTAAAGGGCCGATCAAGAAGATCGGTGTCGTCGGGATGGGATACGTCGGCATCCCCGCCGCGGTGCTCTTTGCGGATGCCCCGGAGTTTGAGTCCGTTCTCGGGTTCCAGCGCGTCTCTGCTTCATCCGGTTACAAAGTCGATATGCTGAACCGCGGCGAGTCGCCGCTGAAGGGCGAGGAGCCGGGGCTCGAAGAACTGCTCGGCAAGGTCGTCGCTGCCGGAAGGTTCCGGTGCACTTCGGATTTCTCGGAGGTCACGGCGTGCGACGCGGTGACCCTCGCCATCCAGACACCGTTTAAGAACCCAAAAGACCTCATCCCCAATTTCTCGGCCCTGACCGAGGGGCTCCGGCAGGTGGGAAGGCACCTCGCGGAAGGCACGCTCGTGGTGCTCGAGTCGACCGTCACCCCCGGCACGACTGCCGGGATGGCCCGGGAGATTCTCGAAGAGGAGTCGGGGCTGGTCGCCGGCGAGGAGTTTTGCCTCGCGCACGCCCCCGAGCGGGTGATGGTCGGGCGGCTGCTCCGGAATATCCGGGAGCACGACCGGATCGTCGGTGGGATCGACGAGGTCTCGACAGCGCGGGCGGTCGAACTCTACCAACCCGTCCTCACGACGGGGAAGATCGTCCCGATGACCGCGACCGCGGCCGAGGTGACGAAGACCGCCGAGAACGCCTTCCGCGACCTCCAGATCGCGGCTGCGAACCAGCTGGCGCTGCACTGCGAGGCGATGGGCGTCAACGTCTACGACGTCCGGGCCGGTATCGACTCCCTCAAGGGCGAGGGGATCACCCGGGCGATCCTCTGGCCCGGCGCCGGAGTCGGAGGCCATTGCCTGACGAAGGACTCCTGGCACCTCGAGCGGGGGGCGCAGGTCCTCGGGCGTGCGAGCCTCTGGTACCCGCACGGGGCTGAGTCGATCTTCGGGGTCGCCCGGAAGATAAACGAGTTCATGCCCGAACATATGGTCCACCTGACCGTCGAGGGGCTCAAGCGGGTCGGAAAATCCCCGAAAGGCGCGAAGATCGCGCTCCTTGGGTGGGCGTTCATCCAGAACTCCGACGACACCAGGAACACCCCGGCAGAGCCCTACTTCGCGGCGCTGAGGGAGGCGGGTGCGGAGGTCAGGGTCCACGACCCGTTCGTGGGGAAGTATCCTGGTATCGTGGTCTCGCACGACTTCGAGGGAACCCTTGCGGGCGCGGACGCCATCGTCGTCTTCACCGGACATCATCACTACGCCTCCCTCGATCCGGCACGGATGAAGGAACTCTCGGGCCGGGAGCACCCGGTGATCGTCGACGGCAGGAACGTCGTCGACCCGGATGCGTTCATCCGGGCGGGGTTCGTCTACAAGGGCATCGGCCGCGGCGATAAGAACAACCATCCGATCCGGTAGTTACCATGAAACTCGTATCGATCGTCGGCGCGCGGCCCCAGTTCATCAAGTGCGCTCCCGTCTCCCGGGAACTCAGGAAGGAACACGAGGAGATCCTCGTCCACACCGGACAGCACTATGACCACGGCATGTCGGAGGTCTTCTTCGAGGAACTCGCGATCCCGAAGCCCGACTACAACCTCGGCATCGGCTCCGGGACCCACGGCCGCCAGACCGGGGCGATGCTCGGGGCGATCGAGGACGTTCTCGTAACGGAGGAGCCGGACGTTGTGCTCGTCTACGGCGACACGAATTCGACCCTCGCGGGCGCGCTTGCGGCGGCAAAACTCCACGTGCCGGTGGCGCACATCGAGGCGGGGCTCCGGAGTTTTGACCGGCGGATGCCCGAGGAGGTGAACCGGGTGCTTACGGACCACGCCTCGGATATCCTCTTCTGCCCGACGGAGACAGCCGTCAAAAACCTCGCGGCCGAGGGGATCACAGAGGGCGTCCACCTCGTTGGGGACGTGATGTGTGACGCGATGAACTACAACCGCGCGGTCGCGGAGGAGCGCTCCCGGATCCTTGAGGACGTCGGGGTCCGACCGGGGGGGTATCTCGCCGTCACCGTCCACCGCCCGTCGAACACCGATAGCCGCGAGAACATAACCGCCATCCTCGGCGCCCTCGGGGATGCTGGAGAGCCGGTCGTCTTCCCGGTTCATCCCCGGACACGGCACTACCTCGGAGAATATGGCCTCCTTGAGAGGATGCCGGAGAACGTCCGGGTCATCGAACCGCTCGGCTACCTCGATATGCTCCGCCTGATGGCGCATGCGAAGAAGATCCTCACCGACTCGGGCGGCGTCCAGAAAGAGGCGTATATGCTCGGCGTCCCCTGCATCACCCTCCGGGAGAACACCGAGTGGGTCGAGACGGTCGAGGCGGGATGGAACGTGCTCGTCGGAGCCGGGCAGGAGAAGATTGAAGATGCAATTCATTCGTTTTCGCCCGCATCGCGGCAGCAGAACCTGTTCGGCGATGGGGATGCCTGCATCCGGATCGAGGAGATTCTCACCGGGCTTCAGGGCGCCCCGCCCGGGTGAAGGTCCTCAGCATGCACAGGCCCGCGATCCTGTTTCTCACAAGCGGCCTCTCCTCCTTCGTAGAAGGGGACCTGCGCATGCTCAAGGCAAGTTATCCTGTCCGGGTGGTCGCCACCGGGGGCGGCCCGACCGGGAACTTCGGACAGAGGCTCTCCCTGGTGCACTCGATCCTCTCCGGAGTTCTCAGGACTGATATCGTCTTTGCATGGTTTGCCCATAACCACTCGTACCTCGCCGTTATGGCGGTGCGACTGCTCCGAAAGAAGTCCCTGGTCGTCGTGGGCGGTTATGAAGTGGCAAATGAACCGGAGATCGGGTATGGTGCCCTCCTCGACCCGGCCATGGCAGGGAAAGTCCGGTATATCATAGAGAATGCCGACTGCATCCTGGCGGTCTCGGAGTTCAGCAGAAGGGAGATCCTCGCGGTTGCCGAACCCCGCCGGATCGAGACGATCTATAATGGGATCGATACCTCGCTATTCTCACCTGAAGGTTCAAAAGAGAATATTGTGCTCACCGTGTGCCTCGTCAGCACGGCAAACATCAGGGTGAAAGGGCTTGACACCTTCATGGATGCTGCCCGGCAGATCCCGGAAGCGCGGTTTGTCCTCATCAGCCGGGCCCTCGACGGTGCGCTTGAGATCCTGAAACGGGATGCTCCCGCCAACGTCGAGTTTGTCGGGGCTGTCGGGCAGGCTGAACTCATTGGGTGGTACCGCCGGGCAAAGGTCTACTGCCAGCTCTCCTACCGGGAGTCGTTCGGCGTCGCGCTTGCCGAGGCGATGTCCTGCGAGTGCGTCCCCGTGGTGACGGACCGGGGCGCCCTCCCGGAGGTTGCAGGCGATACAGGGTTTGTCGTCCCGTATGCTGATACACATGTGACGGCCGATGCCATATCGCAGGCCCTCGTCGCCGATACAGGGTCTGCTGCGCGGAAGAGGATTTGCGAACTCTTCTCTCGCGAGCAGCGGGAGCAGGAGCTTCGCCGGATAATCGCGACACTGCAACTCTGACCGGCTCATCACTCTCCTGCAGGCCGGCTCTGGAACTCTCTTCTCCGCCTTCCCGTCTTCTGCCGGGAAGCCTCTGTGCAATAAAGTATAAGTGTCTCTCCGATACAGTTGGGTCCATTCAGTCCTCTCGTTCGTGCCCGAGAATGTAACCCGGGGGGAAGGTTCCGGGCAGGGGGGCCTGAGCTCCGACTATGCATATCTGCATGCTCACCACGACTCACCGGCCCAATGACGGGCGAATATTCGAGAAAGAGGCGAAGAGCCTTGCAAAGGAGCACGACGTCACGATAATCGCCCCATCGGAGGATGGGGGTGTCGGGGAGAACGAGGGTGTACGGGTCATCGCCGTCCGGAGGCCCGCATCGAACCTCCTCCACCCGGTAACGCTCTGGCGGGCGTTCCGGGCCTGCCTGGGCCACGAGTGCGATGTCATCCACTGCCATGAACCGGACGCTCTCCTGGTCGCGCTCCTGCTGAAGGCGGCGAAAGGTCGAAAAGTCATCTACGACGTCCACGAACACTGGCCCTCGGAGATCCCGTTCGACCTGGGCCTCCCGAACGCGACTGCTCTCACCCGCTTCCTCGAGTCCTTGCTCTCGCCGCTTGAACTCGGGCTTGCCCGGTTTGCCGACGCGAAGATTGCAGTCAGCGAGAGTGTCGCGGAGCGGTTCGGCAAGAACGGGACGTGTCCTGTGATCATCTCCAACTACTCGGTCGCCGAGTCGGCACCGCCACCGGCACTGCGGGCAGGGGGCAACCGTAACGTGGTCTACATGGCCGGGAACATGCAGATGTTTCACGGCATCAGGGAATGCATCCAGGCAATGTCGAAGGTGGCGGCGATATACCCCGACGTCTCCCTGACGCTCGTCGGGGACGTCCGGGAGGATATCGGGGCGATTGCGGCGGGGACGGACCCGCGACCGTCGATCACGATGACGGGCTACCTCCCCTACCGGGAGATGTACGAAACGCTCCGTGAGGGCAGCATCGGGCTCCTCGTCTTCCAGCCCGACTACTACAACGCCTACATCGGTCTCCCGAACAAACTCTTCGACTATATGCTCTGCGGCCTTCCTGTCGTTGCAAGCGACTTTCCGGAGATCCGGAAGGTAGTCGGCGATGCAGGATGCGGGGTGCTGGTCGACCCGACCGACCCGGATGCGATCGCGGAGGCGATCGTCTATCTTCTGGAACACCCGGGCGCGGCGCGGAGGATGGGGGAGAGTGGGCGGAAGGCGGTTCTTGAGCGGTACAACTGGGGGGAGATGGAGAAGAGGCTGCTTGGGGTGTATCGCCGCCTGTGATTGAGAGAGTTGATTTACTTGATCTATCCGGGAATCGGGATTTGTAGACGCCACCCGAAGGTCCACATGACGGTCGGGTTTTGGAAGCATGCGGCGTAGGATCCTTTGCTCTAGAGGGAGGACGACCGGAACGTATGGCCCATCGTCTCCAGCAGGTTCAAGGAAAAGTAGTGATCAGTTATCTACCCTAATTTCATTTGGTCTTGCCATTTTTCTTTTGTCACCTAACTTTTTCGACAGGTATCTGAAAATGATGACCGGGGAAGAGATACCAAGAGATAACAATCCGCGGATCCCGGTATTTTTCTGTATCACTTTAATCTTTTCAAAATAGTCCCTCACAATATGGCTCTCGCTTTCGCCCCCTTTCAGATAATATACGACAGGCATACCAAGGTATCTCATATTCTGCCCTGCAATTAATGCCCGGAGCAGCCAGTCGAAGTCGGCATATATTTTATACTCTGTGTCAAACTTCCCGCATTTCAAAAAGGTGGATTTTTTGGCAAATGTGGTTTGATGGCAGTACCCTCTGCGGATCAGATCCGGGATCCCGGTACGGTGGCCGGAGCATCGTTGCTCACCGGTATCGTCGTAATAAATGTAATCCCCGTAGAGTATATTGCTGTCCGGGTTGGCACGCAGTCCTTCAACGATGTTTCTCAACACGTCATTATCGTACAGGCAATCCCCGGCGTTTAAAAAATAAACGAGATCGCCGGTTGCATACCCCAATCCTTTGTTCATGGCATCGTAGATGCCATCGTCCTTCTCAGATACCAGTACATCAATATCATTTTCGTATTGTTTGATAATATTCAGCGTATTGTCAGTGGATCCCCCGTCAATAACGATATATTGAATGTTAGTATACGTTTGATCGACAACACTTTTTACTGTTCTTTCTATCAGTCCCTCGCAATTAAAGCAGACTGTGATTATAGATATTCTGCTATTTTCCATGGTGATCGCCCGTCAGTTGGTTGCAAAACGTTGTTTCTTGCGAACAGTACGTAATCCTTTGATGTCACCCGAATATTAACATTGGGTTGAGATCTCAGGGCAAGCGGTAAATCCTCTGCCTTTCCTCCCGACACGTCCTAGGATAGGGCAGTTCATGATCCCGGCCTGCTAGTATGAAAAACCCCTCCTGGTATAGAGAGCATCCGCTCAAATCGGCCGCCTCTCTTTGGCTTCAGATAGCTACGCGGCGTTCAGTTTCTGCACAACGTATCTCGCCTGCGTCAGGAGTTGGATCATCTCGTCATGATCCATTTCCGGGTCTGGCTTGACCTTGGGCCGGTTCACTGTTCTCACGGTTCCCGGTGGTTCGTCGTATCGTTCGTAGTTCGTGAGCAGGTGATGGACCAGTGCTAATACCTTTCGCGCCAGCGCGACGATTGCCTTTTTTATATCCTTTTCGTGCCCGGAGAAAGAACTGTTTCAGCCGGTTTGATTTGCCGTTGGCAATAACCTGAGCCGCTTCGATGAGGACTGTCCAGAGGTATTTTGATCCACGTTTGGCGATATGACCGTGTGTGGTTTTTCCTGCTGACTCATAGACTGCCGGGGCGAGTCCCGCCCAGATCACCAGCTGCTTCGGACTGGCAAACTGGCTGATATCCCCAATCTCGGCAAGAATTACCGCACCAACCCTGAACCCGATACCCGGCACACTGGTCACGATCTGTAAGGATTCCTCACCACGGGCAAGATTCCTGAGAATGCGCTCTTCATACTGAACAATGTGAGCATTGACATGCCTGATAGAATCGAGGGATTGCCAGATGATGAAGACCTCATTTTCACCCAGATCTCCACAGATGGCTCGTTCGATCGCCTCTTCCTTCTTCAGGATGCGGGGATCGTGCAGCGTTGCCAGGATCTGTTCGATCGGTTTCCCCGCGATAAGGCCAGTGATCACCAGCAAGCCAGATTTCCCGAAGATATTGGAAAGGACGCCGGATAACCGAATGCCGCTTCGTTCCAGGATTTTATGGATCCGATTTTTATGGGCAGCCCGTTCTTCGATCAGTTTCCGGTGGGTCCAGGTGAGTTCGTGGAATTCACGGATATCTCGCGGGGGAATGTAGGATGCTTTGAACATCCCGTTGAGCGCAATCTCGGCAAGCCAAACAGCATCCAGCGTGTCAGTCTTTCGTCCGGGAAGATATTTGATGGACAGGGGGTTGACCACGTAGACCTCGGCCGAGGATTCTAATGCCGTCTACGGGGGGATCCAGAAGACACCAGTTGCTTCCATGAGGACCCGTTCACAACGGTTCTCCACAACCCATTCCCGCAACGCCGTTAAACCGTCAACCATTGTCGAGAAGTGACAGGTCGTGAAGGACCCGTCACTCCGGTACACCGCTGCCGAGACGGAGGACTTGTGGACATCTAAGCCACAAGTTATATTCACACGGGGATACAACTGCCATTCGCCTCCTTGAGGGCTGTTTGGTAGCGTAACGAATTTTCTGTAAAATTGAAATGGCCCGGGATCCAACCTAGATTTGTACAAAGAGAAACAGGGCCATGGATTCCTTCGCGTTTATTCCAGATTATCTTTTCCGATCAGGAAGACGGCATGAAGAACCTCATCACCGCGTTCCTCAACCAGGTGATGCTCGTGGAAGCATAGATCATAGGTAAACCGTGGAAATACAGGGCAATCTCTCTTAAAAAAAGGCGCAAAAGCGAACATATTAAAATAACATTCGTCAAACCATTGATAGGTCATATGGCATCGATACTCATTACCGGGATAAGCGGTTTTGTCGGTGGACATTTTACTCGATACTTGTTAGGCAAGAAAACGGGCTATGATATCCATGGCGTGAGTCGTTCAAAACCCGTGTGGGATGTTTTTCAGGATCAGGCGCTTGACATACATTCAATTACATTCCACCCATGTGATTTGCTTGATTCTACAAAAATCAATACAATCATTAAAGAAACACAACCTGATCTCATTCTCCACTTGGCATCATTCAGCTCTGTTGCTCAAAGTTGGCAAGATCCTCGCGGTGCGTTTCTCAACAATACCAACGCATTCCTCAATATTATTGAAGGGGTGAGAATTCAGGAGTTAGATTCTAAGATATTATCCATTGGTTCTTCGGAAGAATATGGCATCGTTAATGCTAGTGATCTCCCGCTTACTGAGGGGCAGCGGACTAATCCAACAAACCCATATGCGATCGCAAAAGTTTCTGAAGAATACTTATCTCAAATCTACGTGAAAGGATATCATCTCAATATTTGTTGTACCCGCTCTTTTAATCATATTGGACCAGGGCAAAGGAATCAATTTGTGGTAAGCTCTATTGCCAAGCAATTCGCCGATATTGCAGTCAATCGTAAAAAACCGATAATAAAAATTGGGGCGGGATCAATTATCCGTGATTTTATAGATATTGATGATGTAATTTTGGCATACGATACAATATTAGAAAAAGGAATACCCGGCGAAGTTTACAATGTATGTAGTGGTAGAGGGTATTCAATCCAAGATATTGTAGATTGCCTGTCTAGGTTAACACAGATATCAATAGAAATAGAGCAAAAAACTGATCTTCTTCGCCCGATAGATAACCCGATACTTATCGGAAGTTATGAGAAACTCCATCGTGAGACAGGGTGGGAACCCACCCATTCCATTGAGCAAAGCCTTGAAAAAATCTACAATTACTGGTATAATAAATTATCATAGATTTTTTTTGTAGCTTGAGCTGTGTTTTCCCAAGAAAATAGTTTTACCCGTTCAAGTCCTTTTTTGATAAGTTTTTCCCTGTAATGGTCATCAGAAATAACTGTTTCAACGCTCTGAATAAGTGATTCCGGATCAATTGGATCAAAATAGCAAGCTGCATCCGCCCCGACCTCGGGAAGAGAACTGGAGTTGCTTAATAGTGCAGGACAACTACAAGAAAATGCCTCCAGAATGGGAAGTCCGAAACCTTCGTAAAGAGAAGGAAATACAAATGCACAGGCGTTTTCATATAAATGCTTCATAATGAGATCATTTGTTTTGACATAGCGCACTTTTGAAAAAATATCTAGTGTATTGAATATTTTCAGTTCTGAGTGAGTAAATGGACCTCCTCCAGCACAGTAAACACGCAGATTTTCATTTTTCTTTAGTAGTTCTGTTATGGATTTAATGAAAAACATAAAGTTTTTGTAACCATCTCGATTTCCTACAAATAAGATATAGGGTTTCTCAAGTGTTGGGTACTCGAAATTCTTTTTGATTCGATATGGTTGATCTAGATATTCAAGAGGATTTCCAAGATACACCACAGAAATTCTATCTGATTCGACGCCTGTAAATTTCATTATATCATTTTTTGTGCTCTCTGAAATTGCAATGATTGCTTCAGTCTGTCCAATCAATTCCTTTTTCCATATTTTTGTAAAGTCATTTGGGGAGAAATAATCAGGATAGAGTTCATGGATCATATCGTAAATAGTTAATATGAATGGTTTTTGCTGGAGATGCTGCAAGAAATACGGATCATAGTACGTTGGATGAAAAATGTCATATTTTTGCTTATTCAATAAGCGGATGGATTCTCTTTGATTACTACGTAGATTGTTTAGTACATCGATTGGCGCAATCTTCCGAATGATTGGAAACCCAATATGTGCGATCTTTCGAGCGACCGGTAATCCGAGATGCACAATCTTTTGAATAATTGGAGACTCTTGCGCGTCACATAAAGATATATTGTTGTTTTTCCGGCCCCTGTTTGTTAAATGGAGGTTCCGAAGGTTCTCATTACGCGATTTACACAGTGCAAGGGTGAGTTCAATATCTGGATCCTGGGATAGTCGACCCATCAGTTCACAAAAGTAACGTGAAATACCGCCATATTTTTGTATTGTGAAGATCTGGTGATCATAAAGAATTTTCATGCATTACCTCTGCCCAATTTAATGAGGAACTCCATATCTTGAAAAGTTTTTTTAACCATTTTGAATTTTACCAATGGGAATATCAACCAATATAACTTGCATATGAGGATCCACATAATTTTATTTATTTTTTTTGGTGTGAAAATATGTATATTATTAGAGGAGTAATAATTCACTCCGAATTTTCGAGCTAGGACTTGCAGTGTCTTTTGAGAGTAAAAAGAAACATGTTGACCATGTTCTAAGCCATAATACCACCAGTCATCAGGCTTGGGTACGGGCCTCGGCAATAATTCTGTTGAAAAAATAACATTGTGAGATATTGCAAAAATATTTGCAATGTCATCGAGAGGGCGGACAAAATGTTCAAAACTTTCAAACGAAGTAACTACATCAATTTCAGCATCATATTGAGGATATTCAAAACCTCGTGCAAACATATTTTGCGTGTTTGGATCGTGCCAATAATAATTGAAACCAATATCCCGCATTAAACGGGTAAGAATACCATAACCCCCTCCATAGTCGAGGCAGTTGGCGTCTTTAGAAAAAAAACAGTATAATATGCATGAAGTTATTTTAGCATCGTAGATGTTGCGTAACAAGATACCTGTGTCAGTACAATTAATTGGGTTTATATATGCCTCCTGGAGCCAATGAGGATCGTCAGTGCATATGTACTCACAATCCGGACATTGGAAATATTGAACATTATATTTGTTTAA
>NZ_FMID01000067.1 GCF_900095385.1 Methanoculleus chikugoensis
GCACTCTCCCCGGTCTCATCTGCTACGAAATCGAATTTATCTTTAACATTAACGTTAAAGTTTCTTCCGGACTTCCTTATCTTACCCCCACCCCGTAAACCGATATGCACATTCCGATCTTCATTCTGCTTACTTTGGTACCCTTTTAAGTATATTTTATACCGTTTTTTCACTCTTAAATTATATATGCCACTTTTATTTGGAACAACTTTACCCACTGATTGTATAAAGACCAAAGGATAATCAGATATCTTCTGCTTACTGCTATTATCGCTAGAAGGAATATTTTCGATAACTTCAAACAGTTCCTCCAGCGAGGGGTCATCGGTTAGTATTTCATCGCTGATGGATACTCTTCGACCAACATGAACGAGTTTCGGATCACTTTCGCATGGGCAAGGGGTTTCGATACTATCGAGATCTATACCCATGACATCCTTTAACGCATCTAAAGAGTACGGAATAAATTCTGTAAAGAACTTATCCACAATTATCGGAATCACCCATTCGTCTGCGATCGACGTTTCTTTGCGTCTAATAACCTTTATTCGCCGGATAGGGCATGCAAAGTCAAACTGGCTTACAGTTCCATCCGGATTTTCTCTCTTTTGACAGTTTAAAACCCAGTAAATACCATCAAGTGTTTTATTATCATCGTTCAACGCCCCAATTTTACGCATCGCAGCGCTGGATATATATTTTGCAACGTACTGGACTTGCCCTAGCGCTCCAACAGGCAAAGAAACTACTTCAAGAAATCTCTCCTGCGTTTTCTTGTTACCAGGTCTGTGGAAGAAATGGACGACGCCTCCTGAACCCTCAAAAATTATCCTTTTGAATGGCTTTTCAGACATTTTTTTCAGGTTTCCGGTAAATTTATCACTCACAACCCCTCTTAGAGAGAAAGTTTCCGGTGCAACTATCATCCCGCCCGGACTTTTTTTTTAGGAACTAAGTGTCTTGGAATATCACCATAGGCATACCCCGTAGATGCTTTAAGTAAAGAGTCCCATTTCTCAATCACTTGGAATCTGTCGTATACCATCGTATGTTCTTTAGCAAACTCGTCAGAAACCTCCCTTCTCCACTTTACTGGCTGATAATCGAGATCGTATTCGATTAACGTGAAACGGAGAGGCAAATTTTCATCAATACTCGATATTTTATAATAGAAAGTTTCAACTTCCTCAAGGGAACTCATGTTTGAGCCAAAACTGGGATATACATCAATACCAGCATCGATTAAACGCCTGAAAGCACCGACAAGAAGATCATAGTCTACAATCTTTTCTCCGGTTACTTCCTCGAAATTTTCCTTGTTCAACCCATGGAAGCATGGATGTACACAGAAGTTGCTGAATTTACCAAGGTCTGTCAGAATTTCCGAAGAAATTAATGGATCTGCATTGTAAGGTTGAATTAAGGGAACGAGGTTGGTTTCTGTCCATATAAACACTTCCTTTCCAAGCCCTTGATTTTTAATATCCTGTAGCATCTCCAAAATCATTTCGGGAGCGAGAAAGGGTTCTCCACCTGTCACTCGCAGTATGTTTGTTTTTATACCATTGCTGGCATCATGGTCTCTCTGTTCGATAAATTTATTTACAATCGTTTTACTGGGAACTAACTCTTCTTTCACCTTCAATTCATTTCTTCGGTTCTGGCCACATTTGCCGTTGAAAGAACAGGTGCCGCAGTCATGCTTTAAGCATTCGCCTACATAACAGTGCCAGCAGTTCAGTGGACAGCGAGCGATGTGTACTGAAAGTAGCCGATTATAGTCTTCCCACGAGGAAATGCCTACTTTTCCAAGTTTATACTGCACGATGGTCGCGTAATCCATTAACGTATCTTTGTAGGGGTTAAGGGAATGTCCATAAAGTGAATTTAACTTTCGTCCTTTAGTCGCTTTAGCAGGTGTGAATAATCTAAAGAACGGTTGCAGGAACCCTGCTTCACTTGCAATTGAGGAAGTGCCAAAATCATAGATGATTCGGTATTCGTTTACACCATCCTGATTTGGCTTGGTTACTTCCTTATACTGCTTTCTTGTTTTTTCAAGCAAATTTACCATATTTTACCAGCCTCCCAGAGAGTAATCATCCTTTGAGGGAGTCTTAGTCAATTCAACATGAAATTTGGTGAGAACCCGCTATAGTACGACACCATCTTGAACTGCCCCTATGTCTTGGAGTATATAAATCCTCTTAGAGCGCTCTCATGCAGATCCGCTGATGCAGATAGGCAACGGTTCCCACGGAATCTATACATTACGAGCGGGCTTTCCACCTGTAGGATGATGCCCGCACAGATGTCCTTTGCACATCATCGAGTGGTCGAGTAGTGTACGTCGCGCGCAGGGATGCAGTGCGATGAAGCGCCTGCGCTACCGCATCCTCCACCGAAGAGAGCCAGAAGGCGGGTATACCATCACCGTGCCGAGCCTTCGCGGGTGCGTCACCTATGGGGAGACTATTGACGAGGCAATAACGATGGCACGGGAGGCTATCGAGCTCTACATTGAACATCTCCAGGAGAAGGGCGAGGAGATTCCCACCGAGGAAGGGCTCCTGGAATACACCCTCACCGTCGAGACACATGCCTGAACTTCCGGCGTTCACGGCGCAGAAAGTTATCAAGATCCTGGAGAAGAAGGGGTTCGTGCTGGACCGGGTGAAGGGGAGCCACCCACATCTTCTATCAGCCGGAGACGAAGCGCTGGGCCGTCGTCCCGGTGCACGGCCGGGACCTCCCGACCGGTACACTCCTGGAGATCCTCAAGCAGGCCGGGATAGAGCGGGAGGAGATTGAGGATCTTTTGTAAAACGTCAGTCTCACGGGGAGGCTCAGCGCGCCCTGCGGCCAGCCGAGAAGGCCCCTCTCAAAGATAGCGGGCAAAATCCGCTGGATCGATCTTTGCCAGTTTCAGGACGTTGCGGAGCGTACCGATCTTCAGCTCGTTGTGCAACGGGACGACCGTCCCCACCTTACCGTTTGGGGTCTCCTTTGAAAGGCGAACATGGCTCCCGGATTGCCCGCTTACGACGAATCCATACTGTTTTAAGAGTATCTTTATCACTGCCTCGCCTGAGGTGGGTTTAAGCCCGGGCACCTTCGGCCACCTCGAACGTCGTGATGATCGGCCGCCTCCCGTCTTCCAGCGGGAATTCTTCTAAGTACAACTCCGTGGCCTCTTTGAGATTGGCCACCGCCTCTTCAACCGTCCTGCCCTGGCTGACGGTGCCGACCTCCGGGCACTCCGCGACGTACATATCCTCGTCCTTGTAAAGCACGGCCGTGAACGTCCTCATGATTTCACCGATAGAATAGCATCTCTCTTTGTCGTGATAATACTTGACCAACAAATCCTGGTCGGCCATCTCGGCCGTTATAAGTCTCTTGAATCCTGCCACATTGCAGCTGACGGCGGGCAGCACCTCTACTATGACTGCCTCAAAAAGGCGAGGGGGCCAGCAAGGGCGCGACCGTTCCCCGGGGTTTCTCAACCACCGGCTCTTCGACCGGGTTAGGGGCGAACTCGGTTGCTGTGATATCTGCGGGACGGGGAAGGCGGTTTATCGGTCGCGGGAGGCGCGGGCGAATATCTGCGAAGGGTGTTACGCGAGGCTGGTGCGGGAATGGAATAGGGGGGAGGGGGTGGGGTGAGCAACTGGCGCGAGCACCCCGCTCGGGTTCACCCTGACGATGCGGATGGATACGCTGAGCGTGAGTCATCTTCGGAAGATGGATCTGAGTGACCGGCAGATCCTTGCGGTGGAGCGGATAAAGGTCGAGGGGAGTATCACGCGCAGTGCCTATCAATCACTCACCGGTGTCTCGGAAGCGACGGCCCTGAGGGATCTCAAGGCTCTGGTTGACCGCGGTATCCTTGAGCAGGTGGGCACGTCGAAGAAGAAGACACAGTATGTCCTGCGGAAGGAGTCACTGTGAAGGGTGGATATTTCCAGAGCGTTTCAGCGAAACAGGGGCTGATCCAGGCCGAGAGCCGGGTAGATGCTCAACCGGCCGTGGATAAAATGAGGGATAAATGAGGGATAAATGAGGGATAAATGAGGGATAAATGAGGGATAAATGAGGGATAAATGAGGGATAAATGAGGGATAAGAAGAACCAATCGAGGATGAGCGCCGGGCTGAGTGTTTCGGCGCCGGGGGCGACTCGTCCTGCTCCACGGGGGAGGTGCCCGGTCTCTGGGCCTGGCGAGGAGCACTTCTCCACCGAGAAGATGGGGGTGGGCGCCGCACATCCCTTGCGGAGGGGGGCTTCTCGCTCATGCCGCCGTCGAGCCCTGCAGGGGCGATCCGGTGCAGGCGCACCCGCAATCATTATTATTTCACGAAGACCATGATGGTCATCGAATTCAGAGGTGGTTTTCCGGATGACAAAGACGCTGAAAGTTCTCTTTGATGGAACGGTCTTCCGGCCTTCCGGGCCTGTCGACCTTGAGGCAGGGAAGAAATATACTATTACCATACAACTCTCCCCGGAGAACTCCGACGCAACCGCCGATCCGGCCTTCGATATAGCGTCGCTTGCCGTAGACACCCATATCAGCGACCTCGCAGCGGAGCACGATCACTACCTATATGGAACGCCGAAGCGGGATACTCATGGGCACGGATCAAGTACCCATCAAGTACCAGAAAACCAGCAGATATCGGGATATGCAGATCGTCGGCAGTATTGCTGACATTAATTTCCGGGAGCAGGCACACTGAATACAACCCATCAAGTATCCCTCCCGCCTGGTGCCGCCCACCACGGGATATATTTCATTTCAGGTCTCCAGTAGTCTCATTCTTTTCGTTATTCCGATCCTCCTTTTCGACCGGGGCGACCTCCTTTAGCATCCGATCGAAATCGCTCTCAAACAGTCTGTCCTGAACAACCCGGTACTTCTCAAACTCACTCTCTGCGAACTCTTTTGCCATCTCTTTTGTGACCTTTCCACGGTCTTCGAGCAGTTTGCGATCATCGAACTCAAGGAACCGGTCGAGCCGTTTTGCCCAATCCTCCATAGTCATCGGTATCCTTCTTCTGGCACGTTCTTCGGCAAGGTCAAGCCAGGCGTTAACGATTCGTCCGAGCGATTCAAGTTCTGTTGCGTTCAGATAGTTTTTCGCAACCGATACGTCGGTTTTGAGTATCTTCCCGTCAGGGGCTTTTTCCCAGGTGCTAAGGCCCATATGCTCTTTTTTGCTATCGGCACGCGCCATTATCAGCTCGGCTGCAGTATACCCATGTATCGCGAAGTGCAATTTGTTCTGAACGTTTGCAAAAAACTCGCGCGTTGTTGGTGCGTTCCTGTTGTAGTCGAGGCTTGTAGCGTATATATCGGTGATCTTCTGGTAGAACCGCCTCTCACTCAGCCGTATCTCCCGGATCTCGGCCAGCAAACGCTCGAAGTAGTCTTCTCCAAGGAACGTACCGTTCTCCATTCGCTTTTTATCGAGTACATATCCTTTGATAGCAAATTCTGTTAACACCCGAGTTGCCCACTGGCGGAACTGGGTGGCTCTTCGGGAATTGACGCGGTATCCAACCGAGATTATGGTATCCAGGTTGTAGTAGTCAAGAGTCCGTGAGACTTCTCGATCGCCCTCAGTTTGAACTATTAGGAATTTCCTAATAGTTGCCTCGCGGGTCAATTCGCCGCTCTCATAGATATTTTTCAGGTGCTCATTTATTGTCGGAACCGTCACATCGAAGAGCGCCGCCATCATCTTCTGGCTTAGCCAGATGGTTTCGTCCTCATACCTGACCTCGATTGAGTCTTCGCCGGCCGCCGAGGTGAATATCAAAAATTCAACCGTGCTGTTCCGTATCAGTTTCTTCTCATCTCCGCTCATATCTCTGTCCCTACCCATACGATATTGTGGAGACCCTGCCGAACGCCGGGTTTTCTCTTCTGTGATCCCCGGATCTTCTATAGCGGTTCATGATGCACTCCTCGTTCATATCCGTCAGGATGGCAGAAACATCTTCTCCTAACGGCCCGGCCGCCACACGGTGGGGGATGGATGTTCGGAGCCGGGACGATCTGTTCAAAGTCGAGCTCCGAACATCTGGATACACTCTCCCCGGGCTAAAGCCCGGGAAATACCTGGTTAATTGACCGGACGTGCACCGCCGGGGTCGGCGGTGTAGCGGTTCCGATCCCCGCAAGCGTAGAGTCGGCACACCCTGCTTTACAGGCATATTAGACTCTCCCGGGCATAAAGAATAGCCGTGCAGAGTGAAAGTGAACGAATATAGGGTGCAATTCATCCCCGGCCTTCAGGCCAGGGTTTTCACCCGGGCATGGTTCAGGCCTCCGCCCCGGCCCGCCGGAGGATGAGCCGGTAGTCTTCCCCCGGGATCTCGCGCATGGCGACGCGGAGGTGGCCGGACCACATCGTCTTGTTCGTGATGAATCTGAGATCCCCGATCAGGGGTTTGAACTCGAGCGGCTCCGCGAATACCGCTACCGGCCGGACCTTCATCCGGTAGGGGAAGACCTCGTCGCCCATATGCGGCGGGGTGACGAAGAGGCGGGAGGGGTCTTCGTAGGGTTCGGCGACAACCTCGTAGGCGCCGGTTATGGCAGAGGGGAGGATGGTATCGCCCTCCAACTCCCGCCTGACATAGACGAGGATGGTGTCGCCGGGTTTCACCCCGTGCATGAGGGTTTTGTTTCGGCGGGGGACTCCCCAGATGTGCTTTGTATCGAGGATCCTGGCGTTCTCGCGGTTGGAGGAGGCGATCCAGTGGGTCATAGTAAGAGATTCAGGTGTCCATATAAAAAGCCTTTTGAAGTCTAATGGCTCCCCAATTCTCGTTCATATCCATCAGGGCGGCAGAAACGCCCTCTGCTATCGGCCCGGCCACCACCCGATGGGGGATGAAATGTTCGGAGCTGGGACAATTTGTTCGAAGTCGAGCTCCGAACATTTGGTTGCGAGGTCCGAACATTTGCCGGGGAACTCCGAACATTTGGATACATTACGTGGAGCAAGAGAGCGGTGCCGCACCATCCAGCGGGGGCTCGCCCACAAGTTCTGAGGAGCGGTTGCGCTATGGGGCGGGCGGTGAGACGTCCTGCTCATCCGGGATGGTGCTGGCCTCTGTCGATGGCGACATCCCGGCACTCTCCTAATATCGCATTACTCTAGAAGAAGATCCGAAGGGCCTGGTTCCCCTGATATATACCTCGTCCCTGATATATCCGACAGAGGCAGTTCGAGGAAACTCCGGAAGAGTTCTTCCATTCTTGAGATTATCGCACTTCTCTTTGTATCGAGATACGATTTATCCGGGTGCTTTTCGTTGAGGCGCATGCCCCCCAACCGGGTCCGCGTGATTACCCCGTTACTCATAAGTTCTTCTATGAGATCGTTGCAGGTGTACTGATCCCCATGAATGCTCGATGTCAGGACAGTGCTCCGAATATCCTCAATGAACCGCAGTTTCTCCGACAGTTCATCGACCTGTCTCCGGATTCTTGAGAACTCCTGCGAACCCCAGATGATCTCTGAGATATCGAGGTCTATAGCAGCCCGTATCGCATCACCGATGCTCCGGTGAACAAGGTACCCTCTCCGGGTAGAGTCTTTGTTTTCGCCCGTGTTAAGCAGCAACTGGTCGACAGGATACACCGGGAAATTCTCGGAACTGAGGTCTGATAGGTACCTTACAAGCGATGCGTTATTAGAAAGGCTATCCTGAAACGTAGATGAGAACCGTAAGGAGGCGTCCCTGCTCTTCACCGGGGCGGCAGTGGAGGTGCAGAACGATTCGACCTCAGCATATGTCGGGGTAAGCCAGAGTAGATCGAACCGAAGGTTCTGCCCCAGATCATAGAGTCGTTCTAACCTCCTGCTGCCAAGTAGGAACGTAAAAAAATCCGCCACGGTGACAAGCCCTGGCTTCGGGATCTGCCCCGTCGGTTCGTTCTCTTCGGCAAATAGTTCTTCGATGCGGGAGAGGTTGATCCCCTTGACTGCCAGTATCTTGTTATCCGCCTCTAGAGGAATATCCAGGCCGGTTTCTTTTCTGCTAACTCCATATTCATTTTCTTTCGCCGACCTGTAGCGCATCGGATTTACGGAGACCTCGCAGAACGGGGCATCGCTCACCATATCACGAAGGTTACGGTAGGTAAACGACGCTCCTGGCCTGATTCGCTTCTGGATAGCGTTCATCACCGAAAGGACGTTCCGTTCTGAGGTGGGGAAGAAATACCTCCCAAAATTTTCTCCCGCTTCGTCACGCGTCTCATTTATCCCGGGAACGTTCCTGAGCAGAACGTAGGCCCTCAGGAAGCAGTCGAGTTCGTCCTTGTAGGCTGAATAGACCTCGTGATAATTCCCCGGGACGATGCTGATATCAGCACCGTTCCTCACGGCGAGATCCCTCGTCTCCCTTTCATCCATGCTACGCAATCCCGTCCCAGAGTATATCAACCATTCGATACCGGTTCTCCTTCCCCCGGGCATCGGAGACAACTCCTTTCGGGAAACCGGCCGGTGTAGCCGGAGGATAATTTCATAACGTTTAACAGGTTTAAAACGAGAATCGCACATGCGATCCTATGGCACGGCGAAAGGAGAAACCCAACCAGAAGAAGATCGAGCAATACGACCACAAGGGGACCTGCCGGCTGAACAACCCACCGGCGGGCCTGGTCAGTGCGGAGACGGAGCAGGACTACGACACAAAGACCTACTCCTACGACCCGCACCTCGACCCGCAGCTTGTCTGGGCGGGGAAGGCCGAGCGCACCTCCTTTGAAGTCCCGACGGTCTCCCTCCACGTCCACGAACGGATCGACCCGCGGACGATCATCAGGGCGGCGAAGGCCGGCAACGGCGACCACCGGCAGGCATCGCTCTTTGAGTTCTCGATCGAGAACCCGCCGCTCCGGGAGGCGGTGGAGTTCTACCGCCACAAGCACAACTGGAGTAACCGCCTCGTCGCCGGCGACTCCCTGCTCGTCATGAACTCCCTTCTGGAGAAGGAGGGGATGGCCGGGAAGGTGCAGATGATCTACTTCGACCCGCCGTATGGGATCAAGTACGGCTCGAACTTCCAGCCCTTCGTAAATAAGCGGGATGTAAAGGACAGGAAGGACGAGGACCTCACGAGCGAGCCCGAGATGCTCAGGGCCTTCCGGGACACCTGGGAGCTCGGGATACACTCGTATCTCGCGTATCTCCGCGACCGGTTGCTGCTCGCCCGGGACCTCCTGACCGAGAGCGGGAGCGTCTTCGTGCAGATCTCGGACGAGAACGTGCATCATGTGCGGGAGATCATGGATGAGGTGTTTGGGAAGGGGAATTTCTTAGGCATCATTGCGTTTCTCAAAACAACTGGTTTCTCGTCAAGAACGTTATCCTCCGTTGCTGATTACATCGTCTGGTATGCAAAAGATAATTCAAAAGTGAAATATCATCAGATCCATTTAGATAAAAGTGCAGGGAGTTCAGGGGCGACGAAATATCGGCCAAACAAGTCGTATAAATCCATTCCAGACGGTTTATATGATGGAGATAGATTAGTCACAGTAGACCAAATGACCTCTCAAGGTGCCAGTAGTGAGGCCATTCAGGCCTTCATGTTCAGAGGGAAAAAATGGAATCCCCCTCCAGGTATGCATTGGAAAACAACTGTCGAGGGAATAAACCGATTGATAAAATCTGGACGGATAGTAGTTGAGGGGCGCTCTGTCCGTTATGTTCGTTTCCTTGACGATTTCCCGGTATACCCCATTACAAACATATGGACCGACATTGGGGGCATCCAAAACCGTTCTGAAGGGAAAATATACGTGGTCCAGACAGCGGATTCCGCTGTTGCCCGTTGCCTCCTCATGACCACCGACCCCGGCGACCTCGTCCTCGACCCCACCTGCGGCTCCGGGACCACCGCCTACGTCGCCGAGAAGTGGGGCCGGCGGTGGATCACTTGCGACACCTCCCGCGTCGCCGTCACTCTCGCCAAGCAGCGGCTCATGACCGCCGCCTTCGACTACTACGACCTCGCCCACCCCGAAGAGGGCGTCGGGAGCGGGTTTGTCTATAAGGCAGTTCCGCACATCACCCTCAAATCCATCGCGAACAACCCCGAGATCGACGTCATCCACGAGAAGCACCGGCCGAAGGTCGAGGCCGCCCTCGCCGCTCTCAACGCCGCCGCGAAGACCTCCTACGAGGAGTGGGAAGTCCCCTTCGACCCCGACCCCGCCTGGCCGGAAGCGGCAGAGAAAGCCCACAAAAAGTTCCTCTCCGCCCGGCAGAAGCGGCAGACCGAGATCGACGCGAGCATCCAGAAGAACGCCCCCCAGGAGACCCTCTACGATCAGCCCCAGATCGATAAGGCGAAAGTCCGTGTCACCGGCCCCTTCACCGTCGAGGCCGTCCCCGCCCCCACCGTCGAACCGCTCACCGGCGACACCCCCACACCCCTCCCGGCTGACGGCTCCGCCGCCCGCACCGGCGAATCCCTCCGGCAGGACGAATGGCGGACCCAGCTCCTCGCCACCGGCATCCGCGGCAGGAGCGGTCAGCGGATCGCCTTCGCCCGGCTCGAACCCCTCGGCGGCACCCGGTGGCTCCACGCCCACGGCGAGACCAGAGACGAATCCTCGAAACCGATCGCGATCTCCTTTGGCCCCGAACACGCCGCTCTCGACGCCCGGCAGGTCGAGATGGCGCTCAAAGAGGCACAGCGCCTCATCCCCCGCCCCGAGATCCTTGTCTTCGCCGCCTTCCAGTTCGACCCCGAAGCCGCAAAAGACATCGACGAGACCAACTGGCCCGGCGTCACCCTCCTCAAAGTCCAGATGAACACCGACCTCCAGACCGACGACCTCAAGAAGAAGCGCTCCAGCGACGAGAGTTTCTGGCTCATCGGCCAGCCCGACGTCACCTTAAACCTGATCACCGAAGGACCTGAAGCCGGCACGATCCTCCTCTCCGTCAACGGCTTCGACTACTACGACACCCGCAACGGCACAGTCGACGGCGGCGGCCCCGACAAGATCGCCATGTGGATGCTCGACACCGACTACGACGGCCGCAGCCTCTTCCCCCGACAGGTCTTCTTCCCCATGGCCGGGAAAGACGACGGCTGGGCAAAACTCAAGAAGAGCCTCAAGGCCGAACTCGACGAGGAGAAGATCGAGGCCTACCGCGGCACCGTCTCCCTTCCCTTCAAACCCGGCAAAAAGCGGCGCATCGCCGTCAAGATCATCGACGACCGGGGCATCGAGTCCATCGTCGAGCGGGAACTGGACGTGCCGGAGGCATAACCCATGCCGCAGAAGACCATCGACCGCCTCATCGTCACCTCGCCCTACGCCGAACCCGCCTGCCACTGGCACTACGACCGGACCACCCGCACCTTCGACCTCGCCGAAGGCCGGCGGAAAGCGGGCTACATCGTCGCCACGCAGGGATCCAGCGCCTTCGATGATCCCGGCGTCTTCTACGAGATCCTCCTCGTCAACCGGATCCGGCCCCGCGTCAGGGCCTGGCGGGAGGCCGGCTACCCCGGCGTCACCGGCATCACCCGCCGCCTCCTCGAGTACTGGCGGGATCAGGAGCGGGGAGGCATGCCCTTCTTCTTCTGCCAGCTCGAGGCCATCGAGACGCTCATCTGGCTCACCGAGGCGCCAGCCGCCGAAAAGACCGGGATCGATATCGAGGGCGACGGCGGCGAGTTTCTCCGCTACTGCTGCAAGATGGCGACCGGCACCGGCAAGACCGTCGTCATGGCCATGCTCATCGCCTGGCAGGTCCTCAACAAGACAGCCTATCCCAACGACCCCCGTTACTCCAGAAACGTCCTCGTCATCGCCCCCGGCCTCACTGTCAAAAGCCGCCTCTCCGTCCTCGTCCCCTCCTCCGAGGGCAACTACTACGATGCCTTCGCCATCGTCCCGCCCGGCCTTGCAGAGAGCCTCAGGCAGGGAAAGGTCCTCGTCCAGAACTGGCACGCGCTCGCCTGGGAGAGTGCAGAACAGATCCAGAAGAGGAAGAGCGTCGACAAACGCGGTCCAAAGAGCGACGAAGCCTATGTCCGTGAAGTCCTCGGGGACCTGGCCCGGCACAACAACCTCATCGTCATCAACGACGAGGCCCACCATGCCTGGCGGGTCCCGGCCGAGTCGAAGGTCAAAGGGGTCGCAAAAGACGAGATCGATCAGGCCACCGTCTGGGTTCAGGGCCTCGACCGCATCCACCAGGCAAGAAACATCCTCTCCTGCTTCGACTTCACCGCCACGCCCTTCGCCCCGAGCGGCAAGAGGAGCGACGAAGAAGCCCTTTTCACCTGGATCGTCAGCGACTTCTCCTTAAACGACGCCATCGAGTCGGGCCTCGTCAAGACTCCCCGTGTCGTCATCCGCGACGACGCCAGCCCGCGGCCCGACGACTACCGGTCCCGGTTCTATCACCTCTACACGGATCCTGAGGTCTACGACGACCTCACCCGCAAAGGCGCCGAAGAGTCCGAACCTCTCCCCGATCTCCTCAACACCGCCTACTACTTCCTCGGCCTTGACTGGCAGGAGAAGAAGAAGGAATGGGTTGCAGCCGGCTACCGGACCCCGCCGGTCATGATCACCGTCGCGAACACCACCGAGACCGCCGCGAGAATCGCCTACGCTTTCACCCACAGAAAGATCCGCATCGATGACCTCTGCGACAGCGGCAGAATCCTCCACATCGACTCAAAAGTGCTCAAAGAGGCCGAGGTCCTGGACGAATCCCTGGAAGTCCCGACGGATGACGACGAAGAGGAGAGCCGGCCGCTCACCAAAAAAGAGAGAGCCCTCCTCCTCCGGCAGCAGGTCGACACCGTCGGGAAGTATGGTGAGGCGGGCGAGAAGATCCAGAACGTCATCTCGGTCGGCATGCTTTCCGAGGGGTGGGACGCCCGGACGGTCACGCACATCATGGGCCTCCGGGCCTTCTCCAGCCAGCTCCTCTGCGAACAGGTCATCGGCCGGGGGTTGCGGCGCACCAGTTACGATGTCGATGAGGAGACCGGCCTCTTCTCCCCGGAATACGTCAACATCTTCGGTATCCCCTTCACCTTCCTCCCCCACGAGGGGGGAGACGACGCCCCGCCGAGACCGGAGAAGCCCAAAACCCGGATCGAGTCGCTCCCTTCTCGCGGGAAGTACGAGATCACCTGGCCAAACGTCCTCCGGGTCGAGCACACCTACCGGCCCCGGCTCGCCCTCGATATCGAGACCGCCAAGCCCCTCGTCCTCGACGCCGCAGAAACCCCGCAGATCGCCGAACTCGCCCCGGTCATCGACGGCAAACCCGCCGTCGATCAGGTCACCACCATCGACCTTGAGGAACTTGGCCGGATCCGACTCCAACGGATCGTCTTTGAGACGGCGCGCGACCTCCTCGACCAGATGCGCCCGGAATGGCGGGGCAGCGCCGCCAACCTCGTCGGGCAACTGGTCGGCATCGTCGACCGGTTCCTCCGCTCGGATAAGATCCGGTTCGCGCCCCTCATCTTCAGCACCGACGACACGCGCCGGCGGGTCATGCTCATCCTCAACATGAACAAGGTCGTCCAGCACATCTACGAGCAGATCCGCGAGACAAACACCGAAACTATCGAGCCAGTCCTCGACCCCGGCCGCCCCATCCGCTCGACCGCCGATATGCCGGTCTGGTACACTACCAAACCCTGCGGGGAGACCGCAAAATCGCAGATCAACTTCTGCGTCTACGACAGCACCTGGGAAGCCTCCGAGGCTTTTGCCCTCGACCGGAACCCCGCGGTGCAGGCATGGGCCAAGAACGATCACCTCGGGTTTGAGATATTCTATCTCTTTGAAGGCATCGTGCGAAGATACCGCCCGGACTTCCTCATCAGGCTTGAGAACGGCGAATGCCTGGTGCTGGAGACGAAAGGCAAAGACAGCCAGCAGAACCGGACGAAACGGGCCGCCCTTGCGGAATGGGTCCGGGCCGTCAACGGTCACGGCGGTTTCGGCGTCTGGCACTCCGACGTCTCGTTCGACACGGCCGATATCGATGGGATCATTGCGAAATATGCCGGGAAGAAGCCTGCCAGTCAGGTAGAGGGTTTGACCGTATGACCGGGCGTCACAACCGGATTGAGAGGACCAGCATGAGTCCTATCTTTCCAGCACACATGCCGGATTCATCCCTCGTTCAACTGTCTTTCCGCCGCGACCGGATCGTCGCTCTGGTCGAAATCCTCCCTGCGCTGAACAAAGTGCTCGCCAGGGCTCTCCCGCCGGGGGAGCGGTCATGGCTGGAGGCGGCGTGCGAGGAGGCCGACCGGGAGATCGACCGGATCGTGTATGAGCTGTATGGGCTCACAGAGGAGGAGATCGCGGTTGTGGAGGGGGCGGGGTGAGGCCGCTTAACAAACTCTTCCTCGAAGATCTCTTCGGAAGGAGAGTCGACCTCGTCGACCGCGATGCCATAAAGCCGGCTCTCGCACCGCATATCCTCCGGAATGTTCGGTATCTTCCGGGAGCCCCCCACTCAATTTCTTCAGTGTCAGGGGGTAGATCGCCCCGGCAAACCTTCTTCAGACAGAGATATGTAGATTGAAGCACCAGAGGATCCTGTACTGCAGAGGTGAAACATCTATGAGCCAGGTAAAAGAGGAGATCATCAACGAGCTCGAAGACCTCCCGCCCCGGACCTATGGCGAGGTGCTCGATTTCATCCGCTCCCTCAAAGCCCGACGCCGGAAGGCCGTTCCGGACACCGCCCTTGCAAGCGAACCCGTGCTCCGGAAAGATTGGCTCCGGCCCGAGGAGGATGAGGCGTGGAGCGACCTGTAAAGGGAGATGTCGTCGTTGTACCGTTCCCTTTCTCGGACCTCTCAACGGTGAAGCGGCGGCCGGCTCTTGTCGTTGCGACTCCCGGTGGGGACGATGTTATTCTCTGTCAGATCACGAGCCAGCAGATCCGGGATCGCTACGCCGTCGGTATCACCGACACGGATTTTTCGGAGGGGGCGCTCCGCAAACCCAGCAGTATCCGGCCAAACCGACTCTTTTCCGCCAGTACCAACCTGATTCTCTACCGGGCCGGCCATCTCAGTGACCCGGCCGTCACATCGGTCGTCGATCGGATCATCGAGATCCTGCAGGCGACGTAACCTCCTGTTCCGTCCTTCTACCGGGGACCTCCCGCCGGAAGAGCGCTCAAGGCTGGAGGAGACCCTCCTCGTTCTTGACCGGGACGTTCCACCCCGGATCACAACCCCTTTCCCCCCGGACGCCCAACGCCCCCCATGGACCCCCTCGACCGTTATCGCGGCTGCCTCCTCGGCCTCGCAGCAGGCGACGCCCTCGGCACGACGCTTGAGTTCAGACCGCCCGGGACGTTCGCGCCGATAACCGGCATGGTCGGCGGCGGGCCGTTCGACCTCGAGCCCGGCGAGTGGACCGACGACACCTCCCTCGCCCTCTGCCTCGCCGAGAGCCTCATCGAGAAGCGGGGGTTCGACCCCGTCGACCAGCTGGAGCGCTACGTGCGCTGGTTCAGGGAAGGCCACCTGAGCTCGAACGGACGCTGCTTTGATATCGGGACGACGACCCGAAAGGCCCTCCAGCGCTTCATCCT
The DNA here is from genome assembly GCF_900095385.1 of Methanoculleus chikugoensis. Lineage (GTDB taxonomy): Archaea > Halobacteriota > Methanomicrobia > Methanomicrobiales > Methanoculleaceae > Methanoculleus > Methanoculleus chikugoensis_A. The sequence continues at coordinate 15,633 of NZ_FMID01000067.1, forward strand.
CTCCCGCGAGCCCTATCCGGGGCTGACCGACGAGCGCTCCGCAGGGAACGGCTCCCTGATGCGCCTTGCGCCGGTGCCCCTCTTCTACGCCGCCGACCCGGCCAGGGGCATCGAGGCCTTCGGCAAGAGTTCCCGCACCACCCACGCCCACCCCCTGGCCGTCGACGCCTGCCGGTACTTCGGGGGGCTGATCCTCGGGGCCCTCGCCGGTGCCCCGAAGGAGGAACTCCTCTCGGCGCGGTACGCCCCCCTCGTTGGGTACTGGCAGGACCACCCTCTCTCCGGCGAGGTCGACCGCGTCGCCTCCGGCTCCTACCTCGAGCGGGAACCTCCGGAGATCCGGGGCGGCGGGTACGTCGTCGATGCCCTGGAGGCGGCGCTCTGGGCGTTCTCCCGGAGCGGGACCTTCGAAGAAGGCTGTCTCCTCGCGGTGAACCTGGGCGATGACGCCGACACCACCGGCGCCATCTACGGACAACTCGCGGGGGCATACTATGGGGCCGCAGCGATCCCTCAACCGTGGCTCGCATGCCTCGCCCGGCGTGACCTCATCGAGTCATATGCCCGGGGACTCATGCGACATGGCACCGGGTCCCCGGGGCAGTGAGGAGAGAAAGAGGGTACGCGGGTGAACCTTCCCAGCCAGCACGCTCTTAGAGGGCCTCAAACAGGCTGGGAATGAGTGGAAGGAGATCGAGGATCTTTAATGCTGGTTTTAATATTCTCCCCCGGTAAAAGGAACAACATGGCGGGCAGATCATCGCGTGGGAAGAAATCGAATCTTAATCGTCCTTCTTATGAGAACGCGTCTGATACGAAGCGCAAAGCCCCTTAAGTATGCAATTCTCGCATAATGGAGAATTAGGCCTACACCATGCCTCACCAATTTCCCAACACACCGAGTCAAATATACCAGGATACTCTGGATAGAGTTCCCTTGCCAAATTAATTATATCATTTCTTGTCGCATCTTTCGGCACAAAGCCAATTCTCTTGAATACTCGTTCAATATGAACATCGACAGAGATGTCAATAGCGCTTTTGTCAATGAGATCTATTTTGAATTCTCGGACCAGTATATTTGCTGCCATAGTGGATATTTTCTGGCCAACACCGTAAAACTCCGAAAATCTCTTAATAACATCAGCACTTGTGGGATCATCTCTTTTCCAAATTAATGATGCATCATCGTGATAGTCTAAATGTATCTTCTCCACCGCTTTAAAGTGACAATAAGCCATTTGACTTGGCATCCTATGCAGGGAGTGTTGAATAAAAATCCTCTTCGTCGTGCTGAGATCTAATGATAAGTATTTTTGGAATTCAGTACCGCCAATGATTTCAGAAATTCGATAAGGGATCATCCAAGCTCGCCAAGCTTTGATCTGCCTATCCATTATGCAACCAAGGACAAAGAAATGTGGAAACTCTTCGATACAGTTGAGGAGTGCATCAGCCCTAGG
>NZ_FMID01000043.1 GCF_900095385.1 Methanoculleus chikugoensis
TTGCAGCATCCACGATGTCCAGCTTCTCAATATCGAGTGCCCCGGCATCCGTAGCCATCGCCGGCACCATCGTCACGCTCACCAGCAGCACGGCGAGGGAGACGGAGAATGCCTGCATTCCAACTTTTCCGCACATTTCACATTCCTTCAGGGATCTCCCGGAGGCCGGAGAGGCGTGCCTTCACGTGCAGGTAGCGCACGCGCTCCCATCGTCTCCGGGCGCGGGGCGTTCGCACCGTTGCAGGCGCCGCCTGCGAAACCCATGGTTGAGAACTCAACGTTCTTTCATATCTCTTTTCTGTCACGATCAGCTACACGTCGAGGCGTCTCGATCGATTTCGCCTTCCAGAGCATGCCGCAACCGACCGGAGGCCACGGCCGGCCGATACGAGGACCGGCACGGCAGGAAGAGCCGCCTTCTCGTCCCACCCATACGTATATACCCCTCCCGGAACCAAAACATAGGTGCGTATGGCCATGAAACTCAAACTCCTGGAGCTGACCGACGACAGGGCCCGGATCCTCTTTGAAGGCGAAGGCAACACCTACATCGACGCGCTCGCCGCAGAACTCATCCACGATCCGCAGGTGGACGTGGCGCAGCGCAAACAGGCATTCCGGTTCACGGACCCCGAACTGGTCGTCACCACGGTCGGCGGTCGGCCACCTCTTCTTGCAATCACCGACGCGGCAAAGCGGCTCTCCGGCTACGCCGGCGAACTCCTCCAGCAGATGGAGACCCTCGAGACCGCGTAGGTCGCCATGAAAAAGAGCGCCGAAGGCTTTGCCCGGGTTGCCCGGGAAGTCTTTGCTCCCATCTACCCCGTCATCGCACAGCAGGCGCTCGCGTGGTCGGGTATACGGGACGGGATCGCGCTCGATCTCGGGAGCGGCCCCGGCCTCCTCTCCGTAGCGCTCGCAAAGAAAAGCGATCTCGTTGTCGTCGCGCTCGACGCCGACCCGGCGATGTCCCTGATTGCCCGGACGACCGCCGCCGGGAGCGCGGGCCGGGTGATCCCGGTCACCGGGGACGTCCACTGCATGCCGATCCGCGACAATAACGTCTCGCTCGTCGTCAGCCGCGGCTCGATCTACTTCTGGGAAGACCGGCCGCGGGCGTTTTTAGAGATCGAGCGCGTACTCCGGCCCGGCGGCGTCGCGTACGTCGGCGGCAGTTTCGGGACGCCCGAACTCCGGGAAGCGATTTTCACAAAGATGCGGCAGCGAAACCCGAACTGGGACAGCGACGTCGCCCGGCGGAGCGGGCAGGCGACCCCCGGGACGCTCCGCCGCGAACTTGCAGAGAGCGGCGTCGTCCACGCCCGTCTCCGGGAAGAAGAAGAGGGGATGTGGGTGGAGATCAGAAAAGACGCGATCAGTCCACGCGCTCGGTGAAGATGATCGTCCCGGCGATCCGGGTGATCTTGATCTTCACCGTCTGGCCCGGTTTTGCATTCGCAACGTACATCGTGTAGCGATCGATCTTCACCACGCCGTCGCCGCGCTTCGAGAGGAACTGCGGGGTGACGTCCATGATGGCGCCCTCGGTCGGTTTCGACGCTGCAGAGGGATCGACTATCGCCTTTCGCTTCCGCACCGGCCGGTGACCACCGCAGGCATCGCACTTGAGCGTCAGAACCCGCTCGGTCTTGACCAGGCGCGTGTCGGGCTTTCCGCACTCCGAGCAGATGACGTAGTCGTCGACGTAGCCCTTGATGATCGTGTTGATCTGCTCCTGCTCGAACTTCCCGGAGAAGACCGCCCGTGTCCCCTCCACCTTGCCGGCGGTGCCGAGCTCGCCGAGGAGGTGCTTCATCAGGTGATCCTGGTCGCGCCGGAGGGTGCTCGCGATCTCGGCGAAGTTCTCGAGAACCGTGGTCTTCCCCTCGATAAAGACGCGGGCGGCCGGGACCGTGAACCGGTCCTCGAACTCCGTCGGCTCCGTGATATTGGTATACGCCTTCTTCAGAAGGTCTTCGTATGACGGGCTCATACTCAGGTATTGGTCGCACCACGTCAAAAAGTGAGTACCTCAACCAGGGCTTGCACATGCTTATGCAGGTAGGCGGCTCACCGATTCTCCAGTATGCTCCCGGCACATGACCTCGCGCTGCTGAAAACGACCCTCGGGCGCGACCTGACCGACGTCGAACTCGCCTGTTTCGAGAACCTCTGGAGCGAACACTGCAGTTACCGGTCCACGAAACACCTCCTCAGGACGCTCCCTACGACCGGGAGCGCGGTGCTGCTCGGGCCGGGGGACGACGCCGCGATCGTGCGGTTCAGCGAGACCTGCGCCCTCGCCGTCGGGATGGAGAGCCACAACCACCCGAGTTACGTCGAACCCTACGACGGCGCCGCCACCGGGGTCGGGGGGATCGTCCGCGACATCCTCTCGATGGGCGCCCGCCCCATCGCCCTGATGGACCCGCTCTACTTCGGGCCGCTCGACAGCGAGAAGAACCGCTACCTCGTCGAGCAGATCGTCGCCGGGATCGCCGATTACGGCAACGGCATCGCTGTGCCGGTCGTCCGGGGCGAACTCGTCTTCGATCCCTCCTACTCCGGAAACCCGCTCGTAAACGTCGTCTGCATCGGGACGGTGGACCCCGGACGCTACATCACCGCCCGGGCCAAACGGCCGGGGAGCCGTCTCGTTCTCGTCGGCGCCGCCACCGGGCGGGAAGGGCTTGGAGGGGCGTCGTTTGCGTCCCGCGACCTCGCCGGAGACAGAGATGCCGCCGACCGGCCGGGTGCCCAGGTCGGCGACCCCTGCATGGAGAAACTCCTCATCGACGCAATCCTCGCGATGGCAAAGACCGGGAAGGTTCTCTCCTGCCGCGACCTCGGGGCGGCGGGGCTTGCCGGGGCGTCGAGCGAGATGGCAGGCACCTTCGGCGCGGTCATCCACGCCGACCGGGTTCACCTCCGGGAGACCGGGATGACGCCGCGGGAGATCATGCTCGCCGAGTCCCAGGAGCGGATGCTCGTCGAGGTGGCTCCCGGGGACGTCGCCCTGATGGGGGAGATCGCGGAGCGGCACGACCTCGCCTGGAGCGATATCGGCGAGGTGATCGACGAGCCCCGCTACATCGTGAAGTTCCGCGGCGAGACCGTCGCCGATCTCCCGATCGATCTCCTGGTCGGCGGGGCGCCGCTCTGTGCCTGGGAGACGAGACCTTACTCGGCGGAGACGCCGTTCGTCCGCCCGAAATCATCGTTAAAAGACCTCGCACTCGGCGTCCTCGCGCACCCGGACGTGGCACGCAAGGACTGGGTCTACGAGCAGTACGACAGAGAGGTTCAACTCCGCTCGGTCTCGCTTGCCCACGACGCCGCCGTCCTCCGCCTGGAAGATAAAGCCCTCGTCCTCTCCTGCGGGTGCAACCCCGCCCAGATCTACTTAAAGCCCTTCGAGGGGACGGCAAACGCCGTCATCGAGAACGCGAGCAACCTCGCCTGCCTCGGCGCCGAACCGCTCTGCATCGTCGACTGCCTGAACTTCGCGAGCCCCGAGCACCCGGAGATCGCGTGGCAGATCGAGCAGTGCGTCCTCGGCCTCGGGGACGCGGCGCGAAGGATGGGAATCCCGGTCGTCGGCGGCAACGTCTCGCTCTACAACGAGAGCGACGAGTTCGGGACAGAGATCAAGCCCACACCGTCGATCGGGATGGTAGGGCGGGGCGAGGTTCGGGAGTGGACGGCTCCCGCCGAAGGCGATAAACTCGCTCTCATCGGGACGACGCTGCCCGACTTCGGCGGATCGGTCCTCGACGCGGTCACCGGATGCGGTGGATCCGCGCCCGCGATGGCGGACCCGGCCGTCGTCGCCGTCGTCCGGAATCTGGTCGGATCGGGGAAGGTCACGGCCGCGACGGATCTCTCCCGGGGCGGTCTCCTCGCGGCGCTCGCGAAGATCGCGCCGCATGCCGACGTCACGCTCGCCGGCGATCCCCTCGCGGAATTCTTCTCCGAGACCTGCGGCCGGTTCCTGGTCGCGGTCGGGGACGAAGCGGCCCTTGCCGGAGTGGAGCACCGGATCATCGGTACGGTCGGCGGCGACGCGCTCACCCTCCGGCTGAAGGACGAGACGGTCGTCATCGCGCCCGAGGAGATCGAGACGGCGCTTGCCACGACGACCCGGACGATGCGTTACTGAACGACCATCCCTTTCTCCGCCCGGCGGACGAGATCGGCGAGCGTCTCTATCCCCTTCCCCTTCTTCACATCCCTTGCCGTGAACGGGACCGCGCCCCTGACCTCGACGTTCCGGCCCGCAAGCACCGCCTTCAGAGTCTCAAGCGTCTTCCCCGGTGACCCGCCGAAGGTGCAGAAGACGACCGCGGGCTTCCCCTCGATGCCCCGGAGGGCGTTGATCGCGGGTGTCGGACTCCCGGCCCAGACAGGGGTTCCGACGACGACGGTATCGTAGGCGGAGACGTCGATGACGGCGGGCTCGATGGTGGCGCGCGTCCCCCTCATCGCACGGGGAGAGCCCTTGAGATACCTGCCGATCTTCGAGTAATGCGCAAGATCTTGTACCTCGATGAGATCGCCGCCGACCACCGCGGCGAGCCGCTCGGCGACGGCCCGGGTGTTGCCGGTCTCGGAGTGGTATACGATGCAGACGGACATATCGGGGGGTATGGCAGGCGCGTATAAACGGATATCTGGTGGGGCCGCGTGGAGCAATGCTCACGGCGCCTCACGCGAAGTCCAGCGCAGGTGCCGGCAACTTCCCTTCGCGTCTTCGCGTGAGGTTAGCGGTTCAAGGACGGCGATATAGTTTCACGCGAAGGCGCGAAGAACGCCAAGAACAGAAAAAAGAGGTAAGAGTTACTTTTTGAACTGCGGCATGAACCCGCGGATCTCCGCACCCACCTCTTCGATCAGGTGCTCCTCGTCCGCCCTCGTCAGCGCGTTGAAGACCGGGCGGTTCACCATGTTCTCAAGCATCCACTCTTTCGCGAACTCGCCGTTCTGGATCTCTTCGAGGATCTCCTGCATCGCCACGTAGGTCTCGGGCCCGATGACGCGGGGGCCGCGGGTCAGGTCGCCGTACTGGGCGGTGTTGCTGATCGAGTCGCGCATCTTCGTGAACCCGCCCTCGTAGATCAGGTCGACGATGAGTTTCATCTCATGCAGGACCTCAAGATAGGCCATCTCAGGCGCGTACCCGGCGTCCACCAGGGTCTCGAACCCGGCCTTGATGAGCGAGGTCACGCCGCCGCAGAGGACCGCCTGCTCGCCGAAGAGGTCGGTCTCGGTCTCCTCGGCAAACGTCGTCTCGAGCACGACCGCGCGGGTCGCGCCGATCCCCCGGGCGTAGGCGAGCGCAATGGCCCGTGCCTCTCCCGTGGCGTCCTGGTGGACGGCGATGAGGGCCGGGACGCCCTTCCCCTCCTCGTAGGTCCGGCGGACCATGTGGCCGGGGCCCTTCGGGGCGACCATGACCACGTCGATGGTGGGCGGGGGGACGATCTGGCCGTAGTGGATATTGAAACCGTGGGAGAACATCAGGCAGGCGTTCTCCCTGATATTGGGACTGATCTCGGCGCGATAGATGGCCCCCTGGTTCTCGTCGGGGAGGAGGATCTGGACGACGTCGGCGCGCTTGACCGCTTCGGCCACGGAAAACACCTCAAAACCGTCTTCGGATGCTTTCTGCCAGCTCTTCCCGGGCCGCAGGCCGATGACGACCCGGCACCCGGAATCACGCAGGTTCAGCGCCTGGCCACGACCCTGGGAACCATAGCCGACGACGGCGATGGTCTTGCCCTCCAGGGTGCGAGGGTCCGCATCGGACTCATAGTATTTCTGCACCATAGGTTCTCACACCCGGTTGGACAGCAAACCTGATAAATATTATATCGGAGAACCTCAGTGGTGCACTGAGGGTCATTTTAAGGTTGATGAAAAGAAACCATACTCTCAACACGCTATTGAGGATTTGTAATGGAACTGCCAGATGTCCAGTCCAGCCTGCCGGAGGTCCGTATCAACTTGACCAGGGTGGGTGTGAAGAACGTCCAGAAACTCGTTGAAGTCGCCCGGCCGGGCAAGCGGCCGGTCATCTTCATCTCGAACTTCGACGTCTTCGTCGATCTCCCCGGAAGCCTCAAAGGAGCGAACCTCTCCCGGAACTTCGAGGTGATCGACGACGTGCTGCAGCAGGCCATCGACGGCGACGTAAACGAGATCGAGGAACTCTGCAGCGCAGTGGCGAGGAAACTCCTCGACCGGCACGAATACGCGGAACGTACCGAGGTCAGAATGCGGAGCAAGTTCATGGTCCGGCGGGAGACGCCGGTCAGCGAGACGAGCTGCCATGAGGTCGTGAACGTCCACGCGAAAGCAATAGCCCAGAGGAACGACGGAAACCCGATCATCAGAAAGAGCATCGGCGCCGAAGTGACCGGGATGACCGCCTGCCCCTGCGCCCAGAACATCATGAAGGACCATGCCCTGCATGTCCTCGAGAACCTCGGGGTGGAGGAGGAGAAGATTGAGGCGTTCCTGGACGAAGTGCCGATGGCCACGCACAACCAGCGCGGGCGCGGTTTCCTCTGCATCGAGATCGACGACGACCAGCACATCAGTCTCGAGAAGATCATCAAGATCCTGAAGGATTCCATGAGTGCACGTATCTACGAACTCCTCAAGCGGGGCGACGAGAGTTACGTGGTGATGGAGGCTCACAAGAATCCCCGGTTCGTAGAAGACTGCGTACGCGAGATGGCCCGCAAGGTGATCGCGCAGTTCCACGATCTGCCCGGAGACTCCGTAGTCACTATCAAGCAGACGAACGAGGAGAGCATCCACCAGCATAATGCATACGCAGAACGAAAGGCAACGATAGCAGAGCTCGTCTCGGAGATGGACAAGGGCACACTCTAAATCCAATATAATTTCACATTTTTATATTGCACGGAGATTTTTTGACATTAAGTGTGACTAATGTCTAAAATCATAACACGACGATATGTCCTAAAGCGAAAGATATAAACTCTGTTTTCTTCATAATCCTTGTTGACGTACTCGTGTACGTTTTCAGTACAGAATTGTGTGGTAACACCAGTATAGTGTTCAGAACACCAAAATATCGGAATGAGGCGATATATTTGTCGAAAGTTGTAGAGATTTCCCCAACTACGAGACATGAAGGCCATTCTAAGCTCGTTCTGAAGGTCAACGATGAAGGCATCATCGAGCGCGGAGACTGGCTTAGCATCACCCCGGTGAGGGGAGTCGAGAAACTCGCCATCGGCAAGACGATGGAACAGGTTCCAAAGATCGCATCGCGCGTCTGCGGTATCTGTCCCATTGCACACACCCTGGCGGGTATTGAGGCGATGGAAGCATCCATCGGGTGCGAGATCCCCGAGGACGCGAAACTGCTGCGGTACATCCTGCAGTGTGCCAACAGGATGCACAGCCACGCCATCCACAACATCCTGTCCCTCCCGGACATGTACATCCCCGGAACCGACGTGAAGATCAACCCCTTCACCAAGGAAGAACCGGTCAGGAGCGTTGCTCTCCGGATCCAGCGGCTCCGTGAGATCGGCCAGACCATCGGCGAGATCGTCGGCGGAGAGGCAATCCACCCGAGCAACCCCCGTGTCGGCGGTATGTACAAGAACATCACCCCGCGTGCGAAGGCGAAGATCTACGACCTCGCGAAGGAAGCCCGTGTCCTTACCCAGGAGCACATGGAGTTCATGATCGCGGTCTTCCGGAACTACCAGAACCGCGACTGGTCTGAAGTCGGCGGCGTCGAAGTCCCGATCCCGAAGGATCTCGGCTACCACAACCAGGGCTACATGGCCACCGCGCCGGTCTACGGCAGCTCGAGCCTTGACGAGACCCCGATGTGGTTCCCCGACCGGTTCACCGAAGTCCGCCCCTGGGACTGGTACATGGGCGAGGTTGAGATCAGCGAGGCCGACCCGAACTACCCGATCGGCGGCACTACCCCCGTAGGGAACAAGGCCTGGCCCCAGATGGAGGCCTGCACCGGCGTCCCGCTTTACGACGGCCAGCCCGTCGAGGTCGGACCGCGTGCACGTCAGGTTCAGTTCAAGAACTACGACGAGAAGGGCGCCATCGGCCTGCAGATCGCACGCCAGATGGAGTTCCCCGAGACCGCCTACGGTATCATCGACGCGCTCGACGCGCTCGACACCTCCGGATCGGTGCTCGCGGACGAGATCCCGCAGGGCGACGGATCCTTCGGATGGGCCGCGAACGAGGCTCCCCGTGGAACCGACGTCCACATGGCCAAGGTCAAGGACGGCCGGGTAGAGTACTTCGGAATGCTCGTCCCGACCACCTGGAACTTCCCCACCTGCAGCCGTGCACTGACCGGTGCACCCTGGCGGCTCGCGGAAGTCATCATGCGTGCATACGACCCCTGTGTCTCCTGTGCGACGCACATGCTGGTGATCGACGAAGACAAGAGACTGGTGGCCCAGAAACTCATTCAGTGAGCGTACACGCATGCTATTCCGTGAAATCGTGATCGCAGGATGCGGCAACCCCCTCTACGGAGACGACGGGTTCGGTCCTGCAGTCGTCGAGGAACTCCAGAAACTACAACTGCCCGACAACGTCAAGGTAATCGATGCCGGCCTTGGCGCCCCTCACTTCCTCTTTACCCTGATGGAAGATGCAGAGGTGCCGGTCAAGAAACTGATCATCATCGATATCGCCGACTTCGGCGCCAACCCCGGTGATGTGACGAAACTCCGGCCCGAAGACCTGCCGCCGGGCTCCTACCGGGATGCCCATTCATGGGATCTCTCAGAGCCGCTACAGCGATTGAAAGACGTCATCGACATCACGATCATCGGGTGCCAGCCGAAGCGTGTCGCGAGCCATGAGTTTGAACTGGGGCTCACTGAGGAGGTTGAGGGTGCCATTCCCAAAACAGTGCGTATCGTACTGGAAGAGATTGGGGTAGAATATGGGGCTACTATCAACCATCAAGGAACGCATCTTTGGGCGTCGCCGGGAGAAACCACCGGAGATGCCGGGGACAACCCCGGGGAGAAGGCCTGAGGCGAAGCCGGCGGCTACCCAGCCGCAGGGGAAGCCCGCGGTGAAGCCCTCTGATGTGATTGTAAACGAAAAGGTGGAAGTTGTACAAAAGGAGGAAAAGCCTGTGGCAGAAAAGATTACGATAGGTGAATTACACCTGAGCGGATGTACGGGATGCCTCGTTACGCTTGCGGATAACTACGAGGGTCTCTTCAAGCTGCTCGATGATTACGCGGATCTGGTCTACGCATTGACCCTGGTCGACGTGCGCCACGTCCCCGAGATGGACGTGTGCCTGGTCGAGGGTTCGTGCTGTCTGAACGACAAGATCTCGGTAGAAGAACTGAAGGAAGCAAGGGAGAAGTCGAAGGTGCTCGTCGCCTACGGCGGCTGCGCGGCCTACGGCAACATCACCCGGTTCTGCCGTGGTGGTCAGTGGAACCAGCCCGGCCAGGAGGCATTCGTGCCGATCAGCGAGGTCGTCGATGTCGATCTCTACATCCCGTCCTGTCCCCCGTGCCCCCAAGAAGTCAGGAACGTCGCCGTCATGGCCTACCTGCTGCTGAAGGGCAACGAGGAGCAGAAGAACCTCGCGACCGCCTACCTGACCCCGCTGATGCAGCTTGCACAGCGCGGCAACGAGGCCTGCGGCTGCGACCTGATGTATGACGTCATCAACCAGGGCCTCTGCATGGGATGCGGGACCTGCGCCGGCACCTGCCCGGTCCGTGCCGTCACCATGGAGTACGGCAAGCCGAACGTGAACCGCGACCTCTGTATCAAGTGCGGCGCCTGCTACGCGCAGTGCCCCAGGAGCTGGTTCAACTTCGACGTCATGAACAACTACGAGGGCATCATGGATGCCATCAAGGGTGCCATGCAGTGAGGTGAGAAAAGATGGACGTACTCGGTAACTACAAGTCCGCGATATCGGCACGCTCGACCGACAAGGATATCCTGAAGAAGTCTCAGGACGGCGGCATCATCACGACGCTCTTCGCGTATGCGCTCGAAGAAGGCATCATCGATGGTGCCATCGTCGCAGGCCCGGGCGATGAGCCCTGGAAGCCGGAGCCCATGGTCGTGACGACGAAGGCCGAACTCCTGGCCTCTGCCGGAACGCGCTACACCATCAGCCCGAACCTCTCCCTGATCAAGGAGGCGACCCGGAGCTACGGTCTTGACCGCGTCGGTATCGTCGGCACCCCGTGCCAGATCCAGGCTGTCCGGAAGGCTCAGCTCTACCCGATCGGCATGCGCGACGTCGACGACAAGATCGCCCTCGCGCTCGGTATCTTCTGCATGGAGAACCTCTCCTACCAGGCGCTCGAGGCTATCGTCGAGGACCACTGCAACCAGAAGATGGAGTCCATCAAGAAGATGGACATCGGCAAGGGCAAGTTCACGGTCTACACCGAACGCGGTGCAGTCAGCCAGATGCCGCTCAAACTGATCCACAAGTACGTGCAGCCCGGCTGCAACGTCTGCCTGGACTACGTCGCGAACCTCGCCGACATCTCGAGCGGCTCCGTTGGGAGCCCCGACGGCTGGAGCACGGTCTTCGTGCGGAGCACCAAGGGCAACGCCGTCTGGGACGGCGCTATCGCTGCGGGCTGCTTCGAGACGAAGCCGATCGACCAGGTCAAGCCCGGTCTCGACCTCGTGACGAAACTCGCCACCGAGAAGATCACGAAGAACCAGAAGAACGTGGATGCACGTAAGACTGTGGGCCTCAAGGCGGACGGAACCCCCAAGGGTCTCCGGAACCCCTACGAGTCTCCCTGAAAACACTTTTTTTTCGGCCGGTTCGGCCTTCCTTCAATCGGATATCTCCGATGACTGAGTTTTACCAGGTTTACGTGAAATCAGTCGTCCAACCCTGGTCAAGGTGCCCAGGTCGTCACAGATCGGGCATATCACCATGCAGTGGATCGTGGGGACTGCGCACCTCGCACCTAACCTGTTGCACGGATTCCGTGGTGGGGGTATTGCCATTGGGGGCGGCGGCTCGCGGGGAAGGGGGAGCATCCCCCCTGTCTCCAGTTCGCATCTCTGGTGCTCAAGTTCCAAATTTGAGATCTGTTGCCCCCACCCCACCCGCGCTTCGCGCTCCTCCCCCGCCCCCGGGCGGGTGCAGTGCGTGACGATAGGCGATGCCCCACGGGGTATCGCTGGAGAAAACTGGCGATCTTGGACTGGTAACTGGCCGAAGGGAGGAGGTTGAGGCCGTTATACAAAATAGACTCATCTGGACAGCCAGGTAGACCCAGAGGTAGAGGCAGTCATCGAGGTCATCCCAAAAAGATCTCCGAACCCCCGGCATACCCTGATCGGAGCCCTTAATTCTCAGGTATCCGCCATCTGAGCCACATCCTGAGCCAGTAGAATGAAACGGCTTTCCACTGGATATCGCCACGCGGGGGAGGGTCCGGGAGGGGGACACCCCCTCCCGGTAACAGCGTTTTGGGATAACTTCATCTTAAAAAAATGATGGGGGGATCTCCCCCCGCCGCGGGTTCCCTTTAGCCGGCGAGAGATGGCAGGTGCTCTCTGCCGTCATACGTTGCCGCTGAAATGATCGTTCCGGGTGTGTGTTCTATTCAGTCCCTGAACAGTACCTGGTAGGTTGCCGATTCCGCTCCAAAAAAGTCCCTGCAAAACTCCGCTGCTTTCGAGGGTTCGTACTCTTTGCAGCTGAAGATGTCGAGGTAGGCCGCATTGGTTTCGTTCGCGAAGTGACCGGAGACGAGCGATGTCTCGATGAGCTGGGTCATGGAAAACCCTGCAACCCTCTCGTTCGGGCCGAAGTGGATGATCTGTGGTTCGCCGAACCTCTTCATGTCGATGAGGTCGCATAGTTCGATGATGAACCGGTGGATCATCTCCGCGTCCCGTATCGATGCCGGGTCGCACCCCTTCAGGTCAACGCTCGTGTACAGTCCCCAACACCCGCGCTGCTTGAACTGTGCAACGATCTCTGCGTCGCTTACCGTCTCTGCCATAACGTTGCTTGCTGCAACGTTGTTTGTCATTGCCTTACTAACCATGATCTCACCTTCGAGACAAACTCTGATCGAATGATCACTGTAGTTTTTGATAGTTCTGATTTTAAACTTATCCATGCTGCTAATGAAAAATAACCGTTATTTCCCGGTTAGACGTGAGCAATTCCGAGTTATCCAAAATTATAAGGCAAATTCTTGACCTTTTTTCAAATCTGTGACTTTACTTAGCCCATTCATCTTTTAGTAGCCAAAGGTGGTCAGATTAGTAACACCAAGTGCGAATAATCGCCGACGGGAAATTTTTTCCGCGGACTTTGCTCCGGGGTTTTTCAGGCAGAAGAGGTCTAAAAAGACAGGTCTTTTTCCGACACGGTTTCCGGATATCATTTCGGATGGGGAAAACCAATAAGTCGGAGATAGGAAATTTTCGCCCCCGCACCGGTCTCGATCCCGACCGAAAGGCAGCCGGGCGATGACTACCGAACCCCTCTTTTGGCCCCTGAAATCAGGGCATCTTTGCCGGGCGACGCGCACCCCCGACCTCCCGTCACGCACCCCGCCGGGGTCTCCGGACACGACCTGCCGCAGCCGGGTGCCTTCACCGGACTTCCGGGGGCCGCCGGTGCCCGGATCGGACATGGGCGTGAAGGGCCTCGAGCGTGGGGTAGCGCCTGCCGCAGAACGGGCAGATGAACTCGCCCATCTCCACCGGGATATCGCCGCCCCTTCTCCTTTGCGGCGGCTCGCCCTTCACTCAGCCCTCCCCCCGCCGATCTCCTCAAGCGTCCGCCCGGAGACAACCGACCGGGGCTCCGTCCCGACCGGGTTTCTGTCGGGGTCGGCCTCGGCGTCGTCCATCTTCACGAGCAGCCAGGCCTCGCCTTTACCGGTTCTGAAACGCGTGAGAGCGTAGCCGCCCCGGAGCTTCTCTCCCTCCAGCCGGAAGGATACGTGGCCCCTCCGGAGAGCCTCGGCGACCCCGACCGCCTTCCCCTCCTTCTCGGTGAGGTTCCGGTAGGTTCCCCGGTCCCAGACGAGAACCGTCCCGGCCCCGTAACTCCCTTCCGGGATGACGCCCTCGAAGTCGGCGTAGTCGAGCGGATGATCCTCCGTCGGCACGGCGAGGCGCTTCTCCTTTGGGCTCATTGACGGCCCTTTCGGAACCGCCCAGGACTTCAGCACCCCGTCGACCTCAAGGCGGAAGTCGTAGTGGAGCGTGGTCGCATCGTGCTTCTGGATGACGAAACGCGGGTGGGCACCTGCCGCGTCCTGCTCTCCTTGCGGCTCCGGAGTCCGGGAAAAGTCCCTTCTGTCGCGATACCCCTCAAGCGTGTCACGGCCGGCCATACCAGAACTCCGGCGCGGCCCCGGATAAGGGTTTCCCATCACGGGGATCTGCCGGAGTCGTTATGAAGTCCGCCGGGTGTCAAACCAGCGACCCCCTCACACGAAGGGGAACAACTCGTAACCAAACAGGTCTTCGCGTTCTTCGCGGCTCGCACCTTCGGTGCTCCAACTCCGCCCCGCAGGAGCGTCGTTCTTCGCGTGAGGCAACATACAAGGATAATGACAGAGTCTCACGCGAAGAACGCGAAGAGAGTTACAGGTAACCCTCTACCGTCCTTCGCGGCTCGCACTCCGCGAGAGATGGCAATCCTCCCCGCACCGGGATCGCCGGATCAACGTACACTGCTTCATTAATGGTTCCGCTCCGACGCCGGGACGATCCGGATGTTCATCTTCTCCGAACCGATGATCAGGATCCCCTCCCCCGGCTGGAAGTTGAGGAGATCCTTCTCACTCACCTCGAAGAACTTGGCGTTCTCCTGGGCCTGTTTCTTGTTCTCGGAGCGCATGCAGAACTTCACGGCGATGTTCGCGAGAATCTCCTCGTTGAAGTGCGCAATCAACTGCGACGCGAGGATCAGCGAGACCCCGAACTTCCGCATCTCGGTGGCGTACTTGTTCAGGACGGCTTTGATCGAGGTCTTCGAACCGCTCTTCTGGCTCACCAGGAGTTTCGCCTCGTCGACGATGACAAAGAGCCGGAACTTCGCCCGCTCGTCCTCCGTCCCGCGCGGGATCTCGCCCGTCGCCTGGAGGGTATAGTAGATCCGCCGGAGGAATAGGTCCGCGAAGAGGTAACGCAGGTTCTCCGGGAGGGCGTTTAAGTTGATATGGGTGATTCCGCCGGAGAGGATCGTAGGGATCGAGATCTTCTCCTCGCCCGAGAAGAGTTTGTAGTCGAAGATATCCTCGAGGTAGGCCGGGATCGCCTCGTCCTCGCAGTTCATGATCTCCCCCTCGATGTCGTCGAAGTCGAGCACCCGCGTCCAGGTCTCGGTCTTCCCCGTGATCCCGGACATCCGGTAGCAGTCCTTGATGATGTTCTTGATCTTTCTGCGCTGCTGGATACCGAGCGTGGGAAAATTGATCGAGATGGCGTCGACGAAGTCCGAAGTCGCCCGGAGCGGGGTGATCTCGTCGATATCGGGGTCGAGTTCAAGCGGGTTGAAGTAATACTGGCCGCCCTCGCGAATCTTATACGACCGGATATCCCCGCTGCTCGCAGCCATGTCCCCATGGAAGTCGATCAGGACGACCGGCATCGCCTGTGCCGCGAGTTCTGAGGCAATGCACCGGATCGTCTCGGTCTTGCCGGCGCCCGAACCGCCGAGGATGATCATGTGGCCGTTGTTGAGACGGCCGGGCGACCAGTTGACCCGCTGCCCGTCCTGCGCATGCCCGAGGAAGATATCGAGCTCTCCGGACCGGGGAACTTCTGCCGGGACGGGTGACGGTTCGCCAAAGCGGCGTTCTAGAGCGACGGTGCCGGAGGAGGGCGGGGCGGCACGCCGGCGTGCGGGCGGCGGCACGATCGGTTCCTCCATCTCCTCCTCGTCTTCTTCCGCTTCCTCTTCCTCTTCGTCGGGGAAGACGAGCTCCTCCCACTCATCCTCCTCAGCCACAGGTGCGGGCGTCGGGACCGCGGGCTCATCCGGAACGGGAGACGGCTCCTCGGGAATGGGAGAAGAAGGCTCCTCTGCCGGGGCGGAACGATCGATGACGATCTTCTCGGCAACCTCGGCCATCAGCGCCCGCCCGAGATCGCGCAGGCGCATATCGTAGAGGTTCCGGTCCTTGACGATGAACCGGGCGAGGTCGACCCCGTCCTCCTCGCGCACCCCTTCGAGGACGTAGATCGCGTCGTCGAGCTCCGCGAGCACCCTCGCGAGTTCGCGGCGGTGGGCGGGCGATGCGCGGATACGATCATAGTCCTCGCCGCAGGCAAGGTAGCGCAGAACGGTGAACGTCGAGTAGAACGACTCGAGGAGCATGTCGTAGTGCTCCCTGACCGCCGGATCGATCCGCTCGAGCACCCCCTTGAGGATGTACGCGAACTCCGGGGGGAAGGTGTAGACGACGCCGTCGGCCTTTGCGCCGTCGAGATCGTAAGCGTAGGCAAGAACCGCGCACCCGGCGGCCCTGAGCCGGGAGGAGAACCGTTCGCACTCGGTAAAGAGGCCCGGACAGTTGTTGAGGAGGAAACGGATGAACGTCTCTTCGGTGCGGGGGAGCGTGGACGGGAAGGTCTTGTTGACGAACGATCCCTTCACCGTCCCTGCGAGAAGGGCCGGGACGACCTCGTGGATCTCGCGGGCCAGCCCGGCGATATCGAGCGCCCGGAGCCGTGCCTCCATCAGCGGCCGGGCTATCGCCTCGCCGGTAGCGTTCGCCGTCAGCACCGTCGTGCCGTTCCAGGAGGCGGACTCGATGAGGCCGGCCTGCCTGAGCGCAAAGAGCGGTCCGGACGTGTAGGCGTAACAGCTCTGTTCGACCACGCCCGCCCCTTCTCCCCGGGACGACGCGCTGTTCTGGGCGATGTAGATGTAGAGGAGCGTCTCGACGATGTCGCGAACCTCCTGCAGCCGGAAGTCCCGCAGGTACTCGGTGACGGCGGGAGGAAACGACTCCATCAGGGCCGGAATCTCGGCATCCGCATAGCCTGTGGCTTTGAGTGCTTTGGCAAGGTCTGTTGACACGGATTCACCAGCGGGTGGGTTCTTCTCGTGGTGCACGGTGTGCTGCACGATACCGCGTCACGTGACGCAGCCCTGCAGGCGGCCGCATCAGTGAAGCGGGCAGTTGGAATAGTTTCGCTCTATGACCTATTAAACATAGGCTGTTTGCAGAAAATCGGCCGCATCCGGCAGAATGCTCCCGTATCGAGGTGCACTTCCCTGCATCACCCGGGGAGAGGCGGCCGCCGCATTCCCGGCCGGATCTCCTGTGCCCGATCTCGCCTGAAGTCACCTGACCGGCCCTGATATCCCACAACTCACCGGAATTTCACGGCATTAGTTATGCACACAGTTTTATATTATTGATAACATATAATTGCCCGCCGAGGTGGGCACCCTGTGACTACCCTTACCGAACACCAGCGAGTGGTCATCATCATGACGCTCCTCGCGATCTCGGTCTTCCTGACCTACTACTTCCACGCGGTCCTGATGCTCGGGACCGTCTTTTCGCACTTCTTCTACATCCCGATCATCCTGACCGCGCTCTGGTGGGAGAAACGGAGCGTACCGGTCGCCATCTTTCTCGGCGGGCTCGTCGTCGTCAGCAGCCTCCTCTACCGGCCCGATCTCCTGACCCTGAACGACTACGGACGCGCGCTGATGTTCGTCGTCATCGCCTTCGTCGTCGCGTCCCTCTCCGAACAGCTCAAAGGGCGGGAGCAGGTGGTGAAACGACAGAGGGATCTCATGCAGCGTTACCTGGACGTGGCGGGCGTCCTCTTCGCCGTCATCGGCACCGACCATACCGTCCGGCTCGTCAACCGTCACGGGTGCGAACTCCTCGGCTACCGGGAGGAGGAACTGCTCGGGAAAGACTGGTTCGATACGGTCGTTCCCGGAGCGCTCCGGGAGGCGCGGCGGCGGGCGTTCGACGAGGCGATCGCCCGAAAAGCCGCTCTGCCGGGGCAGCGGGAGCACCCCGTCGTCACGCGGAACGGCGACGAACTGATCCTCGCGTGGAAGGACACCGTGCTCACCGGCGACGACGGCCGGCCGACCGGCATAATCGGGTCGGGAGCAGACATCACCGACCGTATCCGGGCAGAAGAGGGGTTGCGGGAGGCCCACGACGAGGCGAACCTCTACCTCGACATCATGACGCACGATATCAACAACGCGAACGCCGTCGCTCTCGGGTATGCCGACCTGCTCGAGACAACGCTCGGCGCGGGGAAGGAGCGGGAGATGATCCGGAAACTCAGGGCCGGCGTCGACCGGAGCATCGAGATCATCCAGAACGTCACGACGATCAGGCGTCTGCACTCCCATGAGACGGCGACGAAGCCCGTCGACCTCGACGCGGTCGTCAGGGCCGAGATCGCCCACCATCCCGGCGCCCGAATCGTTTATCGGGGAGAACCGGTCGGGGTCATGGCCGACGATCTTCTCTCCGAGGTCTTTGCGAATCTTATCGGCAACAGCGTCAAGTTTGGGGATCCGGGAGTCGAGATCGCCATCAGGGTCGAGGAGAGCGGCGATCAGGTCGAGGTCTCGATAGAGGATACCGGGCCGGGGGTGCCCGACGCGGTCAAACCAACCCTTTTTGCTCGTTTTGCGCCGGGGAAAAACAGCAGGAGCGGGAAAGGGCTCGGGCTCTACATCACCCGCACCCTGATCGAACGCTACGGCGGCCGGGTCTGGGTCGACGACCGGGTTCCGGGGCGTCCCGAATGCGGCGCGGCATTCCGGTTCACCCTCCACCGGTCGGGCCGGAGACAGAAACCACCGGCTCCTCCCGCAACGCCGACGGCCTGCCCGTTAGTCACTGCCAGATCTTGACCGGATCGATGGCGGCGTCGATGATCAGGTCGAAGTCGAACGCATCGAGCCAGCCCATCTTCTCGAACATCCGCATGAAACAGATGCCCACGACCTTCGCACCGGGATGGGTCGCGACGACAGCCTGCACCGCTTCTCTCTCGACCGGGATGCCCGGCATCGAGAGCCCGCCCATCAGGACGATCACCTTCGGGTCGAGACCGACCGCGTCGCCGGAGACCTGCATCCCGACACCCTCGATGGGTCGAACCACCTTCGCCGCCGCCTCGTCCACGTACGGCACGTAGACCTGCTCAAGGGCGAGATCCCGGACGGCGAACCCCAGGAGTTCGATAAAGGGGGTGCAGGTGCCGGGGCAGCCGTAGTAGACGACCTGGTCGCCTGCAGCGAGACCTATCTCGCGGAGGTACGCTTTGAACGGCCGGAGCATCCCCGGAACGCCGGAAAGTTGCTCTTTTAATTCCATGAAGGTCTGGTTGTCGCCGCGACATATACCGGTTCCGGATGCGGCCAATTCCTAGAGCAGCCCGCACCCGGAGAGGTGGTAGAGCCGCTCGATCCGTTCGGCCGCCTCCTCCGATACTGCTTTCTGGATACGGACGAGAATGGTCTCGATATCCTCTTCGGGCATGCACCCGAGGTCTTCGCGGCCGGCAAGGATCTGGTCGGCGAGGTATCCCCAGTCCTCGTCCGAGAGCCGGGCGACCCGCTCCGCAAAATCCTCCTCGTCAGCTGCGATGTGGTTGGAGACCGGGGGGAGGATCGAGTGGAACTCGTGGCCGGACTCCGGGCAGAGGACGCCGCTGTACTCGGGGGCCAGTTTTCTCAGGATGGCAAAGTCCTTCTCGTCAAGTTCGCGTGCCATGGTTTCGTCCGTTTATGGAGGTTCTTTCAGGTAAAAAGTGTTCGGCAACAGGAACTACGACTCCGAGAGGAGTTTTCCCGCCCGGGCGATGCTCTCAGTGCTGAGTTCCTCAAAGAAGATGGTGACCACCTGCGGGTCGACGCCGAACGTCTTCGTGACCGCGGCGGTGATCTCGTCTGCGAGTACCCGTTTCTGCTCAAGCGTCCGACCTTCGCCCATACGAATGGTTATTACCGGCATGATCTCTCAAAAGAGTGTTGGGCAGGGCGGTATTTATCGTTGCGCAGGCCGTCATCCGGCCGGCACCTCCTCCCCCATCGTGAGCCCCACGATATCCCTGACCGCCTGCCCGAACGGCTCCCACACAACCGGGGGCACCCGGCACCGTCCGGCGTTCACGATCCGGGCGGCCGCACCGCTCACCTCGCGTTCGAGTATCCGTCCCAGCGTCTGCCGGGTTCCGTTGTTCCCTGGGACGCACCTGAGGAGGAGCGCCTCCGACCCCGGCCGGGAGTCCCGGGCCCCCGTGCCGGGTGCGCTGAGATCCGCGATGTCGTCGGCGACCTGCATCGCTTTCCCGGCTGCGAGACCGAACTCGCCGAACGCGGTGACGACCGCATCCTCCTCACCCGCCGCCATGGCTCCCCAGGCGGCCGCGAGCGAGAAGAGACAGCCCGTCTTTCTGGCGACGATCGCGTCGTAGAGTTCGGCCGGCGGGAGGTCCGGCCCCCCAAACATCTCCCAGGCCACGCCCCGGGCCATCCTCCGCTGGGCCGACGCGAGCATCGTCACGTACCCGGGACCGTACGGGGCGGCGAGCGCGTAGGGGAGGGAAAGGATGCCGACGGCGTCGAGAACCGCCCGCCCGTCTCCCCGGGTGAGATGCAAGGACGGGGCTCCCCGCCGGGCGGTATCCCCGTCCAGCATGTCGTCGAGGATGAGGCTTGCGGCGTGGGCGAGCTCGACGGCGGAGGCGAGGTCGAGCGCCTGCCGGGTGGGTGCCGCCGCAGGGGCGAGACCGGCGTGGATGTAGAGGAGGAGCCCTGCCCGCATCCGCTTTCCTTTCAGGAGAAGAGGGAGGACATCCGGATCGATATCGGCCTTGCCGCCTGTCGTTTCCGCGATCCGGCGGTTGACTGCAGGACGTATCCTCAGAAGGAACTCGCGAAACGGTATCATGGCTCGTCATCCACGCCGATGCCGGTTAGGACATCCGGACGGTAAAAAGGTGTGGGTCGGTGCCGGGGGTATCTTCATTTCCCTGCAGAGCCCCCGGGATCGTTCGATGGCACGGCAGGTGATCGCCGGGAATGGATACCTGGAGAGCGGCGATCCGTTCGGGGACTGGCTCGCGGGCATCCTCGCCGACCGACTGAACGGGTGGCGCGGGAAGATCCGGGTCTTCCGGATGGAGCCCGCATCCCACGTCGTCTGCCGCTACGAGTTTGGGCCGGGGCTCTCTGTGGTCGGCAAATTCTTCGGCGCGCCGACCGGCGCCAGAACCCGCTACAACGCCGACGCGGCGATGAAGAACGAGTTCTTGAGGCTCCGCCACGTCTCCGGCTGGATCCGCGTCCCCCAGGCCATTGCCACGAACAGCCGGTTTCAGTCCGTCCTCGTGACCGGACATATCCCCGGCCCGACCCTCCGGGAACTCCTCGATGCGGGGGCATCCCTCTACGACCCCCTGACCGGCGTCGCGCACCTGCTTCGCCGGCTCCACGACGGCACACGGACCTCCTTCAAACGGGAGCGCGACTTCGCCTACTTCCACGCGATCCTCGACCAGAACGGCCTTCCGGGTTCCCGGAGGAAGCGGTTCGACCGCCTGCTCGGGGCGTGGTGGCACAGCACGCGGCTCGATTGGACGGGGTGCATGGTTCACGGCGACGCCACGCCCGGCAACTATCTCTTCGACGGCGGGATCTGCGCAATCGACTTCGAGGGGTCCCGGAACCACGCCCACCCGGTCCGCGACCTCGGCATCCTCGCCGCGGAGATCAGGGCATCGGGCGGGAGTACTACGACCGCCGAAGACTACATCGGCCACCTGCTCTGGCATTATAGCGGTAGCGAGGAGGAGTTCCGGCACCACACCGCCGTCCTCCCCTTCTTCATGGCGCTCGGCTACCTCAGGATAGCGCGGCTGTCCTGGTGGGCGGCGGAACGCGACCGGCTTTTAGCGGAGGCGGAGGCGTGTCTCGGCGCGATCCACCGGTAGTGGGGGTGCTCTTCGACTGCTACGGGACGCTCGTCGACATCCTGACCGACGAGCGCGATATCGAGACCTACCGGTGCCTCTCGCAATGGCTGATCTACCAGGGGGTCAGGATCGCCCCGGAAGACCTGCGGAACCTCTACACCTGCCGGGTCAGTGAGGCGCTCGAACTGGCCGGGGAGCCCCACCCGGAGGTGCGGGTCGAGGAGATCTTTGCCGGCATCTGTGCCGAACATGCCGCGTGGGAGGTCGATACGGATCGGCTCGGCGTCGAGTCCGCCCGGGCGTTCCGGGCCGCGTCGCTCCGGCGCCTCGGTGTCATCGAAAGGAGTAAACGACTGCTCGACCTCTTCAGCGCGAAGAAGACGGGGGTCGTCTCGAACGGGCAGCGGGTCTTCTCGGAGCAGGAGATGCGGATGCTCGAGTTCTACGACCGTCTCGGCTTCGTCATTTTCTCCTCAGACCTCGGTTACCAGAAACCGGATCCCCGGATTTATGCTGCGGCACTCGGGCGGATGCGGCTTTCCGCCCCCGAAGTCCTCTTCATCGGGGACAATCCCGGGAACGACGTCGATGCTCCCCGGAGGCTCGGGATGCAGGCGCTGCACGTCGAGGAGGCGTGGGTGCGCTATGGGGT
The DNA here is from genome assembly GCF_900095385.1 of Methanoculleus chikugoensis. Lineage (GTDB taxonomy): Archaea > Halobacteriota > Methanomicrobia > Methanomicrobiales > Methanoculleaceae > Methanoculleus > Methanoculleus chikugoensis_A. The sequence goes on from NZ_FMID01000043.1 coordinate 21,629, forward strand.
GTAAGATCGGGAAACTCACCCCGCCCGGGGTAGGGTCCGGGATGCATATGCGCCCGAGGTTGTCCCAAACACTTTCGCCGGGAGGGGACGCCCGTTCGAAGACCATCGTTTTCCGGAGCGGAGTTGGAGCACCGAAGGTGCGAGCCGCGACTGTCCACAGGACGGGAGCGTGAGAAGCCGTAGGCTTCGAGCCGCGAAAGACGCGAAGAGAAGTAATTACCGACATCAGGAACTTCGCGATCTTCGCGGCTTCGCGTGAGGTGCCGCCAAAAAAGAGTATATCTCCGTTTTTCATCGACTGCGGGGCCGCTACACCAACTGCGCCCGGATGTGCTGCACCGTCTCGGGATACCGCTTCTCGAGCCGGTTCTTCTTGAGATTCTCCCGCACGATCCACCGGATATCCTGATCGTCGAGAGTCGCAAGTTGCCGCAGGTACTCAAAGCCAAGCGCGGGAAGGGCGGCGATGACCACGCTGAGCGTGTAGCCGAGCGCCTTTCGGAGCGCACGGAACGCCTCGGACTGCCTCTCTTTTGCGGTGTAGATCCGGATCAGGATCTTCCGGTGGAACCGGAGCGCCGTCTCTGCGAGGTCGGGCTCAGCCAGGAGATCCGGCTCGGCAATCCCCGCGACCGCAGCCCGCATGGCAAGCCAGGAACCCCCCTCCACCCAGCCCTCCAGCTCCGAAACCGTCGTATCGCGCTGTCGGGAGAGGAGATCCTGAAGCCCCATCGCCACCGCCTCCCTGATCCGCCACCGCGGATCGACGGAGGCTTCCCCGAGGTGCCTGAGCGCCGCCTCGACGCATCCCGGCGACACCGACCCGATCGCCCCGACGCCCCGAACACCGCAGAACCCGAGAAACTCGTGCGGGTCGCCTGTCGGGGCATCCTCCGGCGCAATAGAGGCCAGCTCGACGCAGAGGTTCCACAGCAGGTGCTGGTCGTCGGGATCGGCAACGGCAAACTCCTGCACGGTTCCGGCAAACGCCGCCGCAAGCTCCAGGTTTGCCCGGGGTCCGGGAAGGCGGCTCTCCGCGACAAGGTAGGCAAGAAGATCCCCGGCATCGCCGCTCGAGAGAAAACCCGTGAGCAGCCGGGCAACCTCCTTGATATGGGTCTCTTTACGGGTCATTGTCCGTAGAGAAGAACGACCTTGAGGCAGTAAAAATGATCGCTACCGCGCAGTCAGGGTTGCGACAAAGGCGTCAAGTGCCGCATGGACGTTCTCCCCGTTCCGCGCGGAGATCGGATGCACCATCTCCCCCGGGAGGGCGTGGCTGACGGCCTCGGGCACTGCACCGGGACTGTCGCACTTGTTTGCCATGAACGCGAGCGGCACGTCGAGAGCCTTCAACTGGTCGTAAAGATGCCTCGTCATCGCGTCCACGCCCGTCGTGGCGTCCACAACGATGATCGCGCCGTCCATCCCCCGCGAGATGATCTGCCGGACAAACTCGAACCGCTCCTGCCCCGGTGTCCCGAAGAGGAAGACGGCCTTGTCTCTCACCGTCAATCTGCCGAAATCGAATGCAACAGTCGTGGGGCCTTCTTCCGAGGATGCCTCGATGTGACGGCTGCGGGGGTCGAGCGCCTGGATGAAACTGGACTTGCCCGCATTGAAGGAACCAAAAACGACGATCTTGAGCCTGCCTTCTGCCATTAACCTTCTATCTGCACCAGGATGTTTTAGCGTTTCGTTATGGCGGCGCCGTGGCGAGGATGGGAGGGTATCCGACCACCGTCAAGAAAAATATTTTCCCTGCGTCCCGGCAGAGGGGAAATAATCGTAACCTTGCTCCGACGGGGCTTCTGCGCTCCCCGGCGCAAGCGCCCAATATCCATATAACCGGCGGCTCCAAGGTACTGGTATGGAGCCGGACGAAGTCGATTCGGTCGCGCATGAGATCATGGCCACCCTGGACAACCTCTTCCTTGCGGAGAAACAGGCGCGGCTCCAGGTCTCCGCACTCGAGGAACGTCAGTATCCCCTGGCCGCGACGTTCGAGATGGTCAGTGACATGGATACGGGGACCGCTATCGAGGAAGCGCTTGCCGGGTTCGGCTTTGAGTACCACGCCATCGACGAAGACGCCGAACTCTGGATCTCGGACGACCACGGGCTGATGGTCTTCCTCTACTTCACCGACCCGGACGGGCGCTACTACAACTACCGGATCGTCGCGTTCGACGTCGTCGGCGAGGAAGAAGAACTGCCTGCGTGACCGGCGCGGGAGGCGGCAACCCCCCGGCGGCAGGGCGGGAAGGTGCCGTGGCAGGTGCTATATATAGTAAACGAGATCTTGTGTGCGGCGAGAATCTGGAGGAGTTGAGATGGAGCGCTCGGTAAAACGCCTTATGGAGGACAGGGAGAAACGGCGCGAGGAGAACATCGGCAAGTACATCGAGCAACTCTCGGACGAGAGCACCCCCTACCGGCTGCGGGCGGCCGAGGCGCTCGGGGAGTGCGCCGATCCCCGCGCGGTCGAGCCGCTGATCGCCGCCCTCGCAGACCGCGAGAACGAGGTCAGGTGGGTCGCCGCACAGGCGCTCGGGAAGCTGTGCGACGCGCGGGCGGTCGAGCCGCTCCTCGTTCTCCTCGGTGACCCCAACCGGTGGGCGCGGCGCGGTGCCGCCTGGTCGCTCGGCGAGATCGGCGATCAACGCGCGGTCGAGCCCCTCCTCGGCCTTCTCGGGGACAGAAAGAAAGACGTCAGGGCGGCCGCCGCCGACGCGCTCGAGAGCGAGGAGGAGCCCGAGGTCCGGACGGCGATCCGCCGTGCCCTCCGCGATATCACCGGCGAGGCGGGATTTTGACCGGAGAAGGCGGAGAACGGAGGCTCTTTCGCTACTACCCGGAAGACTTCGGGGCGCTCCCCGTCCGGGTCGTCCACGTGGATCTCGTCTTCGACGTCTATGACGGACACACCCGGGTCGTCTCCGCCCTCACCGCCGGAACGCTCGACGCGCCGCTCTCGTCGCTCTCCCTGAACGCCCGCGACCTGGATATCCTCCGCGTGGAGTCCGCCGGATACGCCGTCACCCACACCTACGACCGGGACGCGGCGACCCTCACCGTCGCCTTCGATCCCCCCGTCCCGCCCCGGACACAGTTCACCCTCGAGACCGAGACGATCTGCCGGCCGAGCACCCACGTCCTCGAAGGCCTCTACTACGACGGGCGATGCCCCGGCGGGCCGCCCACCCAGATCACCCAGTGCCAGCAGTGGGGGTTCCAGCGGCTGGTCCCCTGCCTCGACGACATGACCGCGAAGTGTACCTACACGACGACGATCGTCGCGGATAATGGATATACGGTCACCATATCGAACGGCGACCCGGCAGGATCCCGGATCCCCTGCGCCCCCGGCCGCTCCGTGCAGCGGTACGAGAACACCAGAACCCCGATGGCTCCCTACCTCTTCTTCCTCGGGGTGGGGTGCTACGACACCCACCGGCGCGAGTTCGAGTATCCCGACGGGCGGACGTTCGTCCTCGAACTCCTCGCGAAACCCGGTTCCGACCCGGAGGAAGCGGAGCGTGCGCTCGATATCCTCGCGGACGCCGTGATGTGGGTTCACCTCTTCACCGGCCCGGAAGAGTACCGCGACCGCAAGACCCGGGAAGAGGTGTGGCGGCTCGTGCGGGTGCGCGACGAGGCGAAACGTTCCGGCGACGTCAAGGTGCTCGAAGAGACCAGGAAGACGCTCAAAGACCTCATCTCGACCATCACGCCGGGCTACGCCTACACCGGGGCGGTCTACCGGGAGATCGCCATGCAGAACTCCGACTTCGGCGGGATGGAGAACGTCGGGAACACGACGATCGCCGCGAACCGGCTCATGCCCGGGCCCGACACCACCGACCCGGCCTTCGAGTATCTGGTCCGGGTGAAGGTTCACGAGTACTACCACAACGAGAACGGTTCCGAGGTGACCGGATGGAGCCCGTTCGAGATCTGGCTGAACGAGGCCGTGACCGTCCACGTCGAGAACCAGCACCATGCCTTCTTCTTCGGCGAGGCCTACTCCCGCATCAAGACCGTGCTCGACCTCCTCGATCCCGCGGCCGGGACGCTCACGCTCGACCGGGGCGCAGGGTCGATGCCGATCGAACCGGACGGCTTCAACGACCCGAACGACCTCATCACGGGGGTTACCTACGTGAAAGCCCCCGAGTTCGTCAGGATGATCGAGACGCTGATGGGAAAGGAGGCGTTTGCCGAGGCGCTCGGCCGCTACCACGACCGGTTCCGGCACGCGAACGCCTCGCGGGCGGACTGGCTGCGCTGCATGGAGGAGGTCTCGGGGCAGGATTTCTCGGGAATGGCTGCGGTCTGGCTGAAGGAGAAGGAGTACCCGGTCCTCGCGGTATCCCCCGCGTACGACCCGGCCGCCCGACGGTTCACCGTCGCCTACCGCCAGAGCCGCTCGCCCGGCGGCCGTCTCTGGGAGTTCCCGTTCCGTTTCGCGCTCGTCGACGCCGAAGGCAGGGACATCCGGGAGACGACCGTCAGGATCGCCGACGAGGCCGGGGAGATCATCCTCGACGGTGTAGATAGGCCCGCGTTCCTCTCGCTCAACCGCAGTTACTCCTTCTATGGGAAGACAGCATACCGGCCGCCGGAGGACGAACTCTACCTCCAGGTCGAGAGAGACCCAGATATCGTCGGCCGGTTCACCGCGTTCCTCGCGCTCGCCGACCGGGAGATGGTGCGGCTCCTCGAAGATCCGGGCGCAGCCGTCTCCGACCGGTTCGCCGACCTCTGCGCCGCCCTCCTCGCCGACGACTCTCTCATGGAGGAGGCGGGCGGGCAGTTCCTGACCATCTTCCCCTCGGTGGAGGACGAGCGGTTCGCCCACCGTTACCGGGCGCTCCATGACGCCCGAAGAGCGATCCTCACCGCCGTCGCCGCACGGGGCGGCGAGACCCTCCTCAGTGTTTACCGGCAGGCGGCAAAAGCGTCTCCCGCCGCGCCAGACAGCCTGGAGGAAGAGGGCGCGGCAATCCGGCGGCGGCAGCGCAAAAACGCCTGTCTTTCGATCCTCGCGACCCGGGACACCCCGGAGGTTCACCGGCTGCTCCTCTCCCAGTTCCGGGAAGCCACGGCCGCAACCGACCGGCTCGCCGCGTTCTCGCTGATCCTCGAAAGCAGCGCTCCGGAACGGCAGGAGATCTTCGAAACCTTCGCAGCTCTCTCTGCAAAAAGCCCCGTCGCGTGGGAATCCTTCCTCGCCGCCGTCGCCGGAAGCGACTGTGACGACCTCGTTCCCGTTCTGGAACGGATCGAGTCCTCGCCGGCCTTCGCATTCGAGCAGGCCGACCAGCAGCGGGCGCTCTATGGGCGGTTCGCGCTGAACAGGAAGCGGTCGCTCGAAACCGAAGACGGGCGGGCCTACCTTGCAGAGGTGCTCCGGCGGCTCGCCCCGGTCAACGAGTACAGCACCGTCCGGGCTCTCGATGCGTTCGCATTCATCGACGGGATGGAGCACCGCCACCGGGTTCCGGCGGTCGCGGTGCTTGCAGACCTCCTCGCCGGCCTCGATCCGGGTGCATACCCCGCGGTCTACAACAACGCCCGCCGCTTCCTCCTCGGCGCCCCGGAGGCAGTCCGCGCATACGAGGAGGAGCACGGGGCGATCCCAGGACTCCGGGAACCCGCCCCCTGACCTACCCGTACCCGAGGCGCAGCCCGACGCCGGTCTCCCGGACGTTCGCTATCCGTGCAAGAGCAATCTTTGCCGCAAGGTCGGTGCAGTGGCAGGGGTGGAGGGCTGCCGGCCGCACCTCCGCGAAATAGTCGAGAATACCCTCTATCTGCTCCGGTGGTGCATCGAGGAGATGGAACCCGCCGATGACGTCGGCGACCCGGTCCTCGTTGCAGACCTCGCGCGCCTGCTCGACAATCGAGCAGATCCCCGAGTGAGAGCAACCGGTTACGATGACGAGCCCCTCCGCGGTCTTGCAGGCGAGCGCGGTGTCGTCGATGACGGTGTCGTCCCGGATGCCGTCGGGTGTAGACGTAGCCGCATGGGGGCGCCCTCTCGAACTCGAACCGCCGCTCGATCTCGCCGAGGAAGACCAGGTTTTCGGTCAGCCAGAGGGAGGCCGGTGTGAGGAGGACATTCCCGTGCCGGAAGAGTTCCTCGACCGAGAGGTGGCACCCGATCTCCCCGACGCCGTTGCAGCTCCGGGTGAGGAACGCATCCGGATGGGCGATGAACGCGGGTTCAATCCGCTCGCGGCCCTCGAGGATAGCCTCGGTATGAAGCCGGATGAGAGCATCGAGGCCCCAGGTGTGATCGAGGTGGCCGTGGGAGATGACGACGTCATCGACGCGGAGGAGGTCGATCCCCATCTTTTGGGCGTTGGCAACGAGGATGCCCGAGTACCCGGCATCGAAGAGAACCCGGGTCCCGCCGTCCTCAATGTGAATGGAGAGCCCCGGCTCCGCGAGGAAGTAGCGGTCGGTGAGGGTGGCGTTATCCACGAGGACCGCGAGTTTCATCTCGACCGCCTCCGGCATGTAGCGACGGAAGTGGCGCCCCGGGACGCTGCTTCGGCCGCAAACGGATCCATGCGGATACTGGGAACGTCGCGGTTAAGAAAGTATCCTGCGGCCGCCGGAGGAAAGAAGTCGCTCCCCGCGAAACGCTATGGAGGAGGAATACCATGATGGAATCGGGTTATGAGACCTTCTCTCCCGGAGAACCGGCGGAACTCGAAGCGATCGGCCTCGCAGCCGGGATGCGGCTTGGGCTCGATCGCCTGAAAGACCTGCAGGAACGCCGCGACGTAGAGGTCATCCTCTACTTCGACGAGGACCTCGCCCGGAACTCGACGCTTGAGGCTGATTACGCGGACTTCCGGATCGTCCCGGTGCAGGCCCGGCCGTTCATGCCGCTCGCGGTCTTTCTCCGGGTGATCGCGGAGCGGGATCCGGAGTTCTCGGAGCGCACGTGCCGGGAGCCCCCGGTGGTCGAGGTTCTCGAGACCGGGATGCTCAACCGCTACTCAGGGTGCGTCGCCTGCAGAAGGCCGTACGTGAAAGCGCTCCTGCTGTAACTCCGTTCTATCGGCGCGTCGCCGCCCCGCCGCGACCGAGATCGAACGCCGCGAGGACCCGGCGGCAGGTGCAGTGGCTCCCGAGGTGGCAGAGAGCCGCCTTCGTCACCTCGAACCGGACGGGAAAGTCGATACCGGGGATGATCTCCGGGAGATCGCCGAACCCGAGTGTGATGTGCGGCGAGTAGCGCTCGTACGCGGAGGTCTTCGGAAACCGCAGGAGGCAGTCGACGGACGGCGCGGAGGCTTCCCCGGAGAAGGCTGAAGGCCCCGTCGGGGCCGCCTGATACGGCATCACTGCGTTCATCACGGCCTTGTGAAAGAGTTGGAGGATCTCCGCCCTGAGGATGTGGAAGGTGGAGACGGTCTCGCCCACGTTCTTGCGGTGCTTTGCAACGGCGTCGATGGTCAGGGCCATGGGGGAGCAACGCTGCGTAATCCGCTCAACCTTCGCGGAAATCTCCGGGATATCCCCCCGCCTTGCCGGGAGCATCGCGACCGATATATGAGGGAGGCAGCCCCCCCGGTCGAGACGTATCGCTCCGTCCGGGTTGCCGGCAAGCAGCGTCCGGTTCGCGCCGATCGCCAGATCCATGATCGGGCCGGGCGGAAGGAGGACGAGATCGACGGCGATCGTTTCGGGAAGTTCGTGCATGGTGCCGAAGAGAGCGGCGGGGTAAAAAAGCGTTGTCACCCGGAAATTTACTTCCCGCCGGGTGACGCCCCGGACGCCATCACCACCTCACGCCGAAGATCGGCTCCTCCTCGACGAGGTTCGTGATCCTTCGGACGCTCGCCTCCATCGGCATCTCCTCTCCGCTGCAAAGACCCTGTTTGAGTTGTTCCAGACCTGCAGCCACCGAGTCGTCCTTCGAACGAACACCGCTTACCGTCACCCTGAACGTCAGCGTCACCAGCCATTGGGTCGGCTCCATCTCTCCCCCCTCACGATGGGAACGGAGTATACCGCCTGCGGGTCATAAAGGCAGCTCATGATCGGGGAGGTTGTGCGCCGGATACCCCGTGCGACAGGAATAGCAAAAAATGGGGGACTGATGAGTGAGAACGGAGAGCAGCACGGCATTATGAGAACGTACAGAGGTGTTGAAGCGTTTCATCACGCATGGAGGTATCGTTGCGGTCACGCATCCGGTCCGTACCGGCTCAACCGTATCCCGACCATAATATATTTCTTGGATAATATAATGTTTCCGCGGTGCCCGGCATATCGCCCCACCCTGAACCGGTGAGAGCAGCCGTGCACAACGATTATATATAACCACCAGGGAGTCGGACTCCGACTACCTGCCCGGGAGGGATGGGAGGATGATCCGGGTATCCGCGGCTGCGCCCCGAAGGGGCATAAGAAGGCTGACGATCGGTTATCTTGTGAGCGCACTCATTCTCATCCTGCTCCTCGCCCCGGCAGCAACGGCCGCCCCGTCGGTGATCGTCTCCAACTTCACCGTCACCCCCGCCGTCCTGATGCCCGGCGACGAAGGGACAATCACCGTGGTGCTCACGAGCACCGCACTGCCGGCCGCGGGATCGCCGCTCAACATCCGGCTCGACCCCGGCACCGGGGAGATGAACACCTCGACGGAGACGGAGGAGAACGCCTACATCGAGAACGTGCTCCTGCACAGTACAGACGTCGAGGTCATGAGCGGGAGTTTCCAGGATATCGGCGAGATCGGCCCCGGCCAATCCTTCCCGGTCACGTTCCGGATTCGCGCCCCGGGAGAAGAGGGGATATACTTCCCGGAGGTCTGGGTCAGCGTGCGGGACGGGGAGAATGTACGATACCCCGTGCCGGTGAACGTCGGCACCGCATACGCCATAGCCAAGAGGCCGGCGCTCCGGGTGGAGAGGACCGTTCCGGCGTCCGTCGACCCGGGCGACCCCTTCAACGTCACGCTGACCATTCATAACGACGGCCAGGCCACCGCGAGCGACATCGCCGTCGGCGTCAATGCGACCTCCGGCGGGATCGCCCCGCGGAACGCGGAGAACTACTACATCCCCGAACTCGAAGCGGGGGGAGACGCCGTCCTGAACCTGACCTTCGAGACCGATACCAGCGCACCGCTCGGCCTTACCCCGATCCTCGTCACCGTCGACTACCGGGGCGCCGACCTCGCGCCGTCGAGGCAGGTCGCGACGATCGGGATCCCCGTCGTCGGCAAAGCCGAGATGGGCGTCGCCTCCATCAGGACCGAGCCCGCCCGGATCACCGCCGGGGAGACGGTCGACCTGACGATCCGGCTGGAGAACACCGGGACGGCGGATGCGGAATCGGTCAGGGCGACCATCGAGGGTCTCGCCCTCCCGGGCTCAAAAGAAGCGTTCCTCGGGACGATCGAGCCGGGGAACGACGGGCCCGCCATCTTCTCACTCGTTGCCGACGAGGCGGGAGAGTTCGGCTACACCCTCGTCGTCCGGTATACCGACGACTACGGAGAGCATACGGTCAGGCAGGCCCTGCAGGTCGTCGTCACCGGGCAGAACCCGGTTCCGATGATCGCGGTCGCGGCAGCCGCCCTCATCGTCGCCGCCGCGGCCGCGATCTACTGGTACCGGCGACGAAAGGAGGAGTGACCACGGTGTTTTCAGGCATCAGGGTCTCCGCGTTCCTGGCCTGGAAGTCGATCCAGCGCGGAAGCAGGGGGACGCTCGCCCTCACCATCATGATCATCGCCCTCATCTTCGTGAACCTGGTCTTCCTCCCCTCCATCATCTCCGGGGTCGTCGTGACCTTCGATACCCAGTCGATCGACTTCGACCTCGGAAACCTGGTCATTGAGCCCCGGGAAGGCAGCCAGTACATCGACGGCGTGGACGGCCTCCAGAAGAAGGTCGAGCAGATCCCGGGGATCACGGGCACATCGCCCCGCATAACCGCCGGTGCGACGTACTTTTACCGGGGCCGCAACGCCGCAAGCACGCTCTACGGCATAACCCCGGAAGACGAGCGATCGGTGACCAGGATCGCCGACTACATGACCGCGGGGGAGTTCCTCTCGGGCGGCGATACCGACGCGATCATCATCGGCGCAACCCTCGCGGGGACGGAAGGGGTGGAGGAGGGGGGCCTCCCCTCGCTTGAGGGGGTCGGGGTCGGCGACTCGGTGGATGTGGCCTACCCGAACGGTGCAACAAGGACCTACCGGGTGAAGGGGATCTTCGAGACCCAGTCCTTCGGCGTCGATACCGCGGCCTTCGTCACCACCCGCGAGATGAGCAGGGTGCTCGGGCTCGATAACCAGGCGTCCGCGATCCTGGTCAAGACCGCGGTCAACGGCAGGGAGGAGGAGTACAAGACAGAGATCCTCTCCTACGGCGTCCAGGAGGACGTCCTGACGTTCCGGGAGAAGTCGGGGGGGTTCGTCGAGCAGGCGATCCAGAGTTTCAACATCATCAACGCCATCTCGACACTCGTCAGCCTGATCATCGCCATCGTGGTGGTCTTCATCGTGATCTTCATCAACACCGTGAACCGGCGCCGACAGATCGGGATCCTGAAAGCAATCGGCATCGACCAGCAGATCATCATCAACTCCTACGTCCTCCAGGTGCTCTTCATCACCGCCGTCGGGGCGCTCGTCGGGATCGGGCTGAACGCCGGGGTGACGACCTACCTGACCGCCTACCCGCTCGTCTTCCCCGGCGGCCCGGTCTACCCGGATGTGGAGGCGTCTGCCATCCTCCGGAGCATCGGGAGCCTCTTCGGGGTCTCGCTGGTGGCGGGCTACATCCCGGCGTGGCGGATCGCGCGGGAGGATATCCTCACCGCAATCAGGGGGTGAGAGGGTGATCGTGGCGGAAAACCTCACGAGGGTCTACGCGATGGGGAACGTGGAGGTCCGGGCCCTTGCGGGCGTCTCGCTCGAGGTCGCAAAAGGCGAGTTCGTCGGGATCATGGGAGCGAGTGGCAGCGGCAAGTCGACGCTCCTCCATATCCTCGGGCTCCTCGACCGCCCTACGTCCGGGAGCGTCACGATCGACGGGACGGATGTCCTGGCCCTCTCCGACCACCGGCGAACCCTCTTCCGGCTGAACCGGCTCGGCTACGTCTTCCAGGACTACGCGCTCATCGGGGAACTCACGGCGCTCGAGAACGTCTACCTGACGTCGCTCGTCCGGGGGGCATCGAAGGACGAGTACATCGAGCGGAGCGCCGATATCCTCCGGCGGGTCGGTCTTGGCGACCGGATGGACCACCGGCAGAGCGAGCTTTCCGGCGGCGAGCAGCAACGCGTGGCGATAGCCCGGGCGCTCGTGAACAGTCCGAGCATCCTGCTCGCCGACGAACCCTGCGCGAACCTCGACAGCCAGACTTCGAAGAGCATCCTCGACCTCTTTGCACGGTTAAATGAGGAACTCGACCAGACGATCGTGATGGTCTCGCACGAGGACTGGCACAAGGAGTACTTCTGCCGGATCGTCACCCTCCGGGACGGCCTGATCGGGGATATGGTGGAGTGCAGGAAGGCGTGACATACTCCACGGGCTGGAGTTTCATGCAGAGTCCGTAGCGAATGTCTCACTTCGCGGCTTCGCGGCTTCGTGTGAGTTTTCAGTAAAGGGGATGACGAAGCATCACGCGAAGTGCGACGTAATTAGGGCATTCACCACCCTGCATCTGTCCTGGAGCATGAACGTGCGCCCACCCATACACGCTGAGCAGAAAAAAACGGCGCCGATATTTTTATATCGAACGCAGTATACAAACCCGGCCGGCGAGAGGCATGCAGGAACAGAAGACGTTCAGGTGCAAAGATCTCGGCCTTGCGTGCGAGTTCGAGGAGAAGGCCGAGAACGAGAACGAGCTGATGAAGCGGGTCGAGGGGCACGTCCAGACCGCCCTCCCGTCGTCCGCGATCTCACCGGCAGGGTGGTGCTGCTCTCCTTCTTGACGTTCACCTGTTCGA
>NZ_FMID01000024.1 GCF_900095385.1 Methanoculleus chikugoensis
ACTAGTGATATTGGCTATGAGGCGAGAACATTGGCAGATACGTGGAGAAAGGGGAGGGGGATGTTCCTCCCTTCTGCCTCTACCTGATTCGAGGACTACGCTAACCCCCACCGCCCGCGCTTCGCGCTCCTCCCGTCCCCAAGGGGGCGGGCAGTTCATGGCGATTTCACCTTGAAAGCCGTGTCAGGGTGATGAGGTCATCTCAAAAAGTTCTATGAACTTTCCGACGTTTCTATCCTCTGTTCTATATCCTGGACATGGGGGTGAAACGGCTTTCCATCGGGTATCGCCTCTCGGGGGAGGGTTCGGGAGGAGGTGTCCCCCTCCCGGCAAAGGGGTTTTGGAACAACCTCAATGAGCCGTCACAAGTCGCACCTGTAGTGCTCCCACTTCTATCCATCGGGTCGTCGCGCCCCGATTTCGCAAAAAAAGAATTAAATAAACCGGGGCTTCCGTGAGAGAAGCTTCGGCGTATAGAGCTGCCGGAAGGGCTTTCCGGCGGTCTCCAGCTTCACCGCCTGGATGAGTTCGCTCTCGGTCATCGACTCCTTGTAGGGTTTCTTCTTCGCCGAAAGTCTCCGGATGGTGACCATGAGCCGGCCGGTCTCGGCCTCCTGGTCGCCGATCACCGCGACGTAGGGCACCCAGTCCATCCCGGCCTCGCGGACCTTCTTGTTCACGCTCTCGTCCCGGTCGTCGACATCCGCCCGGATGCCGGTCGCGTTCAGGCGGGCGCCGATCTCTTCCGCGAAACAGACGTGCCGCTCCGCCACCGGCACCAGCCTGACCTGGGTCGGGGCGAGCCAGGTCGGGAACGAGGGGACCTCCTGGGTCGCGGTGTTCTCGAGCATCGCGCAGATCACCCGCTCGATCGAGCCCGTCGGCGAGCAGTGGAGGATCGGCGGGTGAACCTCCGTCCCGTCAGGGGCGTAGTATTTGATGTCGAACCGGTCGGCGCTCTCCACATCGATCTGGACGGTCGGGTTCTCGATCGGCCTGCCCTGCGCATCGATCGCTGCGAGATCGGCTTTAGCGATCCAGTAGTGAGTCCGCTCCGAGAGGACCTCGACCAGCATCGGGACGCCCGACTTCGCGACGATCCCCTTCACCCAGAGTTCGTACTGCTCAAAGAAGTCCCGGGTGCACCGGAATATCCCGACGAGCGGTGTCTCGAGATCCTCGCCGCTCTTCCAGCCTATCGCAAGCTGCTCCTCGAACGCCGTGAGCGCGCCGTCCACGTCCCGGCAGAGGGTGTGCATATCGGGCATCGTGAAGGCGCGGAGGCGCTTTAATCCGATAACCTCGCCCTTCTGCTCGTGGCGGAACGAGTAGGTCGAGAGTTCGTAGAGTTTCATCGGGAGGGTGTTCGGGGATATGTGCATATCGTGCATGATCGAGAACATCCCGAAACACGCCGCAAACCGGAGCATCATGTCGCGGTTGCCGCTCTTGAACCGGTACTGCCGTTCCCCGAACTTGGCGGCGTGCTCCGAGATTGCCCGGTCGCCGAGGTCGTACATCACCGGGGTCTCGACCGGCATCCCGCCGTACTCGAGCACCTGGGAGAGGACGTAGTCGGAGAGGAGGTCCCGGATCAGTTTCCCCCGGGGCATCCAGCGGTGATGCCCGACGTCGGAGCGCGGCTCATACTCCACGAGTTCCTTCGCGCGCATCAGATCGACGTGCGCCGGCTCGCCCCCTTCCGGCCCTGGATATCCGAGTTCTTTGCGGATCAGCGAGGCAAAAGGAGTGTTCTCCTTAGCGTAATCGGCCGCGTCTTTGCGGTCCCCCTCAGGGGTGACGACGAAGAACTCGTGCTCGATCTCCTTCTTCGGTGCGGCCGCTCCTTCGCCGGGCACAATCGTCCGGGAGAGTTCCGAGAGCGGGTGGCCCTTGCAGGAGAGCGAGAAGGCCTTGTACCAGCCGAACGGCGCCCGCTTCACGACAACGTCGTCTATACCGGCGAGAGTTTCCTGGATGCCCTTAAGAACGCTCACCGCCGCATCCGGCGATGCAAGGTCGGAGGAGAGGTGGGCATAGGGGTAGATCATGATATTGGTAGTGCCGAGCTGCCGGGCGGTAGTGATGATCTCGTCCGCCGCCTGCCTGACGGCATCCTCGATGTTCTCCTCGTCGACAGACTCAACCGCGCAGAAGACGGCAAGCGCCTCGTCGAGTGCGTCCTTTGGGACCGCGTCCTCTTCGGCGACCTTCGTCTTCTTCCGGGCCTCGTATTCGATATGATCAGAGTGGATCAGAAGAAGTCGCATTGGTATCCCCAGTTGAATCGTTCAATATCTGTTTTCCTGCTATATAGTGCATGACGCTCGGCGGGCGGGGGGCACGTCCCCCGGGCCGCCGCTCTTGCCGGATTCCCGGCATCACTCCTGTGCGCGGCGCGCGTTCTCGTGGTAGCGGGAGAGGGTCGCCTGCCGCTGGTCCATGTATTTCGCGTCCTGCTTCATGTTGTACGGGCGCGCAGCGCGATCAGTCCGGTAGAAGACCAGTTGCCCGATCGGCATCCCCGCGTAGACCTTGACCGGCCGGGAGTTCACGTTGCACATCTCGAGCGTTATCGTCCCCCGGAACCCCGCGTCGATCCAGCCCCCTGTCTGGTGGAGCTCGACCCCGAGGCGCGCGATGCTGCTCTTCCCCTCGATGCTCGCCACGACGTCGTCGGGGAGCTCGATCGACTCGAGCGTCTCGGCGAGGAGGAACCGGCCCGGTGTAAGGACGATCGAGTCGGCCACCGTCTCCTCGGTCTCTCTGCAGACGGTCTCTCTGTCGTAGGGGTCGATCACGGTCTCTCCCGGGACGTACCAGACAAAGTGCGAACCGAGCCTGATATCCAGGGAATTTGGCTGGATCAGGGAAGGTTCGAAGGGGTCTACCCGGATATGCCCGCGCCTGATCCGATCCTCTATCTGCCAGTCGACAAGAATCATTCTAGTAGATCTCTCCCGCAACCTATTCTTTGTTTTCGAGATGCCACTCCGTCCGGCGCATCAACCCGTGAAGGGTGCTCGCCTCGCGGATGGTCAGTTTCGTCCGGCCGAGTATGCGGCGGATGAGCGTCATCGTATTCTCCTGCTTGAAGTCCGGGTGGTCGATCCGGTCGAGGAAGGCGCTGATGTGCCGGTAGAGCGAATCCATCTCGACCTGCCCCGCGAGCGGGTAGGTCCCGCGCGGCAGGTTCGCAAGCTCGTAGCAGAGGATGCCCACCGCGTGGGAGAGGTTGAGGATGGGATAGATCTCCGAGGTCGGGATGGTGCAGATGAGGTTCGCCCGCTTCAGTTCGGTGTTCGCGAGCCCCCAGTTCTCCCGCCCGAAGAGGATCGCGACCGTCCCGTCGATATCGCCGACGATCTCCCTGACCTCCGCCGGCGCGTAGTAAGGCATCCGCATCGGGGTGCAGACCGATTTGCTCACCTCGCCGGTCGTCGCGACGACGAAGTCGAACTCCCGGTAGACCTCCTCGACCGTCATCCGCCGGGCGCCGTCGAGAACGTCGCGGGCGTGGGAGGCGCGCATGGTCGCGTCGTCGCCGAGCGTGCAGGGGTTGACGAGAACCAGCCGGGTGAACCCGAAGTTCTTCATCACCCGGGCGGTAAACCCGACGTTTCCCTCGTAGAGGGGTTCGACCAGGACGATCGAGATCTCAGGCATGCCTCATTGTACCGCCCGGACCGTCGCCCGGAGTACGTCGATCCCTTCCTCGTAGACCGCGTTCCCCACGACGATCGTGTCGGCATAGCGGCCCATCTCCGTCGCCTGCTCGGCCGAACGGATCCCGCCGCCGTAGTAGAGGACGGCGTGCTCGATCGCCTCGGACGCCGCCTGCACGATTGCGGGATCCCCGTAGGTTCCGCTGTACTCGATGTAGACGATGGGGAACCGGAAGTAGCGGTCCGCGACCTGTGCGAACGCGGCTACGTCCTCCCCCGAGAGGCTGCAGTCCGCCCCCGTCACCCGACCGACGGCCGAGTTCGGGTTGAGGACGATGTAGGCCTCGGGCACCACCATCTCCCAGTCGATACTGCTCGCCTGGCGCAGCCAGGCGTAGTGCTTCCCGACGACCCAGCGGACGTCGTTCGTGTTCAACACGCTCGGCACGAAGAGGTGGTCGATCCCGTTATCAAAGATGGCGCAGTCGGGGCTCGCCGGTTCCACCACCAGCGGCAGCCCGTAGGAGGAGACCAGATCCAGGAGTTCATGAAGATTCTCCCGCGTCACGTTCAGCGTGCCCGAGAGCATCAGGGCGTCGGTTCCGCTCGTCGCGATCTCCTCGACGGCTCCCTCAGGGAGGCGTTTATCAGGGTCAAGTTTCGTTACGTGTGCCCAGGTCTTCCAGTTCGCGTGCATGGTGTCACTTCAGGTGGCCGATGTAGTCGCGGAGTCTGGCCTTCGGGATGCCGGTGATGGTAGCGATCTCATCGGGATTGGCATCACGGAGCGTAGCGGCGTCATAGATGCCTGCAAGGTAGAGCCTGTCCACGGTCGCCTCGCCGAGCCCGGGGATCTCAAGGAGTTCTTTGCGCCCGCGCTCGAAGACTGCCTTTGAGATCTTCTGGGGGGCAGGGCGACCGAGGTGCCTGCAGACCAGATCCACATGTTTATGTACGGTTTCCGGGTTAATGCCGGTTTTGCTTGCAAGGTAGGGGATGGGGAGGTAGCAGAGGTCGTCGGGACTCGAGACGCCGCCTGCCTGGTACTTCTTCAGGCTGACCGCGGGAACCCCGGCCTCCCGGAGGGCGCGCTCGTTGCAGAGCCCGCGGGCCGCGTCCAGGAGTTCGGTTCCGGTGGTCTCCGGTATCCCGGCCTTCTTGATCGCCGCAACGTCGGCGAGCGAGAGCGCGTGGATATCGCCGATCCCCTGTTCGAGGAGGTTCTTGATGATCTTCGCGTGGCTCCGGCCCTTCCTCGGGGGCACGATCTTGCGGACGAACTTCCTGAGTTCCGAACGGCGGCGGAGAACCTCGAGCGCATCTTCTGCCTCTCTCGCGAGTTGTGCTGCCTCTTTCGTCTCGGTGTCGACGGTTTTCGCGAGTTCTTCAGGCTGCATGCCCGCGATCTCGGAGACCGTGTAGATGTGATGCGCGTGCAGGCGGTGCATGAGGTCGTCGGTCATCGAGGGCATCATCCGGAGCGCCTCGACGTTCGAGGCGATATGGCTGCAGAGCGGGCAGCCGATGTCCCACGGGCGGGAGCCTTTCCGGATCAGGCGGACGTGGGAGAGGTTGTGCTCTCCGCAGGTCGCTTCGACCCGGATTGCCTTGCCCCAGGTGCTGCCGGGCAGGCTGATGTTGAACCTGCACTCGGGGTAGCCGGTGCAGCCGATGAACTGGGAGACGCCGATGTGCCGGATCCGGAGATCGTGGCCGCAGGCCGGGCAGGGGCCGACGGTATGCTCCTCGGCGGTCTGCTCCATGATCTCGGTGCCGATCTCCGACTTATGCGCCTCGAGTTTGTCGAAGACCCGATGAAGCATCTCGCGGGACTCGGTGACGACGTCGTCGCGGGAGCGCCGGCTCTGCTTGATGAGCTGCATGTGCTCCTCGAGCGTCCGGGTCATCTCCGGCTCCGTGATCGTCTCGGCGTGGTTGTCGAGCGCGTCGATGACCGCCCGGCCGACGAGGGTCGGGCGAAGCGGGTTGCCTTCCACGTAGCGGCGGGAGACGAGTTTGCCGATCACCTCGTGCCGGGTACTCTTCGTGCCGAGGCCGAGTTCCTCCATCACCTGGATGAGCCGGCTCTGGGAGTAGCGCGCCGGCGGCTGCGTCTCCTTCTCCTCGAGGCTCACCTCCCTGATCGGCAGCCTCTCACCCGGGGCGAGCACCGGGAGGATGTTCTCCTTCGCCTCCGAGTAGGGGTAGACCCGGCGCCACCCGGCGTAGAGGAGCCTGCCGCCCGTGGCCTTGTAGGACTCGCCGGACGCGTCGAAGGTGCATCGCGTGGTCGTCCAGTTCGCGTCGGGGGAGAGGGTCGCGAGGAACCTCCGCACGACGAGTTCGTAGACCTTCCACCGGTCCTGCCCGAGAGCCTCCCGGGTCGCGGAGCCCGTCGGGTGGATCGGCGGGTGGTCGGTGCTCTCCTTCTTGCCCCGGGTCGGGACGGGCCGCCGGTTCTGCTGCACCCAGGCGACGTCCTTATCAAAGATTCCTCCTTTGAGGGTGTTGAGGATCGCGTCCAGGTTCAGCGATTTCGGGTAGACCGTGTTGTCGGTCCTCGGGTAGGAGATGTACCCGTTCATGTAGAGGTCTTCGGCGATCCGCATCGCGTTCGCCGCCGAAAGGCCCAGGCGGCTCGCCGCGACGATGAACGTCGTGGTGTCGAACGGCGTCGGTGCCCGGTCGACTTTCTGCCCCTCTTTCACGTCCGTGACGATGAGCGGCTCCTTCGTCCCCGCCTCCGCGGCGAGGGCCGTATCGTGGTCGGTGAACCGCCCGGCGGTGTGCCGCGCCTCGATCGCTACACCGTCCTTCTCGGTTTCGAGTGAGAGCATCCAGTAGGTCTGGGGGACGAAACTCTCGATCTCGCGCTCCCGGTCAACGATCATGGCGAGTGTCGGGCTCTGGACGCGGCCGACGGAGAGGATATTCGTGCCGCCCCGGCGTGCCGCGAGGCTGATGAACCGGGTCAGCGACGCCCCCCACATAAGGTCGACCGCCTGGCGGGCCTCGCCGGCAGCCGCGAGGTCGAAGTCGAGGTCGGTCAGGTTCTCGAACGCGGAGCGGATCTCCGCCGGGGTTATCGCGGAGAACCGGGCCCGGTTGATCCTGACGCCGGGGTTCACCGCACGGACGAGTTCGTAGGCCTCCTTCCCGATCAGTTCTCCTTCCGTATCGTAATCGGTCGCAATGGTGACGAGGTCCGCCTTCTTCGAGAGTTTCTGGATGAGGTTTACGATCTTCTTCTCGGTCGGCTTCTTGACGATACCCGCGTCGATGAGGCTTCGCGGTGTATGGGTCTCGCTTCGCCAGTTCGTGTAGCCCGGCTCGAAATCCACCTCCACCACGTGCCCTTTGAGGCCGACCACCGTCTTTGTGTCGAAGGAGTAGGTGGATACGCTTCCGTCCTTCGTCGCTCTCACCTTCTCGCTGCCGGCGAGGATCTGCGCGATCCGGTTTGCCGAGATGTTCTTCTCTGCGATGATCAGATGCACTGCGGATTACACCCCGCCTGTATCAATGTACCCGGATACGATGCGGCCGAGTTCCCGCGGGTCTGCCCGTCCGCGGGTCTCTTTCATCACCTGCCCCACGAGGAAGTTCAGGGCTCCCTTCTTGCCGGCCCGGTAGTCCTCCACGGCCTGGGGGTTCGCGGCGACCACTTTCTCAACGACCTGCGTGAACTCGTCTCCCGCGGCCCTGGCGAGCCCCTCGCGCTCCACGATTGCGGCGGGAGGCTCGCAGGGCTTGCCGGCGGCGCAGGCATCGAGCATCTCCCGCAGAACCTTGACGCCGGCCGCATCGGTGATCGTCTCCGACCGCAGAAGCGCGAGGAGTTCCGCGATGCGTTCGGCCGGGACGGCGGCGATGCTCATCTCGCGGTAGTTGAGTTCTCCAAGGAGCGTGTCGGCCACCCATGTGGCGGCGAGGGCGGGGTCGACGTGAGCGACCTCCTCGTAGAAGTCGGCGAGCTTCGGGTCGCCGGTCAGCGTCCGGGCATGGTTGAGCGATATGCCGTACTGCGCCGTGAACCGGTTCTTCCGGGCGACAGGCAGTTCAGGAAGGTCGATTGCCGCGACCCAGTCTGCGACCCGGAGCGGCGGGAGATCCGGGTCGGGGAAGTAGCGGTAGTCGTGCGCCTCCTCCTTGCTGCGGGCGGAGGTGGTGATCCCGCGCCCTTCCATGAAGTGCCGGGTCTCTCGCGCCACTTTCTGGCCGCGCCGGAGCAGGTTCTTCTGCCGGGTCATCTCGAAGGTGAGGGCTTTCTCGACGCCCTTGTAGGAGGAGATGTTCTTGACCTCGACCCGTTCGGAGCCCTCAATCGATATGTTTGCATCCACGCGGAGGCCGCCCTCCCGCTCGCCGTCGAAGACGCCGAGATACTCGAGGATCGTCCGGAGTTTGTTGAGGAACCGGCGCGCCTCCTGTGGTGAGCGCATGTCCGGTTCGGTGACGATCTCAAGGAGGGGGATACCCGATCGGTTGTAGTCGACGAGCGAGTACTTCGACCCGCCCGCGACGTGGATGAGCCTTCCGGGGTCTTCTTCGAGGTGCGCCCGGGTGATCCGGACGATCTTCTCGTGTCCCTCGTCGTCCTCGATCTCGATCGTCCCCTCTACCGCGAGCGGTTTATCGCTCTGGGTGATCTGGTAGGCCTTTGCAAGATCGGGGTAGAAGTAGTTCTTCCGGGCGAACTCCGACTCTTCCGGGACCTTCATATCGAGGGCTTTTGCCACCTTCAGGCCGTACTCGACCGCTCTTCGGTTCAGGCGCGGGAGCGCGCCGGGAAGGCCGAGACAGACCGGACAGCAGTGGGTGTTCGGCTCGTCGTCGCGGTAGTCGGTCGAGCACCCGCAGAAGAGTTTTGTCGCGGTCGAGAGCTGGACGTGGATCTCGAGCCCGACGATCGTCTTCATGCCCTCACCTCCTGCTCGTAGGCAAACGCGACATCGACGACGCGCTCGTCCTCGAACTGTCTTCCCATGATCTGGAGGCCCACGGGGAGTCCGTCCACCCTGCCGCACGGGACGGATATCGCCGGGATCCCGGCGAGGTTCGCAGGCGCCGTGAGGATGTCCGAGAGGTACATCGAGATCGGGTCGGTCTTCTCGCCGAGACGGAAGGCGACCGTCGGCATCGTCGGACCGGCGATGATGTCTACCTCGCGGAGCGCCCGCTCGAAGTCCTCCCGGATCTTCCGGCGGGCTACCTGCGCCTTCGCGTAGTACCGGCCGGCGTAACCGGCCGAGAGGGCGAAGGTCCCGAGCATGATCCGGCGCCGGACCTCGGCGCCGAACAACTCCAGCCGCAGGTCCTGGTAGGCTTCGTGCCAGGATTTCCTGGTATCGACCGCCGGGCCGTAGCGGACGCCGTCGAACCTCGCGAGGTTTGAGGAGGCTTCGCTCGTGCAGATGACGTAGTAGGCCGCGAGCGCGTGCCGCATTCCGGGGATGCTCACCGGGACGGTCTCGGCCCCGAGCCCTTCGAGGACTCCGATGGCGTCGCGGACCCTCTCTCCAACACGGGGGTCGACGCCTTCGCCGAAGTACTCCTCCGGTATCCCGACCCGGAGCCCTTTGACCTCGGCTACAGGCCGGTGGTCGTACGGGCGGTCGAGCATCGTCGAGTCGCGGGGGTCGTAGTGCGCGATCACCGACATCAGCCTTGAGGCGTCCTCGACCGTCCGCGCCATCGACCCGACCTGTTCGAGGGAGTTTGCGTAGGCGATGAGACCGTAGCGGGAGACGCGGCCGTAGGTAGGTTTGAGCCCCACGATCCCGCAGAACGCCGCGGGGCAGCGGATCGAGCCGCCGGTATCGGTGCCGAGCGCCATCGGGACGAGGCCCGCGGCGACGGCGGCGGCGCTCCCGCCGGACGAACCGCCGGGCACCCGCTCCGGGTCTGCCGGGTTTCTGGTGGGGCCGAACGCGCTCGTCTCGGTGGTGGAGCCCATCCCGAACTCATCCATGTTGGTCTTGCCGACGATCGCGGCTCCTGCCTGCCGGAGGAGTTCCACGACGTGGGCGTCGTACGGCGGGACGTAGCCCTCGAGGATCTTCGATCCGCAGGTGGTCCGTATCCCCGCCGTGGAGATGTTGTCCTTGACCGCGACGGCGGTGCCGGCGAGCGTCCCGTCAGAGAACGGCGCCTGGCGGCAGGTGGTGATGAAGGCGTTGTACCGGTCGTCCGGCGAGAAGTCGAGGGTTCCCGCCACTCACATCACCCTCGGTGCCTTGATAAATCCGTTCTCGGTCGACCCCGCGTTCGCGAGTGCCTCTTCCTGCGAGAGGCCTGGCCGGGGCTCATCTTCCCGGAAGACGTTGGTGATCCCGACGACCGGGGCGCTCTCGCCCTCGACGGTGTCGAGGACCTCGAAGTACTCGATAATCGCGTTGAACTGTTTGGTGAACTCCGGCACCTCGTCTCTCGATATGCCGATATCCGCAAGTTCTGCTATATGCTCAATATCGCTCTCAGTAATCATGTTCCGCCCTACTGATCTCCGTTAAGTACCCTTGTACCGACTTTTTATAACCATTGTCACGTGTGAGCCGTTGCATCGCTCTCCAGATCCCGCTCCCGTATTGCATCGCTTTCTTCTCTGCCCGGGCGATTTCGGCGGGAATGTGCCGCTCCGCGATCTCGCGCAGGGGGTGTTTTCTCACCCCGCCGCGCACCTTCTCCCCGGCCGGGATCGCTCGAGCGGCGCGCACCACCCTGACGTCGAGGTAGGGCATCGAGAAGTATGCCCCGTGAAGCGCCGCCACCGCCTGGTCCCGCGTTCTCTGGCGTCCATGGTCCGCGAGGTCCCGTTCGAGTTCCGCTACGAGGTCGGGGGAGGAGAGGTAGCGGGCGTAACCGCCGAAGAGCTCGTCCGCCCCCTGCCCGGCAAGGATCCGGGTATGGCCGCGCTCTTCCGCCCACGCGGCGACGAAGGAGAGGGTCGTCGCGATCGAAGCCTCGAGGGGGTTCGTCGGGTCGGGGATGACCCGGACGACCCGGGCGAGCGCCTCCGCGACCTCGTCCTCTGTCGGCGTGACGATCTCGAGGTCGAGCCCCATCGTCCGGGCGGCTGCGGCGGCCCGCCTGACGTCGTGCGACCCTTCGAGTCCCACGGCCACGCAGGGGAGGCGGGCGAGGTGGGCGATGAGGGCTGAATCCACGCCGCCGGAGAACGCAACGACGCCCTCGTCGCTCCGGAGACTGACCGCGGTGACGATCGCCTCCTCAAGCGTGCAGGGCGCCGGGTCGGGGGCTACCCGGGCAACCTCCCGCCCGTCGCAGCATATGGTTCCCGGCGGAACCGGGCCGGGCATGATCCCGAAGGTGTCGCGTGCGGTGCAGTCGCCGCAGGTGAGCAGGAACTCGCCGCCGCACCGGGTGAGGGTCTCCGGTCCCTCCGAGAGCATCCGCTCTACGTCGGTCGGCATAAGCCGCACCCCGTCGTGTTCGATCCAGCCCGTCAGGTTCATGGTCGGCATATTCCGTAATCCGGCAGTTGTCGCCGTGAGGCTCACGCGGTACGCGATCGCCTCAAAAAACGGATCCGTGTCAGTGTTTGCACTGTTGAACTATAAATGTGCGTACATTGGTCGGAGCGAAATGCGGGCGGTTTGGGGGGTTTCAGCCTGAATATCACCCCCGGGCGGATACGGCGACCCTGACCAGGCGCAGCGTCACCTCGGGCACGTGGCCTTGCCGCCTCGCTACGTGCTATCTATTGGGGTGGCAATACATTTGGTGTTATTTACTGTAGATATAATCACATATAGTTATATTTTTATTGTTGTTCGTATTATTCCCTCGTAGTCAGCCGTGGAGAGACTCGCCCGGCTGAAGAGGCGATGATGCATGTTGCATGGGAGAGGGAGCAATGAGAACACTGTCTCGCCGGTTATCGGCGTGATGCTGATGCTGGTCGTGACGTCAGGATCACGTTGCGGTATCGCTACGGGGAAGAGGCCGGTGCGTTCTGCGCCGGCCGCAGACCTTGAACCAGAAAACAATGGGGGCTGCGCATCCTTCCCGGTTGAAATCCGGGATTCCTGCGCGACGATATTATGAAGAATGCTATTAAGTTGCTATCCGGCATCCTGCTGGTATGCCTGCTCTGTGTCCCGGCAATGGCGGCATTGCCGGACGCGGACCGTATGGACGAACTGGGACAGCGCGCGGCACTGACCGCGATGGATCAGTTGAAATTCAGTAAAGGCGACCCGAACGTCCTCGTGTTGACCAACGCCGGTCGCGCCGTCGTGGACGGCCAGACGACCGAGCGAGCGATATCGGGGATCACGAAGGTGAGCGGCCTGCAGAACGGGGACAACACGCTCTGGCAGGTGAACCGGGCCGACTGGAAACCGCTCTGGTTCTACTTCTATAACAAAAAGTCCGGAAAGGCCGTCTACCTGGAACCGGATGTAGCCAGTTACACCAAAAGTCCGGCCGAACTGAAGGCGACGCCCATCCGCAAGACATTCTCGAAGGTCGTTGTCGTCACCGGCGACCTGGATAAGATGCTCGCCGACACCGGGGTAGGAAATGAAACCATGAAAAACCTGGGCGGGGACGCCTTCTCCCTGATCTCGATCGCCAACGCATGGGCGCACGGGGCGCCGTATGATCTCATGTCATGCGTCATGCTCCACAACCACTTCTGTCCCGGTGTATCCAGCGGATATCTGCTCGCAAAGTACGTCGAGCAGGAGATGCCGATCACCAACGATACTTCCTATGTGGTCATCTCCTGTCCCATGTGGTGCAAAGACGACGTATTCCCGATCCTCTGGGACCTTACCCCCGGAAAAGGCGGTCACTACATCTTCCCGCTCTCCGGGGAAGACGAGAAAGAACTGACGGAGGCGTACGGCACCCGCCCGGCAGGAATCTTCGTCCGCTGGGATAGTAAACAGAAGACCGGTCATGCGCTTGCCCTTGGCTTCCAGTTTGATTCGACGGCCTGGACCGGTCCTTCGTGGGGAGAGAAGCCCACACGGACCGTCGAGATGGTTGAGAATATCGGGAACCCCGGGGACTACGTCACGGTGATGGAGGAGTTCGAGGTGAACGAGCAGATGCTTGCCGACCTGAAGAATCCGGCCAACAATCCTTATGAGGTGGTCGGGATGCTGGGCGCGACCTGCGCATAGCCTCCCTCTTTTGTGAACAATGCGCCGGGCAGGGGTTCAGCCCCTGCTCGGGTTTAGATCTCCGAATGAGGCCTGGAAGTTGAAGATTTCGGCGGGTACATGTAGCGCGCCCTTAGAGCGGCCGTGGCATGCCCTTCAGGCCCTTTGTTACAAAAATATATCAGATATATTATTTTATGTTACTATTCAAAAGATATATGTTACCTGCCGTTCTATCCCCAACCGGCGGGCGGTGGCAAAACCTCCTGTTCGGCCCGGGCCGCGGAAGGGCCATGGCCACCTCACCGGGCTCCCGGAGCTCATCGTCGCCGCCTGCCGAACTGCCCTGCA
The DNA here is from genome assembly GCF_900095385.1 of Methanoculleus chikugoensis. Classification (GTDB taxonomy): domain Archaea; phylum Halobacteriota; class Methanomicrobia; order Methanomicrobiales; family Methanoculleaceae; genus Methanoculleus; species Methanoculleus chikugoensis_A. The sequence continues at coordinate 13,148 of NZ_FMID01000024.1, forward strand.
CGGCCGGCGGGGCAGAGGTGACTGAACATGAAGAGATGTATTCAATCCGAGAAAGGCGAGATCCTCCTCGACACCGACCGCGACGCCTGGCTCTACCTCGCGCCGCGGGGCGGTGACGCAGGCGGGGCATTCGGGCGCGGAAGGGATCTCTACCTGCACGAAGAGGAGGGGCTGCCGGACATCTACTACATCCATACCTGGTCGATGGAGCCCGGTGAAGACGAGCAGCTTCAGCCCATCTCCATCGTCTCCGCCGAGGAGTTTCTGGAGTCGCGGGGGCTCGTGCTTGCCGCATACCCGGAGCAGAGGGGGAGTTGGATACTGCGGTCGTACGGCTACGGCATCGCGGAAGAGTTCTGAACATGCCGGCGGGGGCACTACCCGATCGCCGACCTTTCGGGCTCCTGCGGGAGATCGCGGCGGCCGAACGGGATGCGATGGTGCATCCCGCCTGAATCGCCGCCAGCCTCTTTCTCCGGCGGGTGCCGTGCTCTGCTCTGATCCGACTCCTGTTTCGTTATTCTATTTTGGGCAAGGGGTCGGCCGGTATCGGCTGTTCGTGTTGGATATGCCTGCGAAACACCGATACGTATCTTAGTTTCATTCTCTTTATTTGCAGAACGCGAATAGATAGATAGACCGGTGAAAACCTCCATGCACGAATCAGCACTCGTCCGGTTCAGAAGCGAGATCCGGCACTTCTATATTGTTACTGTCGCGAACATCATCTTTGCCGCAGTTGTGATGGCGTTCGGCATCAGCGTGATCGTCGGAGAGGCGGTCTCGATGTACGAGACCTTCTCTACCGCGCTGTACGTACTCTATTCCCCGGTCGTCCTGTTTATCGCACTTGTTGCCGCCCTTACGGGCATTCGCTGGCTTCTCACCAGCGTCCGGGTCTTCGAAGGGGTCGAGGCGATCAAGGACGACCTGAACGGGATGGGAGGCGAGGTCCCGGACGAGGCTCTCACCCGTCTCATCGTAAGGATGCTCTCCCACTACCGCGATAACCGCGCAACCATCCGTACCATGATCCTGGTCTGCACGCTCGGCGGCGTCTGCTCGTTTCTCCTCGGGGTTGCCGTCAGCCTGGAGCACCTCTCTATCTCAGCGGACGGTATCTCCTTCACCATCAACAACTACCTGGTCATCCCGTTCATGCTCCTCACGCTCGGGGTCGCCCTCGTCAGCCTTGCCTCCTCGTACTACTTCTCCCGGTTCGCAAACGTCTGGGACGAGCGGCTCGACGAGATCGAGGAGTCCGAGGCCCTCCTGAAAGAAACGCTGGAGATGGATCGGCGATGAGCGGGCGCAGGACGGCGTTCGAGATCTACTGGGAGATCCTGGTCTTCTGCAGAACGCCGCAGTCGTTTACCGGCATCATCAACCGGTGCGACCTGAACTCGAAGACCGGGCAGGAGTATCTCCGGTTCCTCGTGGAAAAAGGGTATATCGTTGAAGTGGCCGAGGGGGATAAGACCCGGTACCTCGCCACCGAGAGGGCCGGGGAGTACACCGCGCTCTTCAGTTCGCTCTACCGCAAACTCTTCGATGCCCCTCCCCGGTTCAAACTATGAGGGCCGCCCGGGATCCCTTCACCGGCAGAGCGGCGTGAGTTTCTCGATCAGCCGCTCCACCTGCCGGACGGCCGTCCCGATGTAGGCGTCGGGGTCGAGGAGCGCATCGAGTTCCTCGCGGGTGACGAACGCCGTGACCTCCGGCCGCTCGCCGAGCACCTCGGCGAGGTCGCGGTCCTCGGCGAGGGCCTGCATGCTCGCCGTCCGCATCACCTCGTGGGCCTCCTGCCGGTTCATGCCCCGCCTCGTGAGGTCGATCATCACCGACTCGGCGAGATTCACGCCCCGGAGCATCATCAGGTTCTTCCGGATGTTTGCCTTGTTGAACTCGAGCCCTTCCATCACGCCGATCATCACGTTCAGGATGTGGTCGGCGAGCACCGACGCCTCGGGGAAGAGCACCCGCTCGGGGGAGGAGTTCGTCAGGTCGCGCTCGTCCCAGAGGACGTTGTTCTGCAGGGCGGGTTCGACCGCGGAGCGGACGATCCGCGCAAGGCCGCAGACCTGCTCGCTCTTGATCGGGTTTCTCTTGTGGGGCATCGTGCTCGAACCCACCTGCTTCTTCCCGAACGCCTCCGCGAGCTCCCCGATCTCGGAACGCTGCATCAGCCGGAGTTCAAGGCCGATCTTATCGAGCGTCGTCGCGATGTTTGCGAGGAGCATGAAGTACTCCGCGTAGCGGTCCCGTGCGATGATCTGGTTAGAGACGTCCACGGCCTGGATCCCGAGGAACTCCATCATCGTCTCCTGTATCTCGATACCGGCATCTCCGAGGGCCGCCTGGGTGCCTACGGCGCCGGTGAGCTGCCCAACGACGACCCGCGGGCGCATCTGGCGGAGCCGCTCGATGTGGCGGGAGACCTCGCTCGCCCAGATCGCGAACCGGAGGCCGTAGGTCGTCGGGACGCCGATCTGCCCGTGGGTGCGGCCGGCGCAGACCAGAGTCTTCGTCTCGGCGCTCCGGGCGAGAAGCACGCAGAGGAGTCTCCCGAGTTTCTCCTCGATGAGTGCGAGGCTATCCCGGACCTGCAGGGCGGTCGCCGTATCCAGGATGTCGTTCGAGGTCGCGCCGTAGTGGATCCACCGCCCGGCGTCGCCGCAGACCTCGGTGACGGCCTTGACGATCGCCATCATATCGTGGTTGATCTCGGCCTCGATCTCCTTCGCCCGCTCGAGGCGGGCCTCGGGTGCGGAGGCTGCGATCATCTCCGCATCCTCGCGGGGGATCATCCCGTGCGCCGCCTCGGCACGGGCCAGCGCCACTTCGGCCGTGACGATCGCCCGGAAGCGGTTCTCCTCACTCCAGACGGCACGCATCTCCGGGGTGCCGTACCGGTAGTCGATGGGATGGATTGCCATAATGGAGAAGTGTTGGTATTCTCGCTACAAAAAGGGGGTTGCCGCCCCTCTCCCCGCGGCGCGGGGCCCGGCGTCATATCCACTCTTTCTTCCTGAAGTAGAGGAGCATCGCGACCGCGACACCCAGCATGAGGATGAGGACAAGAGGATATCCAAGCGGCGAGTCTTCGAGCGGTATGTTCCTGAGATTCATCCCGTAAAACCCGGTGATGAAACTCAGGGGGATGAAGATGCTCGCGACGATGGTGAGGATCGTCGTGATCTCGGCGAGTCTGTTGTTCTGGTTCGAGGTATGGAGGTCCATCACGCCGGAGAGCGTATCCCGGGTATACTCCGCAACCTCTGCTGCCTGGATGCACCGTTCGTATATATCCCGGAAATACGGGATCGTCTCCTTCCGAACAAGGCTCAACTCCCGGCTCGCGAGCGACCCGAGAACCTCGCGTGCCGGCACGGCCGCTCTCCGGATGGTCAGGAGATCCTCTTTGAGTTCGTAGATCTGCTTTAAGGCAAGCGGGTCCGCGGAAGCCAGAACCCTGCCCTGGAGGTCTTCCACCCGGTCGTCGACCGCGTCGAGGATGGCGAGGTAGGCGCTCACGATGGCGTCGAGGAGCGTGTACGCGAGGAAATCCGGTCCCGCTCCCCGGATGACGCTCAGCTCGTTCCTGAGCCGTTCCCTGACCTGTTCGAAGACCCGGAATGGCTGCTCCCGGAACGTTATGACGTAGTTCTCCCCGAAGATCAGGCTGACCTGCTCGCTTGCAACCCTGCCGCCTATCTCCGAGAGCATCCTCGCGATGACGGCGACGTAGCTCCCGAACTCCTCCACCTTCGGCCGCTGGTCCGGGGCCGTGATATCTCCCATCGTGAGGGGGTGGATCCCCGCCTGTCTGCCGAGGATCACGAGTTCGTCGCGCTCCGGCACCCCGACGACGTCGATCCAGGTGACCGTCTCCCGGCCGATCCACGACCAGGCCTCGGTGAGTTCGATGCACTCGTGCTCCTCGATGCGGTCCTGCGTGTAGTCGATCACCCGGATCGAGAGTATCCCACAGGTTTTTTCCGGCTGCATCACCACCTCCGGCCTGCCCGCTCCCCGGGGAAGAGGCGGGTACACCTCGCCGGTCCCGGGGAATCGCCCGGCGAGCCGCCCGGCAGGAGTCGTGGACACCATCCCGGGGAAGGGGCATTCATCCCAAGGTATAAAACATCACTGCCGGGCCGATCATGCGTCTTTTACCGGCCCGCCGCCGTAGGAGATGGATCTACTCGGTCGCGACGGCGGTTCCCGCGCCGACGATCCCGTAGGCGACCAGGATGCAGTTGGCGTCGATCCGGACTCGAAGGGGAATGACGCCGATAACGACGACCATTAAGGTGGATGCCGTTCTCCGAAACGAGTAGCGTTCCCGCTCGCCCCTGCTGTCGCCGGCGCCCACGGGCTTCGACGCAACGGGAGATACTGGTATCCGGCTATGAGCGGGGGTGCCGGCCGAGGTTCAGATCCACCCTTTCTTCCTGAAGTAGAGGAGCATCGCGGCCGCGACGGCCGCCATGGAGGCGAGGGCGGCCGGATAGCCCCAGGGATGGCTGATCTCCGGCATGTAGGCGAAGTTCATGCCGTAGACCCCGGCGATGAAGGTGAGCGGGATGAAGATGGTGGCGATGACGGTGAGGACCTTCATGATCTCGTTCATCCGGCTGCTCTGGCTCGAGAGATAGACGTCGAGCGTCCCGGATACCATATCCCGGTAGGTCTCCACCGTCTCGGCGACCTCTATGGTGTGGTCGTAGACGTCCCGGAAGTAGACGAGCGTCGCTTCATCGATCAGGGGCGATTCGCCCCGTTCGAGTTGTGCAACCGCTTCGCGGAGCGGCCATACCGAGCGCCGGAGCGCGATTAAGGAGCGTTTTAACGCATATATCACCTGCAGCGTCCCGCGGTCGGGGTCCGCCACCACCTCCTCCTCGACAATCTCGATACGCTCCCCGAGTTCCTCGATCCTGGCAAAGTAGCCGTCGACGATCGCGTCCAGAAGAGCGTGGAAGAGGTAGTCCGGCCCGACGCTTCGGAGCCGGCCGGCTCCCGCACGCAGGCGCTCCCGGATACGCTCGAAGACGTCGCCCGGCTGCTCCTGGAAGGATACGACGTAACCCCTCCCGAGCACCAGGCTGACCTGCTCGCTCTTGGACTCGCCGTCGCCGGGAGCGAGCATCCGGACCGCGACGTAGAGGTAATCGCCGTAATCCTCGATCTTCGGCCGCTGGCGGGCGTTTGCGATGTCCTCCAGGGTCAGGGGGTGAATCCCGACGGCATCCCCGACCGCCTGGATCACCCCGGCATCGTGGACGCCGTCGACGTCGATCCAGGTGACTCCCTGGGGGAGGATGGCGATCTGGATCTCCCCCGGCAGGGTGTACGTTCGCTCATCGAAGCGGACCTCATCGTAGTCGATGACCGTGGCGGTGACCGGTCGTGAGCGGGAAACGTCCGTCTCGGTAATGCTTCCGCTCGATCCCCGGCTCTGGTCGTCGCGCGGGCTCATGGAAGGTAGGATTAATTCCGGTTCAGATGAATCTGCCGAAAAAGAGTGGGTTTGTGTTTCACCTTTTTGCTGCCGCCAGCTCATCCTCTCTCTTCGCCTTCGCGGCGGCGCGGCCGATCAGGATCACCACGATCACCGCGATGATCGTCACGACGATGGCATACACTAACATGGCAACGAGCGTGCTCTGTTCCCCGAATATGAGGGCAAAAAGTTCCTGAATGGCGCCGTTCCATGCGAGAGCGGCGACCAGACCAAATGCGGCCGTGACGAGGGCCGCTATCTTGTCGATGACCTCTGTTTTGAAAGACATATGGTTCCTCAGTCGGGAGGTGTACGGTAAATGATATAATACTTTCGCCGTGCGGGATTCTCCGGCCTCCGTCAGGCTTTTGAGTCTCCCTTAGGGGCTCTTATGGGAAACAGGGCCGGATATGCGCGCCGCGAAACGTTCCCGGCAGGGTCGCCGTAGATCCGGCATCACCCTCTCCCCGGCCTTCCTCGCCTTCACTTTCGCCCCGGGCACCCAAACTACATTGACGTACGACGTCGAACTGTATGCAATGGATAGCCTCGACGACTGGTTCCCGTACCGGGAGTACCGGCCTCATCAGCGGGAGATGCTTGAATTGGCCGCATCCATCGCCCGCGACGGCGGCATCGCCATGATCGATGCGCCGACCGGGAGCGGCAAGTCGAGCGTGGCCTCCGCGCTCCTCGCGGAGAGCCGGGGCCGGAAAGTGCTCGTCGCCGTCCGGACCATCAGCCAGCTTGCGACGTTCATGCGCGAGCTCGAGCTCATCCGGAAGAAGCGCGGCAATCTCAAGTTCGCCTACCTCATCGGCAAGTCCAGCATGTGCCCGCTCGGCGGCGAAGGTGACATCTACCGGCGGTGCGAGGGCGTCAAGTCCTTCTCGACGGCCCTGATGCGGGAGCGGGCGCAGAAGGGGTCGCTTGTCCCGGCGAACGATCGCCAGATCAAACAGCAGATCCGGAAGATGGACCCGGAACACCCGCTCATCTGCCCCTACTTCATCCACGGCAAATCCTTCGTGGAGCCCGAGGACGGGGGATTGAAGATGATCCCGTCGGCGGCCCTGCGCGTCAGGGCCGAGCGGGTGAGCACCGAACTGATCTGGCCCGACCAACTCGCCGGGTTCTGCGGCGACATCTGCCCTTACGATACGATGATGCACGCCGCCCGGGACGCCGACGTGGTGCTCGTGAACTTCTACCACCTCTTCGACGATATCATCCGGGAACAGATCTACCAGTCGCTCGGGATCGAGGGGCACGACGCCATGCTGCTCATCGACGAGGCCCATAACTGCGGCGACGTCGTCCAGAGCATCGAGAGCGTGACGATCGAGGAGCGCGATATCGTGCAGGCCGGCCATGAACTCTCCGGACGCCGCCGGTCGCCGCAGGCGGACGCCATCGTCCAGATCCTGCCGCAGATCACCCGGTTCATGGAGGCGCTCAAAGGTTCGCACGAGGTCGAGGACTGGTTCGACCCCGCGATCTTCCAGCGAATGATCCTCTCCGGGACGCTCTACCGGAACGTGGAGGAGATCGTGGACGACCTCCTCAAGATCAGCGAGGGGATCCGCGAGAAGAACATGCAGGCGGGCGAGTTCCGGGAGAGCGCGATCGAGCGGCTGACCGAGTTCTTCTACCGGATCTTCCGATCCGCCGCCGACCCGGCCTACCTCACGGTCTACCGCAAAGAGGAGGACGGGGCGGTGGCGCTCGAGGTCCGAAACATCGACCCGAGCACCAAACTCCAGGAGATCGCCCGGGCGCACGCCTGCTGCGTCCTGATCTCGGGGACGCTCTCGCCGATCGAGAGTTACCGCCGCTACTACTTCGGCGACCTTCCCGTCACGACGATCTCGCTCCCGAACTCCTTCCCCCCGGAGAACCGCCGCATCTTTTGCGCAACCGACATCACCACCGCCTACTCGATGCGCCGGGACAGAGAGAACCTCGCACGGACCGAGGACTACATCACGACGTTTGCCCGCCTCCCCGGGAACCTCGCGATCTATTTCCCCTCCTACGACCTCCTGAACACCTTCGCGGATCGCTGCGCTCCCCGGATCAGAAAGAAGCAGATCTACATCGAGTCCAAGGATACCGCGGCCTCGGCCGCGATGCTCCGGGAGTTCATGGCCCTCCCCGGAACCGGCCGCTCGGGCATCCTCTTTGCGGTCTGCGGCGGCAAGTGGAGCGAGGGCCTGGACTACCGCGGCGAGATGCTCTCGGGTGCGCTCGTCATCGGCCTCCCGCTCGCGCCGTTCAACCGCGTCAGGAGGATGGTCATCGACTACTTCCGGATGAAGTTCGGCGAGGAGGGGGAGTTCATCAGTTACACTCTCCCGGCGGTCAACCGCGCCCTGCAGGCGCTCGGCCGGGTGCTCCGGACGCCCGAGGACAGGGGTATGCTCGTCCTCGGCGAGAAAAGGTTCCTGGAACGCCGGGTTCATGCGGGGCTGCCGCCGTGGATGCAGGAGGAGATGACGACATGCACCGTCGAAGCGTTCCGAAAGGAGGCCGAGAGATGGCGATCCTGAACGGGTCGTGCCGGCTGGACCTCTGGTACGTCCACGTCGCATGGCAGGACGATCTCGTCTACCGGGTGCGGTTCGCGCGTGAAGGCATTGCAGGATCGGTGCCGGAAGAGATCCTGCGCTACTGTGCCGGGCGACCGGCGGACCTCTCCTCGCTCAGGAGCATCGCGACCGAGGGTGAAACGACGTTTGCGAAGATCTACCGTGCCGTCCGGGCAATCCCCTGCGGGGAGACCGTCACCTACGGCGAGGTCGCCCGGATGGTCGGGACCGCGCCCCGGGCGGTCGGGGCGGCGATGGCGCGGAACCCGACCCCGATCGTGGTGCCCTGCCACCGGGTCGTCGCGAAAGCCGGCATAGGCGGATTTTCCCCCGATCTCGCCATCAAAGAGACCCTGCTTGCCCTGGAACGCAGGGGAGATGTCTGCACCCTGGAAAAGAGAGGAGTTAACAGGTAACTCCGTCATAATATAGTGAAATGAAGATCGTGGTCCTGGGTGCCGGGGCGGTCGGGCTGACCGTTGCCGCAAAGTTGTCCCGCGTCGCGGACGTTCATGCCGTAGCGAGGACGCGGCACGCGGATGCAGTGCAGGAGCGGGGCTTTCTGATGACCGGCATATGGGGAGAGGGCGCATACCGGTTCAGCTGCTCCGAGGAACTCCCCGACGCATGGCGGGATGCCGACTACTACATCGTCGCCGCAAAGTCCACCGACACGGAGGCGATCTGCCGTCAGTTCGCCGACGCCATCGGGGGACACGAGGTGGTGAGCCTCCAGAACGGCATCGGAAACGAGGAGATCATCGCGCGGTTCACCGACCGGGTCATCGGGGCCATGATCATCACCGGGTTCGAGTGGCGAGGCGATGCCTCAGTCCACGTCTCCGTGGAGGCGGCGCCCATGAAACTCGGGCGGTTCCCGTCCGGTACGGACGCCGCGGTCGAAGACCTCGCCGCCCTCATCCGGGAAGCCGGTATCCGGGCGGAGGTGACCGCCGGCATCAGGACGGATGTCTGGAGCAAGACCCTCTACAACTGCGCGCTAAACCCGCTCGGCGCCCTCATGAACGTCCCTTACGGCGCGCTCGTCGATCCGCACGCATGGGCGGTCGTCACCGCGATTGTGGAGGAGGCTTACCGGGTGGCGGAAGCAGAAGGTGTCTCCCTCCCCTGGGAGACGGCGGAGGCGTACCTCGAGTATCTCCGGACGGCGCAGCTCCCCGCGACGGCCGCCCACCACTCGTCGATGCTCCAGGATATCGCCGGCGGGAGGAAGACCGAGATCGACTTCATGAACGGTGCGGTGGCGGCACTCGCCGAAAGGCACGGCATCGGGGCGCCTTACAACACCTGCATCGCCGAACTGATCCGCTTCCGGGAGCGGCTCTGACGGCCGGGAGAGAGGAGCATGCGATCTGCGATAGTCCTTGTCGGCGGAGCGGCACGCCGTGCCGGGGGACGGGAGAAGTACTTCTTCACGTTCCGGGGCAAGACCTTCATCGACCGCCTTATCGACGCCCTGGAGGAGGCGGTCGACGAGATCGTGGTCGTTGCGCGGGATCCCGGGCAGTGCGAGCGGTTCGGCCATATCGGGAATATCAGGTGCATAGCGGACGTCCGGCAAGGTCTCGGCCCCATCGGCGGCCTGCACGCGGGGGCGCTCGCGGTGCACGGCGAGTACGTCTTCGTTGCCGCCTGCGACATGCCCTGCATCAATCCGGGAGTGGTTCGGCTGCTATTCGACACCGCAGTCGGCTGCGATGCCGCCATCCCCAGCTGGAACGCCGATATGCTCGAACCGCTCCACGCGGTCTACCGGAGGAGCGCACTGCTCGATTACCTGGAGGAGCACGAGTCGCTCTCGCTCCGGGCGATGATCTGGAGTCTCGATACCCGCTACGTGCCTGTAGAAAAGATTCGCGAGATCGATCCCAACCTGCTGACGTTTACGAATATCAACAATCTTGAAGACCTGGAGTCGATCGATCCCGCGGCAGGACGCGACACCGACGACCTGCGTGGCCCTTGCTGAACGTCGTCACGCCGATCTTCGCACGGAACCCCGACCCGTAACCGGACGGGAGACCGCCCGGCTTGCCGTATCTCTGCGAGCATTCCCCGTTCAAGAACCTCCTTTTCTCGTGCCCGAGCGGTGAGTTCCCGAATCCGGCTCAGTACTTTGCTAACATGGTTGGAGCAGTCCACCCGGAGGATCAACCATCGAGGCTTCTCAAACTCCATTCTTGATGGAACGTCGCGGCTCGAAACTTGATGGCTTCTCATGCTCGCTACACTCGCACTTCGCACCTAACGGTGCTCAAGCACCTGTCCTACGGGCAGTCGCACTTCGCGGCTTCGCGCTCTTCGCGTGAGATTTCGGTACTGCTCCCGCCGTCACCTCACGCGAAGGCGCGAAGAACGCGAAGTCCGGTGTCGGGTGCCGAAATTAGTGAAGTACTGAGACTCTCCCGGTTCCTCAAAAAGTTCTACCGGCCCTCCCGAAACCGTGGCAACCTCCGGCCGTCCCTGATCGGGGTCGTTCAGGACCCGCCGAACCGTCCCGGGAGCCGGAGGCGGTACATCGCCCGAAAGAATTATATACTATCTCCGAGAAGTCAGGCCGTGATGTCATCGGGGGAAGTGACTTCATCCAGTTCTACCGCCAGGGTTCCGGCCGGTTCCGGAATAATGCGTTCCGGGCGTGCGATCCGGGGAAATCGAGCCGGACGTATAGCGACACCGCTCCTTCTCTTCTGCTGTCTTGTTGCAGCCCTGTGCGGGGTTGTCTCCGCCGACGAAGGGGAGTATGTTCCCGTCTGGAGCCTGGGGGCAAGCGGCCCGGTCAGTTCCGTGGCGGTCACGCACGACGGTTCCACGATCGTTGCCTCTGCGGGTTCGATGGTATACCTTCTCGACCGGCAGGGCAACGTCCTCTGGCAGAACTCCGCCGGCTCCCGTGTGAACGGCGTTGGGATATCGCCCGAAGGATCGTGGATCGGCGTTGCTGCGGACAAACTTTACCTCTACAACCGGGACGGAGACCTGCTCTGGACGGTGAAGACCTCTTTTGTCTACCGGAGCGTGGATCTCTCGTCGAACGGGATGTATGTCGCCGCCGGCTGCGACAACGGCGCGGTCTACATCTTTGATCGGAACAAGAAGCAGCTCTGGGACTACGATATGGGAACCGACAGTTACGGTCTCGCGATATCGGAGAACGGCCGCAGGATCGCGATCGGCTGCGATAACCAGGGGGTCTACCTCCTCAACAGCAGGGAAGGAGAGTCCTGGAGTTACGGAACCGGCAGACTGGTGAGGGGGATTGACCTCACCCCCGACGGGCGGTTCGTGGCGGCCGGGTCGGTCGACCGGTGCCTCTATCTCTCCACGGGGGAGGGCGAACACCTCTGGAAATACCCCGTGGGCGATGCCGTTTCCTCGACGGCCCTGACGAACGAGGCTGACAGGATCTTCGCTGCAGCCGGCAAGACGATCCACGTCATCGACCGCACGGGAGCCGAGGTCCAGAAGATCGGCCTTGGCGGCCGCGCGGAGTCCGTCGCGGTGACCCCCGAAGGTTCGTTCCTCGTCGTCGGGGGCGGCGAGGGCGATCGCTCAATCCGTCTCTTCGCAAACGATCCGGACCTGGTCGAGGCCTGGAATCCGCCGGAGGCCGTTATCAACGAGACCGAACAGCCGGAAGAGGGGACGGCCGGCGTGACCGTCTCCCCGGCACCCGGGAACACCAGCACGGATACGGGGGCGGAAGTGGGCGCCGCGGCCCGGGAAGAAGTCCCGATAACGTCAAGGGTATCCGGGTGGGTGGAGAACATCATCTCCCTCCTCTTTAAACCCCAGGAAGACTTCCTGGCCTGACCCACTCTTTTCGGGCAGGATGGGCGGACTAGATCCGGCGCCTGCTTCCGCTCGCGTCGCGCGCGTAATGCCCGAACTCGCTATCGAGCAGGGTGTCGCCGGAGAAGACGGGACCGTCCCTGCAGACCCGCAGGCCGTGCGGGTCGGTGCAGCACGAACCGCAGAGGCCGACGCCGCACTTCATGTAGCGGTGGAGGGAGAAGAGTCCCCGCTCGGCACACCCTTCCCGGTCGAGGACGGCGAGCACCGCCGCCATCATCACCTCGGGACCGCAGACGCAGATGCGGTCGAAGTCGGCGAGATCCACCCTTGAGATGAGCTCCGTCACGAACCCGTGGTGGCCGGCGGTGCCGTCGTCGGTCGCGACCATCATCAGCGTCACCGCATCGCGTATACGGTCGGCGAAGAGGAGTTCGGAGGCCGTCCTGGCGCCGAGGAGGAAGGTGTCGACCAGCCCGGCCGTGACAAGCGGCAGGAGCGGAGAGGCCCCGACGCCGCCGCCGACGGCAAGCGTTCTTCCGGAGACGGCAAAACCGTTTCCGTAAGGGCCCCTGACACCGATTCGGTCGCCCTCGTGCATCGCAAAGAGAGCGGCGGTCGCGTCGCCGACCTTCTGGACGGTGATCGAGGATGGGGAGGAGAGGGCCATCGGCACCTCGTCCACGCCCGGCACCCAGACCATCACGAACTGACCCGGCCGCGCTGCAATCTCGCGGTCGAAGACGAACGTCCTGATTGACGGCGTCTCCTCGACGATCTCCGTTATCGTGACCCCGGCGGGCATCTGCTCATGCATGGGCGCACCCCACGATCTCGCCCGCATCGATGCCGTCAGGGCTATAGAGGTCGTCTGCAATCGCGGCAAAGATACCGACGTCGTCGATGACCGCGCTCCCGATCTCGACGGCGCTCGCACCCGCCATCATCATCTCGACGACGTTGTCGGCGGTGGAGACCCCGCCGCACCCGACGATCGGGATGGAGCACGCCTCGTAGAGGTCGTAGACACACCGGACCGCGACGGGGAAGATGGCTTTCCCCGAGAGCCCGCCGAACCGGTTCCCGAGCACCGGCCGGCGGAGCGCCGTCGATATCCGCATCGCTTTCACGGTGTTGACCGCGACGATCGCGTCCGCCCCGCCGCGCTCCGCCGCCGCTCCGATCTCGGCGATATCGGCGACGTTCGGGGTGAGTTTCACCCAGGTCGGAACCCCGAGGGAGGCTACCGCCCGGGTACACTCCTCCACGAGAGCCGGGTCGCTCCCGATGGCCGCCCCGTAGCCCTCTGCGTGGGGGCAGGAGAGGTTCAGTTCGAGCCCGGAGGCCGTCCCGGCGAACCACCCGGCGACCGTCCGGAACTCCTCCGGCGTCCCGCCGAAGATGCTCACGATCACCGGATCGCCCGTGAGAGCGGTCAGCTCGTCCACAAACGCGGCCGAGGGGTTCGGCAGGCCCATGGCGTTGATGATGCCGCCGTCGACCACGACCAGACAGGGGCCGGGATGCCCTTCTTTCGGGCTCGGGCCGATGGATTTCGTGACCACACCGCCCGCTCCGTTCGCGAGGATACGTGCGAGCGACGCCCCGGTGGTACCGAGGATGCCGGCCGCGAGCAGCAGGTGGTTCCTCAACCGGATGCCGCCGACCTCGATGGGGCCTGGATAAAGCGCAACCATTGAAAAAAGGTGGGAGCGGGGTATTATTATACTCTCGCGCCAAGTGTACTGACAGGAAAGTATGTGCTCCGCTCTCCGGAGCCCGGGTACCGGCACGGGAAGCGGTAAGGAGGCTTTTTCCCCGCCGGATTGTTATTTTCCGTGCAGTCCGGGGCTTCTTTGCGCGCATACCTTATACCATTACTCTGATTAGGACCGATACTATGACCTCGCTTGCAATCTTGGGCGTCGGAAAGGTGGGGGGCGAGACGGCGTTCCTCTCCGCCGCGCTCGGTCTCGTAGACGAGATCGTCGTCTACGACGTATACGAGCCCCTCCTCCGGGCGCAGGTGCTCGACCTGCAGCACACGGGTATCGACGTTGCGATCTCCACCGAAACGGCGGCGATACGGGATGCCGATATATTCGTCTTTGCGGCAGGCACCCCGAGGACACCGGATATCAAGACCCGGGCAGACCTCCTCGACGCCAATATACCGGTGGCGAAGCGGTGCAGCGAGTTCCTGCAGGGATTCCCCGGAATCGTCATCTCCGTCACGAACCCGATGGACGCGAACAACTACGGCCTCTGGAAGATGATGGGCATCGACCGGCACCGGTGCATCGGTTTCGGCGGCCAGCTCGACAGCGCCCGGTTTGCCCGCTACCTCGATGAAGCGGGGAAACCGGGACCCGCATGGGTGCTCGGCGAGCATGGTGAGCACCAGGTGCCGCTCTTCTCGAAGACCGGGGCTGATCTCGGTATCGAGGAGCGGGAAGCAATCCTCTCCCGGATGCGTGGGGCGAGCATGGAGGTGATCCGCGGCAAAGGGGGGACGGTCTTCGGGCCCGCGTACCACGTCACCATGCTGATCCGGGCGATCCTCGACGACCGGCGCGAGGTGCTCCCCTGCTCGTGCGTGCTCGACGGCGAATACGGTCTTTCCGGCTGCTCCCTCGGCGTTCCCGCCCGGATAGGCCGCGAGGGCATCCTCGGCATCGAGGAGTGGGATCTCGATACCTGGGAGTCCGCAAGGATGGCGGAGGCGGGGGCGTTTGTCAGGGACCTCTGCAGGAGATTCGATGGCTGACCGGGTGCTTGAGTCCGGCATGAGCGTTGCGACCGTCCTCGACGACTTCGGGAAGATGCGTGTCGGTATTCATCAGGTGGAGTACAGCGTCGGTGCCGATACCCCGGTCGTTCACATCTTCGGACGGGACGCATCCGGGAAGGCCACCCAGGTCCGGGTGACCGGTTTTCGGCCTTACTTCTACGTGCCTGCCGATCAGGTGGACGGCAGATCCCTCCCCCGGGAGATCGTCGACGTTGACCCGAATACAGACTACCGCTCTATCCAGGACGTTCCCCTCCGGCGGCTCTACACCCGGCGTCCCGGCGACGTCCGTGCCGTCCGCGATGACTTTAAGCAGCACTATGAGGCTGATATCCCGTTTACCACCCGTTTCATGATAGACCGCGGCCTTACCGGCGGTGTCGAACTGCCGGCCGATGCTGTTGCATTACCCGATGGTGCCTTTGAGGTCGAGTACTCCGACCTCGCGCCGGCCGAGATCAAGGCTCCCGCCCGGACGTGCATCATGGATATCGAGTGCGTGGACGAGGAGGGGTTCCCCGAGCCCGAGCGCGACCCGATCATCTGCGTCACCTGCTGGGACTCGTTCGACGGCGACTACCTGACCCTCCTCTGGCAGCCCGGCGCGGCGGCGGGCGACGTGCCCGACCTCTCTGTCAACGAGCGGCACCGGGTCGTCCGGTACCCGGACGAGGCCTCGATGCTCCGCGGGCTCGTCGCCTACACGAGGGAGCGCGACCCGGATATCCTCTCGGGCTGGAACTTCGTGGAGTTCGATATCCCCTACATCGTGAAGCGGATGGCAGCGCTTGGTCTCCCGGCCGAGGATCTTGCCCGTATCCCCGGGCAGACCGAGCGAAACGCCGTCCGTGGGCGTTCGATCTTCGATCTCCTCGGTGCCTACCGGAAGATGCACCAGGCGCAGAAGGAGTCTTATCGGCTCGACGCGGTCGCCGAAGAGGAACTCGGGGTGACGAAGGTCCGCTACACCGGGACGATCACCGAGCTCTGGCGGTCGGACCCGAAGCGGCTCGTGGAGTACAACTGCCGCGACGTCGAACTCTGCGTCGGGATCGATCAAAAGAACAACATCATCGAGTTCTACCGGGAGATCGCCAGGTACGTCGGGTGCCCGCTCGACCGGACGCTGAACTCCTCGAACGTCATCGACATCTACGTCCTGCGGAAGGCATCGGGAAGGTTTGTCCTCCCCTCCAAGGGCCTCGCCGCCGGGGACGAGTTCGAGGGGGCGACCGTCTTTGAGCCCGCGACGGGCCTCCGGGAGAACGTGGTGGTCCTCGACTTAAAGTCCCTCTATCCGATGGCGATGATGACGATCAACGCCTCGCCCGAGACGAAGAACCCGGACGGCGAACTGCGGGCGCCGAACGGCGTCCGGTTCTCCCGGGAACCGGACGGGTTGACGCGGAGCATCATCGCCGAACTCCTCGAGGAACGGGACGAGCGAAAGCGCCTCCGAAACCTTTACCCCTTCGGGTCGCCGGAGTACGTCCTCTACGACCTCCAGCAGAACGTCCTGAAGGTGATCATGAACTCCTACTACGGGGTCTCGGGCTACACCCGGTTCAGGCTCTACGACCGCGAGATCGGGTCGGCCGTCACGTCGGTCGGCCGGGCGATCATCAGGCACACCCGGGACATCATCACCGGTCTCGGCTACACCGTCCTCTATGGCGATACCGACTCCTGTATGGTGCAGGTTCCGCCGGGGAACCTCGAAGAGACGATCGCCCGTGCGAGGGCAATCGAGGCGAAGCTGAACGCGAGTTACGGCGGCTTCGCGAAGACCGAGCTGAACGCCGATACGCACTACTTCTCCATCAAGTTCGAGAAGGTCTACCGCCGCTTCTTCCAGGCAGGCAAGAAGAAGCGCTACGCCGGGCACCTGGTCTGGAAGGAGGGCAAGGACGTCGACGAGGTGGACGTCGTCGGCTTTGAGATCCGGCGGAGCGACTCCCCGCAGATCACGCGGGGGGTGCAACGTGCCGTCATCGAGATGATCCTTCGCGGGGACGCGTTCAGCGACGTGCAAGCCTACCTGCGCGACGTTATCAGGAAGTACCGCCGGGGGGAGTACTCCCTCGACGAGGCCGGTATCCCCGGCGGTATCGGGAAGAACCTCGACAGTTACGAGAACGACGACGCCCACATCCGGGGCGCCAAGTACTCGAACGAGCATCTCGGAACCGACTTCAAGCGGGGCAGCAAGCCCAAACGGGTCTACATCAAGAACGTGACGGAGAAGTACCCGCGCACAGACGTGGTCTGTTTCGAGTACGCCGACCAGGTGCCGCCGGAGTTCGTCGTCGACTGGGAGACGATGCTCGAGAAGACGCTCAAAGGCCCCATCTCACGGATCATCGAGCCGCTCGGGTGGGACTGGCACGACGTCGATCCCTCGCGGACGACGCTCTTTGATTTCGGGATGTGACCTTCCCCGAACCGGCGATAGCGCGGCCCAGTCGGCCGGGGTTCTGCACCCCCGGTTCGTGCCGGCTCTCTCTACGCACGGAAAACGGCGTGAACACCCCGGTCCCGTGGCCCGGAGTTACCCTGCTTCTTCCCCCCTTTATACAAGTTCGAACTCCCTGGTGAGGTTGCGCCCATACCATATCCGGTACTTCCCGGGAGTAAGGGGGTCGTCGTGAATCCGAATCTCATATGGGTGTACAGGACTTCCGCTCGCCTCTGCAGTATCCCACCAGTCTGTAGTGTTCCATCGCACCCGTTCCTCCGTCCAGCTGTATTTGAGATCTCCGGTTGCTCTTTCCTGAGCTGAGGTTCGATAGAGCGTCCAGTTTTGTCCTGGATTGAGGTAGCACCTTGCACATGGAGTACACCCGGCATCGCCGATGATCTCCCATGTGCCTATATTGTTCCCCGGCGTGCCCTCGGATGCGTTCGTGACCCACTTATCGATCCGCCACGGGGACGGGTTGCTGAATTCCATCTGCTCATCGCCGCAGTTGACGATGCCGAACTCCACCACGTCCCCGATCCGGTAGACGTTCCTGTCCGTGAAGACGTAGACGCCGTCCACCGGCTCCCCCGGGCAGACCCCGGGCGGTCCGCAGAAGTCCTCGGGTACGGTGCAGGTCTCGCAGGGTTCCGGTGTCGGTTCCGGGGTGGCATTTACGGCGGTATCGGCCGGTCCCAGACACCCGGTGGTCGCGAGGACGGCGATGAGAACCACAACCCGGATGCACGGTCCGGCGTACATGGTTGAAAATCAATGTTCCGCTATATACCTTTTCTGTGACATCCGTCTACACATCGGAGGTATCAGATCGACTCTTTCCCTGAAAACAGCCGTTACGAGACGGGAAGCGGAGCCGCGCGAATGATTGAAGAACCCGCCTGGCAGATGAGATCCCGATTCCCGGGCGGATCGTGGGCAAACACACTCACCCATGCGTATGAGCGTCATCTACCCCGCCTCGGGGTGCCGGGGCTCGCCGGAGCTGGACTGACCGCGAATGGGTGTTAAAATCCCAAAAATGCAACGCTCCCCCCTCCTGAGTAGAGGAACTGCCCAAACGTCGTTGTAAAATTGTAGTGAAGGGCCGCTTTACGCGAGACCCCTTCTCGCGCGCTCCTCTTCAAGGAACGCGCTTCTCTCGATGTTCTTCGCCCAGGCGATGCGGCCGCCGACGATCTGCCAGTTGCCCATCTCCAGGACGTCGACCCCCTCGGGAACATCCGGGACGGCCGCCCCGCCGGGCACGACGAGGACAGCCCTGTCTGCTTTTCCGGCGCTTGCGGCAGCCTCGAGTGCCTGGACGGTGCCTGCCGGGACACTGGGGGTCATCTTCACGTTCACGAGCACCCGCTCCGTCCTGCCGGCGACCCGGCGGGAGAGCAGACCCTCAGGCTGCGCACTGCCGGCCGGAGACCATGCGAACTGCCACCCGTCCTGGGGAGAGAACCGCCGGGCGAGGGCTTTCTGGACATCAAGATACGTAGAATCCTTTATGCCACCCATATCAATATCCTCTGCTTTACTCTATGGTCACGTTCGAATATAAGCATTATAGTTCTTCCTTCCCCTCATGTATTCGATGGCGGTGCCGGCGGTTTCCCTTCTCCGGGACCGGTACGGGGCCGGGAACATACGTCTATCCGGGCGGCGTACCTGGAAAACACGGAGGAACACTTTTATCCTACCACCGGTATTATGCAGCGGGGTTTGTTAGCATGGCAGAGGCAACGCAGAGAGAGGCCGGGGTTGTGGAAGCGTACGAGAATCTGGCCCGCCAGGTGCTGGATCGGCCGGAGAGCATTCCAAGTGCCATCCATTACCTCCTCCTGAAACTGGCGGAGACGCACCCGGGAGCGGTCTACTGGATCATCCGCAAGTTCTACCAGGAGTATCTCCGGCTCTACGTCTCCGATACCGGCTACATCGGGATCGCAGATCGGTATGAACCCGATCTGATGTACCCGGGCGACATCGTCCTCTACGTGGTGCCCGAGAGCCCGCAGCCGGACGACATCGTCCAGATCTCCTTCACCGACAAAGACGAGGTGAGCGTCTACGTCATCCACGCCCGGGTCGTCAGGTGCAACGACGACCGGTCGATACAGGTGGCGGACACCAGCACCGGAGAGGAGTACCGGGTCGTCGACTGGAACATCCTCGGTAAACTGGTCAAAGTCATCCCGTTCGGCTCCGGAGAGTGGCAGGAGCTCTTCACGGCGTCCGGCGTCCCGAAGGAGTGGGTGGCCACGTCGATCGAGGAGAACATTCGATCCGTCCAGGATTCGGAAGTCCCCGGGAAGGACGAGGCGCTCGCCGAGCTCAAGCGCCGCCTCGGGGATCTGGTGTAGCAGGAACGGTTCCAGGACGCGCTTTCTCCGGATTGCGGGCTTATCGGCCTTAATCTCGGCCGTGAGCACCACCGATCCGGTATCACCTTCCCTTTCGCGCGAAGATTTTTGAGGGGAGCACTCTATTCCTGGTGTATGAAGCATCTGGCAGTGCTGATTATCGGCCTGCTGCTCATCCCGTCCGGAGTTCAGGCGCTCACCTTCCTCGGCGGGGATCAGCAGGTGATCGATACCCCCATCCCCGACGACGTGGTCGCCTCGGGCGGATCCGTGACCGTCAACGCCCCCGTAGACAGCCTGACGGTCGCCGGGGGTATGGTGACGGTGGATGCGCCGGTCGCCGGCGACGTCATCGCCGCGGGAGGAACCCTGGTCATCAACGGCGATGTCGGCGGAAAGGTGCTTGCCGCCGGGGGCGATATCGAACTGAACGGGAACGCGACGAACGCCCTCATAACCGGAGGCACGGTCAGGATCGGGGAGAATGCCGTCATAGAGCGCGACGCGTTCATCTCGGCGGGAGAGGTCACCAACGCAGGATCGGTTCTCCGCAACCTGACGGTATCGGGCGAGACGTTCAACAATCCCGGCACGGCCGGGAACGTGACGTTCGAAGAGTCGCCGGAGCCCGGAATGCTGCCCGACCTCTTCTCGGTGTTCTTTGCCGTCGGGTTCCTTATCCTCGGGCTTCTCCTCATCCGGGGGTTCCCCGACCTCTTTGCGGCGGTGGTCGGGCAGGTCGAGAAGAGCCCGGTTCTCCTGACGGTTCTCGGGTTCGTCGCGATCGTCGTATCGGCGATCATCCTCGTCATCATCGCGATCACGATCGTCGGCCTCCCCATCGCGCTCGTCGCAGGAATGCTCTTCATCATCGCCCTGATGCTCTCGTCGCTCTTTGTTGCATACGCCCTCGGGGACGTCATCGCCTCCCGGGCAGGATGGAGCCCGGGGCGTTCGTGGATCTTTGTCCTCGGGTTCGTGATCCTGCAGATCCTCATCTTCATCCCGCTGCTCGGGGCGATCGTTCAGATTATCGCGGTCAGTCTCGGTTACGGCGGGCTGCTCTACGCGCTCAGGGGCGCCTGTCCGTTCCGTGCCGGTGGTGGCGGGGCGTAGTCTCTTTTTCGGCGGGGTTGCGGGGGCGCTCCCTTGCGCCCCGGCAGGGGATGTGTGGCCGTTAGCGACAAAGTTCTTGGTCTGTGGAAAGAACACGCATTCTCCTTCTCTAGGTTAGGAGCATCTCAATTGTGTGAATAACTAGAACAGTGAAAAGACGAGAGCAAAGCCCCATGCAGTGGACCGTGGGAATATCGCCATGGGGGAGGGGCTGACGGGGAGGGGGCGTGCCCCCTCCCCCGTCTCTACCTTGTACACGGACACCTGTGACTCCACCTCGCCCGGCCTCCGGCCTCCCCCCGCCGCCCCTCAGGGGCGGGGCAGTGCGTGGCGATAAGCGATGTTCCGATAGGAATGGAGTTCGAGCACCGCTGGGTGCGCAGTCCCTCGAAACCCGTACATGGGAGTTGTAACTGACCATGCGGCTCTCCCCCCTGAACAGGATTGCAAGACCCTTTTACCAAAACTCCGGCAGAAGCCTCTTCAGTGGATCTACGCTATCTCCGTCCCCTCTCCCCCCGGACGCCCGACCGGCTCGATCCGCGTCCCCGGCAGGACGACCAGATTATAGGCGTCATGGTCGCGGTTGAACCGGACGAGAACCCCGTAGAGCCGGACGATATCGCCGTAGGGGAGACCTTCGAGCGCGTCGCGGTTCGCGCCGCGGAGGGTTGCCGGGACGACGGCGTAGGTGGGGTCTGCCGGCGTCCCGTCGCAGACCTTGTAGACCTTCGTCCGGTTATCGCCGAGATTCCCGGACATCAGCGCGGTGACGACGTTGATCTTTTTGTCGCGATGCCGGCGGAGGTGGGAGAGGCGGGCGAACTTCGCTCCCGGCGGGACGCGGTAAGCGTGCTGCTTTTTTGCATCTTTCCGCAGGAGCGCTGACGAATATTTGATATCGACGTTGATGAACCGGTAGCCGTCTTTCCGCGCTGCAAGGCGCTCCATCAGCCGGGTCGGCCGGATATCGCCCTTCTGCTCGAACGTCCAGCACCGGACGGGATTGCAGGCGGTTCCCCGGATGAACGAGCAGGGGCTGTAGATCGCAAGGCCGCGCTCAGCGATCGCCCGCACGGTCTGCCGCATGGCGGTGGAGTTGGCGAGGTCGGCCGGCTCCACGACGACGATCGTCCCGTCGGGCGCGAGCCGGTCGGCGAGACCGGCGACGAGGTCGGCGCGCCGGTCGATATCGAGATGGCGGAATTCGTTCAGGACGTTCGAGAAGACCATGAGGTCAATCCGGTCGGGCAGGTCCGCGGCCTCGAGCGCCCCGATGTCGGCACGGATGGGTTTTTCCACCCGCACGGCGTTGCCTCGCGCCGCGGCGGCGGCCGGGACGAGGGCGTTGTAGGCCTCGAAGTGCTCCTCCGATTGCTCGACGGCATAGACCTCTGCGGAGCCGCTCCCGAGCCGCCCGAGGAGATCGATGACGGCGAGCGGCACCACTCCCGGCCCGGTGCCGAGATCGAGGATGCGCATATGAGGTTTTGCGAGCCCCTGATTGATGATCTGCCAGAGGATGTGCTCGAACTGCACCAGATAGACCGGCGCGTGGTAGGCCAGGTAGCCGAGAACCTGGTAGGCCTTCCGGTAACTCACCCGTTTCTCTTTCCAGTACCGGCTCTTCTGGGCAAGGATGGCGTTACGCATCCGGTCGAGCACGACCGGGTCGTCCCACGCTTTCCCGGTCTTCTTCTCGATGTAGGACTCGACCAGACGCTGGATGTAGTCCGGTATCGCCGGCTCCTCAAAGAACGCAAGTTGCCACTCGCGTCCGGCATCGTCGACCGCTAACGGCCTTTCAACGCTACCCCGCTCGCTCATGGCATACCAGCTCGGCAGGATGGGTTATACAGGTTGCGGGCGCCAATTGGTGCTCCAAGCCTTCCAGATTTTTTACACATTCCATACCGTTATTTCGCGATCTTCGCGTGAGACCCACTCCCGGTCTCAAAATCCTTGGCTCACGCGAAGCCGCGAAGGGGCATGCGAAATACCGGGGTGCAGTTGTCCGATTGTGGTGGGGATGAGCGGGGTTCCTCCGCCCCCCTCACCGTTCAGGGCGTGCCGGCGCCCTTCTCCCGCCCGAGCCGGAAGGCCGCGGTGTTGACCTCGACGGTTTTTGGCGGCACGCACCGCCGCACCGCCTCCTCGAGGGTCGCGGGCCGGAGCGGGATATCGCCCGACGCCGCGCCGAGCATCACGATGTTCTGCGAGAGGATGCTTCCCGCCTCCTCTGCGAGGGCCGCGGCGTCGATGCAGGTGACGTCGAGGTCGGCGAGCGCGGCGAGGATGCTCTCCTCGTCGGGGACGTCGATGCCCTGCTGGTAGACCGACGTCGGGACGACCAGGTTCCGGTTCACGACAAGCCTCCCACCTGCCGGGAGGTAATGCCGGTAGCGGAGCGCTTCGAGGAGGTCGAAGGCGACGAGGAGATCGGCCGTCCCCGGCACGATCAGGGAGCCGTGCTTCCCGTCGATGCGGATGTGGCTCTCCACCGACCCGCCGCGCTGCGCCATCCCGTGGGTCTCGGCACTCCGGACGGTCCGGTTCTCGATGATGCAGGCCTCGCCGAGGACGTTCGAGGCGAGAACGGTTCCCTGGCCGCCGATACCGACTATCAGGACGTCGAACGAGGTTTTCATCGCCGTCCCTCCATGATGATCGCGCCCGACGGACAGATATCGGCGCAGACGCCGCAACCGGCGCAGAGTTCGGTTATCGTAGCGTTCTTATCGACGAACGCGATCGCCGGGCAGCCGAACGACCGGCAGGCGCCGCAGCCCGTGCACCGCCCGGGGTCGACCGTGTAGGGTTTGCGCTTGATCCCGCTCCGCCGTGCGGTGATGACGCAGGGCTGCTTTGCGATGACGACCCGGACACCCTTGCGCTCCTTTGCCCTGCGGAGGGTGTCGAGGAGCACCGGAAGGTCGTAGGGGTCGACCGTCTCGACCCAGGAGACCCCGCACGACCGGCAGATTGCGTCGAGCGATATCGGGGTGCTCTCCTCGCCCGTGGCCGTCATGCCGGTGTTGGGGTTCGGCTGGTGGCCGGTCATGGCGGTGATCCGGTTGTCCAGGATGACGACGACCATATCGGCGCCGTTGTAGACGGCGTTT
The DNA here is from genome assembly GCF_900095385.1 of Methanoculleus chikugoensis. Lineage (GTDB taxonomy): Archaea > Halobacteriota > Methanomicrobia > Methanomicrobiales > Methanoculleaceae > Methanoculleus > Methanoculleus chikugoensis_A. The sequence continues at coordinate 36,911 of NZ_FMID01000024.1, forward strand.
AAGAGTCCCGGTATTCCCGTGTGCAGGAACGTCGAGTCGCCGATGGTCGAGACCACGGGGCGCTCCTCCCCTGACCGGGCGATCCCGCTCCCGACGGTGATCGAGGCGCCCATGCAGATGGTGGTGTCCACCGCGCCGAGCTGGAGCCCGAGGGTGTAGCACCCGATGTCGCTCGGGAAGATGCCGTCGCGGAAGACCTTCCGCATCGCGTAGAACGTCGGCCGGTGCATGCACCCGGCGCAGAGGATCGGCGGACGGGGCGGGACTCCCGGGACCGGGGCGGCCGCCGGGAAGGTCGTCGTGGAGGTTATGCCCGCCTTCTCCAGGGCGGCGGCGACGATCGCCGGGGTGAACTCCCCTTCATACGGGACCGTGCCGTCGATCTTGCCGAAGACCTCGGTCTTCGTCGCCACCTGCCGGACAACCTCCTCGACGACCGGATCGAGTTCTTCGACGACGAGAATCTTCTCGTGCCGGTCGACGAAGTCCCGGAGCCACTCCTCGTCGATCGGGTAGGCGCCGACGATCGCGAGCGAGACGTCGTCGCCGAGCACTTCCCGGACGTAGGCGGCCGAGACGCCGCTCGCGACGACGGCGGTCCTGCCCCGGACGGTGTGGCGGTTGTAGCCGAGTTCGACCAGCCGCCGTTTGAGGTCCGGCTGTTTTTCGTTCAGTTTCTTGTGCAGCACCCGGGTATGCGCGGGGATGACCACGTACTGCTTCGGGTCGCGCCGGAACTCGGCGGCCCGGTGCTCGGTGCCGATCTCACCGAGATCGACGTCGCCCTTCGAGTGGCAGATCCGGGTGGTGGGGCGGAAGATCACCGGCAGACCGAACTCCTCGGAGAGGGCGAAGGCGTCTCGCATCATGTCGTGCGCCTCCTGGACCGATGCCGGGTCGAGGCAGGGGAGCCGGGAGAAGTGCGCGTAGCGCCGGGTATCCTGCTCGTTCTGCGAGCTGTGTGCGAAGGGGTCGTCGGCGGTGAGGATGACGAACCCGCCGGTCACCCCGGTGTATGCGCTCGTCATCAGGGGATCGGCCGCCACGTTCAGCCCGACATGCTTCATGGTGCAGAGCGCGCGGACCCCGCACCAGGCGGCGGCGAGCGCGTTCTCGAAGGCGACCTTCTCGTTCGTGGACCACTCCACGGTGAAGGGCCGCTCCTTCTGCACCCGGAGGACGTCGATCACTTCGGAGGACGGCGTTCCGGGATAGCCGCTGGCAAAATCGATGTTTGCCTCCAGGCACGCGTGAGCGATGCCCTCGTTTCCGAGTAGGTACCGTATTGCCATTGTTCCACTCAACTGTACTTCTATTGTTGGGTTTCAACATAGCGCTTTGGATGCCTGTCCGGAACAATCCGGTGCCGAAATGCCGGGTATTGCGGGGCAGTCGCGACGGGCCGTAACCGTTGCATACCATCGTTCTCCGGGGGATGAAGGTGTTCTCTCCCGGAGTTTGATCACGGACGCCTCTTCCTCAGGATATGCGCATTGCCCGCGGCAGGGGCGGCGATGATCGCAACGCCTCTGCTCGCCCCGATGCAGCCATGCGCGACGGCTTTCGTCCCGGGAGGGCACTCACTCCTGGACTGTTGCCCCTGTCGGTTCTTCAGCGATGTCACACTCAGGCGATTCCAGGGCAGGGTCCTTGCACAACCTTTAAATTGAAGATTATACAACATTTATAGGCACTACTACAAGTGCGTCGGGCCCGTAGCATAGCCGGTGGTGCACCCGGCTGATAACCGGGAGGTCGTGCGTTCGAATCGCACCGGGCCCATCGTTTCTCATTCTAGCTTGTTTTCAGGAGTTGTTCGAACAGGTGGTGCACCCGGCTGATAACCGGGTGGTCGTGCGCTCAAATCTCACGGCCTCGCTGTCCTCTGTACTGTATATCTACTTGGTCTCCTATTCAAAATTCATGCTGTATCCGAGGTTCTCCGGCAATATTCTCTCGTTTAAAATCGCGGGAAACGGGAGGCGATGCACGAGCGCACCCGTTCAGCTCGAAGCCTGTAGCCGCCGGTAGACGATGTGCTCGAGCAGTAAGACCGTGACGATACCCACAACGAAACCATTCGTGATCAGCGGGCGGATCATTGCCGGAAATCCTGCGGCGACCTCCGGGGGCAGGAAGGCCACCAGCGTCCCGAGAAGGAGAGGGATGCCGACGATCAGCCCCCCGTCGAACGTCCCGACCGCCCCGCTCTCCTGCCCGAGCATCAGCCCCGCCGCGATCTGGGCGGCCATGACGTAAGTGAGGACGACGCCGATGACGGGTGCCGGGATGCTCTCCAGGTAGCCGATGGCAAGCGGCGATGCGGCCACGAGCCCGAGCCCGACTGCGGCCGGGACGAGGGCGAACCGTGACGCGCACCCGGTGGCGGCGATGATGCCCGGGGAGAGCGAGAAGTTCACCGGGCCGATAACTCCGGTAACGCCCGCGAGGACGTTCCCGAGGCCGGTGACGGCCACCCCGCGGTTCACCCGCTCGCCCATTCCGTCGGCTTTGAGCAAACTGCCCACCGACTGGATCGACCCGAGGTCGTTCGTGGCGAGCGCGAGGTAGCAGATCAGGAACGCTGCGAGCATCCCGGCGTCGGGCACGGCGAGCGGCGCGAGCAGGTTTTCAGGCAGTGCGACGAGGGCGGTATCTGCGGGAGGAGGAGCAACTGCCCCGAAGAGAGCGATGTAGAGCGGGGTGCCGAGGAGGATCGCCCAGAGCGGCAGGGTTGACTTCCATACCCCTTTGAGAAATCCGTGTGCGGCGAAGAGGGCGAGCGCAAACGCGACGGCAAAGAGGAAGGTCTGCGTCGCCGGAACCGTGCCGCCGCCGTCCGTGATGAGATCGAGGATGGTGGGTGCGAGGGTGAACGCGATGAGCATGAGGACGACCGCGATCACCCGGGGCGTGAAGAGCCTCTGGAGGTGTCCGATGAGGCCGGTCGCCGCAAGTCCGGTGAGGAGGAGCCCGCCGATCACCAGCGACGCGTTGATGGCCGGAAACCCTGCATCGAGGCTTGCAAGGATGCCGACCAGGAGCACCGTCGCCGGGCCGAGCACCAGGGGGAGCCTGTGCCCGAGATACACCTGCGTGAGCAGCACCAGGGCAACGAGGAGGAAGAGTCTCTGGAGGTACGGGACGGCCGATCCCCCGGCTTCGAGACCGGCAACCACCCTGCCGGTGATGAGGACGAGGGGAACGCTCACTGCGAGCCACTGCAGGCCGAAGATGAGGAGCGATGCCGGCCGCGGCCGGTCGTCGATGCCGTAAGAGAACTCCATTGTAGTGGCTCCCGGCGAAACGACCGGCCCGGGGTAGAGCACGGGGCGTTCCTGCCTATAATGATGATAATCTCCTCTCCGCCTCTATAATTGTTCCCATTTCGGTGAGAGAAGGTCTGGGCCGGATGGAGGATATGGGCGCGGTTCATCCGGGTGTTTGGCGGTACCTCTTTGCAGCCCTTGCCCCTGCTTCTACCCTGTAAAACTCTCCCGTAGTCACCACCAATTCAGTATATCTGTTGTAACCCCACCCCACCCGGCCTTCGGCCTCCTCACTCACACCTGCGGTGCTTTAACTCCTGCCGTTCCGGCAGTCGTTCCCCGCCCACGAGGGGCGGGGGCAGTCATGGCGATACCCCCATGAAAGCCGTACCAGGGGAGGTGAGTCATACATTCCCCCTCTCCGGAGCATATCCCCGGGCAGTGGACCGTGAGGGCATCGCACTTGGGGGGGCCGACGGGGAGGGGGAGCATCCCCCCCTCCCCTGTCTCTGTCGCGTAAGAGGGATGCCTGTCACTCTCCCTCCTACCCTACAGGATAAGGCTCCGGCGCCATCTCATGGTCGTTTCCGCACAAACCGATGGTTTGATGCCCCGTGGCCGGGAATTGATCGGTATGCTTTCACCCGGTCATGCGGCTGGATCCCGTATTCGTCCCGGCATCGAGCGGAGGGGGCGGGCGTGAACGCCGTCGAGGTCCGGGGCCTCTCGCGGTCGTTCGACGACCGCGATATCCTCCGCGACGTCTCGTTCACCGTCGGGCACGGCGAGATCTTCGGCTACCTCGGCCCGAACGGCGCCGGAAAGACCACGACAATCCGGATCCTGCTCGGCCTGCTCGCCCCCGGCGCGGGGAATGTCCGGGTTCTCGGCCGCGACCTCGCCGCCGACGACGATGCGCGGGCACGAGTCGGGGTGCTCTTCGAGAACAACGGTCTTTCCGATCGGATGAGCGCCGCGGACAACCTGGCCTACTACGCCGGACTCTACGGCGTCGAAGACCCTGCGGCGAGGATCGACGAACTCCTCGCGCTCGTCGGTCTCGCCGACCGGCGGGACGATCCGGTCGGGACGTTCTCGACCGGCATGAAGCGAAAGCTCGGGATCGCCCGGGCGATCCTCCACCGTCCCGAGGTCGTCTTCCTCGACGAACCCTCCTCCGGTCTCGACCCCGGCGCGCAGAGGATGGTCCGCGACCTCATCGTCGAACTCTCCCGCCGGGAGGAGATGACCGTCTTCCTGAACTCCCACCACCTCGACGAGGTCCAGCGCATCTGCTCCACGGTCGCGATCCTCGCCGAGGGCAGGATCCGCGCCTTCGACTCGGTGGAGAACCTCACCGCGGCATCCGGTCGCCCGGCCGTGACGGTCGCCCTCACCGACCCCGGCGACCGCGCCCGCGCGTGCGAGACCGTCGGGAGCCTCCCGTTCGTTGCCGGGTGCGACGCAGACGACGACGCCCTCCGATGCACCCTCGCCGATCCGGCTGCGATACCCGACCTCGTTGCGGCCCTTGTCGGGGCAGGGTTCCGTATCGAGGAGGTCCGCCGGTCGTCGCGGTCGCTTGAGGAGATCTACCTCGAACACGTCGGCCGGGTGGAGGGTGGGGCATGAGCACGCTCTCCGTCATCGCCCGCCGGGAGGTAAGGCTCGCCCTCCGGAACCGGGGCGTCCTCATCACCGCGTTCATCTTCGCTATCTGGTTCCCGGTCATGACCGCCCTCGGCATCGCCGCGGCAGCCGGTGGAGACGCCGCGGCTGTTGCCGGCGGCATCGCAGCGATCACCCTCCCGGTCGGGGTCTTCATGGGCTATATCTTCTGCTCCGACGCCTTCCTCCGCGAGAAGCGGGACGGCACCATCGAGACCCTCCTCTGCGCCCCGGTCTCGCTCCAGCGCCTCTGGGAGGGGAAAGCCCTCGGGGTCGTCGTCCCGGCGTACCTGACGACCCTCCTCGCGGCCGCGGTGAGCATGGGGGCAGCCTCTGCTCTGGCGGACGCTCCCATCGCCGCCGAACCCCTGCTCCTCCTCCACCTCGCGGCCGTCGTCCCGGTCTGGATCGCCGCCGCGGCCGGGCTCATCGGCGCGGCCCAGCTCGCGCTCGGGATGCGGGAGAACCAGATCCTCGGGTTCGCCTTCATATTCGGGTTCATCTTCCTGATCGGCGGGATCCAGGCCGTCGTATCCGGCGGGTCGGGAATCTCGGCGACGGCGGAGGCGGTCCTCGCGGTCGTGGGCCTGGCGCTCCTCGCCCTCGCCCGCTTCATCGCCGGAAAGGTGACAAAGGAGCGGATCGTCAGGACGATCCCGTGAGGTGTGAGAGTGGAAGAGCGGCGGTTGCCGAATCCGGGCAGGCAGCGCTCGATCGGCGATCGCGCTGCTCCGGATGGGGAAACAGGAAGATATACCTGGGGATGCACCTCCCCGCTCTCGCCCCGACAGAAGTATGATGTATCGGTGCAGCAAGGATGCACCTGTTATGCAGGAGGAACACGATCTCCCGAACCGCATCCTTCGTGCTCTCCGGTTCCGGCCGAAGGGCATGACCATCACCGACGTGGCGAAACAGCTCGGTGTCACCCGGAACTCGGTCTCGAAGCACCTCGAGATCCTCCAGATCGCCGGCAAAGTCGACGTCCGCAGCATCGGCAACGCAAAACTCTACTCCCTCGCCCAGCGCGTCCCGATCTCCGCCTTCCTCTGCTTCACGAAGAACCTGATCATCATCCTGGATAACGAGCAGCGGATCGTCCAGGTCAACGACCAGTGCCAGAAAGCCCTCAAACGCTCGAAGGACGAGCTTATTGGCCTGACGCTGGAGGAGGCCGCTCTTCCGGTCGTCTCTTCGCCGGAGGCGATCGCCGTCATCGAAGGCCTGGAACGCGAGCAGGTGATGACCGATCTCCGGTACCAGCGGGACGAGGGGGGAGACCTCTTCTACCAGATGCAGGCGATCCCGACGACGTTTGAGGACGGGGAGAAGGGGTGCACCCTCGTCCTCGAGGATATCACCGAGCGAAAGCGGTATACCCGGAACATGGAGTTCCTCGCCAGGACGGCGATGGAACTCGTCGATATGCCGGCGGAGGCGGATATCTACCAGTACATCGCCGAGACAATTGTGAGAGTTGTTCCAAACCCACGATGTTACGTGCATTCCTATGACGAGGCCAAACAGGAGTTCTTTATACGTGCGATGACTCCCGATAGCATTCGGAACGGGGTGAAGGAGATCATAGGAAAGGATCCCGTCGGCATGACCTTTCCCGTCCGCGGGGTCTTTTACTCTGCCCCATTCAATGAGTCCCCGTCGACGTTCTTCGCCATGAGGGAGATGCACTTTTGTCCCTATTTTGAGGATGAAGAGTTGTCGTTTGCCGATGCGTGCCTGCATGTATTTCCCGAAGATACCTATGAGACGCTCCAGCAGAGGTTTGAGATCGCGAAGATATACCTCACCGGGCTGGTGTGGCAGGAACAACTCTTCGGTCTGGTCGGGATCTGTATGGGGCCCGAAGAAGTGCTCGAAGATAAGCCTGCAATCGAGTCCTTCCTCCGCCAGGCTTCGATCGCCCTCGCCCGGCGTCAGACCGAGGATCGCCTCCGCCGGAGCGAAGCACGGTTCCGGGACCTGGTCGACTCGTCACCGATTCCATCGGCCGTCATCGAGAGCGACGGGCACTATGCCTACATCAATCGGGCATTCACCAACCTCTTCGGGTATACGCTCGTGGATATCCCCACCGGGAGAGACTGGTTCCGGCTCGCGTTCCCCGATCCCGCGCGCCGGCGGGAGGCGATCGCCGCCTGGAAGGCGGACCGGGAACTGGCCGGCCCCTGCCGGCCCCGTCCGCGGACGTTCTCCGTCCGGTGCCTGGACGGGACTGAAAAGGTGATCCTCTTTCGGCCGGTCGAACTCTCGGACGGGACGGAGTATGTCACCTACGAGGACGTCACCGAGGAGCGCCGGGCGTATGGTATGCTGCTTGGCGAGATAGCGGGACTGCGAAAGAAGTAGTTATCCGGCGCCCTGCATCCGCCGGAAAGATTGGTTGCCGGTTTCCCTACAGCGTCTCGCTGCCGTAGAGGTAGGGCCTGAGAGCCTCGGGGATCGTGACCGAACCGTCCTCGTTCTGATAGTTCTCGAGGATCGCCCGGATCGCGCGGGAGGTCGCTATCGCGGTGCTGTTCAGGGTATGCAGGTAGCGTTTCTCGGTGAACTCGGTCGGGTCGCGCACCTTGATGTTCAGCCTGACCGACTGGTAGGCCGTGCAGTTCGAGCAGGAGACCGCTTCGCGGTAACGCTCCTCGCGCGGCATCCAGACCTCGAGGTCGTACTTCTTCGCGGCGACCGTCCCGATATCCCCCGTGCAGATCGAGACGACCCGGTAGGGGAGGCCGAGACGCTGGAAGACCTCCTCGGCGTTCGCGAGCAGTTCCTCGTGGAGGTCCCAGGACTGTTCGGGCGTCGCGTAGATGAACTGCTCCACCTTGTGGAACTGGTGGACGCGGAAGAGCCCCTTCGTGTCGAGCCCGTGCGCCCCGATCTCGCGCCGGAAACACGGGCTCAGCCCCGCCAGCCGGAGGGGGAGATCCTTCTCCTCGAAGATCTCGTCGCTGTACATCGCGGCCATCGGGTGCTCGCTCGTCGCGATCAGGTACTCGTCCTCGTCCTCGATCTTGTACATGACGTTCTCGAAGTCGGCGAGATCGGTCACGCCCTCGTATGCGGCCCGGTTCATCATGTAGGGAGGGATGATCGGGGTGTATCCGCGCTCGACGAGGATGTCCATCGCAAACCGCTGGAGCGCCATATCGAGCAGGGCGAGCCTGCCTTTCAGGAAGTAGAACCCGGCCCCGGCTATCTTCGCCGCGCGTTCGAAGTCCGCCCAGTCGTGTTCGACGGCGAGAGCGCCGTGGTTCTCCAGGTCGAACGCGGGAAGTTTCGGTTCGCCCCATCGGCGGATCTCGACGTTCTCGGTATCGTCCTTGCCGACGGGCACGCTCTCGTGGAGGATGTTCGGGAGCCGCATCAGGCGGTACCGTACCGCTTCGGTGAGCGTCTCGCGCTCCGCCTCCGCCTCCTTGATCCGTTCCGGGAGGCCTGCGGCTTCGGCGAGGAGTTCAGTGATATCGTTCCCTGCCTTCCTCGCCTGGCTGATCTCGCGGGATATGACGTTTCTCCGGTTGCGCAGGTCGCCGGTCGCCACGGTGAGTTCCCGGGCCCTCCGGTCCATCTCCAGCACCTCGTCGACCCAGGCCAGTTTCTCGGTATCTCCTCTCTTCGTGAGGTCTGCCCGGACGATCTCGGGGTGTGCACGAACGAATTTCAACTCAAGCATGCTGCCTCTCTGTAATACTTTCGTGACGACGGTATATGATTCATGTTGCCCCTCATGTAGGATGAGTGCCGGGGACTCCGGGGCCGAGCGCCCGGACTGCATCCTGCCGCCCCCCGTCCGAAGCCTACTCTTATAATTTCCGGCGAACCAACTCATCTGGTATGGAAAAGAACCAGAAGATCATCCTGGCGACGGCTGCCCTCATCACGCTGGGACTGCTCTTCATCGAGCCCTTCTTCGCCCTCATCGCACTCGTCTTCGTGCTTGTTCTCCTGATGAGCTTCCATATCATGGAAGATACGATGAGTTATCCGCTCGTCACCGCGGAGCTCTCGGAGGATGCGCGGGAGATCATCGTCATCAATACCGGGACCGCGAGGGCGCAGAAGATCCACGTTGCTCTCGTCCCGCTCGACATCGAGTTCGAGGTCGCCTCGCTCGACCCGGACGAGGAGTCCGGGTTCAGCCTGCCGTCGATGGTCCTGGAGGCAAAAGCGGTCGTCACCTACGAAAACGCCGAGGGGCAGCGGTTCCAGCGCTCATATTCCCTCACGGCGCTCGGGGCCGGGCGCGATCCCACCGAGCCGCTCTTTCCCATCTTTGGGCGCAGGTGAAAGGGTCAGGTGGTGCATAATAGAACGAGCAGGACTCGATCAAAAGCCCAGTGCAGCGAATCGTGGGGCTGCGCACCTCGAAGCCTCACGGCTTCTCGTGCTCCGCTCCTCCGGAGCATCGCATTTTGCACCTCCTGTGCTCAAACTCCATTCCCGAAACCCTTCTGGTTTCTCCAGCTCCGATTTTGACGAACCGTCGCATCCTGAAGGAACGTCGTTCTTCTGTGCTCGATCTCCTGCCCCCGCACCTTGGGGCGGAGGAGGAGCGCGAAGCGCGGGTGGGGTGGGGGTTACACGAACTCATTAATAAGCGGAGACAGGGGAGGGGGGCAAGCCCCCCGCCCCGTCAGCCCCTCCCCCTGGGGGCGATATTCAGTGGAAATCCGTGCATGGTGAGTCCCACCCATTGCTCTTCGGGACACCCGAGGCTCGGAAGCTGCTGGCCTCCCCTCACCACACGCATGCAGCGATCAAAACCCCCAGGGCGGCCCGCTAAACCCGGCCCTCCCTCGATATCCGGGGGCGCTTTCGAAAAAAATGTTTTCAGGAGCCGATATACTCGAGCGTCCGCGCGAGCGCGGCCGTCAGCTCCTCGTCCATCTCTGCGTACTCGTAGAGCGCCCGGTAGAGCATGAAGACGAGTTCGTAGCCGTAGATGTCGAACGCCTCCTCCGGCGCGAGTGCGGCGAGGTAGGAATCCGTCCGGATATCGGTGTTGGTGTACATCAGTTCGTGGAAGGCCCCGTCCTCGTCGAGGACGCAGATCTGCGCATCGACGGGTTTTGTCGGGTCGTCGGGGCGGTAGGGGAGCGGGTCGCCTTTCCCGAGAACGATCATCTTCTTCTCGTAGAACACCTGGTCGTAGAGTTCCCCTGACGCCTCCCTCTTTGCGCGCCGGAGCATCTCGAGCCCGATCTGCTTCACGACCGGCGCCGTATCGGCAGCCATCCGCGCAAGGAGGGTTCCCATGTTGCCCCGGAGTTCCGAGGCCGATTCTTCCTTCTTCGCCTGCAGGTCCTCAAGGGTTTCGAGGAGGCGGGCGTATCCCTCTTCGATGATCGGATCCATTGCTCACTCACCTCTCGCGTACGCCGGCATAAGCGCACCGGTTTGTCCCGCTAGTCGCCCTGCCGGAGGCGCTCTATCCCGAGGGCGCCCGCATACGCGAGCGTGCTCACGAGGATGATCGTCGCGCCCGAGGGGACGTCGAGGAGGTAGGAGAGCCCTATCCCCGTCAGGGTGAAGACGATGCCGAGGACGACGGCGAGTATCATCATGCTCCGGATCCGGGTGGTGTAGAGGCGGCTGATCGCCGCCGGGAGCGTCAGGAGCGCGATCACCAGGATGATCCCCACCACCCGGATCAGCATCACCACCGTGAGCGCAATCAGCACGAGGAGGAGGAGCGAGAGCCGCTCGACCGGGAGGTTCATGACCTTCGCGTAGTCCGGGTCGAACGTGACCGCCTGGAGTTCCCGGTAGAGGAGGGCCACGACGGCGACGATGATGGCGACGAGCACCCCCATCAGGAGGATGTCTCCCCTTGGGACGAGGAGGATGTTCCCGAAGAGGTAGGAGAAGAGGTCGGGGGCGAATCCCGGTGTTAAGTAGACGAAGAGGATCCCGATGGCCATCCCCGCCGCCCAGACCGCACCGATGATGGTGTCCATCTGCTGCCGGGCTCGGAGCTGGAGCGCACCCATCCCGAGCGCCGTCGCCACGGTGAATCCGGTTGCCCCGAGGAGCGGGTCTATCCCGAAGAAGTAGCCGAGGCCGATCCCGCCGAAGGCCGCGTGGGATATACCGCCGCTGACCGAGACCATCCGCCGCACCACGACGTAGGTGCCGATGATGCCGCAGGCCACGCTCGCGAGCACCCCGGCGATGAGGGCGTTCCTGAAGAACTCGAACCCGAGAATCTCGAACACGCTCAATCCTCCTCCCGGTGCTCTGAAAAGACCCGGTGCGGAACCCCGTGGGCGATGAGATCGACCGGACAGTGGTATGCGGCTTCGAGCATATCCGGCGTGATCTCGTTCGTGTCGTGCGTATAGAGGCGCCTGTTCAGGCAGGCGACCCGGGTCACGTGCTCCGGGATCACCCCGATGTCGTGGGTCACGAGGACGATCGCCATCCGTTCGCGGAGCGCGTCAAGGATGCTGTAGAACTGCGCCGCCGTCGGCGCGTCCACGTAGACCGTCGGTTCATCGAGGAGCAGCACCTTCGGGTCGCCGACGAGCGCCCGGGCGATGATCGCCCGCTGCTGCTCTCCGCCGGAGAGGTTCCGGATCTGCCGGTCGGCGAGACCGGCGATGCCCATCGTCTCGAGCGCCTCCTCAGTCCGGGCATGGTCATCGGCCCCGTAACGCCGCGGGATTCGGGTGATGTGACCGAGGCGACCGGAGAGAACCATCTCCCGCACGGTGATGGGATACTCGAAGTCGAACGTCCGGAACTGTGGGACGTAGCCGAGATCCCTCCTCGCCGCCGCCCCCGTCCCGCCGAGGATCCTGACCGTGCCGCTGGAGGGTTGGAGGAGGCCGAGGATCACCTTGAGAAGCGTCGTCTTCCCGCCGCCGTTCGGCCCGATGATCGCGTAGAAGTCGTCCGGGTAGACGGCGAGGCTCACGTCTTCGAGGACGGTATGACCGCGCAGCCTGACCCGGACGTCCTCGACCTCGATCACGGGTGCGGTCATGGCCTGCCGCTCTCCGCAAACGTCGAGGCCACGTGCCGCATGTTCGCGAGGTAGTCCTTCGCGAGCGGGCTCACCGTCACCACGGTGCCCCCGATCGCGTCCGCGATCACCTCGGCGCTCCGGGTGGAGTGCTCGGGCGACGCGAATATCACCCGAATCTTCTCCTCCTTTGCCTGCTTGATGAGGTGCTCTATCCTCTGCGGCGAGGGTTCCTTTCCCTCGTTCTCGATCGGCACCTCGACAAAGCCGTAGTCCCGGGCGAGGTAGGCCCACGATGAGTGGTAGACCATGACCTTTTTCACCCCCGATGCGGCGAGCGCACCGGCGATCTCCGCGTCGAGGGCGTCGAGTTCCCCGAGATAGGCATCGGCGTTCCGGCGGTAGTCTTCAGCGTTTGCCGGGTCGACCGCAATGAGCCCGTCGCGGATGTTTTCGACCATGATCTTCGCGTTCTTCGGGGATGTCCAGATGTGGGGGTCGGCCCCCGCGTGTTCGCCGTCACCGGCCGCGATCAGGTCGACGCCGCGCGAACAGTCGACGACCCGCATCCCGGGGTTCAGGGCGGCGATCTTCTCCCGCCAGGCGAGTTCGAACTCGATCCCCGAACCGACCACGGCATACATATCCGCCCCCGCGACGTCGGCGAGAACACCCGGCGGGGGTTCGTAGGTGTGCGGGTCGGCTCCCGGCGGCACCAGCAGGATCACCCGGACGTGATCGCCGCCCACCCGCTCTACAAACTCCTGTTCGGGCGGTATGGTTACCGCGACGGCGACTTCCCCGGTGTCCTGCCGGTCGGTGCCGGTGCACCCCGCCGTGGCTGCTGCCAGCAGAATGACCGTGATTACGGCTGCGGCGAGAGATAAACGGCCGATATTGTTGTTATTCTGCGACCTCATCGATCTCCACTCCTGGTTTGGTGTCTGTCTAAATTTTCCCGTACAAAAGACAAAGGCGTTTCGCCGTCACCCGCGGTACCCGCCAAAAGACCCGCAGCATCGGTGATCGTGCTCGATCTCCCCGCAGACGCTCATCATCGGGTGCCCGAGCGACGTGCACATCCTGTCGGTGAGGTCTTTCGAGAAACACTGCTCGATCTTCTTTGCCTCCCTGCAGGCTTCTTCGGGCTCGAGCCCGTGGCGGCTGAGCACCAGGGCGACGATCCGGTGGCGGCGAACCAGGAACCGGGCGTATTCGGTGCCGCGAGAGGTGACCCTCACCCCGTGGTAGGGCGTATGCTCGATATATCCCGCTTTTGCAATCTCCGTGAGCGCTTTCGTCACCGTCGAGGGCGCGACGGAGAAGTGGGCGGCGATCTCGGTCGTCTTTACGACGTCGTCCTGCATGTGAATGTATTTGAGGTATTCCGCCTTCTTCGAGGAGAGTTCTTGCCCGGTGATCCCCTGCATGGAGAGGAGATATGCCCTGTCGGGAGAAAAAGTTTCGCCGCGGCTAAACTTTCTCGTCGTCGGACGGGATCAGTTCGGCGGTGACGTAGTGCCGGCGGTTTTTGGTTATCACCGCCTTCCCGGTGAACCCGAACGGCAGATCCTCTTCTACGACGACGTTGAGGTAGCAGGGATTCCGGCAGACGGTCGATCCCGGCGCGTTCTTCTCGGTCGCGACGATCGGCGTCTCCCGCCCGATCCAGCGCTCGTTGTAGGAGTCGTAGATCCGGTTTGCTTCGGCAAGCAGTATGCGGGAGCGGTCTTTGCGTATCCGCTCGGGGAGGTCTTTCAAGGCCGCCGCAGGCGTTCCGGGCCGCCGGGAGTAGCGGGTGATGTTCACCTTCACGAACGCCGCCCTCCGGAGGAGTTCGAGCGTCTGTGAAAACTCCTCGTCCGTCTCCCCGGGAAACCCGGTGATGAAGTCGGAGGAGATCATCATATCCGGGTAGCGTTCCCGGAACGTGTCGACGATCCGGACGACGTCGGCCGCAGCGTAGCCGCGCCGCATCCGTTCAAGGACGGTATCGGAGCCCGACTGGACGGGGAGGTGGAGGAACCGGAAGACTTTGTCGCTCTCGTAAGCCCTGACGAGCGGTTCAAGGATTCCGAGCACCGTAGCCGGGTTCATCATCCCCGGCCTGACGGCGAACCTCCCGGGGATCTCCGCTATCTCCCGCAGCAGATCGGGGAGCGACTCACCCCGATCAAGCCCCCATGCGGCCACGTCCTGCCCGGTCAGCTGGATCTCGTAGGCACCCGACGCGACGAGAGCCCGGACGGCGTCGAGTATCTCCTCTGCAGGCGCACTCGCGAGCCGTCCCCGGGCGAACCGGGTGATGCAGTAACTGCACCGGCCGACGCACCCGCTCGCCACCTGCACCACGCCGGTCGCCCCCGGTCCCCGGGTGCCGACGCCGGCGGATCGCTTGCGGATCTCGTCGGGGTAGATGACGTGCGGCGTGCAGACCGAACGGATCTTATCCATCTGGACGACCGGCATGCACCCGGTCACGTAGAGGTCGCGGTCGGCGAATAGGGCGAGGCGCCGGAGCATCTTACGTTCGGTCGCACCGATCACCGTGCAGGTGTTGACGATGACGGCATCCGCCTCCTCCGGCCGTTCGGTCAGCGTGCAGCCGAAACCTTCCAGTATCGCCGCGAGCCTCTGTGTGTCGGCATGGTTGTAGGTGCACCCGTAGGTCTCGATGTAGACCCGTCTTTCCCGCAGTTCCTCAAACGTGATGGCGATCGACTCTCCCTGCGCGCGGTCGGCGGCCGGCCCGGCTCCCGGCGGTCCGGTTGCCTCTATCGGTCGGAGGATAGTTTGCTCCTCTTTCGACCGGTTTCGGCCTGAGCACAATACTTAACCGCTGACATTACAACTTCTTTATTCGATGATTAAAATAGGGTTGCTGGGATGCGGCAACGTCGGGCATATCATCGCCACACACGCCGAGAGCATCCAGGTCGCCGCCGTCTTCGATATCATCCCCGGACGAGCGGAGAAATTGGCGGCGCTCTGCCATGCGCGGCCATATACGGACTTCGACGCCTTCATGCGGGAAGACTTCTCGATCGTCGTGGAGGCCGCCTCGGTCGACGCCGTCAGGATATACGGCGAAGCGGTCCTCCGGTCGGGGCGGGATATCATCGTCCTCTCCGGGGGAGCTCTTGCGGACGACGAGTTCCGCGAGCACCTCGTCGAGGTCGCACGGGAGGTGGGAAAGAAGATCCGCATTCCGAGCGGCGCCATCATCGGACTCGACAACCTCAAGATCGGGCAGGTCTCGCCGCCGAGCCGCCTCCTCCTGCGGACGACGAAACCTCCAGCCTCGCTCGGGATAACCGCCGAAGCCCGGACAGAGATATTTAAGGGGCTGGCGCACGACTGTATAAAGCAATACCCTAAAAATATCAACGTCGCGGTAGCGTTGGGACTCGCCGCGGGCAGGGATGCCGACGTGGAACTCTGGGTCGACCCTGCGGCGGAGAGGAACATCCACGAGATATTCGTCGAGGGGGACTTCGGGGAGATCTACGTCCGGGTCAGGAACGTCCCGAGCCCCGATAACCCTGCAACGAGCTATATGGCGGCCCTCTCCATCCTGACGCTCTTAAAGAACCTCGAGAACCCTCTGGTGGTGGGTACGTAACAATGGAAAAGGAGATTCGTGCGCTCAAGGCCGAGAAGAACGCAGTAATCATGGCGCATAACTACCAGCCTCCTGAGATCCAGGGGCTCGCCGACGTGGTGGGCGACAGCCTCGAGCTCGCGGTGAAGGCGAAGGAGACCGCGGCGGACCTGATCGTCGTCTGTGGTGTCCGGTTTATGGCCGAGACGGCAAAGATCCTCAACCCCGATCGCAAGGTGGTCATCCCCGTAGAGGACGCAGGATGCCCGCTTGCCGATTTCCTGACCCCGGATATGATCCGGGAGGCACGCCGGCGGCACCCCGATGCGGCCGTTGTGGTCTACGTCAACAGCACGGCGGAGAGCAAGGCGCTCGCCGACATCACCTGCACCTCGGCAAACGCGGTCCGGGTCGTGGCGTCCCTGCCGAACGACACGATTCTCTTCGGGCCGGACGCAAACCTCGCGGCATACGTCCAGCGGGAACTCCCCGAAAAGACAATTATTCCGTTGCCTCCCGGCGGCCACTGCTACGTTCATGCGGGGTTCACCCTTGCCGACGTCGAGGCTGCCCGGAAGAAAGGCGGCACAATCGTCTGCCACCCCGAATGCCAGCCGGAGGTTCAGGAGCAGGCCGACCGGATAGCCTCCACGGGGGGCATGGTCCGGGACGCCGCGGCCGGCGGGAACGAGCCCTGGTGGGTCTTCACCGAGCGGGAGATGGCCTCCCGTCTGCGGGTGCTCTATCCCGGAAGGATCTTTTACGAGAAGCCCGAGGCCGTCTGCGCGGATATGAAGAAGATCTCCCTTGAAGACCTCCGCCGGGCGCTCGAGTCCGGGGAGCACGAAGTTGTCCTCCCCGGAGAGGTCATGGGCCGGGCACGGCGGGCGATCGAGCGGATGATCGCCGTCGGAGCGTGAGTACGGATGATCCCGATCGAGGACCTGCTCCGTTTTGTCCGGGAGGATGCGCCGTGGGGCGACGCCACCTCCGAAGCGGTCGTTCCCGACGTCGCCTGCCGGGCGGTGATCCGGGCGAAGGATGCGGGAATCGTCGCCGGCCTCGAGGAGGCACGGGTGCTCTTCGAGCATTTCGGGGTCGAGGTGCGTCAGCGTATCCCTGACGGCAGATCGGTTGCTCCCGGAACGGTTCTCCTCGAACTCGAGGGCCGGGCGAGGGCGATCCTTCTCCTGGAACGGACGGCGCTCAACATCATCGGGCGGATGAGCGGGATTTCGACCCGGACCCGGGAGGCGGTCGAGGCCGTCCGGGCGGTCTCTCCCGACGTGCGGATTGCCGCGACCCGGAAAACCGCTCCGGGTCTGCGGATGCTCGATAAGAAGGCGGTAGTTCTCGGCGGGGGCGACCCGCACCGCTACTGCCTCTCGGATATGGTCCTGATCAAGGATAACCACCTCGCGCTGGTGCCGCTCACCGAGGCGATTCGGAAGGCAAAGGAGCGGAGTCGCTACCGGGCGGTCGAGGTTGAGGTCGAGACGGCACAGGACGCCGTCGAGGCGGCACTTGCCGGTGCCGATATCGTCCTTCTCGACAACATGGCGCCGGACGCCGTCCGGGAGGCGGTCGGGGCGCTGGCCGCCCGCGGTCTCCGGGAGCGGGTCACCCTCGAGGTCTCGGGAGGCGTCGCCGGCGACGATCTTGCCGGGTATGCCGCGACCGGGATCGACATCATCAGCATGGGTGCCCTCACCCATACGGTCAGGAACTTCGACGTGAGCCTGGATATCCTGAAAGGCGCGGGCACCGTCAGGCTTCCATAAAAAGAGAGGGTTCAGGATGCGGTCCCGGATTCCTCCATCGTGAGTTCGTCCAGAAACGGCATAAGCCCTTTGACGTACGGCACGAGTTTGCCCTCCTCTGTCCTGAGTTCCCCGTAGGCCGTGACTTCGATGACCAGCGGGAGCTCGTCCAGTCGCCGGGTGAAGAGGGGGTCCTGCTCGGCGGCGAACCGGAGGAACGCATTCAGGTTGACGAACGGGCGGTCCAGGTCGGGAACGTCGCGGTATTCCTGCAGGTCTTCCCGGAGCGTGGAGTCTTTAGCCAGGTCTTCCTCGAAGTAGAGGTAGACGCGGAAGTTGTGGCGGCGACCCATCGCATCGAGGTCTCTGATATCGATCTTCGCTCCGGCAACGATGCCGAGACGTTCCATATCCGGGGGAAACGCTGTACCCTCCGGTGTAACCGTCGGACTCTCCATACTATGGTGAAGGCAGGGAGAGGAGAAAAATGCACCCCCTGTGCGTATCTTCCGGGCAAAACCTTATACCCGGCCGACCCCAGATGGGCGTGAGGTGGCCCATGGCAGGGAGGGATCCGCCGGTGCCGGAGAGAGAGACCGAAGGCCTTGAGGGGGAGGAGAAACTCCATAGGTACCTCTCGATGCTTGCGTCCGGGAATCTCAACGAGCGGTGGCGGGCTGCCGACGCGCTCGGGGAACTCGGCGACAGTCGCGCGGTAAGGCCGCTCATCGAGGCGCTGGAGGACGAATACGTCGATGTCCGGTGGAAAGCGGCGAAGGCGCTCGGGCTCCTCGATGGGCGCGAACCCGTCCTCCCGCTGATACGGAGCCTGGAAGACGACAGCCCCTGGGTTCGGATGGGGGCGGCCTGGGCGCTCGGGGAGATCGGCGATCCCCGGGCGGTCGAGCCGTTGATCCGGCTGCTTGACGACACGAAACCCCGGGTCAGGAGGATGGCGGCCTGGGCGCTCGGCCGGATAGGCAACCCGCGGGCCCGGGAACCCCTTTTGCGCCTCCTCGGGGATGCCGACCGCGACGTCAGGATTGCCGGCCGGCTGGCGCTCGACGAGATCGGAACCGAGCGGGAGATCCCGAGCGTCTGAAGGCGGCGGCTCTCTGTCCCGATACTTCGCCGTCGGTTCCCCAGGTTGCCGTTCTCGTCCCGTATGCGTTTATAATCCAGAAACGTCTTCTTATATCTGATAGGGTGTTGCAATCAGTTTATATGCCTGGCTGTGCGCCCGGGAAGAGATGGATATGGACATATTCATGAAATGCGCCGTCGAAGAAGCGGAAGCGGGCCTGCGGGAAGGCGGAATACCTATCGGCTCGGTGCTGGTGCGCGACGGCCGGATCATCGGGCGCGGCCGGAACCGCCGGGTCCAGGCTGACGATCCCGTGCTCCATGCCGAGATTGACTGCCTGAGGGACGCCGGGAGGATCGGTAACTACGCGGATTGCACGCTCTACTCCACGCTGATGCCCTGCTACCTCTGTGCGGGAGCGGCCGTCCAGTTCGGGATCGGGAAGGTCGTGGCCGGAGAATCGGTAAATTTCACGGGAGCACGGGAGTTCCTCGAGTCGCACGGGGTCGAGGTGCTCGATCTGGATCTCGACGTCTGCAAGGAGATGATGGGCGCGTTCATCGAGCAGCATCCCGATCTCTGGGACGAAGATATCGGGGAGTTGTGAGGCGGCTCTTATGGGTGGGGACAGATTGCTCCGTTACACGGTCGTTGCCGTCGCCTTCCTCCTTGCCGGGGTCTGGATCGGCCTTGCGGCCGCTCCTCTCCCGGCTGTCCCCGCGTTCGAAGATAGGGATACGCTCTTTCAGGTTTCGACCATCGATGCCCTCCTCCAGGGCACCTACGACGGCAGCATGGCGTTTGACGAGCTCGCGAGGCACGGTGACTTCGGTATCGGGTGCGGCGACCGGCTCGACGGAGAACTGATCGGCATCGACGGCGAGTGGTACCTGATCCGGGTCGACGGACGGGCCTACCCGGTTTCCGGAAGTGCGACGACGCCGTTTGCGGCCGCGACCTTCTTCGATCCGGACATCACGGTCGCGGTCGACGAGCCGATGAACCTGACCGCTCTCCAGAGCCGCGTGGAGGCGGAGTTCCCTTCAGAGAACCTCTTCTACGCGATCAAGGTGGACGGCACCTTCCCGCACGTGGTGACCCGGAGCGTGCCCGCTCAGGAGAAGCCCTACCCGCGGCTCGTCGACGTGACGGCAAACCAGACGGTCTTTATGTTCGAGAACGTCACCGGAACCGCCGTCGGGTTCTGGACCCCGGCACTGGCAGAAGGGGTCAACGTTCCCGGCTACCACCTTCACTTCATCACCGGCGACCGCGCCGCTGGCGGTCACGTGCTTGAGATGACGGTGGCGGAGGGCACCGTGCAGGTCGACACCACAATGAACTTCACCATGGCGCTCCCGTCCGGCGGCGACTTCTTAACGGTTGATCTCTCGGGAGACCTCTCGGAAGATCTTGAAAAAGTCGAGTAGGTTCGGGACGAACTCCTTATTTTTTCGGTGCGCTTTTGCGAGCTTCCGCGGCCTCGCGTGGGTATTGATGGCGGGGCCCGCCTGAGGTATCCCGGCGGGAGCAGGACACCCCTTCTCCTACCTCTCCGGGGTATCTGGAACCCCCACCCCGCCCGGCCTTCGGCCTCCTCCCCCGCCCGCGAGGGGCGGGGGCAGTGCGTGGCGATAGCCGGTGGGAAGCCGTGTATGGTTCTTCTCCCGGCTCTCCCCATGTAGTGGACCGTGGGGGTATCGCCATTGGGGGAGGGGCTGACGGGGAGGGGGGCAGGGCCCCCCTCTCCTGTCTCTACCCATCCTGGATATCTGTAGCCCCCACCCCGCCCGGCCTTCGGCCTCCTCCCCCGCCCACGAGGGGCGGGGGCAGTGCGTGGCGATACCTGGTTGAAAGCCGTGCACGGTTCTTCTCCGGCATCTCCCCATGCAGTGGACCGTGGGAGTATCGCCATTGGGGGAGGCGGCCCGCGGGGAGGGGGGCCCTCACGATACAACGAGAGGCAACCGTCAGTAAACCGCCCCGGCTGTCCCGGCTGCCCGGGCTGAAAAAGAGGACGGTTCAGCGGACGACGAGCAGCGGCGGTCTGACCGCGCCGCCGATCTGTTCGAGCAGGGCGCCGATCCGGGACTTTCCGCTCCTGCCGAAAGCGCCCATGACGATCAGCCCGTATTCGCCGGAGTTTGCCTCCTCAAGGATCTCCTCCCTGATTGCCCCCTCGACGATCTTTGTCGAACACCGGATCCTCTCGCCCTGGTAGCGGGTGAGGATGCTGTTCTGGTCGTCCTCGATGCTCTTCCGCATATCCTTCCAGATCCGGCCCTCGTAGTCCTTCAGCTGGTCGCAGATCCCGCTCTGGGCGCAGAAGTTGAACGCCATCGCCTTGGCCTCCGCGATATCCAGCACCGAGAAGAGGACTACCTCGGCATTCTTCCGCTTTGCCAGTCCAATCGCATGCAGAGCCGCTTTCTGGCTCCACTTCGAACCATCGATAAGCACGAGAATCTTCATGTCGTTCACATCGCAAATTTCAGCCAGAGCATTCCGAATCCTACCGCCACCGTCACGAAGAGCACGAGCATCCCCACCTTCAGGAAGTCGATGAAGGTGATGCCGATCCCCTCGCGCTCGGCGATACCGATGACGACCACGTTTGCCGACGCACCGATGGCGGTTCCGTTCCCGCCGAGGCACGCACCCAGAGCGAGCGACCACCAGAGCGGGTAAACGTCCATCGTCGCCCCCAGGTCATGGATGAGCGGGATCATCGCCGCGGTGAGGGGGATGTTGTCCACGATCGCCGAGGCGATTGCGGCGAACCACGTCACGATGAACATCGCTTCACCTGTCGATCCCACGTTCTCGATCATCACCGCGGCGATGCTCGAGATGATGCCGGTCTCGACGAGGGCGCCCACGATGACGAAGAGCCCGCCGAAGAAGAAGAGGGCCGGCCACTCGATCTTCTCGAATATCTCTTCGGGCGACTGCCTGCTCCAGAAGAGGAGGATCGCCGCCCCGATGAGAGCCACCTGGGCGGGTTCGAGCCCCATCGCCGGGTCGACGAACGGCAGGACGACGTGCAGGATCTCTCCGATCCGGTCGTGGACAAAGAAGAGGAGGACCACGAAGGCGATGACGGCCACCGACTTGTTGAAGAGCGATCTGTCGGTGATCGCCGCCCGCTCGTCGAGACCGTTGAGCGTCCGAACCATCTCCTGCCGCTCGTCGGGGCTCACCCTCATCGACCTGCCGTAGATGACGTACATCATCAGGAGGAGGATCGCCATGTCGACGATCATGATGGGGCCGAGATGGATGATGAACTCGTTGAACGTCAGTCCTGCCGACGATGCGATCATGATGTTCGGGGGGTCGCCGATGAGCGTCGCCGCCCCGCCGATGTTGGAGGCGAAGATCTCCGTGACCAGGAACGGGATGGGGTTGAGGTTCATCACCCTCGCGACGTAGAGGAGCATCGGGGTGAGCAGGAGGACGGTGGTGACGTTGTCGAGGAACGCGCTCACGATCGCCGTTACGATCGCAAAGAGGACGAGAACCCGGATCGGGCTTCCCCCCGCGAGTTTTGCGGTCCGTATCGCGATATACTCGAAGAGACCGCTGCCGCGGGCGGTATTGACGATGATCATCATCCCGATGAGCAGGAAGATCGTCCCGAAGTCGACGTGTTCGAGGAGTGCCTCCCAGGGGACGATCCCGACGAAGACCACGATCGCCGCACCGAGCATGGCGGCGACCGCCCGGTGGATCCGCTCGTCGATGATGAGCGCATAGGTGAAGAGGAAGACCGCTACCGCGATCAGCGCCACTGCTTCCATCATACACCCGTCAGTAGATGAGCGCGGGGGTCTCCACCCGCTGGCAGATGCGCAGAACGATCGGGCTTACCGAGGCGTCGGTCGACTCCCCGTCGGCGTAGCGGCGGCAGAGCGCGACCATGTCGTGGTTCTTCGCCATCCGGACGACGTCGTCGCCCTTATGTCCGACAAACATCCGTGTCTGGGTCGAAAAGCCGTGTTCTTCGAGTCTCGCTGCGGTCCGTTCGAGGAGTTTCCGGCCGTACTCTTCCTTCTTTGTCCGGAACTCCTCCGTCGATTCACGGTCGAGCGCCTGTTCGAGGAGCTCGATCACCTCGGCGTCGGTGATGTAGGCGAGCGAGATTGTGGCGTCGTAGGCGGAGAGTACGTCGATTGCTTCGTCGGTGATGTCGTGAACGAAGAGGTCGAGCGGCACCAGGATCGTTCTGACCTCGGGGACGAGCATCTCCTCGTCGGTCAGCAGGAACTCGCTGTAATCCTTCAAGACCGAGTCATACCGTCTCCCGACGATATCTTTGAACTTTCGCTGGATCAAGGAAGAAGAGTATCCCATTGTGATCTAGGTTTCCCGGCACGTTCGTTTAATACTTTTGTTTGCCCGGTTCCTGTCGAAAAGCCGGAAGAGGCTCGCCCGGCGGGGATTATCGGCAGCAGGGATCGGGTTTGCCGTCAACGCCCGCCTGACGACGCGAGCGCCTCCCGGCAGGCCGGACAGAGCCTCTTCCTCTTCCGGTCCAGTTCGTCCAGGGTCTTCGGCCGGAACATGACGCACTCGGGGTCGGGGCAGTGGTCGAGCCCGAGGAGGTGCCCGAGTTCGTGCGCGCCTTCTTTTGCCGTCCGGTCGATGAGGTCGGTATCGTCCGGCACCCTGTCGTAGTAGTCGTTTCCGAGACGGGCGGTCGAGACGACGGCGACGCCGCATGCCGGTCTCGCGAGGCCGAAGACGAAGTCGCACCCGTTGACGTAGAGGTCGCGGGAGGTGACGAGCAGCAGGGGGCCGTCGATATCGTATCTGCGCGTGAGGGTGTCCTGCAGGCGGTCCAGGATCTTTTGAGCATCGTGCTGGTCGCGGTTCCGGTCGTACCCGTCGATGAGGAACGGGTATTCGACGAGCGCGGGTTCTTTCCCGAGGATCATCGCGATCATCCTGGCGACCGGGAGTTCGATACCTCCCGGTGCCTGTGGGTCCCAAAGAATATTGATGCCCATTACCTAATCTCTGGGTAATGTGTCACTATAAACGTATTGAACGGAGTATCGGGGAGTATATCGCCGCCCGGTATCGTCGGGCTGTCGAGGTGGGTATCGGCAACAACCCCGAGGCCGCAAGGCTGATCCAGGCCGCCGGCGCCCTGATGCTCTGCACCGACATCAGGTCGGGCATCCGGCACGACGGGCTTACTGTGGTGACCGACGACGTCTTTGAACCGGATATCCGGTTGTATGAGGGTGCGGACCTGATCTACGCCGTGCGGCCCGGCGTGGAGATGGTCCCGCCGCTGATCGCGCTTGCCGACCGGATCGACAGCGATCTCCTGGTCTACCACCTGGGATGCGAGATCTACGGGGACGGCGGCGAGTTCGTGGACTGCGGCCCGGTTCTCCTCCATTGCTACCGCTGCCGGGGTATGTAGGGGATGATCTCACGTTATTTTGCGGATGCGTTGTAAAGTTCTCCCCTCGGAGCCCCATCTCTCTACCCTGTAAGGCTCTTCCGATAGCCCCCACCCCGCCCGCGCTTCGCGCTCCTCCCCCGCCCCTCCGGGGGGGCAGTGCGTGGCGATAGCCACGGGAAATCCGTACACGGGCCTTTTCCAGGGTCACCCCATGCAGTGGACCGTGGGGATATCGCCATTTGGGATGGGGGCCGCCCCCTCTACCTCCTGATCGGGCAACCCGGGTTCTTCCCGGCAATGCGGGAGAACATGGCGCCCGCCCCGGCACGCGCCAAAAACTTCAAAAATATGATGATATGGTGTTCTAGAAGAGCGTCGCCTGGCCCGGGGGAGGATCCCGCCGCGATTCGCCGGTATCGACGGGAGGGTCGTCTTCCCGGGACTTCCTGGTCTTTCGGGCCGCCTTTTCTCCGGCGGCGGCCTTCTTTGCCCTCTCCTTCTCCTCCTTTGCCACGTCTTTGACGATCTTCGTCGCCCGGGCTTTGTCGTGGATGAAGAGGGTCAGTTCATCGGCGTCGAGCTCGAACTCGCGGACGTATTTTTCCGGGTCCTGCTCGACGAGGATGCTGATCGCGGTGAAGAAGTCTTCCCGAAGCGCATCTTCGGGAATATGCGCCATCTCGCTGAGCTTCCGGGAGAGGCCGGCCCGGACCGCCTTCTGCTTCTTCGACGCCCCCATCTTCTGCCAGCGCGACGGCGGCATGATGCGGCCGCGGACGCCGTGTCCGCCGGCGGCGTCGGCGACGCCGAGGAGCATGACCGCGCTCGCGTAGCGCCAGAGGGTGTAATACTGCCGCCGGTAGGTCCTGCCGATATACTCGTCCGCCCTCGCGAGAGAGGCGTAGCCTTTCGCCCGGGAGGCGAGATCCGGCATGTGGTCGAGGTTCCCCTCGAGCCACTGTTCGACGGTGTCGGGGGTATCCTCGACCTCCACCGCCATGCGGAGCAGGTCGGCGTCTCTGCGCCCTTTGAAGGTCGCTCCGACGAGTTCGAAGATCGTCGAGCGCTCGTCCTTTGCGGAGGTGTGGACGTCGCCCGCCGCGAGGTGCTCCTTCCCGATGGCCGCGGCGTAGAGCATGTTCACCGCGGCCCGCATATCGCCGTCGGCGCGGCTCGCGATCTCGTCGAGCGCGGCGGGATCGCATGTCACTCCTTCCGCGGCGCAGATCTGGCGGAGGCGGGGGACGATCGAGCGGGCCTGGAGCGCCCGGAACTGCACCGGCTCCGTGACCGCCTTGAGCTCTCTCGTGAGGGAGTAGTAGTCGTTCGCGATCAGGATGATCGGCTGTTGCGCCGCCGCGATGATCTCCACGATCGCCTTCGCCCCGCCCCGGTCGGCCTGCCCGTGCAGGTTGTCGGCCTCGTCCAGCAGGATGAGTTTGCGGCTCGCGCCGGAGAGGCTCGCCGTGGTGGATCCCGAGCCCGCCACCTTATCGAGGGCCGCTTTCGTCCGCTGGTCGGAGGCGTTCAGTTCCACGACCTCCCAGTTCATGTCGTTTGCGAGGGCATACGCGCTCGAGGTCTTGCCGGTGCCGGGTTTTCCGTACAGGATGAGCGGCTTCTTCTGCCGCGACCAGTCCCGCGCCCACTCGTATATCTGCCTGACGGCGCCGGAGTTCCCCACGACATCCTGAAGATGCTGCGGCCTGTACTTCTCCACCCAGTCCATACAGACTATTCGACGCGGGGTATCAAAAATGCCACCCCGGTGCGGATGCAGAAGGATCCGGGGGTGCGCTGCAAGGAAGTCATACCTGTTCCGGCCGGATTCCTGCCGGCGGTTCCCTTCCCGATCGGTGCCCGGGACAGAGTGCATAATACCGGTGAATCAAATACATTATCTTTGATGAGGCAGAATACCATAAAGAAACGCGGAGTGTTGGTGTTCTTGTGGTGAAGGATTGCTCCACCGATACGGTAGCACGGGCCGTCAGGGAATACGAAGGCGTCACCCGGAAGAGGGAGATCGGGGATATGATCCGGTCTCTCCGGATAGAGAGCCCCGATATTGTCGCTTCCTTCGGTGAGGATGCCGCGGTCATCCGGCATAATGCAGAGGACGCGTTGCTTCTTGCGGCGGACGGTATCTGGAGCAGGTTGATGGAGGCGGACCCGTTCTGGGCGGGGTACTGCGCTGTGCTCGTGAACGTTCACGACATCGCCGCCATGGGCGGAAGGCCGGTTGCGATGGTCGATATCCTCTCCGTTACGGACGACCGGATCCGCGATGAGGTGACCCGGGGTATGGTCGCAGCATCCGCACAGTTCGGCGTCCCGATCGTGGGGGGGCACCTCCACCCGGAGACGCCCTACAGCGTTGTGGACGTGGCGATCCTCGGGACGGCCAGGATGGATCAGCTCATCTTCTCGAACACGGCAGAGGAGGGGGATGTGGCCGTCGCGGCGATTGACCTCGACGGCCGGGTGCACCCGGCGTGCTGCTTCAACTGGGACTCGGTCACGATGAAGTCGGCGGAGACGGTGCGGGCCCAGATCCGGGTGATGGAGGATCTCGGAAAAGAGCGCCTGGTGACGGCCGGCAAGGACATCAGCAACCCGGGCGTCATCGGAACCCTCGGTATGCTCCTTGAGGTGAGCGGGAAGGGCGCGGTGATCGACCTCGAAGCGATACCCCGGCCGGATCTCTCGGCGATCGACCTCTCCTTCGAGCAGTGGGTGCGCATGTATCCCGGCATGGGGTTCATCCTGACCGTCAATCCGGCGAACGTGGAGGAGGTCCGCCGCCGGTTTGCCGACGTCGGAATCACCGCCGCTGCCATCGGGGAGGTTAACGGGACCGGGAGGCTCTCCGTCAGGTACCTGGGCCGGGAGACGCAGGTCTTCGATCTCGACCGGAACGGTATCATGGGGATCTTTTCGGACGGAGGGGCATGCCGGTAACGGTCGGTCTTGGTGCGGCGTCTCCCGACGCGAAGATCCTCTCGACCGTCCGGGCGGTCGGCCGGGAGGTCGATCTCATCCTTTTTTCCCCGCCGGGAACCACCGGAACGTTCGGTGATGCGGTTACGGTCGTCGAGGCCGCGGAACCACAGATTGCCCTCATCGAAGCCCTCTATGCCGGCAGGATCGATGCCGCCGTCAGGGGCACTCTCCCTGCATCATCCACCCTGAAAGCCCTCAAGCAGGCTGCAGGCGTCGATCACCTGGAACGGATTGCCCTCCTCGAGACCGCCGACGGGCATCTCTTCCTCCTCGCCCCGGTCGGGGTCGACGAGGGCTGGACGGTCGAGGAGAAGGTGCGGTTCGCCAGAATCGGTCGGGATATCGCCCGGAGTTTCGGGCTCCCCGAGGGGGTGGCGGTCCTCTCGGGAGGGCGGTTCGGGGATCTCGGCCGGCACCCGTCCGTCGACCGGACGATGGCGGATGCCGAGCTCGTCGCACGCCTGACCGGGGCGGAGCACACCGAGATCCTGATCGAGGAGGCGGCGGGAAGGCACGGGATGGTCGTGGCTCCCGACGGGATCTCCGGGAACCTGATCTTCCGCACGCTCACGTTCCTCGGAGCCGGGGCGGGGCATGGAGCTCCGGTGGTAAATATCGATAGAATTTTCGTGGATACGTCGCGCGCCTCTGCAGATTATACCAATGCAATAATTCTGGCGAAATCTCTGGTGCAATCGAAAAGTCCCCGATTATGCCTCTGATTATCAATTGGGGTTATCACGTCAGTTTTTTCAATCGGCACCGTTACCTGCCGGTTATCGGGATGCACTGTCCGGACATACCCTCAATGGTAAAGAGAAACGCAAATTCCCGAGATTAACCCGAAACGTTTAAATATTAACTGATACACCTCTTTTTAGAGGTGGAATGAGATTATGGCAGATCTACCTATTGCTGCGGTTGTACGTATCGCAAAGAAGAATGGTGCTGAGAGAGTCGGCAGCGACGCCGCTGCCGCACTGGTTACCAAGGCTGAGGCGTACATCGCCGAGCTGACCAAGGAAGCCAACAGGCTTGCCCAGCACGCGGGACGCAAGACGATCAAGGCGGAAGATGTCGACCTCGCGGTTAAGTCCGCGTAAATCGACCTTTTCTTTCCTTCTCTTTACCGGGGTTCTTATGGGCCCCTTTTCATATCCTGTTCCGGCAGCGTACATGCCGAACGCCTGGACGGTCTATCTTTCTCTCCGGGAGCGTGCCGGGTACTGCGTTTCGCTCCTGTGAATCCGGCAGACAGATCGCGGATGCCTGTCAGACGTTCATATCCGTGATTCCAGCCGGGTTGTCCCGGCATCCCGTGGGTTTTCACGTCTGCTCCGCCGGGCAGGTTTTACGGGCCGTTACAGCGCTCCCGGGCGAGGCGCTCCACTTTGAGACGCCGGGGTTTACCATCCTATCCTGCATCTATAGGTGTGGGCCGTCAGTTCGGGACCGCAGTTCACCGACCGGCACGACGCACCCCGTCTCCATCGCGTAAGGCCCTATCGATGGCCCCCCCTCTCCTGTCTCTACCCCACACGGATCTTCTCGTAGCCCCCGCCCCCCTTCCTGACAGAGCAAAACCGCGACCCTCACAGCCCCGCGAGAGCCAACAATCGGGTGCAACGCACCACTGACAAAAAATTACCGTTTCCGGGGCTCACAGCGTCCCCTTGGTGCTCGGAACGTCGCCTATCGAGGGATCGACCGCCACGGCCGCCCGGAGCGCCCGGGCGAACGCCTTGAACGCCGCCTCACAGACGTGATGGTCGTTCCTGCCCGAGACCGTGATGTGGGCGGTGATCCCGGCACGGTTGCAGAGGCTGTAGAAGAAGTGCTCGATGAGGTCACCGGGGATGCCGCCCGGGCCCACCGGGGAGAAGCCGCCCTCGAAGACGAGGTAGCCCCGGCCGCCGAGATCCAGCGCCACCCGGGCGAGCGCCTCGTCCATCGGGACGGCGGCGTCGGCGAACCGGGTGATCCCCTTTCCATCCCCGACCGCTTCGGCAAGAGCCGTCCCGAGGACGATCCCGATATCCTCGATGGTATGGTGAGCGTCCACGGCGAGGTCGCCGGTCGCGCGGATAGAGAGATCGAGCCGGCCGTGCCGGGCAAACGATGTCAGCATGTGGTCGAAGAACGGTATCCCGGTCTCGACGGTTCCTGCCCCGGTCCCGTCGAGGTCGAGGGAGAGCCTGATATCGGTCTCCCGTGTCGTGCGGTGGATCTCACTCGTTCGCATGCGCTGCCTCCATGGCCTCCGAGAGCCGTACCTTCCCGGCGTAGAGGGCGGACCCGAGGACCGCTCCTGCCGCTCCTGCCTCCCGGAGCGCCGCGACGTCCCCGGGACTCGATATCCCGCCCGAGACGACGACCGGAACCTTCACCCGGCGGAGGAGTTCCGTCACGGGTTCGATGGCGATCCCCTGCTGGAGCCCCTCTACGTCCACGTTCGTGTAGAGGAGGGACCCCGCGCCGAGGCTCTCGAACCGCTCCGCCCAGGCAAGGTAACTCCCGGCAGGGCGCTCCCATCCCTCGATCATCACCTCGCCGGCCCGGGCGTCGATGCCCGCCATCACCCGTTCGCCGCCGAACTCATCGGCAAGCGTCCGGACGATCTCCGGCTCCCGGACGGCCTGGGTCGAGACGATCACCCGGTCGACGCCGGCCTCAAGCCACCCCGCGGCATCCTCCACGCTCCTGATACCGCCGCCGAGTTCGACGAACGTCTCCGTCTCGCGGGTGAGCGCCCGGATCAGGTCGGCGTTTTTGCGCGCCCGGCCGAACGCCCCGTCGAGGTTGACGACGTGAAGGCCGTCCGCTCCCTGGTCAAGCCACCGGTGCGCCCAGGCGGCCGGATCGCCGTAGACCGTCGCCGCCTCCGGCCGCCCCTGCACCAGCTGCACGCACCGCCCGTCCAGGATATCGACTGCAGGATAGATCTCCATGTTCTCAGCGTATGATCCGTTCGATGGGCATGACTAATATGTCTTTTGCGCCGGCGCGCTTTAACTGATTGATCAACTGATAGACCCGTTCTTCTTTCACGACAGCGTGAACGGCAACCAGATTCTCGTCGGATGCCACGTCCATCACCGTCGGGCCGGAGAGGCCGGGCAGCACCTCCCGCACGTCCGCAAGAGCGTTCCGGTGGACGTTCATCATCAGGTAGCACTGTCCCTTCGCCCGGATGACGCTCTCGAGGGCGAGGACAATCTCGTCGATCTTCTCGCGCTTGGCCGTGAGCGAAGCGGGGTTCGCCACCAGAATGGTCGTGGAGGCGAGCACCTCGTCGACGACGCGGAGGTGGTTTGTCCGCAGCGTCGTCCCCGAGGAGGAGAGGTCGACGATGGCGTCGGCGATCCCGAGGTGCGGCGTCGCCTCGCATGCCCCGCCGACGGTCACGACCGTCACGGCAACCCCGTGCCCGGCGAAGAACGCGCGGGTGATCGCCGGGAACTCGGTCGCCACCTTTGCGCCTGCAAGGTCGGCGACGGTCTCGACGTCCGACTCCTCAGGCACGGCGACGACGAGCGTGGCCTTCCCGGTCTGCAGGTCGAGAACCTGTTCGACCGCGGAACCCCGCTCCATCACCATATCCTTCCCGGTAATCCCGAGATCGGCGACGCCGCTCGCCACGTACTCCGGTATGTCGATCGGGCGGGCGAAGAGGATCTCCACGTTCGGGTCGCGGGTCCGGGTGATGAGCCTCCGATCGCTCCCGCCTTCGGCCAGGTGGAGGCCGCTCTTCTCGATCAGTTCGTTGATGGGCCCGGCAATCCTTCCTTTGTTCGGGATGGCGAGACGAACGAGCCCGGGTCCGGGCACGGGCTGCCGGGGTGACGGTTTACTCATGGGTTAGAACAACTCCAAAAATGTTAGAAGGGTTAGAAGGTAGAGAGTTCTCCCCTGATAACCTTCTCGGTGATGGCGGGGGTCTTCTCCAGCCATTCGTCGATGATGCCCTCGACGTCGGGCTTTATGGACTTGATGTCGTAGCCGGGTTTCGTGAGGATCTGGGCGCTCGCCACGTGCGGCTGGTCGATTGGGTAGCCGATCTGGGAGAGCATGCGGACGTACATCTCCTCGATCCCGTCGACCTTCGCGACGCAGTCCTGCGCGACCTGGGTCGCGAGGAGGTTGTAGATCTTGCCGATGTGGTTGATCGGGTTCTTGCCGCTCGTCGCCTCCATGCTCATCGGGCGGTTCGGGGTGATCAGCCCGTTCGCGCGGTTGCCGCGGCCGACCGAGCCGTCGTCGCCCATCTCGGCGGAGGTGCCCGAGACCGTCAGGAAGACGCTGGCGGCCTCGAGGTCGTCGGCGGTGTTGATGGCGACGTTGACCGATCTTGCGGTGAACTGCTTTGCGACCGCCGCGATCTGCTCCGTCAGGAAGTTCTTCTGCTCGACGTACTCGGCGATGCTCGAGCAGTAGCGGTCCACGAACGCCATCGCGATCGTGAGAGTGATGGCGTCGCCGTCACGCAGGCACATGATCTTGCAGTCCTGGCCGATGACGGGATACTTCGGGCGGAGGGTGTCGTCGATGTATGCGGCGACGCCCCTGACAATGCTCTCCGCCTCGCTGAACGGTGCGTGCCCGACACCGAACGAGGTGTCGTTCGCCCGCGGGACTTTCCCCTCGCATGACCGGAAGACGTCCTGCAGGTCGGTCGAGCCCTTCCCCATCCGGCAGTCGACGATGATGTCGCGCTCCATGTTGAGGGTGGGGAGGATACTCTTGATGTAATCCCGTGCAGCCTCGACGGCGATCGCGTCCGCGGGGATGTTTATGCCGTTGAAGGTCTTTGTGGCCCGGCCCGATATGAGGAAGTAGATCGGCCTCGTGATCCGGCCGCCGCCGAACTTCGGGATCGACTCTCCCGCAACGACCTCGCCCTGGTCGGTGTTGTGGTGCAGGACGCTGCCGCACTCTTCCAGGTACGACCTGCTGAGCGCTCTGCTGATCGACTCCGCGATACCGTCCGCGAGACTGTCCGGGTGGCCGAGGCACTTCCTCTCCACCAGTTCTATCCGCTGCTTCTCGATCGGGATCTGGTCAAGCCCTTCTACGCTGATGTTTCTGGTCATCAAATCCACCGTAGTTCTAAAGTATGATAAGAGAAATGATTGCAATTCATATAACCATTTCTAACCGTCACTACGGAGGCGGATATCGGAACGGATGCTGATCTTGCATTGCCCGTCCCTGAAGATGCGCACCATGCCTCCGCTCTCGGAGACCGTGATGCCGATGACCGGGATCTCGTGGGTGATGGATGCGGTCGCGCGGTGCCGCCCCCCGAGACCCCCGGGGAGAGAGATGCCCCGCCCGGTGACGTCCAGGTAGCGGCCCGCCGCCCGCACCTCGCCGGTCTTATCGATGACGAAGACGCCGTCGAGCTGGGCGAACTCTTTGACGCTCTCCCAGTTGTCCCGGTTCTTGAGGTCCCGGAGTGTTCCGGGCTGCCCCTGGTAGGGGTTGAGGATCGCCTGGTGGGAGTGCCGGAAGATCTCCTCCGGGTCTCCTATGATGAACGCGGTGCCGATGGCTCTCCCTTCCCTCCCCTCGACCGCGATCTCGAGGGCGAGCGAGAGAGCCGCGTGGAGCACCTCGCGGGGGACGATGTCGGAGAAGTCTTTGAGGTTGATGAAGTTCTTCCCTTCCTCGATGTCGTAGAGGATGACGGCGTAGGGGAAGACGCCGACGACGAGGCCGGTCTCCAGGTTGCGCCGGAGGTAGAGGTGGACGGCGGCGTCGAGCATGTGCCGCTCGCTCACCTCCAGGATATCGTGCATGGTGAGGTCTTTCAAGACGTCGAGCTGGAGTTCCTGCACCCGGATGATCGGAATATCGGGCACCTTTGCGAGAACCGGGGCCGGTTCGATGAACGAGACGACCGCCCGCGCCCCGATCTTCTCCGCCACGTCGCAGGCGGTTGCGAGCATCAGGTCGCCGTTCATAAGACCTCGCGGATCAGCCCCGGTATCTCAGATGGACGGGATGCGACGGGGATGTTCTGGTCGCGGAGCCGCCTGACCTTGGATCGGGCGTCGCCCTCGCCTCCCTCGATGATCGCGCCCGCGTGCCCCATCCGTTTCTCGGGCGGGGCGCTCACGCCGGCGATGTAGGTGACGACGGGGAGATCGGTCGACCGGACGCCTTCCTCTTCGAGGTTGCCGCCCACCTCGCCGATGACGACGACGGCCTTCGTCTGCGGGTCTTCCTCGAACCGCGCGAGGACGTCCACGAACGTCTGGCCGATAACCGGGTCGCCGCCGATCCCGACGACCGTGCTCTGGCCGATGCCGGCGCGGGTGAGTTCGTCGACCACCTCGTAGGTGAGGGTGCCGCTCCGGGAGACGACACCGACGTTGCCGCGGGTGGCGAGGTGGGCCGGCATGATCCCGAGTTTGCACTCTCCCGGCGAGAGGAGGCCCGGGCAGTTCGGGCCGATGACCGTGCAGTCGTGGAGTTTCGCGTAGGCGATCGCCTTCATCGCGTCATGGACCGGGATGTGCTCGGTGATGACGACGGCAAGTTCGATCCCCGCGTGCGCCGCCTCCATGATTGCGTCGCCTGCAGCGCCGCCCGGCACGAAGATGACGCTCGCGGTCGCGTCGTGCTCGCGGAGCGCCTCGCGGACCGTGTTATAGACCGGGACGCCGTGAACCTCCCTCCCGGCCTTCCCGGGCGCAACCCCCGCGACGACGCCCCGTCCCCCGACTTCGCGGGCGTAGGCGTTCATCAGTTCCGTGTGAAACGTGCCCTGCTTGCCGGTGATGTTCTGGACGATCACGCCGAGATTTTTGTCTCCGTAGATCATTCTGCGACCTCCATCGCCGCTTTCACGGCAGCATCCATGCTCTCGAGCATCCGGTAGCCGCATCCGGCGAGCAGCCGCCGGCCTTCCTCCTCGTTCGTCCCGGCCATCCGGACGATGACCGTCGGTGCGACGCCGGCGGCGATGATCCCCTTCGCCACCTCGTCGCACCGGGTGATGCCCCCGAGGAGGTTGACGACGATCACGTTCACCCCGGGCATGCTCGCGACGAGTTTGACGGCGTGCATCACGCGTTCCTGGTCGGCGCCGCCCCCGACGTCGAGGAAGTTCGCCGCCCGGCCGTTGTAAAACTCGATCAGGTCGAGCGTCGACATCGTGAGCCCGGCGCCGTTGCCGATGACCCCGATGGTTCCGTCCAGTTCCACGTAGGAGAAGCCGTGCTTCTCGGCCTCGCGTTCGCGCTCCGAGAGATCGCGGTTGACGGTTATCCCCTGGCGGGCGAGGGCGTTGTCGTCGACGATCAGCTTCGCGTCCGCCGCGTAGACCCCCCGTGCCGTCGTCACGAGCGGGTTTATCTCTGCGAGCATGGCATCCTTCCCCTGGAATACGTGGTAGAGACTGTTGATGACGGGCGCGAGTTCCTTCGGCGCGCCGCCGAGGAGTTCCCGCATTAAAAACGGCGGGATGTCCGTAAGAAGCGGAGATACGAAGACTCTCCGCACGGCGGACTCGTCCTCTTCTGCCATCCTCTCGATCTCCACGCCGCCGGCGTCGGCGAAGAGCACCACCGGCTGTCTGCTCGACCGGTCGACGGCGATGCTCACGTAGTACTCGTGCTCGATGGGGAGCCGCTCCTCTGCGAGGATCTCCCTGACCGGGACGCCCTTGATCTCCCGGGAGAAGAGATCCCGGGCGGTCTCTACCGCCGTCTTTGTGTCAGCAAAAAGGACGCCGCCGGCCTTGCCGCGCCCGCCGACGTCCACCTGGGCTTTCAGGACCACGCCGTCGCCGAGGTCCGGCAGGTGTGCCGCGACCTCCGCCGGCGCCCGTATGACGACCCCTTTCGGGACCGGTATCCCGTACTCTGCAAAGACCCGTTTTGCTTCGTATTCCAGTAGTTTCATAGGTTCACGCTCGTTCTCCGAGTTCGAATCCCCGTTTTAGCGCTTTCAAGTTCAGTTCCTCGGTGCCTTTCGGGACGCTGTCGAGCACCGCACGCTCGATCGCCTCCCTGCTCACGACCCCGGTTGCGGTCACGAGAGCGCCCATCATCACGATGTTCGCGACGATCTCCCGGCCGAGGGTGCCTTTCGCCTCCGATGTCGCCGGGATCTCGTAGTAACGGCAGGTCGGCCGCGACCGGACGAGGTCGGCATCGATGAGCATGACCGCGTCCTCTCCGGCACGAATCCCGTACTTCTCGAACCCCTGCTGGGACATGATGACGTAGATGTCCGGCTCGGTCACTTCGGGGTAGAGGATCGGCGTATCATCGATCACCACCTGCCCCATCGAGGCCCCGCCCCGCGCCTCCGGGCCGTAGACCTGCGTCTGGACGGCGTATTTGTCG
The DNA here is from genome assembly GCF_900095385.1 of Methanoculleus chikugoensis. GTDB lineage: Archaea > Halobacteriota > Methanomicrobia > Methanomicrobiales > Methanoculleaceae > Methanoculleus > Methanoculleus chikugoensis_A. Next base: position 72,048 of record NZ_FMID01000024.1, read on the forward strand.
TCGTAGAGCGCCGCCGCCCGCCCGAGGATGACCGCGGAGAGGATGATCCCCTGTCCTCCGTATCCCGAGAACCGGATCTCGTGCCTCATCTCTGCACCCCCATCGCCGGCCGGTTCCGCCTGACCAGTTCCCCGACGGTGAAGGCCCCTTCGGGGATCGGCTTTCCTTCCGCGACCAGCCGATCACGCTTCGCGACGAGTATCGCGTGGCTCCGGAGATGCTCGATCATGGCCGAGACGCTCCGGAGCTTGTTATGGCGGCCGTAGTTGGTCGGGCACTGGGTTCTCGCCTCGATGAAGGAGAGCCCGGGTGTCTGCATCCCGGCGGCGACGGCCTTTGTGAGTTCCTTGACGTGGTAGGACGTCCATCGGGCGACGTAGTTCGCGCCGGCGGCGACCGCGAGTTCCGCGAGGTCGAAGGCCGGTTCGCTCGCCCCGTACGGCGTTGTCGACGATATGGCTCCCGGCGGGGTCGTCGGGCTCCCCTGCCCGCCGGTCATGCCGTAGATGTGGTTGTTCATGCAGATCACGGTCATGTCCACGTTCCGGCGGCAGGCGTGGATGAAGTGGTTCCCGCCGATGGCGGCAAGGTCGCCGTCTCCCGTGAAGACGACGACGTGCAGGTCCGGCCGCGCCATCTTCACGCCTGTCGCGAACGCGAGCGCCCGGCCGTGGGTGGTGTGGAGTGAGTCGGTGAGGATGTAGCCGGGAGCCCGGGAGGAGCACCCGATCCCGGAGACGAAGACCGTCTCATCCCGTTTCCAGCCCATCTCCTCGACCGCCGCGAGGGTGCAGTTGATGATCGTCCCGTTCCCGCACCCGGTGCAGTAGATGTGCGGCAGGCGGTCTTCCCGGAACCAGTCGGGCGCGATCATCGGTACACCTCCAGCACCCGCACGAGTTCGGCGGGGGTATGCAGTTCGCCGCCGATCTTCGGGATGGAGACGACCGGCTGGTCGACGTGGCGCTGGACTTCCCGCACCACCTGGCCCATGTTCAGTTCCGGCATCAGGAAGGTCTTGGCGTTCGGGAAGACCTTGAGGGCGAACTCCGGGAACGGCCAGACGATCCTGAGCCGGAGGTGCCCGATCGAGTCGTCGGGACGATCGCGCATCACCTGCTCCACCGTCCGCGACGGCGGGCCGTAGGTGACGAAGACCGTCTCGGCGTCGGGGTTTACAACCTCGTAGTCGGCGATCTCGCGGCGTGCCGACTCGACCTTCGCGACCAGCCGCCGCACAAGTTTATCGTGCGCCTCGGGATCGGTCGTGTCCGGGTAACCCCGCTCGTCGTGGGTGAGGCCGGTCACGTGGACGGCCCTCCCCGAGCCGAAGGGTGCGAACCCCGGGACGCCGTCGTCCCCTGCCTCGAAGGGGAGGCTCCCCTCCGCGAGGGGGCGGGGGCGTTCGACCTCGACCGCGTCGGGGATGGTCACCCGCTCGCGCATGTGGCCGACGATCTCGTCGGACATCAGGAATGTGGGGACCCGGTACCGGTCCGCGAGATCGAACGCTTTTGCGGTCAGGTCGAACATCTCCTGGACGGAGTTCGGGGTGAGCGCGATGGTGCTGTAGTCGCCGTGCGACCCGAACCGGCACTGGAGCATATCCCCCTGCGCCGCCCGCGTCGGCTGCCCGGTGCTCGGGCCGCCGCGCTGGATGTTGACGACGACGCACGGCGTCTCGGTCATGGCCGCGTAGCCGATGTTCTCCATCATCAGCGAGAACCCGGGCCCGCTCGTCGCGGTCATGGCCCTCGCCCCCGTCCAGGCGGCGCCGATGACCGCGGCGATGCTCGCGAGTTCGTCCTCCATGGAGATGAAGACCCCGCCGGCTTTCGGGAGTCTCCGGGCCATCGTCTCGGCGATCTCGGTCGACGGCGTGATCGGGTAGCCGCCGAAGAACCTGCACCCGGCGGCGAGCGCCCCCTCGGCGCACGCGGCGTTCCCCTGCATGAACTCGGTTCTGCTCAAAACTCCACCTCCACTTTGTGCGGTTCGAACGGCTTCTCTTCGACCCAGGAGATGGCCTGGTCGGGGCAGATCATGTGGCAGACCCCGCAGAGCATCCTGCCGTAGAGGGCCTGCAGCCTGCAGTTCGTACATCGTTCGGGGCGGTCGAGGACCGGGGCGACGATTCCCCGGCTGTTGAGTTCCGTTCCCTCCCGAAATATACCGTAGGGGCAGACCAGCACGCAGAGATTGCATCCTTTGCAGCGGCTTTCATCGATGACGAGTTTCATGAGACGGTATCCTGGTTAATATTGAATCGCTGGTGAAATTGTGTTTTCGCTTTCTCCCGTACTGCGCGAAAGAGATCGCCGCCGTGGGCGTCGATCCCGACCGTCAGCGGCAGGTTATCGGCCTCGATTATCCAGACAGCCTCGGCCATGCCGAGGTCTTCGAAATAGACGCCGGACAGGCGCATGCGGGCGGCGGCGAGCGCGGCGCACCCGCCCGTGAGCGCGAGGTAGACTCCGCGCCCCCGGAGTTGCTCGACCACCTCAGGCCCCATGCCGCCTTTGCCGACGAGGGCGCGGACGCCCGCGTCGATGAGGAATCCCGTGAGCCTGTTCATCCGGGCGGATGTCGTGGGGCCGGCGACGACGAGCCGGCCGTCCTGCACCACCGGGCCGCAGTGGTAGACCGCGGCGCCCTCCGGATCGAAGGGGATACCCTCCTCCATCATCCGCAGGTGAGCCTCGTCCCGGGCGGTGTAGATCGTCCCCGAGAGCATGACCGTATCGCCCGCCCGGAGGTCGAGCACCTCGTCGCCGAGCGGTGTCGTGAGGTTCACCGCTTCACCTCCACGGTCGCCCGGCGGCAGGCCCAGCACTGCACGTTCACCGCCACCGGGAGGGACGCGGTGTGGCAGCCGGCGCGCTTCACCTTCACCGCGAGCGCCGTCGTGTCGCCGCCGAGCCCCATTGGCCCGATCCCGAGGGCGTTGACTGCGTCGCAGAGTTCCTGCTCGTAGTCGTCCATGGTGTCGACCGGGAGGAGGAGCGCTTCCTTTGCAAGCGCGGCCGCCATATCGAACGTCCCGCCGATCCCGACGCCGAGGATCACGGGCGGGCAGGGTTTCCCTCCCGCAAGGAGCATCGTCTCGGCGACGAACCGGGGAATCTCCCCTGCCTGCGAGGGGAGGAGCATCCCGATCCTCGAGACGTTCTCCGAACCCGCGCCTTTCGGGAGAACCGTCACCGTGAGCCTCTCCCCGGGCGTCACGTGAACTGCGGGCATCCCCACACCGGTGTTGTCGTTGGTGTTCTCCCGGGTAAGGGGGTCGACGACGTTCGGACGGAGGGGGATCGCGGCCGTCGCTCTCTGCACCCCTTCCCTGACTCCCTCAAAGAGGGCGGGTGAGAACGGGACGTCGGGCGGAAGGGTGAGGTAGACCACCGGCACGCCGGTATCCTGGCAGATCGGCACCTGCCGCTCCTCTGCAAGCGCGATATTCTCGAGGATGTTGCCGAGTTCCCGGCGTGCGATCTCGTCCTTCTCGGCCGCGGCAGCCCTCCGGAGCGCCGCGAGCACATCGGGGGGCAGCCGGATCTCGGCCTCGGCGAGGCCTCTCTCTGTGGCGTCTGCCAGTGCGCTCGAAAGCGCCGGATCTGCCGGATTAACCATCATGTATACTGGTGGGAAGAGACTATAAATACCTATATTTCTCCCGGTAACGGATACGCCGCCTGCGGGGAGTTCCCCGGAAAAAAGATGGGAAGTGATGCGGGTTTATGCTACCGGTGCCCGCTCTTCGACGATCCTTGCGGGAGTCGGAAGTTTGTAGGTGCCGCGCTTGAGCGAGACCTTGGCCTTCTCGGCGTACTGGGGGGTCGTCCAGACGGAGAAGACCTTCTGGCCCTTCGCCACCCGCGCCGCGGTGCCGACGGCCTTCCCGAAGGCGAGTCGCATGCCTTCCGAGACACGGTCCGCACCTGCGCCGGTCGCCTGCTTGTTCTCGCGGAGAACGTGGTGCGGGAAGGTCCGGATCTTTAAGTGGTAGTTCCCTCTCCCGATCTCTTTCTGGAGTTGCCGGTTGATGCCGATACGAGCGGCCTCAAGGGCCGTGTGGCGTATCTGGCAGGTCTCCTCGGCGACGATGGAGAGCTCGACCGGGTAACTCTCGGTGAGGTTGCCCATATCGAACTGCACGATCTTGCTGCCCGGCACGCCGCCCATGTATTCCCTGCGTGTATATGCTTTCTTTGCGAGATTCCTGTACATCTTCGCTGGTTTTCGTACCATCGTTAAAAACTCCTGCCGATCTTTGAGTGCTTTATAAAATGGAGATGTCCTCTAATAAACCTTACTGGGTGTTTTCAGTCTCGTCGATCATCCGGAGCACCCTTCGCCGGACTTCCGCGAACTCTGCACTGGTGCGATCCCGCGGGTGCGGCCAGGGGATCTCGATGACCTCCCGGACGGAACCCGGCCTTGGGGAGAGGACGACGATCCTGGTGGCGAGGTAGACCGCTTCGTCGACGCTGTGGGTGACGAAGACGATCGCCTTCTTCGTCTGTTCCCAGAGGGAGAGGAGCTCTTTCTGCATCCTGTTCCGGGTCTGGGCGTCCAGCGCCCCGAACGGTTCGTCCATGAGGAGGACGTCGGGGTCGTTTGCGAGCGCTCGTGCAATCGCCACCCGCTGCCGCATCCCCCCGGAGAGTTCGTAGGGGTAGGCGTCCCGGAACTGGGAGAGGCCGACCATCTCGATGTAGTGGTCGGCCGTCCGCTGCCGCTCCTCTTTTGCGACGCCTTTCATCTCCAGGCCGAAGGCGACGTTGTCGATCACCCTCCGCCAGGGGAAGAGGGAGTACTCCTGAAAGACCATCCCGCGTTTCGGGTCCGGGCCGGTGACCGGGCGGCCGTCGACGGTCACGCTTCCGGTGGTCGCGGTCTCGAGTCCGGCGATGATCCGGAGAAGTGTCGTCTTCCCGCACCCCGACGGCCCGACCAGGCAGATGAACTCCGTATCGCCGATCTCCAGGTTGACGCCCTCGAGCGCCTGTGTCGCGGTGCCGTCCTCCTTCGGGAAGGCCTTGCCGAGGCTCGCGATCGAAACTCCGCCCATTCTAGGCCACCTCGCCCGCCCGCCACCGGAGGAGTTGTTTGTCCACGTAGTTCCTGAAGATGCGGTCGATGATGAGCCCCGTAAAGCCGAGGATCAGCATGTAGACGACGACATTGGGCATCTGGTGGAGGTAGTAGTTATGCCAGAGCTGGTACCCCAGGCCGTTGTTTGAGACGCCGAACATCTCGGCGGCCACGAGACACATCCATCCGACGCCCATGGCGATCCTGATTCCGGAGGCTATCCCCGGGATGGCGGCGGGAAGGGCGACATGGCGGATCAGTTCAAAGGAGGTGTCGCAGCCGAGCACCTTACCCGCCTCGACGAAGACCTTCGGGACGTCCCGGAACGCGGCGTAGGTCGCGGTCAGGATCGGGAAGAAGGCTCCCGCAAAGATGACGAAGCCCGCCGCCTGAGTGGTGAGCCCGAACCAGATGATGGCGAACGGGATCCACGCGAGCGGTGGGATGGGGCGGAGGATCTCGATGATCGGGTCGAGCAGGAAGTCCGCGACCCGGAACCATCCCATCAGGATCCCGATGGGGACGCCGAGGAGGAACGCCGCGATGAGCCCGATCCCGAAATGTTCGAGGCTGACCATGGCGTCGGCAAGGAGGGTGCCTGAGCCGAGGAGATTGACGAAAGCGGCGGCGACGTCGGTGACGCTCGGGAGGATGAAGGACCGCCCTACTATGTACTCGGCGATGATCTGCCAGATCACCGCCGCGATGACGAGCGCTGCGGCGCCGAGTAATCGTTTCTGTGTCTGTCGGTTCATGTCTATATTCCACTGCTCATGACGGGTGCCGGAGGGATCGTTAGCCGATCATCTCCGGAACCTTTTCTATTACTTCATCGGCATCGCCGTAAAAGATACTTTTGGAGAAGAAATGGAGAGGTCCCGGGTTATGCCCGGGCCTTCTCGTAGAACGAGAGGTCGAAGAGGTCGTCCTGGGTCAGGGGCTTGCTGATGTAGCCGAGCTCGTACTGGAGGTTCGTATACTCGACCACCGAGGTCGTGATGACGTTCGGGTCGGCGGTCCAGGTGCCGTCCCAGTCCCGGAAGGATGCCTTCACGGTCTCGACGTTCTGTCCGGTCTTTGCTGCATAGAGAGATGCAGCCTCGTCCTGGTGTTCGAGGTTGTACTCCGTCGCTCTGATGTGCGTCTTCACGATCTGCTCGACGATCTCGGGGTGCTCGCGGATCAGCGACCCGCTGGCAACGAGGACACAGCAGGCATGGTCCTTCATCATCTCGCCCGACTGCACCACGGTCCTCCCCGTGCCCTCCGCTGCGATGACGGACGGGGACGGGTGGGGCAGGAAGACGCCGTCGACCTGGCCGGCGGAGATGGCGGTGGTTGCGGCGCCGGGGTCCATGGCGACGATGGTGACGCTTGCGGGGTCGACGCCGTTCTCTTCAAGCCAGGATCGCAGGATAGTGTCCTGGATCGTTCCCGGTGGGAAGGTGGCGATCTTCTTGCCGACGAGGTCTGCAGGGCCCGTATAGGGAACTTCGTTCCTGAGCACCAGATCGGATCCTTGAGTCTGCACCGCTGCGATGATCTTCGCGTCGAGCCCGGTGCTCACGGCCGCGATGAACGGGGCGGCGCCGACGTAGGCGATATCAAGGTCCCCGGAGAGCATCGCCTGCATCTCGGGCGCGCCGGTGGGGAAGTTATAGTCGGTCACCTGTGTGATGCCGAAGGGTGCGAGGTCCTCCTGCCACCATCCCTTCTCCATCGCGGTCACGTGGGCGACCTGATGGGTGCTCGGTTGGTAGCCGATCCGCAGATGCGTCACGTCGCCGGTATTTGTTCCGGTGCATCCGCTTACAAATGTGAACGCCGCGACCAGGGCCACGGCCAGAAGAATTGCGGTTAGTGATCTCATGTCTCTCTCCATCCAATGGATATGTAGTCTTTACGCTATCGGTATATAGTATTGTCGAAAATCTAGGGATTTGTTATACTTTAGTATTAATTTTTGCTTTAGGTTTGTTCTTATGGGGGTGATCGGCTGCGGGGCGGAAGGGCGGTTGGGGATGGATTTCTTCTAGAGTGATTAGATGTGGGCGCCAGGGCGGCGGGGGGGATGTGTGAGCATCACGGCCTGACTATCAGAGTCCACTGTGGCGCTCGTTCTGATTGCAACTGCTCGAACATAGGAGTTGCCAACAATTCCGATGCACTGGACCGTGGGGGTATCGCATTGGGGGGAACGACTGCCGGAACGGCAGGAGTTCGAGATACCCGAAGGGTTTCGCTGTGGGGACAGGGGAGGGGGGATGCTCCCCCCTTCCCACCTGACGGTGGTCGAGCTCCGGTTCTACGAACCATCGCACTCCCCGTCAGCCCCACCCCCAGTGGCGATATCCGATGGAAAGCCGTGACCGGGGATGTGTAGTCGAAGGAAGGGTCAATGTCGATTAACTGTTCGAAGTGCGGTATGTCTCTGTGAAGCGAACTGGCATTGTGTTGATAGAAGCACGCCACTCCCACATCATCGTCTCCGTAACTTGCGGGCATGGGGAGCGTGGTTTTAATCTCTCCCCCGGTCAAACGGTACAGACAGGACTGTTGATATAATGCGTTCGGATCAGATTCGGCAGGGCCGTCTTGCCGGCGAGCGGTCGGGGGATCTCGAGCACTTTCTTGCATCGATGGACGCCGACCGCTGGATTGCAAGAGCGGATCTCCTCGTGGATATGGCGCACCTCCTCGGCCTCTCGCAGCAGGGGATCATCGACGAGGCTCCGGCACGGGCCCTGATGGCGGCGCTCCTCGATCTCTACGACAACGGCCTCCCGGAGGAGGCGTTCGACGAGCGGTTCGAGGACGTCCACGCGGGCAAGGAGGCCTACCTCATCGACCGGGTGGGCGAGGACTTCGGCGGCCGCCTCCACATGGGCCGGTCGCGGAACGACGAGGTTGCGACCTGCATCAGGATTCGGTTAAAAGAGGAGATCGCCGCCCTCGTACGGTCGCTCACCGATCTCAGGGCGACCCTGCTCGACGTCGCCGCCGGCCATACGGAGACAGTGATGCCGGGCTTCACCCACCTCCAGCACGCCCAGCCCACGACGCTGGCCCACTACCTCCTCGCCTACGAGCAGGCCTTCTCCCGCGATACCGCCCGGCTCCGTGAGGCGTATGCACGGGTGGACGTATCGCCGCTCGGTTCGGCGGCGTTCGCCTCGACCGGCTTCCCCCTCGACCGCGACTACACCGCCCGGCTCCTCGGGTTTGCCCGCCCGGCGCCGAACAGCATGGACGCGGTCGCAGCACGGGACTTTGCCGTCGAGGTGCTTGCCGATGCCTCTATCTGCATGGCGACGGCGAGCCGCCTCTGCGAGGAACTCGTCCTCTGGAGCACCGCGTTCGTCGGGTTTGTCCGGCTCGACGACGCCTACTGCTCCTCCTCCTCGATCATGCCCCAGAAGAAGAACCCGGACGTGGCGGAGATCATGCGGGCGAAGGCCGGATCGGTTGCCGGAGAACTTACAGCGGCGATCACGATCACGAAGGGTCTTCCCATGAGTTACAACCGCGACCTCCAGGAACTGACCCCGCACCTCTGGCGCGGCGTCGAAGCCGCCCGGCAGAGCATCCCGCTTCTCGCCGGGATGCTCGGGTCAGCGGCCTTCGATACCGGGCGGATGGCCGCCGAGGCGGACAGGGGCTTCTCCACCGCGACGGAACTCGCCGACGTCCTCGTCCGGGAGTACGGGCTCCCCTTCCGCACCGCCCACCGGATCGTCGGGCGGGCGGTCCGGCACGGATCGCTCGACCTCGCGACACTTGAGGGCGCCGCCCGTGAAGCGGCCGATCTCTCGGTCGTGGAACTCGGGCTGACCCAGGAGAAGATCGACGCCGTCCTCGACCCGCGTCACGCCGTCGCCGTGCGAAACATCGTCGGCGGCCCGGCGCCCGCGGCGGTTGCCGTTCAGATCGACGAGCAGAAAGAACTCCTCGCCCGGGACGCAGGCTGGGTGGAGGAGACGGAATCAGCACTAACGAACGCATTCGAAGACCTTATCCTTGAAGCACGGAGGTTTGCAGCATAATGGAGAGACTCGAGACCGGAGATCTGGTGCGGTACACAAACGGCGGTACCGCGCTCACCGGCACCTATATCGCCGAACGGGACGGGATGGCCGTCGTCAAACTGGAGAGCGGCTACAACATCGGGACGCCGTTTGAGAAGATCGCGTTCGTCGAGCGCCCGGCCCCGCAGCCGCCGGCAGGCGCGGGGGTCGTCGTCCAGAATCCCGACCTCCCGGAACTCGCCATCATCTCCACCGGCGGGACGATCGCGAGCAGGGTGGACTACCGGAGCGGCGCGGTGATGAGCCAGTTCTCGGCGAGCGATATCCTGCGGGCGATCCCGGAACTCGGGGATGTCGCCCGCTACCGCGACCGTCAGATTGCCAGCATTCTCTCCGAGAACATGCAGCCGGCGCTCTGGCGGGAACTTGCCCGTGCAGTCTACGACGAGATCCGGGCCGGCGTTGCCGGGGTGATCGTCACCCACGGCACCGACACGATGGCCTACTCGGCTGCAGCGGTCAGGTTCATGCTCAAGACGCCGGTACCGGTCGTCTTTGTCGGGTCGCAGCGGTCCGCCGATCGCCCGAGTTCCGACAACGCGATGAACACCCTCTGCAGCGCCGCCGTTGCCGCCGGCAACCTCGGCGAGGTGGCGGTGGTGATGCACGCGACGACGAACGACGACCGGTGTGCAATCCACCGGGCGACGAGAGTCCGTAAGATGCACACCTCCCGGCGCGATGCGTTCCAGAGCACAGGCATGGATCCGCTCGGTTACGTCGACTACCCCTCGCTCTCCGTCACCCTCTCGGACGAGGCGGTCCGGCGGGGCGCGGAGGAGCCCGAACTCCGCGATACGCTCGAGGAGCGGTGCGCCCTCATCCCCTTCTACCCCGGGATGCCTCCCGCGGTCCTCGACGTCTTCGAGGGTTACGCCGGCCTGGTTATATCGGGGACGGGGCTCGGGCACGTGGCGACCGGGTGGGTCCCGAAGCTCCGGGAGATGATCGAGGACGGAACGACTGTCGTCATGACGTCGCAGTGCCTGCACGGCCGGGTCTGCGACCGGGTCTACAACACGGGGAGAGATCTCCTCGCCGCCGGCGTCGTCGAGGGCGAGGATATGCTGCCTGAGGCGGCGCTCGTCAAACTGATGTGGGTGCTCGGAAACGAACCCGACCCCGAACGGGCGAGGACGCTGATAGAGACCGATCTCGCGGGCGAGATCCGGCGGAGGTCGGTATGATGGACTACGAGAAACTCGGCCTCAAAGCCGGCATCGAGATCCACCAGCAGCTCGACACCGCCGAGAAGCTCTTCTGCCGTTGCCCCACCTGCCTCCGGGAGACCGCGGAGCGAACCGGGGAGTTCCACCGCTATCTCCGGGCGACGGAGAGCGAGCTTGGCGAGATCGACCGGGCGGCGCGCGAGGAGATGAAACTCGTCCGGAAGTTCTGCTACTACACCTACGACACGGTCTGCCTGGTGGAGCACGACGAGGAGCCCCCGACCCCGATGAACCCCGAGGCGCTCGAGGTCTGCCTCACGATTGCAAAGATGCTCGGCATGACCCCGGCCGAGCAGGTCCACACGATGAGGAAACTCGTCATCGACGGCTCGAACACCAGCGGGTTCCAGCGGACGGCGCTCGTCGCGCTCTCCGGCGCCCTCCCCGGCGGGTGCCGCATCGAGACGATCTGCCTCGAGGAGGAGGCGGCGCAGCGGGTGGAGGACGAGACCTTCTCCCTCGACCGCCTTGGGATCCCGCTCGTCGAGATCACCACCGCCCCCTGCATGCACACCCCCGAAGCCGTCCAGCGGGTTGCCGGGCACATCGGGATGGTGCTCCGCTCCACCGGGAGGGTGAAGCGGGGCCTCGGGACGATCCGGCAGGACATCAACGTCTCCATCGCCGACGGCGCCCGGGTAGAGATCAAGGGCGTCCAGGAACTCGACCTGATCGCCGAGGTGGTGCGCCGCGAGGTCGAGCGGCAGGTCAATCTTCTTGCGATCCGTGACGCCCTCCGGGAGAGGGGCGCCCGGGTCGATCACACCGTCGTCGACGTCACTGCCCTCTTTGCCGGGACGAAATCCTCGATCCTGAAGAAGGCGAAAGCCGTCCTCGCCGTCCGGCTCTGCGGGTTCGCGGGCCTCGTCGGCCGGGAGATCCAGCCCGGCAGGCGTCTCGGGAGCGAGATGTCGGACTACGCGAAGAAGTGCGGGGTCGGCGGGATCTTCCACACCGACGAACTCCCCGCCTACGGCGTCACGGCAGAAGAGGTGGCGCGCCTGCGCGAGTTCGTCGGCGCCGCGGAGGAGGACTGCGTCGTCATCGTCGCGGCGGGAAGAGAGCGTGCCGGGTGTGCCGCCGAGCAGGTGATGATCCGCGCCGAGATGGCCCTCACGGGCGTCCCCGAGGAGACCCGGAAGATGCTCGAGGAGGGGAGTTCCGCCTATATGCGCCCGCTCCCGGGAGCCGCCCGGATGTACCCCGAGACCGACGTCTTTACGGTCACGATCGACGGGGACCTCTGGGAGAGGATCGAGATTCCCGAACTCCTCACCGACCGGGCTGAACGGTTCGTCCGGGAGTTCGAGCTCGACGAAGGGCTGGCACGGCAGGTCGCGTTCTCAGAACGGCTGCCGCTCTTCGAGAAAGCGGTCGCCGCCGGTGTCCGCCCCACCCTTGCTGCACGGACGCTGCTTGCCACCTGCCGGGAGCTCGCCCGCGACGGCGTCGAGGTCGCCCGGGTGAGCGAGGAGGAGATCCTTGCCCTTCTCTCGGCGGTCGAGGGCGGCCGGGCGGCGAAGGAGGCGATCCCCGACCTCCTCACCGAACTCGCGCGGACTGCCGGAGGTGCCGGGACTCCCGGCGAGCGGGTGGACGCGGCGATCGAGAAGATGGGGCCCGCCGTCTCGCAGGCGGACGTGGAGGAGATCGTGCGCCGTATCGTGGCCGAGCGCGAGGCGTTCGCCCGGGAGAAGGGTATGGGCGCGCTCGGCCCCCTGATGGGCGTCGTCATGCAGGAACTCCGCGGGAGCGTCGACGGGAAGGTCATCAGCGAGACCCTCCGACGCGAGATCCAGCGGTTACTCTCCTGATCCCCGGCCCGGGTCCGTCCCGGCCGGGTTACTTTTATCACCGGTTCCGTACATAAATATAAAGGAGTTTTATCATGGGAAAGACAGGCAGTGTCCAGTGGGCCCAGGTCAAGGGCGTTAAGGGGCAGATTCGGCTCGTCCCTGCAAGTGAAGGCGAAGTGAAGAAACCCGGCCCGAACCAGCGGTTCAAGCCTGCAGCGGCCATCCAGAAGCGGGCGAGCAGGGAAGGCCAGGACCAGCGCCGTGGCGGTCGCGGTGGACGCGGGGGACGCGGTGGCCGGGGCCGGGGAGCAGGCGGCCCGACGGTGGATGTGCGGGTGCGCCGCGGCATACGCCGCGCGAAGGTTTCGGCTCTCGGGACAAAGCAGAAATCGAGATAAGCCGTCTCCCTCTTCTCCTTCAATACTTTTTATACTTGAGAGTTCCAGTATGTGGTATGGATCTCAAATCCGCCATCAGGACCTATCAGTTTGCCGAACGGGCGAAGTCCGAACTGATTGTGGGGTCGCACCTGACGACAGCCCTGATCCAGTTTCCGCTCGCGGAAAAGCCCGGCGGAAAACGGATGCTTGTGATGGTGCTCCAGTCGATCCGCTCGGAACTCGATTTTGCGTATGGCGATACGGGACTTTCCGAGTTTAAGAAGGCCATCGATCACCTCAACGAGGCGATCAGCCTGACGGAGAGTATGGATCTCGGCGCCGCGTCGGAGCGGATAGGGAGGGCCGTCAGCGCCGCCACGACCGCAGCCCAGATGGCATGGGAGACGCTCAACGAGCATGAACTCCTCTGATCTCCTCCGCTTCCTGAGAGCACGGTCTTCTGTCCGGGAATACTCCGGGGAGCCGCTCGATCCGGAGGATATCGACTACATCCTCGCCTGCGCGAGTACGGCGCCGAGCGCCGGCAACCGCGAGGCATGGGACGTCGTCGTCGTCACCGACGACGATGTCAGGCTGGAACTCGCGTCGGCGGCCCTGGAGCAGGTGCACATCCGGGAGGCCCCGGCGGTCTTCGTGGTCTGTGCGAACTACGTCCGGTCGATGTCGCACTACGGGGAGCGGGGGATCCTCTATGCGCTCGAGGACGCGACGATCGCCTGCACCTACATGATGCTCGCCGCCCACGCCCGGGACCTGCACTCGTGCTGGACGGGGGCGTTCGAGGAGAGCGAGGTTCGCGATCTTCTCGGCCTTCCGCAGCATATCCGTCCCGTCGCGCTTCTCGCGGTCGGGAAGGGGAGGCCGCCGCTCGAACCTATGAAGCGGATGCCGGTGGACGAGCACGTGCACCGCGAGACCTGGTAGGATTACCATTCTTGGAGAGAATATGTCGGATTATTTGGTTACGCTCGAATCAGCGTGGATAATTAAAGACGTCAAGTCTATGGACGACGCCGTGAGCATCGCGATCAGCGAGGCCGGGAAGCGGCTCAACCCCTCGGCGAAGTTCGTGGAGATCGAGGCGGGGATGATCGCCTGCCCCTTCTGCGAGGGGGAGTTGAACACCGCGCTCGTGGTCGCCGGCACCGCCCTCGTCGGGCTCGTGCTGCAGATGAAGGTCTTCCGTGCGGAGTCCGAAGAGCATGCAGCCCGGATAGCGAAGTCGGTCGTCGGGAAGGCGCTGCACGACGTGCCGCTGAAGGTCCAGGAAGTGCAGGAGTTATGATCTCCGTCGTCGGGCATACCGCCATCGACCACCTCTTCCGGGTGCCGAAACTCCCCGGGCGGCACAACTCGACCTACATCACCGGTCACGAGATCTATTTCGGCGGCGGGGCGGCGAACATCGCGGCCGGGATTGCGATGCTCGGGGAGCGGTGCCGGCTGGTCTCCACGGTCGGCGGCGACTTCCCGGGCAGCGACTACGACCGGTGGCTGCACAGCCTCGAGATCGTGCAGGACTTCACCCAGGTGAAGGATGCCCGGACCGCAACCGCGTACGTCTTCACGGACGACGACGGCGACCAGGAGACCTTCTTTGAGTGGGGCGCTTCCGCCGCGTTCTCCCGTGCGGAGGCTCCCGCTCTCGACTTCGTCCACATGGCGACGGCCGACCCCGACTTCAACGTCCGGGTGGCCCAGAAGAGCAGGTTCGCCTCCTTCGACCCGGGGCAGGATCTCCTCTGCTACACCCCCGATCAGCTCGAGATCATCCTTGCGAACATCGATATCCTCTTCTCGAACAACCATGAGATGGACCGGATGTGCGATATGCTGGGGCTGGAGCGGACCGCACTCGTCGCGTCGATCCCGATGACGGTCACGACCCGGGGAGCGGAGGGGAGCATCCTCTGCATGGACGGCGAGGAGTACCACGTTCCGGCCGTCACGGTCGAGGCCGTCGACCCCACCGGTGCCGGTGACGGCTACCGTGCCGGGTTCCTCACGGCGTTCCGGAAGGGCTACGCTCCGCTCGACTGCTGCCGCGCGGGGGCGGTGGTCTCTTCCTTCGTCGTCGAGCGGCCGGGCACCCAGACGAACCTCCCCGACTGGGAGCGGATGCTTGCGCGGTACCGGAAGGTCTTTGGCGAGCCCGGCGAAATTATCATCTGAATTATGGGAAATACAGCGCTGATGGCCGGCATCTCTCTGCCGGCCGCCGTTTCCGGCCCGAGGATACCCGGAGGCGCCTGATGGAGTCCGGCCCCGACGTGCGTGTCGAGCGGCTCACCCGCTACATCTTCTCCGCTCCATCCTGGCCGCGGTCGCTTGCACTCATCGTCGTGCTCGGTTTCGTCATCGATGCTGCCACCTACCGGGTGGGGGACGAGTTGTTCCTGGTCGGCACCCTCGGGTTCTCGGTCCCGGCACTGGTCGCTTTCCTGCTGACGGTGCCGCTGGTGCGGGTCTTCGGCGGCTACATCACCTGGAACCGGTCGGCGCTCCTCGCCCTGGCCTGCACGGTTCTTGCAGTGATCCTGAGCCTTTCCCCGGTGCTTGTCTTTGGTCGTGCTCTCTTTCCCACGCTTTATGCGGTCGCGTTCGGCCTGGCCTTCGGCCTCCGGCTGCTGGTTCTCGCGGCCGTTGCCGACTACCGGATCAGCCGGATGGTCCTCCCCGCGTTCACCCAGAGCGTAGCCGCCATAGCGGTCGGGGCCTGGTTCTTCACCCCCGGTTTCGTCCCCTACGCCCTCCTGCTCCAGGCGGTCTTCGGGCTGGTCTTCGTCTTTCTGATCTGGCTGATCGAGCGGCCGCTGAAGCGGGCGTTCCAGATCAGCGGGCTCAACTTCCTCAACACCTTCATCGCCCACCTGACCGACGGGTCGAAGAACATGGAGGACTTCTTCCGCGAGATCGGCGAGGAGGTCTATGTGCCCCAGGTCTCGCTCTTCTTCTCCCGCGACGCCGGAAAAGACGTCCTCTTCACCGTCCCGAACGTCCACCCCGGCCCGATGGGGGACGTCGGCGGCGGGAACCTCCCCCGGATTCTCCACGACACGTTCCCCGAGGAGACGCTCGTCGCCCACGGCTGCGCCACCCACGACTTCAACCTGGTCTCGGAGAGCGAGATCGAGAAGATCGCCCGCGCCGTCGAGGCGTCCCGGGAAGGGCTCGCCTTCTCCGCCGTCGCGAGCCGCCCTGTCCGGGTCGAATCGGGCTCGGTCTCGATCCTCTGCCAGCGGTTCGGGGACGCCCTCCTGATGGTAAGCACCCGGTCGCCGGAGCGGACGGAGGATCTCGACTACTCGGTCGGGATGGCGATCATGGCCGAAGGACGGTGCGCCTTCTCTGAGGTCGCGTTCGTGGACGCTCACAACTGCATGACCAGCGTGGGCTCCCCGGTCCTCCCGGCGACGCGGATCGCGACGGAGTACATCGCCGCCGCACGCGAGGGGTTCCGGGTCGCGCGGGACCTGCCTCTTGAGTCCCTCGCGGTCGGGGTCTCGCACGTCCGGGTTCCGTTCACTCGCGAGCAGGGGTTCGGGTCGCTCGGGGTGCAGGCGCTGGTGACGGAGGTCGAGGGGAGGCGGGCGGCCTACGTCCTCGTGGACGGGAACAACGTGGCCCCGGGCGTCCGGGATCAACTGCGCGCGGTGGCGCTCGCCCACGTCGACGAGGCGGAGATCATGACGACCGATACGCACACGGTAAACACGATCACCGGGAAGAACCCGGTCGGCTACGTGGTGCCGGCGAAGGCGATCATCCCCTACATCGAGCAGGCAGTCCGCGAAGCGGTCGCCGATCTCGCGCCGGCCCGCGTGGGGGCGGCGACGGCATCGTGCGAGGGGGTCGTCGTCTTCGGGTCGCAGCGGGTCTCACAGCTCGCGAGCACCGTGAACGCAATGCTCGCGTTCATCGCCCCGCTGAGTTTCATGATCCTGATGCTCGCGTTCCTGCTCTCGATCTTTGCCTACATCATGCTGCAGTAAGATACCCGCCATCTTTTCTTTTGAAGCGCTCAATACTGGTTATATGGAGTACCGGTTTTCTTCCCGGATGGGGCGGGTTCCGGAGTCGTTCCTCGAAGAACTCTTCCGGGTCTCGGGCGTCCCCGGGGTGATATCGTTTGCAGGAGGGCTGCCGGGCTCGGCATACATCGACGTCGAGGGGATCCGGGAGGCGGCCCGCGAGGTCTTTGCCGAGGAGGGGCGGACGGCGCTGCAGTACACGACGACGGACGGCTACCTGCCGCTCCGGAAGTTCATCGCCGACCGTTATCGGAGACGCCTCGGTCTCCCGGCGACGCCTGAGGAGATCCAGATCGTGAACGGTTCCCAGCAGTGCCTGGATCTGGTCGCGAAGATCTTCCTTGACCCCGGCGACGCCGTCGGGATGGAGCGGCCCGGCTACCTCGGTGCTATCGAGGCCTTCTCCCTCTACGAGCCGGACTTTTATTCGGTTCCCCTGGAGGAGGAGGGGCCGGATCTCGCGGCGTTCGAATCGCTCGTCCACGATCACGCGCCGAAGTTCTTCTACGGCATCCCGAACTCGCAGAATCCGTCGGGGACGACCTACTCGGAAGGGAAGCGTCGGGCGGTCGCGGAGATCCTCGAAGGAACGGATACGGTCTTCTACGAGGACGACGCTTTCGGAGAACTCTTCTTCGACGGGAAGCCGCGGCCGCCGGTGAAGCGCTACCTTCCGGAGCAGACGGTGATCTCGGGATCGTTTTCGAAGATCGTCGCACCCGGGATGCGGATCGGCTGGATGTACGCACCGGCGCCGGTCCTTTTGGAGTTCAACGTCGCAAAGCAGGCGGCCGACCTCCACTCAAACTTCCTCTGCCAGGTGATCCTCCACCGCTACCTATCGACCCACGATCTCGACGCCCACGTTGCCCGCGTCGCGGCGGTCTACGGAGAGCACTGCCGGCTGATGTGCGATCTCCTCGACGACCTGATGCCGCAGGGTGTGACCCACACCAATCCCGAGGGCGGGATGTTCATGACGGCGGCCCTGCCGGATGGGATCTCGTCGATGGAGGTCTTCCGTGAGGGCGTCAGAGAAGGCGTCGCGGTCCTCCCCGGGGTTCCGTTCTATGTCGACGGCGGCGGGGAGGATACGATCCGCCTGAACTTCTCTGCGGCTGGCGAGGAGGATATCGCGGAGGGGATCCACCGGCTGGCGAGGGTGGTGCGGCGGCTCGCGTGAGGGCAGTTACGGGCTGTTCGTCATGCTCCACGCCACGAGCCAGCACCCGATCATGACGAGCAGCCCGTGGGCGATCCGGACTGCCGGGGGCGCGAAAAACTGCGGGAGGAAGAGCGCGAAGCCGAGCGCGAGCGGGATGCCGCTCCAACGGGCGAGGATGCCTGAGCGCCAGATCGCGGCCCCGAAGAGGATGCTGCCTGCCGCAAGAGCGAGGAGGCCCGCACCGAAGAGCCAGACGCCTGCCCCGAACCGGATAGCGTCCGTGAGCGCGAGGAGGAGATCGACGCTGTTCTGCTCGATCGCCTCCCGGCCCACGGCGGCGAGCGCAAACGTCTCGGCCCCGTAATAGGGGAGAACCAGCCCGATGCCGACCCAGGTCAGGACGAGCGCCGCGCCGGCCCGGGGTTCGGCCTTCGTCTCGCAGAGACGGCCATAGAGGCCGAGCAGCCCGAGCACGAGCAGGATGAACCCCACCATGGCGAGCGTGTGCGAGAGGGTCCAGGCGGGGGAGGCGAATGCCCCGGCGCCGGCGAGCGACGCCTCATCGGTGTACGGCCGGATCGCGGGATACGCGAAGAAGCAGGCGCCCGCAACCGCGAGCGAGAGCGCCGCAAGGAGTGTTCTGGTCATCGGTCCCTCTCCGGGTCTGTATCGGTATCCGGTTACCCGGGCAGGCAGGGCCGGCCTGAGTCGGGACCCCGCTCCACCTGCACGAGCATCAGCACCGCGGGCTGGTCACCTACGGTTCCCGAGCGGTACCCCCGGCGCCCCAGTTCGTCGGGCCGGGTGTTCTGGTCGTTTCCGAACGAGAGTTCCCCCGGCCCCATCTCCACGCGGGTGCCGTCCATGGTCTCGACGAACCACCGGCCCGAGAGGGGCACGATCCACTGCGGCTCCGGGTTTTCGTGCCACTCCCCCACCCAGCCTGCGGGGAGGACGAGGACGAGGACGCGGCGAGCCGGGCCGCCGGGTCTCCCGATCCACGACGGGGCGGCACCGCTCGATATGCTTGCAAACTCAAAGTTGCTCATCCGGCAGCGGTCCTGCCGGCTCACGCCGTTCTCGTCGGTCCGGACGTGCCAGTAGGGAACTTCGGGCGTGTCTGGGTTCTGGTCTCGCTTCATGCTTCCCACCTTCGGGGCCGGCATCAAATACCTTTGGCCCCCGGGTTGCAGCGGAGAACGGTTGCCGGCTCGGGTTTTTCCCCGGCGGCATGCGGGCGCTGGACTTAATACATGCGATGAAGAATAGGTAATGGCACTTTTTGAGCGAGGGTAGCCAAGCCCGGCCAAAGGCGGTGGACTTAAGATCCACTCCCGCAGGGGTCCGTGGGTTCGAATCCCACCCCTCGCATTCTGAACTCAGTGAGAATCGAAAATATCTTATATTATTGGGCAGAATGTGTACCTGTTATACGCGCTACCGTTCCATTGTGGGACGGTAGTTTCTTCTTCTAAATCGCCCTTTAATGATTTATGATACATCGGGCTGCTGTTTTCATCGATAACGGATATTTGTCCAAAGTGGTCCCCAACGGTATAAGAGTTGATTTTGAACGGTTTTGTGCGACGGTCTATGGCGATAGGGAGAGATTACGTACTTACTTCTACGACTGCATGCCTTACCAGAGTGAACCTCCTACCGAGGATGAGAGAATTCGTTATGGAAACTACTGTAAGTTCCGAGAGATCGTCGAGAACCTGCCCCGGTTTCAGATGAGGTTTGGTAAACTCAGCAAGAGCCGTGACGGTTCGTTTGAACAGAAGAGGGTCGATATTCTCATGGCTGTAGAACTGGTGCGGTTAAGCTGGTCTCACCAGATCGGTCACGCTATCATTGTTTCGGGAGACAGCGACTTTGTTCCGGCGATCGAAGCAGCAAAAGACGCCGGGGTGATCACGACTCTCTATTACTCGAAAAAATCTGTCCATAATGAGCTGCTTTCAGCGGTCGATGAAAGGTATGAGATGAGCCAGTCATTCTTCGAGAGTGTTCGACGGAATTAATTTATCCCTTCTCATCCGGCGTAGCGGTTTTCTCTTTCTTTTACCCGCACTACGGCGGCAAATCGGTCCCGCACACGGTACCGATAAATCCGATGAGACTAACGCGATGCATCCGAAATTTATTATACTCCATTTATACATGAGGCCCCATGGCACCTACATACCGTGATGCAACCATCAACTCCGTCGAAGCGACTGCCACGGTCAGCGGCAGCACGGGCGGCGGCCGCGACGAGAAGGGCAACGTGTACTTCTTCCCGAACATCTCGGTGAGCATCGGCTACTGGTTCGACAACGAAGGAGTTCCGTCTTCGGACTGGGATACGCACTTCAAGGCGCAGTTGTGGATCAACGGCGAGCAGGTCGGCAAGAAGCAGGATCTCTCCGCCGGCGGCCCGCAGACCTACACGTTCTTCGCGCACAAGTTCGCGGCAGCGGGGACCTACAAGGTGGAGGTTCGCGGGAAGAATTCGAAGTCGGTCGACGTTACGATCAAGAATCCCCCGGTGCAGGAGAAGAAGGCGGCGCAGTGATGGGGGAGATAAACTCACATTTTTCACCTAACTGATATCTCGCACAGGTTGTGCGAGTTTTCAGGGCCGGCGTATGCCCCAAAGACAACACGGCAGATCCCGGAGTCGGTGCGTTTCCGGCCGGGTCTGCTGGATCCACCGGGTCAAACGAGAGATTGTGCAACGATCCATTGCACTAATCTGATGGTGTAATGGTATTAGGGGCCGACGATACCCGGGAATGCGCCAATCCTCCAACCACCGGTTGGAGGTCTGCAGGAGGAGTTTCTGGCATCGACGATCTCCGGCGTATGGGGTACCGGCACCACTTTCTGCAGGGGATACCGTGATGACAGGGGCTGATGATCCCACGAAGAACAATAGATTAAAGCAATCCGCGAGCGTAAGAGGACATACAGCAGGAGCGTTGCGCACATGAAAACCCGCACCGAAGTCCTCGAGGTCCTTCGCTCCCTGAAGGCCGAACTCAGAGAGCGATATCACGTCGAGAGCATCGCCCTCTTCGGGTCGTATGCCCGTGAAGAACAGGGGGAGGGCAGCGATATCGACGTACTCGTCGAGTTCGGTTCCGGTGCGGATCTCTTCGATTTTGTCGGGCTGTCACAGTACCTCGAAGAAAAACTCGGGTCCAGCGTGGACGTCGTGCCGGAGGCGGCACTTCGCCCGGAGATCCGCAGGCAGGTTACCCGGGACCTCCTTGTTGCATGAGATCGCATACTCTCTATCTCTCGGACCTTGCTGCTGCGCTTGAGAGGATTGAGGAGTTTACCGCAGGCATGACCTATGATCAGTTCCTGCACGACGATAGGACTCAGAGCGCCGTCATCAGGAAGTTCGAGATCATCGGCGAGGCGGCAAAAAAGATTCCTCTGCCCGTCCGGGAGAAGTATCCCGCCGTTCCCTGGCGTGAGATGGCGGGGATGCGGGATAAACTGATCCACACGTATTTCGGCGTCGACACGCAGCTTGTCTGGCGGACCGTCGTCAATCGCGTTCCGAAAATCCAACAGGAGATCCGCCGCATCCTCGAGCAGGAGCGCGGGCGGTAACTTCGGGATGGCGCTGCCTGACACGCAATACTCGTTCAACGCCGCATTCCGAACCCGCGGCACTCCTATTGATAAACATCTATCAACCTCCCCCTCCATATTCGCTATGGAGATTCGATGCCCGCGATACGGATAGGCGAAGGGAGCGAGCTCGCCCAGCAGCCGGAGCCCTTCAGGAACGAGTACGAACTGCAGGAGATCCTTGCCGGGCACCCGGTGCTCCTCGTCGACCGTGGCGATTCCGCGCTCGTCACGATCTGCCGGGAGTTTCCGCTTGGAAACAGGTTCGCCGATATCTTTCTTATGGATAACAACGGACTGCCGGTCATCGTCGAGGTGAAACTGGCCCGGAACGCGGAGTCGCGGCACGAGATTATCGGTCAGTTATGCGACTCTCTCTCAGCAATGCGTAACCTTACGCCTGATGAGGCGAACGCGAGGTCGGGAGGCCTTCTCGAAGAGACATTTCAGTCTATGGCCGGTGCCGAGGGGGAAGAGAATCCCGAGACCCGGCTCGCCCTGGTGAAGAGTACCTTTGCCTCGTATTTGAGAGCCGGGCAGATCAGGGGCATCATCGTCCTCGACGCTGCCCCGGACGACCTTATCCGGGAGTTCAGCTACCTCAACGAACACAGCGATCTCGATCTGCGGCTGCTGGTGGTCGAGCGTTACCGGCTCGGCAGGAACGAGTACTTCTATCATTCTCGCTTCCTGGTATCGGGAGAGGCTGATCCGGAGCTCAAGGGGCAGAGGTTGCGGCTTCGATTGATCGTCGAGAAGTTCTCGAAGATGAAGCCGCCCATATTCTCGACGTGCGCGATCGGAAAGGAGAGCGTCCGGGTATACCGCGAGGGGTGGCCGGCAGCGGTGCACTACAAGTTCGGCGACCGGGGGGATTCGATCAGCATCGGGATACAGGTCAGGCACAGAGAGTACCCGAAGGTTGCGGACTTCCTCTCCAGACTCCGCGAGCACCTTTCCACGGCCATCACAAAGACCCAACGGGTCGAACTGGTTGCCGACCCGTCCGGGTGGACGAGGCTTCAGTTCTTCTTCGGGGAAGAGATCGACCCGTACCAGATTGCGCAATCGATGGTGCGCCTCTGCAGGACCGAGAAAGACATCTCCACCCTGCTGCAGGAAGGGAACGGATAGAGGCCGAACATCATCCGTCGACCCATAAATGTCCATGAGGCGCCCGCCTGATGCCGGAGATAGCCCCGGAACGGCACCCGCACCCCCGCCCTCCTCCAAAGGTATACGTCCCGGTGCATCGAACACCACATATAGACGCTCCGATCTCGACGGGCAGGGATAGAGCATGGACGGCGGCGTGAAGATCCTGGCTCTCGTTTTCGCATGCGTGCTCCTTGCGGGATTCGGCGTATACGCGGTTCTATCCTCCGCCCCGGGAAAGACTGCTCTCTACACAGAGAACGCGCCGGAGCCCATCGGACCGTATAGCCAGGCCGTGCGGTGCGGAGACTACCTCTTTACATCGGGGCAGATCGGTCTCGACCCGGCCGCCGGCAACCTCTCCGGCACCACCGCCGGTGAAGCGAGGCAGGCGATGGAGAACCTGAGGGCCATACTCGCCGAAGCAGGCCTCGACTTCTCCGACGTCGTCCAGACCCGGATCTACGTAACAGCCCTCGCAGACTTCGATACGGTCAACGCCGTCTACGCCGAATACGTCGACGAGCCTTATCCTGCACGGGCGACGGTGCAGGTCGCCCGCCTCCCGAAAGGCGCGAGGGTCGAGATCGAGATGATCGCAAGCGTGCGGTGATCCGGGCGACCTGAAGGAGGCGCCATGCTTACGCGGGAGAGATCCCATTCTCCCTCTGTGGGCTTACAGACCCCCTTTAGATCTAAATCTTTCTTAAATTTCTCACAATGCGATAAAATGTCCTGATATTGTCCTGGCAATTGGAAATGTTTTTTATACTCGTTCCCTCTCATTTAGATATAGTGCATCCCCTCACGAACCCGGATCATATCCTCTACGTGGACGACGAAGAGGCGCTGCTTGAGATTGGCCGTGCCTTCCTCGAGCGAACGGGCGACATCACCGTCGATATAACCTCAAGCCCGCTGGAGGCATGCGAAACGATCATAACCGGCCGGTACGACGCGGTCGTCTCGGACTACATGATGCCGGAGATGGATGGGATTGCTCTCTTACAGCATGTCCGGGAGGCAGGGTCCCGGGTGCCCTTCATCATCTTCACCGGCAGGGGACGCGAGGAAGTGGCAATCGAGGCGCTGAACAGCGGTGCCGACTTCTACCTCCAGAAAGGCGGCGACCCGAGGGCTCAGTTTGCCGATCTTGCCAATGCGATCCGGCAACTGACCGGGAGGCGGCGGGCGGAAGCGGCACTGCGCAAGAGTGAAGAGATGCTGCACAGAGCGGAGAGCATCTTCCGTGCCGCCCCCGCCGGTATCGGAATGGCTGTTGACGGGGTCGTCATGGAGGTCAACGAACGGCTCTGCGATATTCTCGGCTACACCCGCGATGAACTTGTTGGTCAGTCCATGCGGCTGCTGTATCCGGGCGACGCGGAGCATGAATCCACACTGCGGCAGATGGACGTCCAGATCCGGAAGGCCGGAACGTGCACGCTTGAGACCCGCTGTATGCGCAAGGACGGAGCGACTCTCGACGTGCAGTTCTCCAGCACACCCCTCGATCCGACGGATCATTCGCGCGGCATGACGTTTACGATTCTGGATATCAGCGAGCACACGGCGCTGGAGCGCGAGATCGCGTATCACGCCGAGGAGCTTGTCCGGCAGACGAACAGCCTCGCCGTCGCGAACAGGAAACTCAACCTGATGAGCAGCATCACCCGACACGATATCCTGAACCAGCTGACGATCCTTCTCGGGAACCTCTGGATTGCAGAGGAGGCCGGGCCCGGCCAGGACATCTCGGAGTATCTTGCCCGGGTGCAGAGCGCAGCCGACAGGATACACCGTCAGATCGAGTTCACCCGGGACTACACGGATCTCGGCGTCCGGTCACCGGAGTGGCAGCGGGTCTCCGACGCGCTCGGGACCGGGACGCTTCAAGGGCTGCCGGTCGAGAACGAAGCCGGAGACCTTGTCGTCTACGCGGATCCGATGCTTGCGACGGTCTTTTCCAACCTGATGGACAACACGCTCCGGCACGGTGAGTCGGCGACCCGGGTCCGCGTCCGGTATCGTTCGGAGGAGAACGGAGATCTCATCCTCATCTGGGAGGACGACGGCGCCGGTGTTCCTGCCGGGGAGAAGGAGCGGATCTTTCACCGGGGCGTCGGGAAGAACACGGGGCTCGGCCTCTTCCTGATCCGGGAGATCCTCGCGATCACCGGGATCGGCATCGCCGAAACGGGCGAGCCCGGGAAGGGAGCACGGTTCGAGATGCGGGTGCCCCCCGGGGCATACCGGGTTCCGGAGTGAAGAGATTGCGTCTCAGATCGCCCGTACTTATCCGGGTTTGATCTCCCTCCCTGACATCACCTGTCGTACCGGGGTATTGACCTGCAGCGCCCCTCGATTGTCGGCGCCGGCGGCAGGGACAGTCCGCTCAATCTACCTCTTCCAGGGCCAGGGCCCCCAGGTATGCCATCGTCTGGAGGACATCCTTATTCTCCGGTGTAAGCACCTCCTCCGGGTCCCTGAATGCGAACGCCAGGACGCCGAACGTAACCGCAAACGCCTTCATCGGAACGTAGTGCCCTATCCCCATCGGGAGCGTTTCGGTGCCTCTCCCCGCTGTCCGGCCATTCTCGAAGGCCCACTGGGCGATAGTCCGCTCTTTTTGGGTGAGCGGATAATCGGGATCCCCGACGTTCACGAAGAGCCCCCCCGCACCCGGCGTGAGAACGGCAAATGCACCTTCGCCGAACTGCTTCATGTGACGATAGAGCGTATCGAAGATCTCCCGGCGGTGCGCGACGTTCACCAGATCGCGGGAGAGGACGGCGACGGCCTCAACCTTTGCCTCGCTCCTCCGTATCTGCGGGAGCAGGTAGCGGAGTCTTGTTGCGAGACCGCTGATGATGAACGCAATGACCACGTATCCCACAAACGAGATGAAGTAATCCCAGTCGTCGATCGTAAGCGTGTAGTAGGGAACGACAAAAGCGAAGTCGAAGATCAGGATGCTTGCGATAGCGGTGATGATCGCCGTTCTCCGGCGGAATAAGAGCGCTGCCGCCACCACCGGAACCAACTGGATGATGAGCAGGTTTGACGAACTGATGACATTTCGCAGGAAGTAATTTACGATCGTCACAAGCGCGATGAGTATTGCGCTGATGATGAGGTTTAGACTCACAAATTGCGGCAGTTGCCTGTGGATAGGGATACTTACCGCCGCTTTCGGTTCGTAGAGGAAGATGTCGATCCCCTTTGACCGGACCATGGTGCGGTACACGGGAGAGTAGAAGATGTCCAGTCCGCGGGGTTTACCGAGCATGATCATGGTGACGTTGTGCTGCCGGGCATACCTGATCAGTTCCCCCGGAACGTCCCCTCCGCGGTAACGGACGATCCGCCCTCCGAGGCTCCTTGCCGTCTCCATTGCATCGTTGAGCCACCGTCGCTCCTGGTCCGTGAGGTTCTGCTCAGTCTCGGTCCCGATGGAGATCACGATCCAGTCCGCATGGAACCTGTCTGCAAGGCGGTACGCCGCACGGACCATCTGGTCCGCCGTCGGGCCGGGGCGTATCCCCACGAGGAGCCGTTCCCCGGCAGGCCATGGCCCCGGGATGGCCCTGGCCCGCATGCGGGTGAGCATCTGCCGGTCGGTGACCTGCGCCATGAACCGGAGAGCGATCTGCCGGAGTGCCAGGAGATTTTCGACGCTGAAGAACCGCTGGGCGGCCTGCTCGGCCATATCCCGCACATAGACCTTTCCGGCGCGGAGGCGGAGTTGGAGTTCCTCCGGCGGGATGTCTATCAGGCAGATCTCGTCGGCATCGTAGAAGAACGTGTCCGGCACCGTCTCCGCGACGCGGATGCCCGTGATCTGGGCGACGATGTCGTTCTGGCTCTCGATGTGCTGGATATTGACGGTGGTGTAGACCGATATCCCCGCGTGAAGGATCTCCTCGATGTCCTGGTAGCGTTTGGCGTGCCGGCTCCCCGGAGCATCGGTGTGCGCAAGCTCGTCGATGAGGACGATCTGCGGGCGTCGCCTGAGGATCGCGTCGATATCCGGCTCCCGCAATGCGAGTCCCTGGTAATCGACGTGAATCGGGGGGATTGCCTCGAGCCTTGCGGCGAGTGCATCCGTCTCTGCCCTGCCGTGCGTCTCCACATACCCGATCACGGTATCGAGCCCGTCGCTCCGGTGGCTGAGCGCATCCTCCAGCATCGTGTAGGTCTTCCCGACGCCGGCGGCGTATCCCAGGTAGATCGTCAGCTGCCCTTTCCCGACCCTCTGTTCCGCCTGCTCTGCAACGGCGAGCAGGTCTTCGGGCAGGGGGCGGCCTTCCTCGGCGGTCCTTTCAGCCGTGTTCAGCCCCTCCTGTCCAGGCGATCCAGCTCACGGTTGAGCGAGAGGACATTGACGTAGGGTTCTACGAACGGAACCGGGAGGCTCTCCGCCCGGGCGAGAACGAGTGCACGGACCTCGTCCTCCGGAAGACCGCGCGCCTCTGCGACGGCGGGGACCTGCACCAGTGCGGCATCCAGGCTGATGTCGGGGTCCAGACCGCTTCCCGAAGCCATGACGAGATCGGACGGGAGCGGCCCCTGCACGCCGGTGTTCCGGAGAGCCCTCACCCGTTCCGCGATACGTTCGAGGAGCAGGGGATTTCCGGGTGCAAGGTTCGACCCTCCGGAGGAGGAGGCGTTGTAGGCGGTGATCGGCGTCTCTGAGGGGCGGCCCTGAAAGTAGAACGGTGCGCTGAAGTTCTGGCCGATCAGGCTCGAGCCGATCACCTGGCCCTGGCCGTCGATTATCAGGCTCCCGTGGGCCTGGTACGGAAATGCCGCCCCGGCGATGAGCGTCACTGCCAGGGGGTAGGCGAACCCCGTGATGATGAAGAGGACGAGGAAGAGGAGGAGACCGCTTTTTACTGCCTGTCGTATCTCCGTCATGGGTGGTATACCTCTACAGGACTCCGGCGATCAGGAGGTCGAGTGCTTTGATGCCGATGAACGGAGCGACGAGGCCCCCGAGGCCGAAGATGATCAGGTTGTAGGCAAAGAGCCTCGATGCCGGCATCGGTTTGAACCTCACCCCGGCAAGCGCGATCGGTATCAGGAGCGGGATGACCAGGGCATTGAAGATGACCGCAGAGAGGATGGCTGACTGCGGGGTGGCGAGGTCCATGATGTTCAGGATGACAAGCTGGGGGTAGATCCCGACCAGCGCTGCCGGGATGATGGCGAAGTACTTGGCGATGTCGTTTGCTATGGAGAACGTGGTGAGGGCTCCGCGGGTCATCAGGATCTCTTTGCCGATCTCGACGATATCCAGCAGTTTGGTGGGATCGCTGTCAAGATCGATGATATTGGCCGCCTCCCGCGCCGGCTGGGTCCCGTTGTTCATGGCCACCGCCACATCGGCCTGGGCAAGGGCGGGCGCATCGTTGGTCCCGTCGCCGGTCATGGCGACCATGTAGCCTTCATCCTGCGTCTCGCGGATCAGCCTCAACTTGTCGTCCGGCTTCGCCTCGGCAAGGTAGTCGTCCACACCTGCTTCCGCTGCGATTGCGGCCGCGGTGAGGGGGTTGTCGCCCGTGATCATGACCGTCCGTATTCCGATCCGGCGAAGGTCGGCAAACCGTTCCCGGATCCCGATCTTCAAGATATCCTTGAGGAAGATCACGCCGAGGATCGTCCTGTCGCGCGCCACCACGAGCGGCGTGCCTCCTGCCGACGCAATTCCGTTCACTTTCGTCGCCAGGTCAGGGGGCACCGCTCCTCCACGCTCGGGGACGAGCCTCGTGATCGCGTCGGCGGCTCCCTTCAGGTACGACGTCCCGTTGCACTCGGCGCCGCTCACGCGGGTGGCGGCCGAGAACGGGATGAACCGTGCATCCGGGGGGCAGGCCGGCGCGACGCCGGTCTTCTCCCGGACAAGGGCAAGGATGCTCCTCCCCTCCGGCGTCTCGTCGGCGTACGAGGAGAGAAGGGAGGCCTGCATCAGTTCGTCCCGGGACTGCCCCTCCACCGGGACGAACTCGGCCGCCTGACGGTTTCCGAGGGTTATCGTCCCGGTCTTGTCGAGGAGCAGGACGTTGACGTCGCCTGCAGCCTCGATCGCCCGGCCGGAGAGCGCGACGATGTTGCGCTGGAAGAGCCGGTCCATGCCGGCGATCCCGATCGCCGGGAGGAGGGCCGCGATGGTCGTGGGGGCCAGGCAGACGAAGAGCGCGACCAGCACCGTGAGGCTCGCAGGAGCGCCCGAACCGGTGAACGAGGCGCTGTAGGCGGATACCGGGTATATGTTGCCGACGACCGCCAGGAAGACGGCGGTCAGCGCCAGGAGCAGGATCTCGAGCGCGACCTCGTTGGGCGTCTTGCGCCGTTCGGCTCCCTCGACCATGGCGATCATGCGGTCGAGGAAGGTCCGGCCGGGCTCCGTGGTGACCCGGACGATGATCTCGTTCGCGAGCACCGTTGTTCCCCCCGTCACCGCGCTCCGGTCCCCGCCTGCCTCGCGCACGACCGGCGCGGACTCTCCGGTGATGGCGGCTTCGTTGACGAGGGCGGCTCCCCTGACCACCTCCCCGTCGCCGGGAATGATCTCGCTCTCCCTCACCAGAACGAGGTCGCCCGGCCGGAGGTCGGAGGAGGCGACCTCGTTCGCCGGTGCATCAAATGCCTCCCTCTCGATGCGGCGTGCGGGCACGCTGGTGCGGGACTGCCGGAGAGACGCTGCCCGCGCCTTTCCCCTCCCTTCGGAGAGGGATTCTGCGAAATTGGAGAAGAGCACCGTCAGCCAGAGCCAGAGGGAGACGAGGCCGGTGAATAACGACTGTTCTCCGGTGACAGTCGAGAGGCCGACGAAGAACCCTGCCGTCGTGACGATCCCCCCGATCTCCACCGCCAGCATCACGGGGTTCTCGATCTGCCTGCGCGGGTCAAGTTTGAGGACGCTCCCAAGGAGCGCTTCGCGGACGAGACCCGGTTCGAGGGCGCCGAACCGGGGATACCGTTTCCTGGCCATCGGGCTACCCGCCTCCGGACAACAACAGGTGGTCGACGATCGGCCCCATGGCGAAGAGGGGGAAGAACGTGAGCGCCCCGACGATCAGGATCACCAGGATCGTCCAGACGGTGAACGTTGCCGATGCTGTGGGCAGGGTCCCCGGTCCCGGTGGGACCGTCTTTTTCTGCGCTATCGACCCGGCGAGGGCAAGCATCGCAACCGCCGGGACGAACCGCCCGATGGTCATTGCCGCGGCGCCGGCAAGCGCATAAAAGATCCCTGAAGCGTCGAATCCGGCAAACGCGCTCCCGTTGTTGTTGGACATGGAGGCAAACGTGTAGACGAGTTCGGAGAGGCCGTGCGGACCGGGGTTGTGCATCGCTCCGGCCGTCCCGGGAAGGAACAGCGCGACCCCCGTGAGGATGAGGACGAGGACGCCCGGCACCAGAACCGTGAGAACGGCCATGCGCATCTCCTGGACCTCGATCTTCTTTCCGAGGTACTCGGGAGTTCTTCCGATCATCAGCCCGGCGATGAAGACGGCGACCACGATAAACCCGATAACGGTGTAGAACCCCGATCCCACCCCGCCGAAGGCGACCTCGCCGAGCAGGATCAGGAGCATCGGCACCATGCCTGCAATCGGCATGAAGGAATCGAACATGGCGTTGACCGCCCCGCAGGACGTTGCGGTGGTGGAGGCGGCAAAGAGGGCGGTGCCGCCGAGCCCGAAGCGGACTTCTTTTCCTTCCATCGAGATCCCGGTCACGTCGAGCTGCCCCATGAGCGGGTTGCCGTCCAGCTCGGCAACGTAGAGGGTGCCGAGGGCGGGGAGGTAGATCGCGAGCATGACTATGTAGATGGCCCATCCCTGCCGCATGGACCCGGCCATCCGCCCGAAGACAAAGGGTAGCGAGACCGGGATCAGGAGGATCAGAAAGATCTCCACGAGGTTGGTGAACGGTGTCGGGTTCTCGTAGGGGTGGGCGGAGTTGGCGTTGAAGAACCCGCCCCCGTTCGTGCCGAACTCCTTGACGGCTTCCTGGGAGGCGACAGGCCCCATGGCGATCGTCTGCGGTCCGGCCGGACCGTACCCTGCGGCATGCACGTAGGGGTCGACGTTCTGGATGACCCCCTGCGAGACGAGCAGGAGGGCGGCGAGAAATGCAACCGGGATGAGGATGTAGAGGACGCACCGGGTCACGTCCACCCGGAAGTTGCCGATCCGGTCGGTCGACCGGCGGGTGACTCCCCGCATCACCGCGATAGCGATGCAGATCCCGGTGGCGGGCGAGAGGAAATTCTGGACCGTAAAGCCGGCCATCTGGGTCAGGTAACTCGCGGAGGCTTCCCCTGCATATATCTGGTAGTTGGTGTTGGTGACGAAGCTCGCCGCCGTATGGAGTGCCGTGCCGGGGTCGAATGCGCCGAAGCCTTCCGGGTTCAGCGGCAGGTAACCCTGCAGCAGGAGAAGCGCGAGGAGTGCGATAAACCCGATGCCGTTGAAGATGAGCATCTCCCGTGCGTATCCCATCCAGTCTTCCTCCTCGCCGGCAGACGTGCCGATGAAGCGAAAGAGCCGGGCCTCCAGCGTCCCGGGGATGCCGCGGGAGTAGTCCCCGGAGAACACGTGCCCCATGTACCGGCCAAAGAGCACCCCTGCGATGGTGACTGCTATGAAGAACGCGATGAAGAGTAACCCGTCGAGGAGCGGTGCAGGTTGTGCCATTGTGGATCGCCGATTTCTATCGATCCTGAAAGATAATTTATGCCGCTATAAAACTAACTCATTCGTGCAACGGCATTCTCCGTGGGTGACTGCTTCTGTGGCTAAATGGCTGGAGATGCTGGAGAGCAACACCGGGATCCGGAGATCTCGCCCTTCCCCTGCTTGGATCTGGAACATCCGGTGAAGTGGCCGAGATCTGCGCCCTGCCCCGCTCGAATCGGTGGAAGATCCCGAACAGATCCCCTGTCGACAGCCTCTGCACCGCTCCGATAGCCGTTACAGTTCTTCCTCCCGGCAGTCCGATCCCTACATTCATCACCTGCCGGTTCGACATTCTATCATGAGTCGTTCTCAGATTCCGCTCCTTGCCGTCCTCGTGGTCCTTGCCGCGGTCCTGGCATGCGGCTGCATGAGCCAGGAGATCGTGGTCTCGGGCGAGGAGGCGGCAGAGGTGCTTGTATACGCGGACCCGATCGCCGAGAATGTCATGCAGGGCTTCAATGAAGGCAACTATACGGTATACTCCCGCGACTTCAGCCCGGAGATGAAGCAGGCCCTTGACGAGGCCGCGTTCGAGCAGAACCGCGAAGAAGTCACATCGCGGATCGGGCTCTATGAGTCCAGAAGCGATCCTGTCGTCACCGAGACCGGCGACTACATCGCCGTGACCTACCGGGCAGCGTTCGAGGGGGAGGACGGCGTTGCTCTCCGGTTCGTCTTCCGGAAGGGTGACGCATCGCACCAGCTCCACGGGCTCTGGTTCAACTCCCCGAAACTGCGCAGTTGATGCACGCCCTGGAACGCCGGCGGCAGGTGTTCTCATAGGGCGGCGAACCGGTCCCGATGGCTGATACGCGGGCATGGGATCGACATCCTCCAGGGCGCAGGCGAGGAACACCTCCCGGCGAGCCGGCCTTTCCCCGGCGATCCTGTTCTTTTTATAGTACCCGATCCCCACTGCCCGGCGCAAGGAGACAGGGATCATGAAAGGACTGGCAATGCTGAGGATCGGGGAGATCGGATGGATCGAGAAAGAGCGGCCTGCCTGCGGCCCGCGGGACGCCATCGTCAGACCGCTGGCGCTCGCGCCGTGCACGTCCGACGTCCACACTGTCTGGGAAGGAGCGATCGGGGACCGGCACAACCTCATCTTGGGGCACGAAGCGCTCGGTATCGTCGACGAGGTGGGCAGCGAGGTGAAAGACTTCAAGCCCGGCGATCGGGTCATCGTCCCGGCCATCACGCCCGACTGGGAGGCCGATGCCGCACAGCGCGGGTTCCCGTCGCAGACCGGCGGCCCGCTCGGGGGCTGGAAGTTCTCGAACTTCAAGGACGGCGTCTTCGGCGAGTTCTTCCACGTGAACCTGGCGGACTACAACCTTGCGCATCTGCCGGAGGGGATGTCGCTTGAGGCCGGGGTCATGCTCCCGGATATGCTCAGCACCGGGTTTATGGGCGCCGAGAACGCCAACATCCAGATCGGGTCGACAGTCGCGGTCCTGGGGATCGGGCCGGTCGGGCTGTGCGGTGTCGCCGGCGCACGACTGCGGGGCGCCGGGAGGATATTCGCCGTCGGAACCCGGCCTGCTTCCGTCAGGGTAGCGAAAGAGTACGGTGCAACGGAGATCATCAGTTACAAGGACGGGAACACCGCCGACCAGATCCTTGACAGGACCGGCGGGGCGGGCGTCGACGCCGTGATCGTCGCCGGCGGCGGCCCTGATATCATGATGGACGCGATCAACGTGGCGAAACCCGGATCGGTCATCTCAAACATCAACTACTTCGGTTCGGGCCTGGGCGACCAGGACATCATACCCCTTCCCCGCGTGGGCTGGGGGTTCGGGATGGCGGACAAGAACATCATGACCGGACTCTGCCCCGGCGGGAGGGTGCGGATGGAGCGGCTGGCCGAAGTGGTGATGCACGGGCGTATGGACCCCGCGCTCATGGCGACGCATGTCTTCAAGGGGTTCGATAAACTCGAGGAGGCTCTCCTCCTGATGAAAGATAAGCCGAAGGATCTGATCAAACCGGTCGTTATTGTGGAGGAGTAGAGACTCGAAGATCTTTTTTGGCTCTGTTAAAGCCTCTCCCTGAGACCGAGTCCACTGCAGGATTATCCATACATCTTGACTCGCATAAGGTCACACCGGTACCCTCTCCAGGTGACTGGGTGTTCTCCAGACGGGTATGAAGCATTTCAACAGAGCACCTTTTTTGCCCGCCGGCCGAGCCGTTGCGGTTCCGGAGGGCGCCATTCACGCGCCGGCGCAACAGTTAACAATCGCATCGATATATGCTCCCCGGCGACTGCGAGGGCCACGGATGCCGTCTCCGGCAGTTGCAGGCATGAGGGGAGATCCGGATGACGAAAATGACGCCCCGCGGTGCGACCGCGGAGAGCAGGCTCTCGCGAAGGCTGACGACGGGAGACGCCGTCGTCATCGGGCTTGGCTCCATGATCGGCGCCGGCATCTTCACGGCTCTTGCGCCGGCGGCGGCCGCGGCCGGGGCGGGGCTGGTCGTCGGCCTCGCGATTGCGGCTGCGGTCGCATACTGCAACGCCTCCTCGTCCGCCGAGCTTGCCCGCCTGTACCCGGCGTCGGGCGGCACCTACGTCTACGCACGGGAACGGCTGAGCGGGTTCTGGGCCTGGGTGGCAGGCTGGGGGTTCGTGGTGGGGAAACTCGCCAGTTGTTCTGCGGTTGCGCTCACCTTCGGCTACTACCTGATCCCCGGGTATGCACGCCACCTCGCCGTGGGGGCGGTGATCGCGTTCACCGTGTTGAACTACTACGGGATCGAAAAGACCGCCCGTGCGACGAAATTCATCGTTGCGGTGGTCCTGCTCTCCCTTGCCGCGATCGTTGCTCTCGTGTTCGCCGGTGAGGCGGATCCCGGCAATCTACGCCCGCTCATAGGATCGAACGGTGTATACGGGATCTTACAGTCGGCAGGTATCTGGTTCTTCGCGTTTGCAGGGTATTCGAGGATTGCTACCCTTGCAGAAGAGGTCAGAGACCCGGAGACGGCCATCCCCCGGGCGATCGTGCTCGGCCTTGGTATCACACTCTTCGTCTACGCTGCCGTCGTCGTCTCGGCGCTCCTCCTCGTCGGGCCCGTTCTGCTCGCAGAGTCCGACGCGCCCCTGGTGACGGCGCTCGCCGGGGCGGGTTTTCTTCAGTGGCAGTGGCTCGTCAGGGCCGGCGCGACCGCCGCAACGCTGGGAGTGCTGCTCTCCCTCATGGCGGGCATCAGCCGGATGCTCTTTGCCATGGCGCGGGACCGGAGAATGCCCTCGTATCTCGCCCGGGTCCACCCGGTGCACCGGGTTCCTCACCTCGCCGGACTGACGGTCGGCGCCATTCTGGTCGCGGTGGTGCTGCTCGTGGATCTTCGTGCGGCGATCGGGTTCAGCTCCTTCACCGTGCTGCTGTATTACGCGGTCACGAACGCGTCCGCGTACACCCCGGCGGAGCAGGAGAGGCTGTACAGCCGGAAGATCGCGGTGCTTGGCCTTCTCGGCTGCCTCGTGCTCGCGCTCACGCTCCCGGCCGCTTCCGTCGCTGTCGGGAGTGCGGTCATGCTGGCGGGGATACCGGTCTACATCCTCGCGAAGCGGCGCAATCCCTGATGGGGGGGCGGGCCCTTACCCCCAGATCGGGTCGTCGCCGAACCGGTCCATCCAGTAGTCGGCGGGGCTCTGCTCCAGGTCTCGTTCGAGATCCTCGAGTCTGAACGAGACGTGACGGTTCGTGCAGTAGTCGACCAGGAGGTCGTAGGCCGCTTTCAGGCGTATCGTCATCTCGTGGGACTCCGCCGGGTCTTTCTGCGACACGTCCAGGTGCCACTCCTTGATCCGCTCCGAGTAGCGGGCGCGGATCTCGCTCTGGCTGGCCCGGTCACGGATGCCGAGCAGTTCTGCCCCCTCCCTCAGCCGCCCGGCGGTGATTGTGGCCATCAACGGTTGCTATGCGGTGCCTGCAGGATAAGCGTTGTGAACTGCACAGAGCGATCTCTTTTTGGCCGCAGAGGACAGACCCATTCAAATCGAGTCTTATGAGTGAGAATCCGCCGATCATCTACCTGAACAACGCCGCCACGACATGGCCGAAACCCCCGGAGGTGCTCGAGGCCGCGAGACAATCCCTTGCCCTCCCGGTCTTCGGGTCGGGAAGGACCACCGGGAGCCAGGGCGAGGATTATATCACGCTCGCCCGGGAGGCGCTCGCGGGCCTCCTCAGCGCAGATCCTCCGGAGCACGTGGTCTTCACCCAGAACGCGACCGATTCCCTGAACATCCTCATCCAGGGGTTTCTTGCCGCAAACGGGGATGGCTGCCACGTCCTCACCACCGCGCTCGACCACAACTCGGTCCTGCGGCCGCTTCACGAGCTCGAGCGGCAGGGTCGCATCCGGCTGACTGTCCTTCCCTTCGAGGACGGTTCCGTTCGCCCCGATGCCGTTGAAGCGGCCATAACACCCGATACCCGGCTGATGGTCACGGCCCACGGGAGCAACGTGCTCGGGTCGGTGCAGGACGTCGCCGGCATCGGGGAGGTCCTGCACGATCGCGGGGTCTACTTCATCGTCGACGGGGCGCAGACCGCCGGCCATATCCCCGTCGACCTCGGGGACCTCCCGGTCGACGCCTACGTCTTCACCGGCCATAAGGGGCTTTTCGGTATTCCCGGCACCGGCGGGTTCTACCTGCGGAACCCGGACTCGATCGCTCCCGTCCGCTACGGGGGGACCGGGACGGACTCCTTCTCGCTCTACCAGCCCCGGGAGATGCCGGAACGGTTCGAGACCGGGACGCATAACTACCCCGGGCTTGCGGCGCTCGCCGCCGGGGTGAACTACATTGCGTCGATAGGGGTGAACGCCATCGCGGAGAAAGCGGAGCGCCAGACGGCGTTTCTCATCCGTGAGTTGAAGGAAGAGCCGAACGTCACGGTCTACAACGAGTCACCTACTCTTCCCATCGTCTCGTTCAACATCCGGGGGTTGGAGAACGACGACGTGGGCTTCATCCTCGCCCGTGTCTACGGGATCGTCGCCCGCACGGGACTCCACTGTGCGCCTCTCGTGCATCGGGCGATCGACGGCGGAAGAGGCTCCGTGCGGCTCAGCCTCTCCCGGTTCACCACGGACGAAGAGTGCCGGATCGCCGCACAGGCGATAAAGGAGATTGCACGAAATGCGGATTCTTCGGTCGGTTCGCCATAAATCCTGTGCCGACGGCACATTCATGAAGGAGTTCCTCTTGAGTGCCCCGGTACCGGCGGGGCTCTTCTCCTACCTGGAGAACTTCGGGGAGGTTGAATCGCTCCCCAATCTCGGCGAGGGCTTCTATAAGTTCGAAAAGCCCGACTGGTTCTCCATCAAAGGCCTTGCCGGGGACACCACCGTCGAGGTCAGGTTCAAGAAAGAGGTCATGGACCTGACGGTGAACTTCCTCTACCTCCTCTTCTCCTCCTACCGGGAAGGATCGGTGGATCTCCCGGTGCTGAAGCAGAGGGAGGAGGCGGTCGGGAAACGGGTGAGAGAACACCTGTATGGGCGTGATTGACGGAAGCAGAATGCCCTGGAACGTATTCGAGCAATTTGCGGAGGAGTACGATCGCTGGTTCGAGGAGCATCGCGCCGAGTACCACGCGGAACTCGCCCGGTTCCGGCGTCTCCTCCCGCACCCCGACTCCCGTGCCGTCGAGATCGGGGTCGGGTCCGGGCGGTTTGCCGCACCCCTCCGTATCCCGTTCGGGATAGAGCCCTCGCTCGCTCTCGGCCGGATGGCGCGGGAGCGGGGAGTCGAGGTGATCCGCGGGCGGGCGGAATCGCTCCCGCTCAGGGACGGGTCATGTTCGTCCGTCCTGATGGTGACGGTCGTCTGTTTCCTGGACGACCCTGTCCGGGCGTTTCACGAGATCCACCGGATCCTCGTCCCCGGAGGAACGCTCGTCATCGGGTTCCTCGAGCGGGATGGAGAGGTTGCCCGGAAATACCTGCACGATGAGGGAAAACACCGGTTCCTCTCACGCGCCCGGTTTTACTCGCAGAATGATATCCTGGAGTTCCTCCGGTGCACCGGGTTTTATGTGGTGGACGTTGAGTCCGGGGCCGGGTTCTCGGTCGTTGCCGCAGAGAGAGACTGACAAGCAGCAGGGAGACTATTTTTCCCTGCTGGTCGTTATCGGGTATCTCTGTCCTCCGGTTTCCGGAAGCAGAAGAAGCGGTGGCTGCAGGAGATGATCCCGCGGTCGTCCAGGAAGTGCATCACCCTTGCCGTCAGGTCGTCGCTCGCGATACTTGCGGAGACGATCGAGGGGGCTAACTTCGATAGCAGGTCCGGCAGGTTCCAGCGCCTTACGGTGTCGCGGACGACAACATACGACCAGTAAAGAGGGGATGCGCTTGAGACTTCGCTCTCCTTCATCACCATGCCGCACTCCTCAAAGAGCGATCGGTACTGCTCCCCCCTCCGGAATACTGCGGCTCCGCTGAAGTCACCCTCATGTTCCTTGAATTCCGGTTGTCTCCGTGCGACCTTCTCGATGAACGTGACATGCCCCCCGGGCCGGACCACACGGCAGATCTCGTTGACGGTGCGTGCAAGCTCGCCTTCGTCGGTGAGGTACCGCAGGACCCAGACGACGTTGACGAGGTCGAACGCACCGCTCTCGAAGGGAAGCGGCAGTTCCCTGACGGTGTGGTGCTCGACGTTGCGGATGCCCGCCGTATCCGCCTCCTGCCGTGCCGTCTCCACCATCTTCGGCGAGATGTCCACCCCGACAACGCGATGCACCTGCCGGGCGAACCAGAGTGTCCACCGGCCGACGCCGCACCCGTAATCGAGCACCGTAAAGTATGGCTCCAGGCCGACCGCTCTGGAGATGAGGCGTTTCTGGCTGCCGTCGATATAGATGTTGTTCAGATCGTCGACGCCAATCACCGCCCTGAGCGGGTGGTGGGGGTGGCGGATATTTACCTCGTCCCACGCATCGCGTTGATGCTTCAATTCCTGCGTGAACTCACCCCGTTGAGGTCCTCTCTGAGCAGAAGCAGATATTAATCTTTTCTCCATGACGGAACAATAGGCTCGCCCACGGACTTCCGGCGTCTGCCTGCCGCCACCGGGGATGGTGCTTCGGGAAGAAGGGTTCAGGGGGGTCAGTACACCCCTTCGCCCGTCACGAGGATGCCCTTCACCGGGTAGGTGCTGTTGCAGGGGCCCCTGAACGTGTGGCGCACACTCTCGTGGTACGAGTTCGACTGCCACCCCATGACCCACCACTGGTTCACTCCCTGGAAGTCGGCCGAGAAAGTGAGGACGTTCTCGCCCTCGGCGTCGAACGAGAGGATGAACGGCACCTCGACGAAATAGCCTGACGATCCCGGGCTCACGTAGTAATCGTCGACGGGTCCGCCGGAACTGTTGAGGGTGCCGACGATCCGGTAGGGCGCAAACAGGGGCTCGGTCCCTATCGGCGTTCTGGTATCTATCTCGCCGGGACTGGTGCTGGTCACATGAAGTTCCATCTCTACGAGCACCGGTGTCTCCTCCGAATACCTGTCGGAGTAAACGTGGGTCGGTTTCGGGAGTTCCGACTCGTTCTGCCCCGGCATAATCGCGATCGGAACGATCCGGTTTTTATAGATGGGGTCGATCCGGTCGGCCGAGATGTTCAGCATGGGGATTCCCTCGACATACTCGATCCTTACCGATATGTTGTCCCGGTCGAAGTTACTGAAACCTGCCCGGGAGGGATCGATGGGGGTAACGTTCGCTCCGGTCTCCGGGTCGTAGCACGAGGGAATGGGGATCAGGAGGATCGCATCTTCGATAGGCCCCGATGTGGATATCGTCAGGTCGTAGTGATACGACGACCTGAAACTCTCCGCTGAGGATTGGCCAAGTATCACTGCGGTCAGCGCTATAAATACGAAGAGAATTGCCGCGAGAATACCTGCCACGATGAGCACGTTCCTGAGAATCTTCGAGCGATCCACCATTGTCGGTCAACGGATCTGGGATCCGGCGGTATTTATGTGGATCCTTTTTCCGGTGCCCCGGTCTCTCACCCCGACCGCGCAGTTCCCCTGAGCCCGGGCAGGTCAACCGGGTGCTGCTGGACGGTATCCGGCAGAGCGTTCAGGCGCCGCAGACCCCGCGCAGGAAGGGTGGCGGAACCACCCCTCAATATACCGGGACGAGGCCGGCGTTCGCCCCGGTGATGCACCGGCCGCCCCCGCGGGAGACCACGAAGGTGTTCTCGATCCCGACCATCCCGACGCCTGCAATCCCCTTCTTGGGTTCGAGGGCGATCACCATCCCCTCTTCGAGCGGCTCGTCGAAACCGCGGGCAATCACCGGAACCTCATCGACGGTGAGGCCGACGCCGTGACCCAGGAACTGCACCCGCCGGTCCCCGAACCCCATGAAGTTCTCGCGGAACCCGGGGTCCAGGCCGCCGAGTATCGTCTCATAGATCTCTGCCGGAACCATCCCCGGCCGCAGCATCGAGGCCGTCTCGTCCTGGACGTCCACGCACCGGTGATGGGCTTCGATCGCCTCCTCGGGGAGCGGTCGCCCGAACATATACGTCACCGTCTTATCGGTGTGGTAGCCCTGCACCCCGCACCCGCAGTCGACGAAGACTAAATCTCCCACCCTGAGCCTCCGGTCATGGTTGCCGAGCACCGGGGCGCCCGGAGCCGCCCCGCGACACCCGCCCGGCCCGTCGAAACCGGTCGGGTAGAGGGAACTCTCTCCAAAGCCGAGCTGTCCGAGCACCATCTCCGTCCCGAACCTCCCGAACCGGGTTATCCCGTGGTGCCCCTCCCGGACCATGAGCGAGAAGACCTCGCCGCCGAGTTCGGCCTCGCTCATCCCTTCGGTGAGCATACCAGGAACAGCATCTTCGAGCACGTGGCGGTGAATCCTCCCCGCCCGCTCCATGATTGCGAGTTCGTAGGCGCTTTTGACCGACCTGACCTTCGCTGCCTGCACGTCGAGCGGTTCTGTCGCCGTGAAGGGGAAGTACTTCCGGAAGCGTTCGAGCAGCGCGAGGGGCGCCGTCTCCGCTTCCACGTGAACCGTCTCCGGGCATGCTCCCATCCCGGCTGCGGCGTCCCGGTAACTCTTCATCGGCCGGATCTCGGGGAAGAACGACTCGTCGAGCGCCCTCTCGTAACTCCGGCGGACCCAGAGGACGGCCTCGTCGGTGCGGGGGACTAGGAGAACAGCATCCTGCATCGTCCCGGTGAAATAGA
Organism: Methanoculleus chikugoensis; assembly: GCF_900095385.1. Lineage (GTDB taxonomy): Archaea > Halobacteriota > Methanomicrobia > Methanomicrobiales > Methanoculleaceae > Methanoculleus > Methanoculleus chikugoensis_A. Next base: position 112,609 of record NZ_FMID01000024.1, read on the forward strand.
ACTCGTTCACCCTCCCGAATATTGTGGCAAACTCCCACGATGGGTTCTCCGCATCCATACGGAGCCGGAACCGTTCCATGCGGTCGCGGAGTTCGGAGGCGGGGGTTCTCTGGTCCATACGCATGATTGGGCGGCGATGGTATTTGGCTCTGGCGGGATGCGGGTTCCGGCAGTTCGGGCCGTCCCGTTCCTCTCCCACCGACCCCCGGTTCGGCAAGGACGCATCCTCGCGTCGGCAGGAGACAATGCCGACCGTATGGGTTATAGAGCCGCATGGCGCACTACTCTCATGGACACCCCTTTCGTTTTTACCCTGCACGAGAACCTGCCCCGCCAGGGGCCGGGGAGCAACACATGCACGCGGAAGGCTTTTTCGATGCTTACCGATCTTTCGGCCCAACCTGAGATCCTGGATATCGGGTGCGGGGCCGGGATGCAGACGGTCGAGGTGGCCCGGGTCTGCCCGGGTTGCCGCATCACCGCCGTCGACGTCCACCAACCGTTCCTCGACGACCTCGCCCGGAACGCGGCATCGGCCGGGGTGGGCGACCGGATCGTCCCCCTCAGAGCCTCGATGGACGACCTCCCGTTCCCTGACGGATCGTTCGACGTCCTCTGGGCGGAGGGCTCGATCTTCATCGTGGGATTCCGAGAGGGGCTCGCCTCATGGAAGCGCCTCCTCCGGCCGGGGGGCTACCTCTGCCTCACCGAGGCTGCCTGGTTCACCGATACCCCCTCACCGGAGGCGGCGGCGTTCTGGAACGAGTGCTACCCGGCGATAACAACAGTCCGGGAGAACAGGGCGATCGCCGAGAGTGCCGGCTACGAGGTCGCCGCGACCTTTCCGCTCCCGAAGTCCGCATGGTGGGAGAATTACTATGTACAGGTCCTCAAGCGGATAGAAGACCTGCGGTCGAACTTCGCCGGCAATCCCGATGCAGAGACGCAGATTGAGTTTGCCGAGCGCGAGATCGCCATCTACCGGGAGCATGCCGACGAGTACGGCTACGAGTTCTTCATCCTGCGGAAGGGAACTTAGGGGGGCCGTCACCTTCCCTTTGTCTTCCCGATATCCCTCTGGATCTTGCCGATCGCCTTCCAGCGCTTCCTCTCGAGTCTTACAAGCCCGATCTCGGCTTTCTCCTCTTCGAACGCGAGTTCCTGCACGAGCCTCTGAAAACTCTCCAGCCGTACCGCAGGGAGGGTCCCGGCCGCGACGGCTGCCCGCACCGCACAGCCCGGCTCTTCCTCGTGCCGGCAGTCCGAGAACCTGCAGCCCTCCGCGAGCGCGAGGATCTCGGGGAACGTCCCGGCGATGCCGGTGGATGCTGTACCGATGCCGACCTCACGCAGGCCGGGGTTGTCTATCATGAGCGCCCCGCCGGCGAGGATGAAGAGCTGGCGGACGGTCGTGGTGTGCCGCCCTTTCTCATCGTAGTCCCGGGTGTCCGAAGTATCCTGCACCGGGCGGCCCATGAGCCGGTTGATCAGGGTGGACTTGCCGACGCCCGACGAGCCGATCAGGGCGATCGTCGCTCCCGGCAGGAGGTAGGGGTTGAGCCGGTCGACGCCCTCCCCGCTCACGGCGCTGATGGGGATGACCGGTATGCCAGGGGAGACGGCAGCGAGTTCACCGGCGAGCGATGCGGGGTCGTCCGCGAGATCGGACTTATTGATGACGATCACCGGGCGGGCGCCGGATGCGTGAGCGATCGCGAGGTAGCGCTCGGTTCGGCGGGCGTTGAGGTCGTGCCCGGCGGCGGTGACGATGAAGACCGTATCGATATTCGCCGCGATGACCTGATCAGCGCCTTCGCGCCCCGGTGTCCCCCGCGAAAAGAGGGTCTTCTGCGGGAGGATATCGACGATCGTCGAGGTTCCGGCCTCCGGCTGGTCAAGGAGCACGACGAAGTCCCCGACGGCGGGAAAGCGGCCGAGTCTCCGCAGGGCTCCGGAGATCCCGGCCGTGACGGACCCGCTGTCGACGAGCACGTCCCACACGGTCTTCTGCCGGCAGACCACGCGGCCGGGGATGTATGGGGCGGTGTACTTCGAGAAGGCCTTTTCGTGCTCTTCCGTCCAGCCGAGGTCTTCGAGCGTGTGGGGATGCAGCCGTCCGCATCGGGAAGTGGATTGGCTCATTGAAACAGTCTTTCCTCCCTAAAATGTGTGGCATGCAAGGTGCCAAGTGCTTTGTGGTCGCGGTTATCGGCCGCATGCCGCAAGACCCCTTCGTAGAGTACAAGGCGATGCCGGAAGGGATACCCGGCTGCCGCAGATGCCTTAATACAGGGTTCGTGCTATAAATCCTGCAAGGAGAATGGGCGGCAGGAAGTATGTCCACGGCTACACGGAGCGGGAAGCGGAGCGGTTGAGCGATCAAGCAGAGACCCTGACCGGGCTCCTCCACGCCGACACCCGGTACCCGGCGGGCTCACGGGTGCTCGAGGCGGGGTGCGGCACCGGCGCCCAGACGGTGATCCTGGCCCGGAACAGCCCGGATGCGCGGATCATGTCGGTCGATATCTCTCAAATCTCGCTCGATGCGGCGAAGAGGCGCGTACAGGCCGAAGGCATCACCAACGTCACGTTCGAGGAGGGGAATATCTTCGACCTCCACTACGAGCCGGGGAGCTTCGACCACATCTTCCTCTGCTTTGTCCTCGAACACCTGGCAGAGCCCCGCGGCGCGCTCGAGCGCCTCCGCCCGTTGCTCTGCGAAGGCGGCACGATCACGGTGATCGAGGGGGATCACGGCTCGGCGTACTTCCACCCCGACAGCGCCCATGCCCGTCGGGCGATCGGATGCCTCGTCGACCTCCAGCGGGAGATGGGCGGCAACGCCCTGATCGGGCGGGAACTCTACCCGCTCGTCGCCGGTGCCGGCTACCGCGACGTCTATGTCTCTCCGCGGATGGTCTACGCGGACGCCTCCCGGCCGGACCTTGTCCGCGGGTTCACGGAACTGACCTTCACCGCCATGGTCGAGGGCGTCGGGGACGATGCAGTGAACCGGGGGATGATGAGCCGGGAGGACTGGGAGCGGGGGATACGCGACCTCTACCAGACCGCAGGATCGGACGGGGTCTTTTGCTACACCTTCTTCAAGGCAACGGGAAGGAAGTAGTCTCCTACCCGTCCGGCGCCATGAGCCGGAAGAGTGTGGGGTAGACGATCGGCCTCTCCAGTCCACCGGGGCCGGACCAGAGAGGCTACCGCGATCGTTCACGGCATACGCGACGAGGAAGACGAGGCCGGGCCGCCCGCAACAACCGGGTTCGCGCTCAAGGCCCCGTACTATCCCTGCCCGGCCTTCTTCACTTCGTCGCCATCGCCTGCAGGATCGCCATGATCCCCGGCTTTGCCCTCCGCCCGAACGGCGAGCAAAATCCGTCCATCTCCTCATCATCGGAGCCGAACATCTCGTTGTTCAGCCGTTCGGTGATCTCATCGAATATCCGTTTGTATGCGACGCAGTGGGGATCGACTCCATGGATCTCGCCGTTCGTCGGCGCTATTGCGTTGTAGGGGCACCCGCCCCGGCAGTATTTGATGTGGGCGCACTCTTTGCAGGCGCCGTCGACATACTCCTTGAATGCGTGCATGAGTTTCCAGGCGTCCGATTGGGCGAGATCGTCGCGGGTGGGCCGGTCGTAGACGTTCCCCATCACGTACTCCGGCATCCCGACGAAGCGGTAGCAGGGGTAGATGCTCCCGTCCGGCCCGAAGGCAAGGGTGCTTCCCATGCAGTCCACAAACGTGCAGACGGTGCCGTGCCGGGTGAAGATGCCCTTGCAGAGGTCGTTGATGTTCATGATCTCGATCCGTCCGAGGTTCTCCAGGTAAGTGTCGAGGAGGTAGACCAGCAGTTCCCCGTACTCCTCCGGTTCGAGCGCCCACTCTTTCGGGTCTTCGCTCCTAAGCGACGGCAGTGCCGGGTGCAGTTTGAGGGGAAAGCCGCTCGCGAGGAAGAAGTCGACGATCTCCTCCTTGCGCCTGACCGACTGGTTGGTGAACGTGCAGATGAACCGGACATCAAGCCCGTTCTCCCGTGCAATCTCATAGCCCCGCATCGTCTTCTTGAAATAGCCCATTCCACGCTGCACGTCGGTGATATCCTCGGGGCCGTCGATGCTCGAGCCGATCGGGATACGGTATTCCGCGAGGATCTTCGCCATTTCCGGGGTGAGCAGCCAGAGGTTGCTCTGCAGGGCGAACGTCGGTTCAAGGTGTGCGAGTTCCTCCGAGAGGATGGGGAGCGCCTGCCGGTAGAACTCCGCTCCGGCAAGGAGCGGCTCGCCCCCGTGGAAGGTGATTGTGACCTGGTCGGACCGGTAGTCCTTGAGCCACGCTGCTATCTCCCGGAGGGTCTCGATGCTCATCCGCGGAGAACTTTCATCGGAACTCCAGCAGTAGTGGCATTTCGATGGACAACCGAGGGTGGGGATGATCATGACGTGAAACGGGCTCTTCATCATACCGAGTTCTCTTTGAGGAGGTTAAAACCTATTCATCCGGATACCCACAGCCCGGGTGCGCATCCGGCGTGCAGGCACGGGGCTCTCACAGAGACCGATGACGGCCCTGGAGAACCGTCCCCCTCCGCCTTCAACCGGCAGATCCCCCGGCTCCGGCCGCAGCACGGAGAAGCAGGATCGGCCGGCCCGCGCGGCGTTCCCGGAACAATTTTCTATCACCTCTTCGTATCGATATACGAGGGAGAAGGATGGACTTTTCCGACTGCGTGAAGTTCGCAAACGAAAACCCCGTGACCTACATCGCGACGATGGACGGCGACCAGCCCCGGGTCCGGGCGTTTGCCATGTGGTTTGCCGATGAGACCGGGTTCTACTACCACACCGGGACCCCGAAGGCCGTCTGGAAGCAGCTCACCAGAAACCCGAAGGTCGAGCTCTGCTTCTACAACCCCGAGGGTAAAGGAATGATGATGCGCATCAAGGGAGCGGTCGAGTTCCTCGATGATGCGGCCCTGAAAGAGCGGCTCGTCAAAGAGCGGTCGTGGCTCCTCCAGATCGGGGTCTCGGGCGCGGACGACCCGAAACTCGCCGTCTTTCGTGTGGCGCACGGGGAGGCGTACTTCTGGACCCTGGAACAGAATATGCGGGAGGCCGAGGCGCCCCGGATCAGGTTCTGAACCACCCTGCGCCTTCGCATGAAGTGAAGTGCAGGGATAGCGATAGAACCTCACGCGAAGAGCGCGAAGCCGCGAAATAGCTCAAAATTACCCCTCTACCTGTCTTCGCGTTCGTCGCGGCTTCGCGTGAGGCTTACCAATCCTTTTTCATCGCCTCCGCCTTCAGGTCCTTCGGCATCAGTTCGATGGCGTAGCGGAGCGCCGTCCGGGGCATGCCCCTCTTGTTCGCCATGACGTAGGAGAAGACATCGTCCGTGTGCTTTCGGCTTGCTTCCTTGAGGAGCCACCCGTAACCCTTCTGCACCAGATCGTCCGTATCCATGAGGAGGAGGTCGGCGATCTCGAGGGCGTCGCTGAGGAACTCCCCGCGCCTCGCCGGCACGATCAGCGAGACCGCCGCCGCCCGGCGCATCCAGCGGTTCTCCGACCGCGTCCAGCGTTTCAGCTCCTCGATATGTTCGGGGTACCGGACGATGAAGTCCCCGACGGCATGGTTGCAGAGACCGTCGCAGGTTGCCCAGTTGGTGATGTAAGTCTCGATCCAGCGCCGGAAGACGGCGATGTCGCCGGATTCGTAGCGGCCGGCGAGCAGCTGCGCCCACTGGGAGACCACGAACGCCTCCTCCATCATCCCCGACGAATAGAGTTCTTCGCAGAGGGAGAAGATCTCATGTTTGTCGCGGCCTTTGACCTCCTTCCAGTATTTTTTCGCGATCGCGATTCCGGTTGCCGTTTTCATCCCATAGCACCGGACCTCCTCCTTGAAGAACCGCTGGCCTTTCTCCCGGATCTCGGGGTCTGCGTGCGCCGCGAACTCCTGCCGTATCGCTTCGATGACCGTGTCCATATGCAGGTGTACGGGGGGAAGGGGAATAAACAATACGGTACTCGTATCCCTCTGCCGCTCAATCCGTGCGCGGAGCATGCTCGACGGCGGCATGCACCCCTCGGTCGGACTCTGCTCCAGCGGCCCTGCGGGCGAATAAAAACGCGGGGTTTATCGGAAGATCATGGCTGCCGGCCGGGAGAATCTCACGTCTCCGGCCGCTGAGGGGGTGCGCTCCCTCGCACCTGTTCGAGCACCGTTCGGCGGGGATAGAACCCGAACTTTCGGTAGAACGGGAAGGCCTCCTCATTTCCTTCCGCGACCGCCACCCGGTTTTCGACCGAGCCGTTCTCGTCCAGCCATGCAAGTGCCCGGCGGACGAGTGCTGTGCCGATACCCTGCGAGCGGTAGGCCTCGTCGACGTAGAGGGACTCGATCTCCCCGATCTGATCTGCCGAGAGCGAGGTTACGCAGTACCCGACGCACCGGCCCGCTACTGGATCACAGGCCAGGTCGACCCGCAGGTCTCCTGTCTCTGCACACCGGACAAAGTACACCTTCCGGTCGTCGAAGGTCGTGTGCTCGAAGAAGGCCCGGAACGTCCGCGCACGGATGCGGTGGTGGTCGCAGATCCGGTTCCAGAGCGGGCGGATCACTTCGATCCCGGTTATATCCGTGGTGCGGTACTCGACGGGAGGCACCGGTGCAGTCATGCCTCCTCTCTCCCTGTCTTCGCCGGGCATCCCGGTGCGGTCGCGCCGTCGATGCCGGGGTACTGCATCCCCCAGGCGTTGAGCGCTGCTTCAACCGGACAGCGGAAGGTCCTGCCGTTCTTTGTGTTGGTCATAGTTGCTCCGATGAATATTGGTTGCCGGATTACCCGTACCTCCTATATTCCCAAAGGGCACATTTTATCTTACCGTTCGGTTCGTCACAAGCAGAGAAACCGTCGGTTCTAATGCATATCGCGTTCTGCCGTAGGAAGGTGCGCCATGTGTGACGGCTACCTGACACCGTTTCTCGACCGGGCCGCCGGGGTGGACGGCCTTGCCCTCCTCTTCCCGAGGTACCGCTCGATATGCGTCTTTTTAATCCCGAGGCCGAGCAGACGCCGAGAGACCTCCTCCCGCCCGAGTGTTGCGACCTCCCGCTTCGCCCTTTGCAGCACCTCGACTTCGTCGCGGTAGGAGAGCGCTCCCCGGCCCTCCGTCAGGTCCCGGAGTTCGTTCGGGTCGCAGCCGGTCGCAGCGCCCTCCTCCGCCGGATGCAGTTCGATCCGGCACGATCCTGCGGCATACCCGATCCGGCGCCACCCCTCCTCCCAGTCGATCACCGCGTAGGAGGCCGGGGAGCAGTCGAGGGCGACATACGCCTTCCCGGCGATCCGGGCAATCATCATCCCGTAGTGGCCGGTGAGGATGCACGCCGCCGGGAGGTCGAAGAGCCATATCCGGTCGGCGAGAGGGGCGTGGGCGACGACGATATCGACCGGCCCTTCGGCCGACCGGGCCATCCTCCTCTCCTTCCCGGTGGGAACGCCGAGGAAGCGGATGCCCTGGACGGTCTCCGCCTTCCCCGAGATCTCGTGGATGTGGGGTTTTTCTTTTGCCGCATCCCGGACGCGGCCGTAGGTGCCCATCGTGTCGTCGTTGTTCCCCTCGACGACGACGCAGTGCCGACCTCCTGCCGCGATCTCGCGGAGGAGTCCGAGAAAGAGTTCCGTCTCGTCGAGCCTTGAGCGCGAACACCGGTCGTAGGCGCCGTCGCCAGCGAAGATGACGATTGCCGGATCGGTCTCCTCGATCGGCCGGAGGAACGAGCCGATCCCGACCCGGCCGCCGGCTGACCCCTTCTCCCGCGTCCCCCACGCGAGATCGCTGAACGCAAGTATCCTCGTCTGCGGCATGACCCGGTGTTGCTCACCGGGGGTGATAGGTCTCGCGGTCGGTTCTGGCCGCGCCGCTCACGCGTCCCCGGCGCGTCTCAATGTCGCGCACTCCTCCTCACGGAAGATACCCGTCCACGTACTCGAGGAACCGCTCCACGACGGCCGTCGAGTAAGGCCCTTTCTCGTAGGCCGTGCCGAGAGTCAGGCGATCGCGGAAGGTGGAGGCGATCATCAGAAACCCGTACGGCCAGCAGACGCAGGGGAGGTACTGGATATCCCGGATACCGAGCGTCGCACCGTCCTTCCCGGGGACCGGGAGATAGTCGCCGGGATCGAAGACACCGAGGTTTGAAAAGACCGGGTTTTTGTGGCCGGACGCCCCATACCGCTCGATCATCTGATCAAAGAACGTCCGCACCGCCGGTATCCCGCCGGCCATGATCTCTTCGTAAAAGAGGATGGTCGCGAGGCCGAGGCTCCCTGATTTTTTGCGGGCCGTTATTGCCGTCACCGGGCCGACGATCTCCGGGAGCTGCGCCCCTTCCCCGGCAGAGAGGGTGGCCTCGTAGGCGATGGAGAGGTTCGTGAGCAGAGCATCATCGTAGAGGCCGGGATACTTCCTCCGCAGATCGGCCGAGGTCAGGAACGACCGGGGCGCTCCCCGGTCTGAGGGGTCGTCCCGGATCTTCTGGAACGCAAGGAAGAACGCACCGATCAGGACGTCGTTCACCGTAGCCCCGTGCTCTCTCCCGAACGTCTTTATGCGCCCGAGCCGTTCCGGCGCGAGCGTCCGGCGGGCGACACGGGGCGTCCCCCTCCCGGTCCGCTCGATGGGGAAGCGCCACCGGTCGACGAACGGCTCCTCCTCCGCGAGCGCCTGTCGCCGCTCCTCCTCCGAGTAGAGCGCAAGGACCCTGTCCGTGTTCCGCTCGTAAGGAGCACGGGACGGCGGCCGGAACCCAGGGTCGTCCACGATTCCCCGGTAGACGGCAAAGAGGTCCCGGGCAAGGGTGAGGGCGCCGGTGGCGTCGCAGAAGCCGTGGTGGCAGGTGACGGCCACGATATCCCCCTCCTCCCTCCGGTAGAGGTTGACCCGCACCTGCGGCCCGGAACGGACGTCGAGGGGCGGGGGAGGTGTCGTGAGAGGCTCGTCGTCGCCGGCCGGGACCTGGACGAACGCTCCATCCCACAGTTCTTCCGGGATCTCCTCCCAGACCGGCCGGCCGTCAACCTCCGCGTAACGCGACCGGAGGTAGGGATCGGACGCAACGAGCCTCATCGTCGCCTCCCTCATGGCTTCGGCGTCGACTTCGCCGTCGAGTGTAAAGACGACGTGCATCGTCGGGTCGTAGATGCGCTCGAAGTAGACGTTGAAGACGTCGAAGGCGGGTGCGGGGTGGCGGACAGGCGGGGCAGACATCACCTTAACCATCTCCTGGTTGCGGGATAACTGCTTCTTATTCGGCACGCCCTCGTGCGGGAGAGGCTGTGCTACTCCAGAATCTTCCGGACGGCGGCCTCCCAGACCCGGTGCGCCTCGTCCCGTTTGAGTCCTGCCGCCGATCCCATCCTGATCCCGAGAATGACGGAGATGATGATCCTTGCAGAGAGGTCCGTATCGAGGTCGCCGGAGAGGCGTCCTGCGGCTTTCTCTTCTTCGAGAACAGCAGTGAGGAGATCGTGGATGGCCCGATAATTCTTCCCGACGGCATCATGGAGGGAGTCGTCTCGCACGGCACCGGCGAAGAGTTCGATGACCGCTTTCATTCCTGTTTCGTCTTCGGGGTAGATGACGTGATCAAAGATCGCGGAGAACATGCCCTCGGGAGTATTTTTAGAGCAGGCATCATGCAGGCTCTCCGAGAGCCGGGACCGGATGTAGGCGAGGGCGGAAGAGATCAGGTCGTCCCTGCTCTTGACGTAGAGATAGAGCGTTGCACGCGAGATGCCGAGCCTGGCGGCGACGTCCTCCATCTTCAGGTTGGAGAACCCCTTCTCGTCCGCCTCGGCTATCGCGGCCTCGATGATCCTGCGCCTTGCTTCGTCCTTGTACTCGGGCACGACCTTTGGCATGATACTAACACATGTGTCAGTAATCTTATATACGATCGATCCGTACTCTGAATAGTGACGCATGTGTCAGATTTTATTACGTATGTGTCAGGGGCGGGGGAGCCGCAGGAGGGACCACATATCGGCTGTAAGGGCCTTCTGGAAGAGAAAGAGGAGTTCGCGTTCTTCGAGGCTCTGGTTCGCGAGTACTGCGGGATAGGGTTCTTCGAGTGTCTCCGCTCTCCGGAGAACGGTTACCTGACCTCGGCCGTCTGGGAGGAGAGCGGCGACAGACCGCCCGCGCTCCTGTGCACCGTCGTCGAACTGCTACACCGGGCGGTCGAGCGGGAGGGCGAACGATGAAGGCGGCGTTCGGGTCTCTCGGCAGGCTCATCGCCGGCCGCCCGTACCTTGTCGCGGGCCTGGTCGTCTCGCTGCTGGTCTTCTCGCTCTACGGCGCTTCCTCGATCCGGATGGAGACGGGCATCGAGACGTTCGTCGACGCCGACTCTCCCGGGGGGGTGTTGCTCGACCATTACACCCGGACGTTCGGAACCGAACTGGTCATCCTGATCGTCGAGTCGGAGAACGTGCGGGACCCCGCACTTCTCCGGTACGTCGACACCCTCGGCATGGATATCGCTGACGAACGTTACGTGGACGGGATACGGTCGCTTCCCGCGGCGATACGATCGGTGACCGACGGTCGCATCCCCGGGACGGAGGCAGAAGTCGTCCAAACGATCTCCCGCCTCCCGCAGGCAGCCCGGGCACGGTACGTGCCTTCTGGGACGATGACCCTCCTCTTCGTCACCCTCGAGCCCGACCTCTCCGACGACGCAAAAACCCGGGTTCTCGATACCATCGAGACCATCGTCTCAGTCTCGTCCCCACCCCCCGGCGTGAGCGTCTCGATCTCCGGCGATCCCGCGTTTGATGTACAGATGCAGGAGGCCATGCGCAAAGAGATGGGCCTGCTGATAGGGATTGCCCTCGCCCTGATGGTCGCGGCAATCGGGCTGCTCTTTACCAACGTCCGCCACCGTTTCCTTCCCGTGGGGATCATCCTCTGCGGGATACTCATGACGTTCGGCACTCTCGGGTTCTTCAACCTCCGGGTGACCTCGCCGGTCATCGGATCGTTCCCCGTGATCATCGGTCTCGGGATCGACTATGGGGTGCAACTCCACTCACGGTTCCATGAAGAAGTTCAGGACAAAAGTCTGCACGACGCGATCGTCGCCACGCTCTCCCACGCCGGCCCGATCCTGATCGCCATGTGCACGACCGCTCTCGGGTTCGTAGCCCTCCTCTCCGCTCCGCTCCCGATGATCAGGGACTTCGGGACCGCGTGCCTTATCGGGGTCGTCTCGTGCTTCCTGCTCGCGATCGTCATCATACCTGCCTTCTTCGCCATCTTCGGCTACGGCAGGGGGCCGAATGGTCGGCCGGGCCCGGCGGAGGCTCCGGAGACGGGAGCGCTCGCGGGCTACAGCCGGTTCCTCGGCGATCTGGCGGTCAGGGTGGCACGGCATCCCGTTCCGGTTATTCTTCTCTTTGCGCTCCTCGCTGTCGCCGGGATCCAGTACGACGGCGCCATCGGGATCAACGTCGACCAGCAGTCCTTCGTCCCCGAGACCATGCCTGCACGGGTCAGCCTCGAGAAGGTGGAACGGGCGATCGGCGGGACGTCCACTGTGCCGGTGATGATCAGAGGGAGCGATATCCTCGATCCGGAGGTCATCGAGTGGATCGATGCGTTCGGAACGTATGAAGCGGCGCACCGGGACGAGATCACCGCTCATGCCAGCATCGCCACCCTTATCCGGGAGTATAACGGCGGGTCGCTGCCTGCATCAGCAACCGGGATAAAAGCGGTCGTCGCGCGTATCCCCGCCGAAGTCCGCGGCGCATACCTCTCGGGCAATACCGGTGCGGTGATCGAGTTCGCGACGGTCGATATGGAGATGGACGCGGTGAGCGCCCTCATCGACCGGCTCAGGAGCGACATCGTCTGGCTCGAACCGCCGGCAGGACTGGATATTCAGCCCACGGGCAGATCGACGGTCTACGGCGATCTCTACGACGGGATCATCCACTCAAAGAACCAGATGACCGTCCTCGGCCTGATCCTGATCGCCGCCTTCATGATTGTCGTATACCGCCGGTTCGACTCTCTCGCGCCGCTCCTCCCTGTCGTCATGATCATCGGGTGGAACGATCTCATCATGTACGCCCTCGATATCGCGTACACTCCGCTCACGGCGTGCCTCGGTTCGATGACCATCGGCCTCGCGATGGAGTACACCGTCCTGATCCTCGAGCGGTGCCGGGAGGAGATGGAGAGAGGCCTGGAGCTCTACGAGGCCATACGCGAGGGCGTGACCCGGAACGGGATCCCCATCACCATATCCGGGCTGACGACGATATTCGGGTTCTCGTCCATGCTCGCGTCCTCGTTCTCCCTTGTAGCGGGGTTCGGGCAGACGACCGTGATCACGATCTTCTTCTCGCTCGTCGGCGGCATCATTGTCATGCCTGCGGTCGTCGCCCTGGTGCTGCGCAGGGCGCCGGAGCCTTCCGGGCACCGGAGCGGGGCCGCGGCCGAGACATAACGCGGCCTGCTCCCATCCTTCTGCTGCAAATCTATTTGATTGATAAGCGGCCAGGAGGTGGATGCAGGAGACCCAGAATGAAGCGAAAGATCATCGATATCGACGAGGAGAAGTGCACGGGGTGCGGGCTCTGCATACCCGACTGCCCGGAGGGAGCGCTTCAGATCATCGACGGGAAGGCAAGGCTCGTGAGCGACCTCTTCTGCGACGGGCTCGGCGCCTGCATCGGGACATGCCCTGAAGGGGCGATCTCCGTCATCGAACGGGAGGCCGGGCCCTATAGCGAGGAGGCGGTGATGGAGAAGATTGTCCCGCAGGGGATGGGTGTCATCAAGGCGCACCTGGAGCATCTCCTCGGCCACGGGGAGGAGGCCCTCTACCACCGGGCGATCGAGTATCTCGCCGCCCACGAGATCCCGGTCCCCGCGCACGGGGTGGAACCGGGACACGCAGCCCCGGCAGCGTGCCCGGGCACCGTGGCAAGGAGCATCCCGGAGAGAGAGGTCGCGGAGACAGGGCGTGCCGCAGGAATAGAGTCGGCGTTGCGGCAGTGGCCGGTCCAGCTGACGCTCGTCAATCCCGCTGCGTCCTACTTTGATGACGCCGACCTCCTCGTCTCCGGAGACTGCGTCCCCTTCGCCTACCCGGAGTTTCACCGGGACTTTCTGCAGGGGAGGATCCTGATCATCTTCTGCCCGAAACTGGATGCGGATATTGAGGGATACATCACAAAACTTGCCGAGATCTTCTCGCGGCACACGATCCGGTCGATCACCGTCCTGCACATGGAGGTGCCCTGCTGCAGCGGGGTACGCTACATCGTGGACAAGGCCCTGAACCGTGCGAAGAAAGAGATCCCGGTGGCCGAGCAGACCATAACGCTGCAGGGCGAGGCAGTGGAAGGGAGCATGGTCCGGCCCCGGGGCCCCGGCGGCGGTCACCGCCGCGATATGTAACGGTTCCCGTTGCGGTAGAATCGGAGGGGGAGGTCTGCCGCCTTCGTGATCCCGATCCGGGTTGTCTGCACGATCTCCCCGTCTGTGCCCTCCGGCCGGCGGTCGGAGAGGCTCTCGGGCGACCAGATCTGCAGGGGCCCCCCGGAGAGGGGGGTTCCGTCGAGATCCATTGTGATCCCGAGCGCCTGCGTCAGTTTGCCCGGCCCGCTCGCGAGCGCGAGCGGATCGTCCGTTCCCCGCCGCGCCTGCATGAACTCGATCCCGCCGGCCGGCTCGAGCGCCCGGACGAGGACCGCCTCCCCCGTCCCCTCAGGGCCGGTCACGACGTTGACGCAGGTATGCAGGCCGTAGATCCGGTAGACGTAGGCGTGGCCCGCCGGCCCGAACATCGCCCGGTTCCGCGGCGTCTCTCCACGGTACGAGTGGGCCGCCGGGTCGTCCCGGAGATATGCCTCGACCTCGACGATCCACCCCATCGTCGCTGTCTCGTTCCGGTGCACAAGCAGGCACCCCAGCAGGTCTTTTGCGACGGTCACCGTGTCGCGTTCGTAGAATGATGGTGGAAGGATCATGGTGATCTCCGGTCGTATCCTGAAAGGTCGCCTCCGCCTGCCCATCAAGGTTCCGGGCGGAGGCGAACCGGCACTGAAGTCCCTTTGAACTGCACGGCAGAAAATATGGACCGGTAGACCCATGCCGCCCGCTCTCCCCGGCCATGGGAGTCCCGGGACCCGGCCGCTGAATAATTTTCTGGATGCATAGGTCGCTCTAATTGCCCGATGCAGCCATCTCCGGATTCATTTGGTCTTCGAGAGACCTGAAACGGGCTAATGTTTAATAGCAGTGGCGGCATAATGGAATATTGTTACCACCCACAACAAAAACAAACCTGCTTACATGGAGGTTCTGAATATGAAGAAAGGATTTGCAATCGATATCGAGGCTGAAACCGTAAAGAACACCGAATTCCGCAGGGTCCTCTACACGAGCAAATTCAGCCAGCTCGTACTGATGAGCCTGAAGCCCGGCGAGGAGATCGGCGAGGAAGTTCACGACGACGTCGACCAGTTCTTCCGGTTCGAAGAAGGGGAGGGGAAGGTCGTCATCGACAACACCGAATACAAGGTGAAGGACGGCAGCGCCGTGGTCGTGCCGAACGGGGCAAAGCACAACGTGATCAACACCTCAAAGACCGCCGCCCTCAAGCTCTACACGATCTACTCCCCGCCGGAGCACCGGGACAAGGTCGTGCACAAGACCCGTGAAGAAGCCATGGCGGACGACGAGCACTTCGACGGAAAGACGACGGAGTGATCCTTCCACAATTGCTCTAAAACCGGATCTCTTTTTTTGTAGTTACGATAAATTGCGGGGACGTCCTCAGTCCCGCTCGATCTCGCCGCCTGCCTCCCTGATCGCCGTCTCGATCCGTTCCAGCAGATCGGGGTCGTGGATGGCGAAGTCGAGCATCGGAAATCCCGCCACGAGAGGGATGGGCTTGAATATCGCAAGCAGCGTTGTTCCGTTTTTCTCTGGACTCTCGCCCGGGGCGACGACGGAGGTCGTTCCATCCGCCCAGACGGCGAGGTTCCCGTAGCCCTGTGCGTCCCAGATCTCTTTGATGATTGCGCGTGTGTGTAGCATGCTCACTCCTCAGGAGAGGAGGGCGCGAAGAGGGTATCAACCTTCCCCGTGGCGGCGGCAGGAAAAAAATCGGGCCTGCCGGTTTACCTCGCCGGTGGTGCGTCGGCTTCCCGTGTCTCCGCCGGAAGAGCCGGCTCTCCTGTAAAGAGGTGGTCGACGCCGAGGATCGTGTTCACCCAGGCCCAGTCGTCGCTCGACTGGGCGACCATCAGGACGATGAGGGTGAGCGGGACGGCGAAGATCATCCCGGCAACACCGAGCGCCCATCCCCAGAAGATGACCGAGAGGATGACCACGAGGGCGGGGATGTCGAAGCGCCTCGATGCAAAGTGCGCGAAGATCGGGTTCTCCACGAGCGCGTTCAGGATCGCGACGGCCGCAATCACCGCGATCGCGCCCCATATCCCGAACTGCAGCCAGGCAAAGAAGATCGCCGGGAGCGCCGCGATGACCAGCCCGATGTAGGGGATGTACGAGAGCAGGAACGTCAGCACCCCCCAGAGGACGGCCGCGTGCACCCCCATGACCCAGAGGAACGCGCCGAAGAGGAAGCCGTGGACGAGGTTTACCTCGGTCCTGACGATGACGAAGTTGACTAGGAACCTGCTCATGCGGGAGAACGCCTCGACGGTCTCGTCGCTCTTCATCACCTTCCGCACCCGTCCGGGCATCCGCGGCGCCTCAAAGAGCATGAAGACCGTCGTCACTGCTATGAAGAAGAGGTAGAGCAGAAGATCCGCGATACTGATAGCCGATGAGGAGAGAAATCCCACGAATCCCTGCAGGTTTACCGAAGACGGTGAGAGCGAACCCGTTTCAATTCCATATCTATCCAGAAGGGTAAGGATCTCCGATAGCCTGACGGTCAACTCCCGCTGGTAGAGGGGGAGATCTGCGATCAACGTCTCGAACGAGAAGAAGACGAGATAGCAGATCAGCAGGACGGCAAAGCCGGCGACGACGGTGACCACGCCGACGGCGACGACCTCGGGCAATCCCCTCGATCGAAGAGCTTTCGTTGGGGGATACACAATCATGGCGAGGATCACCGATACGGCGATGATGGTGATGATGTACCCGATCGCCTCGATCCCGATGATAAGGAACACCAGTGCCGTCAACAGGAGTATGGTGCTCACGCGCCTTGGAAAAAACGGGGTTTCTGTCATCCTGAGTGAGATGTTCTTACGGATACTATATCAATCCCGCGATACACCGTGGAACCGACGAGACCGACGGATCAGATCCGCCCGCTCATCCTCCCCCGTCGCCCGAGAGCGCGAGTGCCGCTCTGCCCGTGAACGCCGGCATGCCCGCCCCCTCCGATCCGCCGTCGACGGGCTGCGGGGTTGTGCCGGGTACCGATGATCGCTAAACGGTCGGCGACGGGAAGGTATCCGCCCGAAGGGTCATCCGATCGAAAGAGCGGGGAGGCAATTTTAAAGCACCGTACGCGCGAATACTATCCACAGATGGTCGTCACCCTCGAACTCGTATTTATCGGTATAGCAGCGCTTTTTCTGATAAGCATCGTTGCAAATAAGTTCTCGGAGAGACTCGGCGTTCCTGCGCTTCTCATCTTCCTCGTCGTCGGGATGCTTGCGGGCTCGGAGGGTCCCGGCGGAATCCCGTTCGACGATCCGGCGATTGCACAACTTATCGGGATTATAGCACTTGCATATATCCTCTTCGCAGGCGGTCTCGACACCCGGTGGGAACAGATCCAGCCCGTGCTCTGGCCGGGGATCGCTCTTTCGACGGTCGGCGTTGTTCTGACTGCAGTCCTGCTCGGCGCATTCGCCGTCCTGGTTCTTGGGTTCCCCCCGCTAGCGGGTCTTCTCCTTGGCGCGGTCGTCTCGTCCACCGATGCGGCAGCGGTCTTCTCTGTCCTCCGGACGGCAAGAGCGCGTCTGAAGGGAAACCTGCGACCGTTCCTCGAGTTTGAGTCGGGGAGCAACGACCCCATGGCGGTCCTGCTCACCACCGGCATCATCGGCCTGATCCTTACCCCGGGCTCATCGATCTTCGATCTTGTCCCGATGTTCGTGCAGCAGATGGCGGTCGGGGGACTCATGGGCTACGCGCTCGGCAGGTTCGTCGTCCACCTCTTGAACCGTCTCAAGCTGGAGTCTGAGGGGCTGTATCCGGTGCTCACCCTCGCGATGGTGCTGCTGGTCTACGGGCTGACCGCCGTCGTCGGTGGAAACGGGTTCATCGCGGTCTACATCGCCGGGCTTGTCATGGGCAACAGCGTCGTCGTCCACAAAAAGAGCCTGATCCGGTTCCACGACGGGATTGCATGGCTGATGCAGATCGTGATGTTCCTCACGCTCGGGCTGCTCGTCTTCCCCTCGGATCTCGTATCCACGATCGTTCCGGGCCTCCTCGCCGCGCTCTTCCTGATATTCATCGCACGGCCGGTCTCCGTCCTGCTCACGCTGCTCCCCTGGAAGATGCCGATGAACGAGAAGGCCCTGGTGTCGTGGGTGGGGCTCCGTGGCGCGGTCCCGATCATCCTCGCAACCTACCCGCTTGTCGCCGGGGTGCCGAACGCGGAGCTGATCTTCAACATCGTCTTCTTCATCGTCCTCGTCTCGGCGCTGGTCCACGGGACGTCGATCCCCTCCGTCGCCCGGTGGCTCGGTCTTGCCGCCCCGCTCGAGGAGACGCGCAGGCTATCCCGGGAGTTCGACGTAGACCCCGATACCCCGAGCGAGTTGCTCGAACTGGTCATCCCCCCCGACGCTCCGGCAGTGGGAAAGCAGGTCGTCGATCTCGGGTTGCCGAAGGGCGCCCTTATCATCATGATGCAGAAGCGGGAGGAACGTTTTGTTCCGGGCGGCAGCACCGTCATCGAGGCCGAGGACACGCTTCTCTTCCTGACGATCGGCGACCTGGCGGATGCCGTCCGCACCAGGCTTCTTTGCAGAGAGGAGCCGGAGACTCTACCCGGCCCTGATGCACCGGGTGGGGGAGCGTAAACACCGCCTGGAACCGGACGAAAATCCTTTGCCGGCATTGCACCCGATCTGTTGCGGGATCTTTGAGAGGGCACAGGTGGCGCGAGGTCACCGCCGTAGTCCCGCGAGGATATCCCCGGAGAGATCCGGCCTGTCACCGGCCGGTCCCGACTTCGAGTTGCCCGGGGTCTCCGCCGTGATCCGCCCGGGTGCAACCGGGTATGTTCCACCTTTATAATAATATTTATATATTATGTGTCGTTTAGTCCACCCGGGGATTGTATGAGAAAACCCCGAGTACCTGAAACCTATCTGATAGTTCTCATTGTGGCGGTCATCTCGATTGCCGTGATCGCCACTGCAGCTCCTCAGTCCGGCACCTTAACCGGCGGCGAACCGGGCATGCCCGGTATCACCAGAGCGCTTGAAATTTACCCGAATAACCTCTCACATGCAGATATATCCGGCAGTCGGATCGTCTATAGCGACTATAAAAACGGAAACTGGGACATCTTCCTCTTCAACCACACTTCGGGCAGGGAATACCAGCTCACGAATGACTCCTACGACCAGATGAACCCCACGATCTCCTGTGACCTCGTCGCCTGGTACGACAACTCGACCGGGGCGTGGGACCTCGTTCTCCTCAAACTCCACGGTGACGGTGCGGCATACCCGGTCTGCACGCGCCCCGACGAGGGGCGCCCCGGCTGCCCTGCGGGAGTGGTCTGTTTCCCGACCACCACGACAACCACCACGCCGACGCCCGGGCCCGGCAACTGCTCCTGCACGGCGAACTTCACCTGGAGCCCCGAGAGCCCTGCCGTCAATGCTACGGTTAACTTCACCGGGAACGCCGCGATCGCCGGTGACTGCGGGATCGATGCGTGGGCCTGGAGTTTCGGCGACGGTGCAACCGGCAGCGGCCGGGACGTCACCCACAACTACACGTCGGCAGGAACCTACACGGTCAGACTGAACGTGCCCCTCGATGACGGCACGGTATGCAATGCGTCCGGGAACGTCACGGTCACACCGCCTCCCTCGGAGAACTGCTCCTGCACGGCGGACTTCACCTGGAACCCGGAGAACCCTGCCGTCAACGAGACGGTCGACTTCACCGATCAGACCACGGTCAACGGGGACTGCGCCGTCCAGGCATGGGCGTGGGACTTCGGCGACGGAGCGACCGGTGAAGGCGGAACTGCGAGCCACACCTACGCCGCGGCAGGAACCTACACGGTCAGGCTGAACGTGACTCTCGACGACGGCACGGCGTGCAACACCTCAAGTGACGTCACCGTCACGCCGCTCCCGGAGGAGAACTGCTCCTGCACGGTAAGCATCGCGAAAGACCGCGACCAGGCCGAACCGGGACAGCCGGTCGCCTTTACGGGCTCGGCTGCGATCGACGGGGACTGCTCCGTGACCGGCTGGGCGTGGGACTTCGGCGACGGAGCGACCGGTGAAGGCGAGACCGCGAGCCACGCCTACGCCGCGGCGGGAACCTACACGGTTACGCTGGTCGCAACCCTCGACGACGGCAACACCTGCCGGGCAACGACAGACGTGACGGTGGCTGCTCCGCCGGAGCCCTGCTCCTGCTCGGCAAGCATCACCACAAGCGGAAACTCGTTCCACGGCGACGTCGATATCCAGGGCGACTGCTCCGTGACCGACTGGGCATGGGACTTCGGTGACGGAGCGACCGGCAGCGGCCAGGATGTCACCCACGACTACACGGCGGAAGGAACCTATACGGTTACGCTGACCGTGACGCTCGACGACGGGAACACCTGCCGGGCGACAACTCAGGCCTTCGTGATCTTCTGACGTGTTGGAGAGAAGAGGCGGGAAGGTAAAATCCCCGTCTCTCTCTTCTTGATACGCGGGACGGGGGTCACGCTCCGGCGACTGTAATTCCTGAGTTCTCTTCTTCGAGGTTGTCGGCGTGAACCTCGTCCCGGCTCAAGAAGGCAAGGGCGACGACGGCGAGCGAGAGCAGAAAGACGGCGAAGAAGACAAGGTCGAACCCCGTGGCAAGCACGTCTATCCGGATCTCCGCCGGGGACGACATCGTGACGTGGCGGTGCGACGCGACCGTGAGCATCGCCTGGACGAAGATCATGCTGATGAAGGATATCCCGAGGGTGATCGGGCCGGTGCGCTCCACGGAGATGAGGCTCGAGACCATGAGCAGGGTAGACTGCTGCCGCGAGGCGCTGCCGGCCGGCTGATGCATACTAAATGTGCTTGCTGTTTGGATTAAGATATTTTGGAAAGGGTGTCTTTAGGGATCTCCGATTCCCGGGCGGGAGGGTAAAAGACGTGTGCTACGGGATGCACGGCTGCAGGAGCCCCGAAATCCTTCAGTCTTTGCACCTCACTCTTTCGGCCGCAACGGGCAGCACCTGTTACCGCAGACCAGGCAGACCCGGCGAAGGATCAGGACAGCACCCGTGCCGGCAAGCACCCAGAAGAGTGCAAGGAGCGGAACCTGCGAGAACAGCCAGTACTGGGGAACTGCGGCGATAAGGAGGAGTGCAACCACGACTATAGCGATCTCGACAGCCGTATACTTCCCCTGCCGGGCCGGAAGAAGGGCGGCAAGCCTGCCGGGAAGGACGTGGAGACATCCTTTCCCCCGTAGGGGGCATTTCGTGCAGAAGACCGCGATGACCGTCCCGACGAGGAGGGCGGCGGCGGCGAGGTATGCCGGAGCATACAGCGGAGCGGCAAGGGCTATTGCGACCGCTCCCACGATGACCGCTCCGGTGAGCAACGTGAGGGAAAAGGTGCCGACCGCGACGGTGTTCATGCACAGGTGTCGCAGTCGCGGGCGATTAAGGTATTCCCCACGGGTCGGCGCACCGTTATCGTTACGAGACGGGATCCCGGTTTGCCGGTTTGAGCGTGAACCTGAATGCCGCTCCTTCCTCCGGGCGGCCGGGCACGCG
>NZ_FMID01000025.1 GCF_900095385.1 Methanoculleus chikugoensis
TTCGATCCAGATTCGTCCACCGTAGCGCTCGATGAGCGTCCTGCAGATGAAGAGCCCGAGACCGTCGCCCCTCCCCCGGGCTTTCCCCCGCTCGAACCGGTGGAAGAGTTTTTCCTTCATGTCGTCGGGCACGCCGGGCCCGTTGTCCTCGACCGTCACCAGCACCTCGCCGTCCCGCTCCTCCGCCCGGACGACGATCTCCACGCCCGGCCCGCCGAACTTGACGCTGTTGCCGATGAGGTTCATGAAGACCATGGAGAGGAGGTTGTCCGCCATGACCTCAAGCGGCGGAACCTCCCGGCGTATCGATGCGCCGCGGAAGTTTCCGCCCTCCTCATCGACGACCATGCTGAGGTCGACCGGTGAAAACCCGGTCGAACTGGTGTGAATACGCCTGATCGTCGAGACGTTCATGAGGATCTCGGTGCTCCGCGAGATGCTGTCGTGAAGTTTTTGCGCGTAGGCCTTCTCGCGCTCCTCGAGCAGATCGAGCATGAGGCCGGCGTAGATGCCGGAGACGTTGTTCGCATTCCTGATGTCGTGTGTCATGATGTCGAGGTAGAGGTTCGCCTCCCGGTGCGCCTCCTCGAGACTGGCGATCAGCCGGTTCCGCTCCTCCTCGGCATGTTTTCGGTCGGTGACGTCGCGTGCGTTGACGATGAACCCCCGGGCGCTCCCCTCCCGGAGCAGGCTCGCACCGGTAACTTCGAGGTGTATCCACCGCCCTGAAGAGTCCCGGACCCTGACCTCGAAGGTGATTATCGCCGATGGCTGAACCATTCTGGTTCTCATCGCCTCCAGCACTGTTGGCATATCATCAGGATGCGTAAGGTCGAGTGCATTCATTCCTATGAGATCTTCGGGGTCGTAATTTCCAATCCGCTTCACTGAGGGGCTCGCATAGGTGATGCACCCGTTTATATCGAGAAGGAGGATGATATCGGACGCGTTCTCGATGAGAGAACGGAAGTGCTCCTCGCTCTCCTGCAGAGCCCGGTTGAGAAGCGCCAGCTCTTCGGTCTTCTCCTGTAACTGCTCGGCGGTGCACTGCAGTTCTTCGTTCTGGACCTCCATCTCTTCGGCCGACTGCTGCAACTGTTCCAGGAGTCTCTGCTTCTGCGCCTCCGCCCGCTTCAGTTCCGTAATCTCCGTTCCGACGGCGATGACTCCAGTGATGCCTCCCTGCGCATCCCGGAGAGGGGTCTTTGTCGAGTAAAAGATCCGGTTCCCGACCTCTTCCTCGAAGGTCTCGGTGATCCCGGTCTCCATAACGCGCTGCTCGTGGGCTACGACGGGTCCGCCGACCTCCGGGCCGAGGAGTTCGGCCTCCGACTTCCCGAGCACCTCGGGGTGCGATCTGCCGATTGTCCGGAGCACGGCGGGGTTGCACATCACGAGACGGCTCCGGCGATCGGTGACGTAGATGGGTGCCGGCGTATTCTCGCAGATGGCGTTGAGGATGGCGTTGGCCTTCGCGAGTTCGTCCGTGCGTTCGATCACGCGCTCCTCAAGCGTCTCGTTCAGTTTTTGCAGCGCCTCCTCGGCCCGCTTGCGCTTGGTTATGTCGATACCCACCTCAAGAATGTGGAGGGGGCCGTC
The DNA here is from genome assembly GCF_900095385.1 of Methanoculleus chikugoensis. Lineage (GTDB taxonomy): Archaea > Halobacteriota > Methanomicrobia > Methanomicrobiales > Methanoculleaceae > Methanoculleus > Methanoculleus chikugoensis_A. The sequence continues at coordinate 1,600 of NZ_FMID01000025.1, forward strand.
CGCTTCGGTGAAGGGGAAGTCGAAGATATCGTAATCGTGACCGTCCGGGCCGGTCCACTCCCAGTGGTGGGGCGCTCCCGTCCTCACGACGTTGTATGACTCGCAGTTCTCGCAGGGCTCCGTGCGTCCGAAGAGATATTCGAAGCAGCGCCGGTCACCGCATTCGCCGAACCGCTCCCGGAAGGAGCGGTTGGCGAAGGGTACGCGGTAGTCTGGCGAGAGGAGTATCACGTATACCGGCAGGGTCTCCAGGACGTCGTAGAGCCGTTTCCGCTCGGCCTTCGCCGCCTCCTCGGCCCGGATGCGTTCGGTGATCTCGGCCTGCAGCGCTTAGTTCGCCTCCCGGAGCTCGAGGGTCCGTTCCCGCACACGCATCTCGAGTTCATCGTACGCTCTCTGCAGCGCCTCCTCGGCCTGTTTGCGCTCGGTGATGTCCTGGCCCTGCGCGATGACCGAGGAGACCGTCTTCTGGTCGTCTTCGTACACGGCGGCGGAGTTCCAGAGGACCGTCCTGATCCTGCCGTCCGCCGTGAGTATGGGGATCTCGACGACCTCCCATCGCTCCCCTGCCGTCGTCTTCCAGATGAGATCCATCAGTTCTTCCCGCCGGGTTTCGGGAAAGAGGATCTCCGGCGACCGGCCGATGACCTCGCTCGCGGTCCGCCCCGTCAGCCGTTCGAAGGCGTTGTTGAACCGCGTTATCCTGAGACTCGCATCCCAGACGATTATGGGGGCGTTGGCGTAGGTGATCAGGTTCTCCAGGTACTGGGTCGTTTCAGATCCTTTCTCGGGTGATTCGTGATCGTGTATCAAAATTTGATCCTCCTTCATAAGACACGCTGTCGAGCGAACCGGGAGCGTGGGGAGGTTATCACCGGCGGCCCGGAGCGGTTTACTCTCTCGAGCGCTCCCGGTGCCGGCCTTATTGTGGGCTGATCCGGCGACGTTCCGGGTAGAACGCTTGAATGGAATTGGACCCCTATCCGTGAACCGGTTTTAGGATACCTCTGCAATTAATCTTTGGCATTTGGTACCTGCAAAGGCACAAGAAGGCCGGACTATACTCCTTTTTGTCTCCAGACGCCCTTCATTCGGTTCGTGCCTCCATAAACCGCCGGCAGGAACCGTCCGGCCGAGAGCAGGCGCCGTGAGGGCGGTGCGTGAATAACGTTCAATCTAAGTGGGCATTTTTCCCGAAAGTGGCGTCGAATACGACGATAAATTCGCTATGTTTTTCTACCCGGGTCGCCTTTTTTCCTTCATGCGAATACGTATCGGTACGACTCATTTTCTTCAAAATTGCCTCTGTCTCTTCGCCGTGCTTCTTCTGGTATCGAATGCAGCGGCATGCACCGTCTTTGCGATAACCCCCGGCGCATCCGAAGACGGGTCGATGTACGTCGGGCATACGAACGACGGTGTCGGGAAAGACTGGAGGAACATCGACGACATCAGCATACTCTACGTTCCAGCGGCCGACCATGCTCCCGGAGAGAAGAGGCCGGTCTTCTTCGATCCCGACAGCGGTTCGGATGCGGCGGGAGGCGCGAGCGCCGGTGATTCGCGCCTGGTTCTCGGGCATATCGACCAGGTGCCGCACACCTACGCCTATTACACCGGCTCGTACGGCATGATGAACGAACACCAGCTCCTCTCCGCCGAGTGTACCGACTACGCGAAAGTCGAGTTCGATGCAGCCGAAGGAAAGCGGATCTTCTACTCCTCGGAGCTCTCGAACGTGGCGCTCGAACGGTGCACGAAAGCGCGTGAGGCGGTCGAGCTGGTCGGCGGCCTGATCGACACCTACGGCTACTATGGAACCGGCGAGACGCTCGTCTTCGCCGACCCACAGGAGGCATGGGTCATCGAGATCTGTTCGAGCCTCGATGAGGCGGACGGCGGCGGTCTCTGGGTCGCACAGAAGATCCCCGATGGAGAGGTCTTCGTTGCGGCAAACGAGTTCAGGATCCGCGAGGTCGTTCCCGGGAGCCCTGATCAGATCTACTCGAAGGATCTCTTCGGGAAACTCGAAAAGGCGGGATTATGGTCGCCTGCGGACGGCCCGATCGACTGGCTCGAGGCCGTCAGCTACGGCGAGTATGCACATCCCTATTACTCGCTGATGCGGGTCTGGCGTATCCAGGATCGGCTTGCCCCGTCGCTCAACCTGAGCCCGTACGTCGAGAACTCGTACATGAAGGCGTACCCGTTCACTATCAAACCCGACGAGAAGGTCAACCTGACCGGAGCGTTCTCGCTCTTCCGGGATCACTACGAGGGAACCGAATTCGACTTATCGAGCGGTGGGGCCGCAGGGCCGTTCGGAAACCCGTACCGCTATTTGGGGCCTGCCGACGCCCACACCAATTTCCAGAACGGATCGTACATGGAGGTCCGTCCCGGGGCGAATCCGCGGCCGATCTCGGAGATCTTCTGCAGTTACAGTTACGTCGCTCAGGCACGCTCGTCCCTCCCCGACCCGGTGGGAGGCGTGCTCTGGTTCGGTCCGGCGGTCGCGTACGAGACGGTCTATGCGCCTATCTACGCGGGCTCGACGAACGTATCCGCCGCGTACGCGGCCGGCGACCGGTCGACATACGATAGCAGTACCGCCTACTGGACGTTCGACTTTGTGACGAACTGGGCCATGCTTCGCTACGACGCGATGATCGAAGAGATCACCGAAAAGCAGGGCGAACTCGAGGCCGGGTCGATAGCGCTCGTGCAGGAGACCGACAGAAAGGCGGCCGACCTCATCTCCGACGGCGACGATGAAGGCGCGGCACATCTCCTCACGGACTTCACCGTCACCCGGGGCGACGAGATCATCGAGGAGTGGCACGATCTGTCGGGCACGCTGATCGTCACGTACTCGAACGGCCTCATAACCGACCCGGCGACGGGGGCGGTCGAGGAGCCCGGGTATCCGGCATGGTGGCTGAACGAGACCGGGTACCAGTACGGGCCGCGGGTCTACGAACTAGATGAACTCCGCGCAACCGACGGGCTGAACTACACCGAGAGCAGCGTCTGGGTCCCGAAGAGCGCAACGTTTGCGGATATCCGGGAACTCATCTGACCACTTTTTTTGCCGATTGGGCGTCACCGTTATATGACGTGAGCAGGATGGGGGTGCACCCATGGATGGGGGGGACTCCTATGAGAGATGTGATCCTGCTTGCAGCGGTCGTATCCCTGCTCCTCCTCGTCGGCGGTGTGGGCGCCGCCGACATCGGGACTGCCGGGATGCGGAACGGAACGACGGTGAATATCCTGAGCGGCGGCCAGAGTTATCCGGCTTACATCACGACCCCCGAGGACGGCGGGCCGTCCCCGGCCGTGGTGCTGCTCCACTCCTTCAACGGCCTGGAGCCCGGCTATCAGGTCATGGCCGACCGCCTGGCGACGGAGGGGTTCGTCGTCATCGCCCCCGAGTGGCAGACCTACGCCCAGTCGCCGGAGGACAACGTGACGGAGGCGCTGGTCCGGGATACGGTCGCGTATCTCGGAACCCGGCCCGAGGTTAACTCAAGCAGCATCGGCCTGACGGGGTTCTGCGCGGGCGGGCGCTACACGATGCTCTTCCTGCCGCAGATAGAGGAGTTCAGTGCGGGTGTCGCCTGGTACGGCTTCCCCTACTCCGGCGGGCAGGCGAACGGGACCGCCCCGGCGGAGGTCATCGGCAACATCACCGACCCGATGCTGATCATCCACGGCACGGCGGATGAGGCAAGCCCGGTGACCGATATCTACCGGTATGCGACCGATCTCGATGCGGCCGGGAAATATTTCGAGCTCAAGGTCTACCAGGGCGAGCCACACGGGTTCATGATTGGAGAGGACGGGCAGCTGGTGGAGAGTCCTGTCGCAGAGAGTGCGTATGAGGAGATGGCAACTTTTTTCAACCGGACGCTTGGGTGAGTGCTATCTTATTGAACATTTCTTATTTTTTTGGCTCTGTTGAAACCATATTCTGATCTTCACCCTTACCCTGATGAGGGCGGTGCCGGACTAGTCTCGTCCCTAGGGCGATCTTTCGTCTCTGGGGCATGTCCTCATACAGTGACCGTGGCGGCTATCGCCATTGGGGGTGGGGCTGACGGGGAGGGGGAGACCCCCTCCCCTGTCTCCCCTATCTGAGACACCAGTAACCCCCACCCCACCCGGCCTCCGGCCTCCTCCTCCGCACCTTCGGTGCTCATGCTCCGGCCCTACAGCCCGTCGCACCCCGCCCCGGGGGCGGGGGCAGTCATGGCGATATGCGATGGACGGAACGCCCGGAGCGCAAACACCGCAGATGTGCAACCTGGTGAAAAGCCATACCCATGAGTCCCCCTGATTGTGGCCACCTGGAACAAACAGTTGGGGTTTCAACAAAGCCCAATTTCAATAGCATTAAATCCAAGAGCGACTCCTCTTGCCCATTTAATTTAGGCAATATGTGTTGCGTTTTTGTCGGCTAACGCCCCATATCCGAGCCCGCCTTTCCAGGGCGTTTAGAATCCCCTCCTGAAGAGTTAGCCCGTTATTTCCTGACTATGGTGAATACAGTCTGTCGCTCCGGTCGATCTTCTTCACCACCTTCCCCCAGGACTCCGTGATGAGGAAACTCTCCTCCATGAAGCCGACCACCTGGATAAACTTCTTCATGGGAAAGGCCATCGTCAGGACGTCCAGCGGGACGCAGGGCCGTGCCGAGGGGTCGAACATCCCGAGCACCGCTCGCGGGTTCTCGCTCTGCTGTTCGAGCCACGGGAAATAGAAGACCGAGCTGCACCCGGCGCCGAAGGGAGTGATGACGCCGTTCGGGTCTGACCGGTCGAAGTTTGCAAGCGTGAAGAGGCCAGAGAGCACCTCGGGCCGGGCGAAGAAGACGACGGCGTCCGGGTTGTCCGCGTCCGTGAGATTGTCCCAGCGCTTGAAGACGATGCTCTTCCCTTTCGTCGGTATTCGGGTGGTCCCCCGGTCGAGTTCGTCGACGATCTCCGGCGTCTGCTTGTAGCGCTCCCCCTCCATCTCGCCGGGTTTCCCGTAGGAGAGGAAGTAGCGGAAGTCGGGGAACCGTTCGGCGTCGTAGCCGAGGTAGAACCTCCCCCCGCGGCACCCGATGGCATCTTCGGAGAAGGCGAGGCTTTTGCCGTTTCGCACCTTCGTAAGGTCGCAGACGAAGCACCTCCAGCCCTTCGGGGCGGGGGCCTTCTCCACACCGTCGGTCGGTCCCCCGACCTCGAAGGCGATCGGGAGGTCCGTTCCCGGGAAGTAGTTCTCGTGGAGTCGCGTGTAGGCGTCGCGCAGTGCTGTGTCCATACGGGCCTGTTTTGGCGCGGTGGGGATTAATATTCTGATCCGTGCCGCTTCAGGCTTTCCTCAGCGTGTTCCAGCGCATGAGCCTGAGGGCGTATTCCGTCACGCTCCCGATGATCCGGGCGCCGACGGTCTCATACTCCTTTGTAACCTCCGCGAGGTGCTCCGGGATGGGGAGATGCTGCGGGCATACCTTCACGCACTTGCCGCAGTTCCTGCATAACGACGCATACGCCGGTTCCGCTCCGTCCATCTTCCCTCCGACCCGGAGGTGGTACATCACCTTCGACTGGAGCGTCCCCCCGCCGGTGTTGTAGGCCTCGAAGCATCCGGGGATGTTCACGCCCGCCGGACAGGGCATGCAGTACCGGCACCCGGTGCAGCCCACCCTGTTCAGGCTGCGGTAAGCCTCCGCCGCCCGGCCGACGATCTCGAGTTCCTTCTCGGTGAGAGAGTTCGGGCGAGCTTCTCCGGCGATCCGGATATTCTCCTCGATATGCTGCTCGTCGTTCATCCCCGAGAGGACCACCGTGACCTCGGGGTGGTTCCAGACCCACCGGAGCCCCCATTCGGCCGGAGTCCGCTTTGTATCGGCCTCGTCCCAGACTGCCCGCACCTGCGCCGGCGGGTCTCTCGCAAGGTAGCCGCCCCGGAGCGGCTCCATGATGATGACGCCGAGCCCCTTTGAAGCCGCATACATGAGCCCTTCGGTTCCCGCCTGGTTCATCTCGTCCAGGAAATTATACTGGATCTGGCAGAAGTCCCAGCCGTAACCGTCGACGATCTCCTTGAAGGCCTCGACGCCGCAATGCGATGAGAAGCCCGCGTTCACGATGCGGTCGTCCGCCTTTGCCGCATCGAGAAACCCGGCGACCCCGAGGTCGTTCATCTTCCTCCAGCCCTCGCCGCTCGTGAGGCTGTGGATCAGGTAGTAGTCGATATGGTCCGTCTTTAAGGTCCTGAGCTGGAGATCGAGCATCCTGTCCATATCCTCGCGGGACGTAACGAGCATGTGCGGCAGTTTCGTCGCCAGTTTGACCTTTTCCCGGTAGCCGTCGGCAAGCGCGCGGGCGAGCACCTGCTCGCTTCCCGGGTATATCAGCGCGGTGTCGAGGTAGTTCACCCCGTGGTCGACGGCATACCGGATCTGCCGTATCGCCCGCTCTTCATCGATACCCATCCGCTTCGTCGGCAGCCTCATGCAGCCGAAACCCAGCACCGAGAGTTCGTCGCCGGTCTTCTCCATCTTCCGATATAGCATGGTCAGTACCTCCTCTCTCAAAGAACCGCTATCCGTCATTCTCTCGTCAACCCTCCTGCCGATCTCCTCCGCCATCCGGTTCTTGATGAGGTCATCCCGAAAAGATCCTGAACGTTCCACACTCCCTGATCGGAACACTCACCTCCGAGGTTTCTCCCCTCTGAACGATATCCCGGGCAAGGGGGGTGAAACGGCTTCCCATCGGGTATCGCCACTCGGTGGAGGGATCGGGAGGGGGTGTCCCCCTCCCGGCAAAGAGGTTTTAGGACAACTTCGATATCAAAGTAGGCGAAGTTGATGAGTTCCTCTTTCGTCGGGAAGTAGTGAAAGAGCGTCCCGTTTGAGATGCCGGCCTCGCGCGCGATGAGCGACGTCGGGGTGCCGTGGAATCCCCTCTCCGTGAAGAGCCTGACGGCAGTGGCGACGATGGCGGTCTTTTTTCTGTCCCTGTCCTCGGTCATACGGGCCTCGCGGGTGTGACCGGTCGTTCTGGAGTGACCACTCATTCCAACGATCTTCAGGGCATTATGGCTTTCTTTTCGTGCGGTTTCATACACGATTCGGACTGCCTCCATGAGCGGAGAGGGTATGAGGGGTATACCGATCTCCCCGGGTACGTGGGCGGCCCTGCAGGAGAGTTAGCGGTGAAACAAATCGAAATGTATATATTGTCAACCTCTGAATGTTGACGCATGCCTATCCCCTTAAACGACAGGCAGTTTGCGTTCTGGAACCTCCGGCGGAGCGGTCTTCCCAACATCCAGATCGCGGACCGCTTCAAGATATCCCGCCAGGCGGTCTCGAAGGCGCTGCTTGCCATGGACCGGAAGGTCGAGGAGACGCTTCTTTCGATGGCGCAGGCGAACCAGATCGAGATCGAGCGCCTGAACGCGGGAGTTGGCGTTCTCTTCGGGCGTTCCGTCCCCTTCGACGCGGCGGCCATTGTCTTCGTATCGGCGGACCACGGGGTGCAGGTCTGGTACGAGCACGAGGGCGACTGCGGCGCGTGCCGGCGATACACCCGGTGCATCGAGCTCCTCTGGGGCTACGCGGACGAACTGGGGATTACGCTTGAAAAGACCGACGATCCGACCCGTCTGGCCGACGAACTCTTTGCGAAACTCCGGGAGATGGTATGATGACTCTCATGGAGACGATACGGGCGTACCTCGGGTGGTGCCCCGCGGAGGGGCAGACACGCCGGCAGATGCAGCTGGGGCCCGAAATGCGCGGGGACACTCCACATGACGGCCGACGGCGTATAGGCGGTATAAGTATGAAGTTCGATTCCATCGTCAAAGAAGAATTCTGGCGCTCAACTGCAGTCTTCTGGATCTTGGTCATCATCACTGCTTTCGTCATTACGGCTGGTTATCTCCCAATACCGGCATTTCTGTTGTTTCCCCTGCCACTGGCGATCACTGCAGTAATCTTCTGCATCGTGGTGTGGTACAGGCGAAAAGAGCATCTGACCGATCCCAATCCTGTGAGCATCCTCCATCACGCTCTCGGGTTAAGAAACAGAGAGAAGAAAACGAAGCGGAGAGGAACTGCCATCGAGAAAATGTTCGATGCCGTCCTTCTCGCTCTAATCTTCTTAATCTACCTCTACGCATCCCTTGCGTACTCTATCAGCCAGATCTACTGGCTTCCCGTCCTTATCGTCATTGGCCTGTTCCTGACACGCATTGTCTTCACCGACGGTGGTGTTCAACATGTCACCGTTGCGCGATCAGTTATCTTCTACCTCATAGTAGCCATGATCTTTCTTCTGCGCTACCTAGCATTGGGGTATCCCATTGTCCCCCTCCTCCAGGCATTCGTGCTTATTGGTATCGTTTCTTTCCCCATCCTCTACATCTGGGAACGGCGGCGCACACAGGAGGGAACAGATTGATGATAACTCTTGGAGCGATGGAGCAGTTTTGCACACCCGTCCGGGAGATATTCGGGGCGGAGATCAGCAGCGAACCCACTTTGCGGGAAATGGTAGCGGACAGACAAAGAATTCGGGAGATGATGCTATGACTCTCATGGAGACGATCCGGGCGTACCTCGGATGGTGCCCCATGACGGGGGCGGTGCAGGCGGAACTCGCGGTGCGGTCGGCTGCGGCCGTAGCGGCGGGCGGGCGGGACTGCGTCCCCCGGAACGAACCCGGGTGGTGGCGCCGCTATCACAACCAACTCTTCACCATGGCGCTGGCCGCATCGGCGGCGACAGCAGCGGTTTATCTCCTGATCGGGGATGAGTTGGGGTATCCGGATGTGTGGACGGGCCTTGCCATCGGGGCTGGAGGGGCCCTCGGCTTCCTGCTCGGTCACCGGAAGCAGTATGCGCGGGTTGCCGCCGGCGAGTTCATCAGGGCCAACATGAGCCGGCAGCAGCGCGTCATCCGGGACCTGGGCGGGCCGGTGGCCCTCATTCTCTCCGCCGCCATCATGGTGCTTTTTGTTTGGAACGGCATGTTCGGCCAGATCATCGGGTTCATGCTGGCCGTGAGCCTCATCGGGTGGGCGACGTACGGTATCACGATCCTCTGGGAGCGCCGGCACCGGACAACCCTGATCGCGGAGAAGGGGTCGATGTATATCCTGGATACGACAGCGGAGGGTGAAAACGCATGATGCTGAAGGTCACCGGGGCGATACGGAGGCTTATGGGCTGGTGCCCCATGACGGGGTCGATGCGGCCGGAGCTCACGATGCGACCGGCGACTGCCGCGGTACCGGGCGGGCGGGACGGCCCCCTCCGGACCCGGCCCGGGTGGTGGCGGCTCCACCACAACCAGCTGCTGGTCGCGGCAATAGCCTTCTCGGCGGCGGCACCGGCGCTCTTTATCCTGGTCGAGGATGCTCTCGGGCACCTCGCCATGTGGACGGGTCTTGCCGTCGGGGTAGGAGCGCTCCTCGGCTCTCTGCTCAGTTACCGCTCCCGGTATGCGCGGGTTGCCGCTGGCGAGTTCCGCAGGGACAACATGACCCGAAGACAGCGCATTGTCCAGTACCTGAGGGTGCCGGTGGCCTCCGTTCTCCTCGCCGCCGGTATGGCGTATTTTGTTCTGGGCGAGATGTTCGACCGGATGCTCGGGGTCGTGCTGGGCATGTGTCTCATCTGCTGGATCTGGTACGGCCTCACGATCCTCTGGGAGCGCCGGCACAAGGCGATCATGATCGCGGAGTGGGGGTCGGTGTATACCGTGGATACGGCAACAGAGGGTGAACGCGTATGATAATGAAGTTCTCCGAGACGATACGGAGGCTGATGGGCTGGTGCCCCATGGCAGGATCGGTGCGGATGGATCTCTCAGTGCGGCCGGCGGCGGCCGCGGCAGCGGGCGGGCGGGACGGGCTCTTTCGGGCCGGGGCCGGGTGGTGGAGGCACTATCATAATCAGCTGCTGGTCATGGCGCTGGCTGTCTCGGCGGTGGCAGCGGCGTTCTTTACCCTGGTCGAGGACGCTTCCGGGTATCCGGCCGTATGGATGGGTCTTGCCATCGGGGCGGGAGCGGTCATCGGCTTCCTGCTCGGTTGCCGAAAACAGTATGCGCAGATTGCCGCCGGCGAGTTCCGCAGGGAGAACATGAGCCGGCAATTGCGCATCACAAGGGAACTGAGTGTGCCGGTAGCCTTCATTCTTCTTCTCGCCCTTATGGCTTATTTACTCCAAGAAGGCTTGTTCGACCAGATCCTCGGGTTCATGCTGGGCTTGAGCCTCGCCTTCTGGGCTCTATATGGCATCACGGTCCTCTGGGAGCGGCGGCACCAGGCGACCCTGATCGCAGAGAAGGGATCGATGTATGTCGTAGATATGGAGCGCAGCGAGGAGGAAATTGTATGACGCTGAGGCTTTCCGAGACGATCCGGAGGTGGATGGGCTGGTGCCCGAACGCGGACACTAACAGGTTCAGTCGACGCTACGCCACGCTGGACGATGAGATCGTGACCGGAACGGCGAAAAAAAGCGACCGGGAGGCGGTGGAGGGGGCGCTGGTGGACTATGGCCTTACCGGGAATCCGGCAACGTACCTCATTCTAATTGTTGCCACCGCCCTTCTCATCGGCTGCTTCTTCGTTACGTCTCCTGCAGGGAACCTGTTTCTGCTGGTTATCATACTGGCTTTCTCCGGTGTGGAGTTGTACGGGGCCCTGAGAAAGGCCCGTGTCGAGATCTCTTCGGATACGATCACTATCCGGCGGCCACTCTTCCGCCCCATAGTCATCCCGAAGGATGCCGTCGAGAAGGCGGAGGTGGGAGAGAAAAAACTCCCCGTCCCTTCCTGGCTCCTCGTGGCGGCGCTCGCGGCGATCTTCGTGTCGGCGGCCGGCGGCATATACTCTGGATGGGGTGATCCGACCTCCATGCGGTTCATCTTCGGGCTTGCCGCCGCGATCTTCTTTCCGGTGCTCTTCTACCGCACCTACGTGCGGATCCGCTACCTGCAGGTCCTGGTGATAACGACCACGAAGAAGAGGATTGCTGTGATCTACACGGACGATCCCAAACGGATAGCCCGAGTGCTGGGGGTAGCCAGATGACGTTCTTCATGGAATATCTCAGGAAGAAGCTCGGTTGGTGCCCGAACGCAGCAGTGACCGGCACCGTCCGGCGGCGGTACGCCGCGCCGGCCGGCGAGGTCGGTATGGCGAGAGAAGGCAACCGGGATGTGGTGGAGGGTGCACTGGTGGACTACGGCCCGATCGGCACCCCGGGGAGGCTCTTCATTCTGCTTGTTGCCGGCGCTCTCCTCACTGGATGCCTCGTCGTTCTGGCACCTGCTGTGGGCCTTTTTGTGCTGGTCATCATACTGGCTTACTCCGGTATGGAGATCTATGGAGTCATGCGAAGAGCCCGTGTTGAGGTCACCCCGGACACGATTACCATCACGCGACTCTTTCGGCCCATCGTCATCCCGAAGGACGCCGTCGTGAAAGTGGAAGTGAAGGAGAACAAACTCCCCATCCCTTACTGGCTCCTTGTGGGGGCACTGGCGATGATCTTCCTATCGGCGGCCGGCGGTATATACTATGGACTCTCAAATCCGGCCTCCATGCGGTTTATCTCCGGGCTTGGCGCCGTGATCTTCTTCCCCGTGATCATCTACCGCACCTACGTGCGGACACGTTACCCGCGAGCCCTGACGATAACGACTCCGAAGAAGATCGCCGCAATCTACACCGATGACCCCGAACGGATTGCCCGAACGCTGGGGGTAGCCGGATGACGGTCTTCATGGAGTATATCCGGAAGAAGCTCGGCTGGTGCCCGAACGCCGGCGCCGTCAGACCTGTCCGCCAGCGATATGCCGAGCCGGCCGGCGAGGTCGGGCTCGGGGCGGCGGCGGGCGGCAACCATGAGATGGTGGAGGGTGCCCTTGTGGATTACGTCAGTCCCCGCCTCTTACCGCTGATACTGCTTGCCTTCGGTGGGTTCTTCGGGCTCCTCGTAGTAGGCTTCCTGATCCCCCAGTTGCGTTCCGGGTTCTATATCCTCCTCGCCCTCACCTTCACGACGTATGCCGCAGTGCGCCTCTATCTCGATACGAAACAGACAGTAGTAGAGTCCTTCGGGGATGCCATCGTCGTCCGGAGACCACCTTCCCGACCGCTCATCTTCGGAAAGGATGTCATCAGGTCGGTCGAGGTGAAAGAGACAAACCTTCCCATTCCACGCTGGGCGTTCGCGTTGCTCTTTCTTCTCCTGATTGCGGGGATATTCTTCGGCCTCGCAGGGAGGGGGTTGACGCAGTTTTTAGGTGGCCAGGTCATCGACCCCGATCTCTCGTTTCATCTTCTCTTTTCAGCCGGCTTTGCGGTGTATTTGCTAGCGAAGTTATATCACGCCCTTCTCAGTCTGGGGTATCCCGGTTACCTCAAGGTGAAACTGGAGCCCGCCGGATACCTTCATATCTACACGGACGACCCGGAGAGGGTTGCGGTGCTGCTCGGTTCCTCTCGATGACGGGGCATACCTTTTGACGGGAACCGTCCAATATACAGAGCGACATCCGATGAAACTCCTGTACCGCATCCCCACCCGACGGAGCAACCGGCATGACCGATAACACTCACTCCTCTCCCCCGCCGCTCATCGAGTTCCGAAACGTCAGCGTCGTCCGGGACGGCCACAGACTCCTCGACCGGGTATCGCTCACGATCCGGGAGGGAGAGCATATCGCCATCCTCGGCCCGAACGGTGCCGGGAAGTCGTCGCTCATCCGGGCGATCACCCGCGAGTACTACCCCTCCTCGCCGGGCCCGGACGTCACGTTCCGGTTCCGGGGGCGGGAGACCTGGGACGCCTTCGACCTCCGGTCGCATATCGGGCTTGTCTCCGGCGACCTCCAGCACACCTTCACCCGCGGCATATCGGGCCGCGAGGTCGTGCTCTCGGGGTTCTTCTCAAGCATAGGGCTCTTCCTATCCCATGAGGTTACGGACGCGATGGAGCGAAAGGCCGACGAGGTCCTCGAGTTCCTCGAGGTCGCCCACCTCGCCGACCGCCAGATGACCGAGATCTCCTCGGGCGAGGCCCGCAGGCTCCTGATCGGGCGGGCGCTCGTCCATGACCCCGGCACCCTCGTCCTCGACGAACCCACGAACAGCCTCGACCTCGCCGCGCTCCACACCTTCAGAAAGACCCTCCGGAAGATTGCACAATCGGGCACCGGCATCATTCTGGTGACCCACAACCTCCACGACATCATCCCCGAGATCTCCCGGGTCGTGCTTATGCGGGACGGCGCCGTCCGGATGGACGGCCCGAAGGCGGAAATCCTGACCGATGAGGCCGTCGGGGACCTCTTCCGCGTCCCGGTCCGCGTCCGGGAGGAGGACGGCTACTACTACGCGACGGGCTATTGAACGCCTTCAACGCTGCTTTTTCCGATCGACATAACGCTTAAGGCCGGTGACGATCTCTCCCGGCTGCTTGTCCCTGCGATGGGCCAGCACGATCCGCTCGACGGGTTCGTCACCTACAACGAGTTCCGGGCGGCGGCCGGGGGGACCCATCTCTCGGTCGAGATCGCCGGGATCTGCCGTGGCGGCTCCCTTGTCACGGACGATCCGCTCGGTATCGGCGGTCTTCTGTTTGATGCTGAAAGGGTGGCGCAACTCGCGGACAGGGAAGGGTTTGCATACGAAGATCTGCTGGCGTCAGTCCTCGATGCAGCCCTCTCCGGCCTCGCTGCCTTTGCCCGGGGCGGGATGCTCCATTATCCCGCGGACCACCGCCTCGCCTTCCGGGAGCTCGGGCTCTCGATCGGGCTTCACGGGGTCGGTATCCTCACGGAACGGCTCCGGGAGAACCCGGCTCTCTTCCGGTGGGCGGACGCTCTCATGTGGTATGTGCCGCTCGTCGATGAGATCGAGCGCTTCTGGCTGGACTCAAAGAACCGGGAAGCCGGTACCTGGATGCAAAACCGGGAGATCAACGTGGTGATGCTCGCGACCAGCCTCGCCCCCGGGGAGTTTCTGGCAGTCTGAGGCCACGGTTCCTGCAACCCTCCTTCCCCGGGACACCGTCACCCATACCATTTTAAGGAGAGGCGATAAGGCTGGGTTTAATTGGAGGAAAAAATCATGACATCAAAACTGATTGACTACTTTAACAAACAGCCGAGGATCGGCGTCCTGAGCACCGCAAACAAAGAGGGGAAGGTCGATGCGGCAATCTTCGGCTCGCCGATGATGACCGACGAGAAGACCGTCGTCATGGGGCTCGGGGAGAACCGCACGTTTGAATACCTGCAGGAGAACCCGAACGCCGTCTATACTATCGTGGAGAGCGGCGAGACGATCGTGGACTGGAAGGGGCTCCGGGTCTACCTGAGGATGAAAGAGTACGCGACCTCCGGAGAGATGCTGGAGGGCTATAAAAGGCAGATTGCCGAGATCGTGGGCGAGGATGCGGCGGCGATGGTCCACGCCACGGTGACGTTCGAGGTCACTGAAATCCGCCCCCTCGTCGATATGGGCCAGGGCTGGGAGCAGTCCACCTGAGTCCTCTGCCGGGAGGGCTGTGTCTTCCCGCGTAACCTCAAGGTGATTCTCATGAGACTGAAAGATAAGGTTGCCATCGTCACCGGGGCAAGCTCCGGGATGGGAGCCGCAATCGCCGAACGTTTTGCCAAGGAAGGCGCCTCCGTCGTCGTGATTGCACGGCGCAAAGAGAGGCTGCAGAGCCTTGTCGACCGGATTGCCGCCGACGGCGGCCGGGCTCTCGCCGTTGCCGGAGACGTGACCCGTGATGAGGATGTCGAGAACGCGGTGAAGACGGCCGTCCGCGAGTTCGGCAAACTCGACATCGTCGTCAACAACGCGGGGTTGCTGGACCGATTCGTTCCGGTTGCCGAGCTCGATAACGACCTCTGGAACGCGGTTCTCGACGTCAACCTGACGGGGCCGATGCGGATGTTCCGGGCCGCTATCCCGGAGATGGAGAAGACCGGCGGGGGCTCGTTCGTCACCATCGCGTCTGTCGGCGGGCTCCATGGGTGCCGGGCAGGGACCGCATACACGGCGTCGAAACACGGCGTGATCGGCCTCGCGAAGAGTGTTGCCTACATGTATGCCGCAAAAGGCATCCGGTCGAACGTCATCGCACCGGGCGGCGTCAAGACCGAGATCGGCGCAGGCCAACCAGCGAATGAGGGAGGTGCGGCCATATGCATGACAGGCATGAACACTAACCCGCGAATGGGTGAGGCCGAGGAGATTGCATCCGTAGCCCTCTTCCTGGCCTCGGATGAGGCCAGCTTCGTGAACGGTGCGACGGTAGTCGCCGACGCCGGGTGGACCGCTTACTAGGCGATCCTTCTGCCGCCCCCTCCCTTCCCGGGGCGGCCGGCCTCCCGCCTACTCCGAGAGGAACGGAAATATCCGCTGCAAATCCCTATCAAGCGGTTTCTTCTTCTGCCAGGTCTCCTCGAGCGGGGTGTAGGTGAGGTTCCCGCCGACCTCCCCCACCATGCACTCGCTCCGTCCATCCATCAGCGTCTCGACGGCGGAGAAACCGAGGAGGCTCCCGAGCACCCGGTCGCGCAGCGTCGGCGGCCCGCCCCGCTGGAGGTGCCCGAGGACGACGACCCTTGAATCGAAGTTGAGGCGCTCGCTGACCTCCCGGGCGATCTCAAATGAGATGCCGGGTCTCTTCCCCTCCGCCACCACCACGATCGCGCTCTTTTTGCCGATGGTGAACCCTTTTTTGATGCGCTCGCTGATCCGGTCGATCGAGACCTCTTCTTCCGGGATGACCAGTTCCTCGGCGCCGCCGGCGATCCCGCTCTCGAGAGCCAGGAACCCGGCCGTCCGCCCCATCACCTCGATGAAGAAGAGGCGCTCGTGGGACCGGGCCGTGTCGCGGATCCGGTCGATCGCCTCGACCGCACAGTTCGCCGCCGTATCGAACCCGATACAGTAGTCGGTCCCGTAAACGTCGTTGTCGATGCTCGCCGGCACCCCCACGAGCGCCGCCGTATCCGCGTCGGCGGCAAGCAGGCTTGCCCCGTGAAACGTCCCCTCGCCCCCGATCAGGACAATCCCGTCAAGTTCCATCCGGTCGACGGCGGCCGCCGCTTTGAGCCGCCCTTCGCGGGTGTAAAAGTCCTTGTTCCGCGAGGTCTCGAGGATGGTGCCGCCCAGGTGGATGGTGTTACGGATCGCCGAGCGATCAAGCGTCATCGCGTCGCCGGCGATGAGCCCGGTATACCCCCGGCGTATCCCGACGACGGCGAGGTCGTTTGCGAGCGCGGTCCGCACCGCCGCCCGGATACAGGCGTTCATTCCGGGAGCGTCGCCCCCGCTCGTCAGGATACCGATGCGCTTCATGGTCTCTCTGCATCGTCGAGCGCTTCAACGCCCGGGAGCGGCTTTCCTGCGAGCATGGCGAGAGCGGCCCCGCCGCCCGTCGAGACGTGGGTCATCTCGTCGGCAAGCCCGAACCGCTGCACCGCATCCGTGGTCGAACCCCCGCCGATGACCGTGGTGCCGCGGAGGTTGGCGAGGGCCGCAGCAACCCGGCGGGTTCCTTCCGCAAACTCCGGGATCTCGAAGACCCCCATCGGGCCGTTCCAGACGACGGTTCGCACGCTCCCGAGTTCCCGGGAGAACTCGTCGGCTGCCTCCGGCCCGATATCGGCGATGATCCGGCCGTCCGGGATCTCCGTCGCGGGCACAACCCGGGTCGGGGTGCCCGCTTCCAGCCTCTCCGCGACGACGACATCGCGGGGAAGGATGAGGCGGACGCCGCGTCTTTCTGCATTCTCCCCGACTCTTCTGACGTCGTCCAGACGGTCGATCTCGACGTGCGACGCACCGGTCGGGTAGCCCCGGCTCGCAAGGAACGTCGCCGCCATGCCTCCCCCGATGAGAAGGAGGTCTACCCGGGAGATGACGTTGTCGAGAACCTCCAGTTTGTCGCTCACCTTGGCGCCGCCGATCACGGCGGCAAACGGCCTCTCAGGGTTCTCCAGGATGCGTGCAAACGCGTCGACCTCCCTCTCCAGCAGGAGCCCGGCCACCGCCGGCAGGTGCTGTGGGACCCCCACGACCGATGCGTGGGCCCGGTGCGAGGCACCGAATGCATCGTTGACGTAGATCTCGGCAAGATCGGCGAGCCTCTCTGCAAAGAAGGAATCATCCGCCCGCTCCTCCGCGTGGAACCGGAGGTTCTCGAGGAGGACGATATCCCCGTCGCTCATCGCCGCGACCGCGCTCTCCACCTCCGGCCCGATGCAGTCCCGGAGCGCGGCGACCGGCCGGTCGAGCAGTTCGGAGAGCCGGTTTGCCACGAGGGCGAGGCGTAACCGCTCAACGATCTCACCTTTCGGCCGGTCAAGGTGGGAGCAGAGGATCACCCGCGCTCCCTGCTCGCAAAGGTAGCGTATCGTCGGCAGGCTGGCCCGAATACGGGTATCGTCGGCGATTGTCCCTTCCTCATCGAGCGGCACGTTGAAGTCGGCACGGACGAGCATCCTTTTGCCCCGCACGTCGATCTCCCGGACTGTCTTCTTCCGTCTTGGTATCACGTTCTGCATACCGGCATACCCCCGGAGCAGCGGAGAACGGCAGGTTTCCGTGACTGGTGTGCGGGCGGCTGCACCCCCAGATCCGGCTGTCTCCTGCCTTTTAACGTTCCCCGCCGGATTACGGTCCCGCAGTGCATGCGTGCCCTCGCATATATAGTGTTCGTAGCGCCACCCATGGCGCGGATCCGGGGGTACACTGCCCCGGAGATCGCGCGGCAAAGGCGGCGAGGCCGTCGTCCCGGGTTGCAGCCCTCTCAAAATTGTCGCCGGCCCCGGTTCTCTGCAAGGGCCGGCATTGATCGGATTCCGGTTCTCTCGAGCAAGCTCACCGCTCCATGCGGCGTTCCCAGTAGGGCGTGTAGCCGTAGTGGCTGTACATCCCGGTGAGCCACCCGCGTTCGGCGCTCGTCGGCCAGTTGTCCTTGTCGAAGCCCGGCGCGTTCTCCAGCCGCTCTCTGGGCATGTCAAGGACGAAGGTGTCGTCGGTCGCGTTGTACTGCAGGGCCTCCCAGGGGACGGCGAAGAGTTTGTCGCCGAGCCCCAGGATCCCCCCGAACGAGAGGGCGGCATAGGCGATGCAGCCTTCGCTCGTATCGATCACGACGTCCTTGATCGTCCCGAGATCCTCACCCTGCGGGTTCCTGACCGAATAATCCGCAATATCCTTTCCCCGTATAATATTCCGTGTCTGCATCTCTGTGGCAGTTCCTCTCATCTGCATCACGTCTCCACGATCGTGGAACGTCCTGTCCCACGGTAAGAGGGTGAATACAGGCCGGGGTTATTTAATCCTTATTGAAATATATTGGCGATTGGATATGTTGTGCCACAGGAGCGTTCTCCCGGGCGGGCGCCCGGAAGACAGGATTGCCCGGAGCACGATCGAATGTGTCGCTCCTCCTCTCTCCTCCACGCTCCGCCCGCTCCTTTCTCGTAGACCTGCTTCACCGCCGACCGGGCGATCGCGCGAGTCTTGTGGGTTTCGCCGCTCCGAAAGGTCGGCGTACTGCTCCCGGGCGCTGTTGACGCTTCACCGTAGATGTCCCGGCCGTGCCCGGGAAGCGGCTCTCTCACCAGCAGCGGCAGGTCGTCACCTTAATCGCGTGTCCAGAGAGATTGGTAGGATACATGCCGTGCAGACAGAACCGCCGGGAACCCCGGTGAGCGCAGGCTGCACGGCCGGAACACCGCAGATATGAAGGTCTACTGGCGACAGATCCCCCAGGCGAGCAACACCTTCGCCGCGCTTACCGCAGCGTGCGAGGTGCACGGATACGTCCTCGAGGCGGCGGACGGGCCGCGCCCCGACGTCACCATCTATAGCCTGAACTCCATCAACGAGCGCCTGTACCGCGACGAGATCGCGGAGGCCGACTGCATAACGATCGTCGGCGGCCCCCACGCCTCTGCCTGCTACCGCGAGGTGGCGGAGTACGCCGACTACGTCGTCGTCGGGGAGGGAGAGTACACCCTCCCGGCGCTTCTCTCCGCCATTGAGGAAGGAAGAGATCCTCCTCCCGGGGTCGCCACCGCCGCGGGCTACACGCCCGCCAGCCACACCGTCCTCCTCGACGCTTACCCGCCCTTCTCGCAGATCAAGGGTTTCGTCGAGATCACCCGGGGGTGCCCGTTCTCCTGCGGCTACTGCCAGACACCGCGCCTCTTCGGGCGGTGCATGCGCCACCGCTCCATCGAAGAGATCGTCCGTTACGCCTCGCGCTACCGGGATATCCGGTTCGTCACCCCGAACGCGTTCGCCTACGGCTCCGACGGCGTCCACCTCCGTCTCGACAGGGTCGAACGTCTCCTCCGGAGCCTCGACGGCCGGGTCTACTTCGGCACCTTCCCCGGCGAGGTGCGCCCGGAGTGCATCTCGCGGCAGTCCGTCGAGCTCGTCGTCGACCACTGCGCCAACACCCGCCTGCACTTCGGGGCGCAGTCCGGGAGCGATGCGGTTCTGCGTCGCCTGCATCGTGGGCATACCGTCGAGGACGTCGTCCGTGCCTTTGACCTCTGCCGGGAGCACGGTCTCGTCCCGGTCGTCGACTTCATCCTCGGGCTGCCGTTCGAGAGCGACGATGACCAGCGCGCGACCCTCGAACTCGTGGAGATGGTTGCCCGGGGCGGGAAGGCGCACATCCACTACTTCATGCCGCTTCCTGGGACTCCCCTTCAGTATGCCCGCCCCCGTCCGCTCCTTCCTGAGGCGGAGAAGGTTCTCGGGAAACTCGCGCTCGACGGCAGAATAACCGGCTCGTGGATGGATCATGAGATAAGGTTTTTTAGACGCACTTCTCATCTATAGAGCATGACGGATGTGCTACTCCTAGCAGATCTGCACGGTAACTACGGAAAGCTTGACGCTTTTCTCAGCTACGACTACGATGCAGTCATCATTGCAGGCGATATCACCAATTTCGGTCCACTTGAGCCTGTAGATTCGGTACTCTCCAACTTTGAGGTGCCGTGTTTCGCAATCCCCGGCAACTGCGATCCCCGCGAGATCATCGATGTGCTCGAACGCTCGGATGCGGTCTGCCTGCACAATTCGTGGATCGCGCTCGGCAAGATCACGCTCGCGGGTCTTGGCGGTTCGAACAAGACCCCGTTCGACACGCCGTTCGAGCTGACGGAGGAAGAGATCGACAAAGACCTCACCCGGATCACCAATCACATGGATAAAAACATCCACAACGTCTTGCTCTGCCACGCCCCGCCATACGAGGCGCTGGACACCGTCGAGGATAACCACGTCGGCAGCCAGAGCATCCGCAAGCACATGGCCCGGTTCGATCTGGTCTGCTGTGCTCACATTCACGAGGCACGGGGCGTCACCGAGGTCGACGGCGTCAAGGTCGTCAACCCCGGCCCCGCTTCAGAAGGCTACGGTGCTATCATCCGTTTCGGAAAGGAGCCCAAAGATATCCATATCGACCTTATTGCTGTTTAGATAACAGCATCTCCAGATACGAGGTGTAGATCGGTGGACCGTCTACACCCAATTCTTTTGCAATAGCCCCGATCCGGTCGGCGGCATCCTCTTTGTTCTCGTCTGTCAGGATCTCGATCTCGGCGAACGTCCCGAGCCCCTCGACGTCGTCGAGCGTGACCGTCACGTCCCCCATCTCGTAGAACTCCCGCACCTTCAAGACCATGGCGGCACGCCGGAACCCGAGACGGGAGAGGATTCCTTCGAGGGTCTCTCCGTCGGCGACCGCGAGGTTGAACTCCTCGCGGGCCTTTGCGCTCCCGACCCGGATCTTCGGGCCTTTGTAGGTCACGGTGACTCCGGTATCGTCGTACCTGACCCGTAACGCCTCGTCGGTCTCCCCGAAATCGCGGTGGGGAGCGTTGTAGTAGACGTCGCGTTCCTGTTGCCTTCTCCCCATCCGCACCCCTTTCCGGTCGAGCCCGGCCCTGACGCTCTCCAGGTCATTGACCGCAAATTTTGCTTCTACTTCGAGCATGCTCACTCTGCGTCAGATTGTCTCTCGGGAACGACGATAAACCCTCACCGCCCGGCCGTGAGCGGGCCGGAGGCCCTCTGCCGGATGAGATCCCTCTGCCGCTCTGCGGCGGCGAGGAGCGCATCGTCTTCGAGATGCTCCGCGGAGACGATCGCCCGCTCCGTGAGCAGCAGGGCGGTATCGTGGTCATCGCGATGATGGAACCGGAGCCCGATCTCCAGGTTCAGGTCGGCGGCTTTCCCGTACTCGTGCGCGTTAAAGAGGTGACCGGCAAGCGAGAGGAGGACGTACAGCCTGTCGGGGAGGCGATGTATGGAGCGCTCGAAGCAGTCTGCAGCGCGGGCGTTGAGCACAACCGTCGTTTCATCAGAGAGGCCGTGCCTGCAGTGCTCCTGCAGGATGGGGTGCGCGAAGGCATACTCGCCGTCCGGGAGCCTGCGGAAGATGCTGCTCTCCAGCAGCCGGTCGGTCGCCGGCGCCACGCCCGCCTCCTGAAGATCGAGCATGCAGGCCATGACCGGCACGGGGAACGGGGGGTTTAAGACGCAGAGGTCCTCCGTCCATGCCTTCATGGGTTCGGGGAGCGCGGCGAAGACAAGCCCCGCCGGATCGTCTGCCCCGGCGATGACGTCCGCGACGTTCTCCCGGGACGGTGCGAGCCCCCGGTTGCGCAGGGCGTTGAAGCAGGCCATAAGGCCGAATGGGTCGCCCGCTCTCTCTTCGAGGAGGCCGGCGGCCGCATTGTCGATGGAGACGTGGAACCGCCTCTCCGCGAGTTCCCGGATCTCGGGCCGTTGCATCCCGGATAGCTGCACTTCAAAGATACCGAGCTCCCGGATCTCCTCCTGCATCGTCGCGTACCCGGAACCGGCGCCATCCTCCGTCCGGCAGGTGAAGGCGAGGAGGATGCCGGGCGGAAGGTCGCGCACGACATCCCGGAGGAGGCGCCGGTCGTGGCTCGAGGCGAGGTGGACGTCGTCGAGGAGAACCGCCGCAACGTGGCCCGTCATGCTCACCTGTCTCCCGAGTTCCTTGAGTAGTTCCTCGAAGGCCTGGTATACACGGTCGTATCCGACCTCGGGCGACCGGGCGAAGACGCCGATGATCTCCTCGCCGGCCTTCGGGAGCAGGCCGACCGGCTCCACCGGGGCGGCGTATTTCTCGAAGACGTCGTCGGCATACCGGAGAGCCTCGCTCATGCTCTCGGCATCAAGGAGGCTCCCGAACCTTGCGGATGCCGAGGATCGCTTAAGATCGTTCAACAACTCCCGGAACGCAGCAAAGATCATCCCCGGGAGGTCGAAGACCTCCGCCCTGAGGATGGGGGACTGCCGCCCGCCGGGGCGTTCCTGCACCTCGTATGCGAGCCGGTTCAGGAGCGAACTCTTTCCGATGCCCGGCGAGCCGGAGATCATCACCGTCTGCCCGTGCTCTCCCGCTCGCAAGAGGATGGCCGAGAGTTGCTCAAGTTCCTCCCGTCTGCCGCAGAACTCTTCCGGAGGCGAGGGAGCGTACGAGACCCCGCCGACCTGCTGCTGTATCTCGTCCATGATCCTGCCGGGTGTTCCGGTAGACAGTATAAATACCATTCCATCCAAATAAAATGGAACAACAAGACGCAGGCATGCGGCGGACCGGTGCGGAAGGTGTTCCGGGCCCGCAACGCATCCGCTATCCAAGGTGAATGGAATGGCACTTCAGGAAGGAGATTTTATCAGGCTCAGGTACACCGGCCGCGTCGGTGAGAATATTTTCGATACCACGGATGAGGAGAATGCAAAGGAAGAAGGGATCTACAACCCGCAGGCGGAGTACGGTCCTGTCACCGTCCGCCTGGGGAGCCACCACATCATCATCGGCCTTGAGGACGAGCTGACGGGGAAAGAGGTCGGCGCCGAGGGCGAGGTCGACGTCCCGCCCGAGAAGGGGTTCGGGGCGCACGAGGATGAAGCCGTGAAGTCGGTCCCGGTCACGCAGTTCCGCGAGAAGCCGCAAAGGGGGATGCGGATCGAGGTCGAGGGCCGCGAGGGCGTCGTCGTCGACGTCATCGGAAGGCGTGCGGTCGTCGACTTCAACCACCCGCTTGCCGGCAAGACCCTGAACTACTCCTACGCGATCCTCGAGAAAGTCGAGGAGCCGGTGGAGCAGATCAAGGGTCTCATCAAGCTCTTCTCGGGCAGAACCGACATCGGGATCAGCATCGCCGACGGCACGGTCGAACTGGAACTCCCCCCCGCGATCACCTACGACCGGCGCTGGATGGTCTGGCGCGGCACCCTCGTCCGCGAGATCTTCGAGAACTACTCCGATATCAACGACGTCGTCATGAAGGAGACGATCTCCCGCCCGAAGAAGCCGGAGGCGGCACCTGAGATCGTTGAGGCGGAAGAGCCCGCCGAGACTGAAGAGACGAAAGAGGCAGAGGAGTAATTCTCCTCTGTTTTTACGATTTTTTTCTTTGACTTTGTTGAATCCCTCCATTAAAGGTCGAATCGCCTCCAGAGTTATCCGTACATCATCGACTCAAAGGAGTGCGGCGGTTCGTGAGTGCGATTGCCGTCCCGGCAGGAGTTTGAGCACCTGGAAGCGAGGGCAAAACCCCGTGCAGTGGACCTTGGGGGTATCGCGTCTGGAGGAGTGCGACTGGCCGAAGGGCAAGAGCACGAGATGAACGAAGTTCTTTGAGAGGGCAGGGGAGGGGGATGCTCCCCCCTCCCCGCCGGCCCCACCCCCGCGTGGCGATATCCACCTGAAATCCGAAGACGGTGATATATGACCGAAGAGAGCAGCGTAATTCAATTAAGATTCTCAAAAAACTTCGAGAAACAATCTCCTCAACGCTCACCTCCTTTAGATTCCCATCCCCCGGCTCCTGCTCCCCGCCCCATCTGTCGCACCTCCGGGCCATCGCATCCTATAAACAGTCGTTTCTGACAAACCGCCGCTTCCTAGAGGATTGTCACCCTCCGATGCTTTGGTTTGTGCCCTCCTGTCAGTCCCAACTCATACACGGCTTTTCATGGGGTATCGCACCTTCGGTGCTCGAGCTCCGTTCCTGCCGGAACGTCGCTTATCGCCACGCACTGCCCCCGCCCCGAGGTGTGGGGTGCGACGGGCCGTAGAGCCGGAGCATGAGCACCGTCAGGTGCGAATGAGGAGCGCGAAGTGCGGGAGGGGGGGGTTACAGGTGTCCGTGTGTAAGGTAGAGACAAGGGAGGGGGGCTGCTCCCCTTCGAAGAACTTTGTTCTTCTCGTGCTTCGTTCCTGCGGAATGTCGCACCTTGCACCTTGCGGTGTACAAGCTCCGGTTCTACGAACCGTTGCACTCCCTGCTATCCTCGCTCCCCCGCCCGTTCCCCACCACTTCAAGAACCTGTGCCGCCCGCCCGTACCCTTCTTTAGGTACCGGGCCGAATGTATTCTGAATCAATGGCGACACTACAGGGAATGAGCGGGGTCGATCTTCGGGCGCTGGTAGCGGAGGCCGCCGATCGCCTCCCGCTCTGGGTCGGCAAGATCTACCAGTTCGACGCGAAGACCCTCGGCATCAGGCTGAACGGTGAAGACCGGGCGAAATACCTGTTCCTCGTCGAGACGGGACGGCGCGCCCACTTCACCGCGGAGTTTCCTGTGCCTCCAAAGAACCCGCCGAGTTTTGCGATGCTGCTCCGGAAGCACCTCGAGGGCGGGAAGGTGCTCGGTATCCGCCAGCTCGGGCTCGAGCGCACGGTAAGCCTCGATATCGGGAAGCGGGATACGACCTATCACCTCATCTTCGAACTCTTCGACGAGGGGAACGCCGTCCTCTGCGATGAAGCGTATACGATCGTGAAGCCCCTCTGGCACCACCGGTTCAAGACCCGGGAGGTGGTCCCGGGTGCGGTCTACGCTTTCGAGGGATCCGACTGCATGTCGCAATCGCCGGAGGCGTTCCGGGCGATGCTTGCAGAGTCCGACCGCGACATCGTCCGGACGCTCGCCGTCGGGTGCATGCTCGGCGGCGCGTATGCCGAAGAGGTCTGCCGGATGGCGGGCGTCGAGAAGAGCGCCGCCGCCGCGGAAGTGGACGCGGAAGCCGTCCGGGAAGCGTTCGAACGGCTTATGGCCGATGTAGGGGGACGCCGTGAGCCGGTGATAACGGCGTCCGGGTGCTGGCCGGTGGTGCTTGCCGGGGAGGAGGTTCGCGAGCGGTTCTCGACCTTTAGCGAGGCGCTGGATGCCTTCTACCCGAAGACGGCGGGCGGGAAGCAGGAGACCGCGGCCGAGAAGCCCCGCCTCTCCCAGGCAGAGGTGATCCGCCGCCGGCAGGCTGAGGCGATCAAGGGCTTCGAGAAGAAGATCGAGCGCTATGGGCGGATCGTGGAAGTGATCTACGAGAACTACACGGCCGTTACCGGGATCATAGCGACGCTCGATGAGGCGAGCAAAAACCGGTCGTGGCAGGAGATCGAGCAGATCCTGAAAGCGAACGGCGATAACCCTGCGGTAAAGATGGTCAGGGGCGTCCATCCCGCCGATGCAGCGGTGGACCTCGATCTCTCGGGAGAGCGGGTGAAGATCCACGTCCACGAGACGATCGAGCAGAACCTCGGCCGTTACTACGACCAGATCAAGAAGTTCAAGAAGAAGAAGGCGGGCGCGCTCGTGGCGATGGAGCGGACTGTTCCCGAGAAGCCCCGGACGAAACGGAACCTTGCCCTCCAGAAAAAGCGGTGGTATCACCGCTTCCGCTGGTTCACCACCAGCGACGGCACTCTCGTCATCGGCGGCCGGGACGCCTCCCAGAACGAAGAACTCGTCAAGAAGTACATGGAAGGCGGGGACCTCTTCGTCCACGCCGACGTCCACGGCGGGAGCGTCGTCATCGTGAAGGGTGCGACCGAGCACCTCGACGAGGCCGTGCGGTTCGCCGCATCCTACTCCAACGCCTGGAAGGCGGGGCACTTCACGGCGGACGTCTATGCCGCCCGGCCCGACCAGGTGAGCAAGACGGCCGAGTCCGGCGAGTACGTGGCCCGGGGAGCCTTCATCGTCCGCGGTGAGCGGCAGTACTTCAGAAACATGCCGCTCGGGGTGGCGATCGGCCTTCAGATGGCGCCTGAGGTCGCCGTCATCGGCGGCCCGCCGGGTGCCGTCACCGGGCGTACGAAAGTGTGGGTGGAACTCCGCCCCGGACAGTTCGAACCGAACGACACCGCAAAGAAGGTAGTCCGGGCACTCAGGGAGAAACTCTCGGAAGACGAGTGGAAAGGGCTCAAGAACGCCCTGAACACCGAAGCGGTCGCCGCGTTCGTCCCGCCGGGAGGCTCCGATATCGTGGAACCATGAAGGCCGAAGTCCGGGAGATAAAGAAGCAGTTCGGCGAGATACGCCTCTTTCCGGAGACACTCGACGACCTCTGGCACCTCTCCCACCTGGTCGGGCCGGGGGATCTCGTCTTTGCGACGACCTTCCGGAGCGTGGAGGCTGCGACCGACAAACTCCGGCCGGAGAAGGTCGAGAAACGGCCGGTGCGGCTCGGAATCCGGGTCGAGAAGGTGGAGTTCCACCAGCACACGAACCGACTCCGGATCGCCGGCGTCATCGAGAGCGGGGTGGACGTCTCCGCGCACCACACCCTGAACGTCGAGGCCGGGTTCGAGATCTCGGTCGTCAAACGCTGGCGGTCTGTGGACTGCGAGCGGATCCGGCGTGCCGTCGATGCCTCCGCATACGGCGTGGTTCACGTAGTGAGCGTCGAGGAAGGGGAGGCGCAGGTCTACCGGCTGCGCCAGTTCGGCCCGGAGTGGGTGACGACCGTCACGATCGGGAGCAGCAAGGGTGCCGAGACCGGCACCCGGTCGGTACTCTTCGAGAAGACGCTTGAGACGGTCGCCGCGGTCACCGGTCCTCTCGTCGTCGCGGGCCCGGGGTTCGTGAAGGACGAGTTCGCGGAGTACGTGAAGGCCCGCGCTCCCGACCTCGCCGGGCGGATGGTCGCCGTCGAGACCCGGCGCATCGGGCGGGGCGCCGTGCAGGAGGTGATCGGGCAGGGGATCCTTGACCGGCTGCTCGGCGACCTCCACCTTGCCCGGGAGGTCGGGCTGATGGACGAGGTCCTGCTCCGGATCGCGACCGAGGGCGCCGTCGCCTACGGCCTCGACGAAGTCCGGAAAGCGGTCGCCTACGGTGCGGCGGAGACGGTGCTGGTCGCCGACACCCTGCTCCGCGACGATGAGGCTACGGGCGTCATCGAGCAGGCCGAGCGCGTCAACGCCGCGGTCGTGGTGCTGAGCACCGAGTTCGAGCCCGGGGAGCGCCTTGATGCCATCGGCGGTGCCGCGGCGATCCTGCGGTATAAGATCGAGTGATACCTGAAGGATTTTCATTCCGGGAATTTGAGCACATTTAGTGCGATTTACGTGGCAGAACGATCTCAATCAAGGACAAAGCCCTGTGCACTGGACCGTGGGGACATCGCCATTGGGGGGGAGGCGGCTCGCGGGGAGGGGGGATGCTCCCCCTTCCCCTGTTTCTACCGCATAATGGGTGCCTGTAACCCCCACCCCACCCGGCCTTCGGCCTCCTCCCCCGCCCAAGGGCGGGGGCAGTCATGGCGATATTCCCTCGAAATCCGTATCCGGGGATGCGCAACAGCAGGGGCATAGAAGCTCTTCGATCTTCGAAAAAATAGCGGATAAAGCGCGATATTTGAGCGTAACCGACTCCGAGCCTCCAACCGCCAGAGCGTCCCTTCTGCACGCCCCTGCCCTTCCTGATGCGTGCCCCACGTGAAGAACAATCACAAACCACTCCGCTCCGCTGCTCCTCCTGCCCCGACGGGTAGGAGGTACCTATCATTTATAACCGGAGAACGCCCTATAATGTAGTAATTCCGTCAATCCCGGGAAGTGGCCAGAAGTCGGTTTGCTCCCGTCGGGCCGCCGCCCCGAAGGGACTTCCCTTTCAGGAATGGCGCAACACTGGTGTCACGATGAGTGAGAATGCGGTAGCAGCAGAGTCTGAAAAGACACGGCCACGGACACGCGCCGAGAAACAGGCTGAGCACAGAAATCGGATAACACGGACGCTTGTAGCCTGCTTCATGGGTATCCTGGCCGGGGGACTCTCGTTCTACCTCTCCGGCACGCCCGACCCGGCGAGCGGCCTTCAGGAAAACGCCATCATCGGCATCCTTCTTCTCATGGCGGGCGTCGTCTTCCAGAAACACATCTTCATGCTCATCCGGATCGACCACATGGCACTGACCGGAAAGGACTGGTTCTACCAGAGTTTCATGACGTTCGCGCTCTGGTTCATGACCTGGACGATCCTCCTGACTACCACCGTCCTGTGATCACCCATGCGTATTGCTATTGTACACCGTGATCGGTGTCACCCCGTCAAGTGCGGCACCGAGTGCATCCTCTACTGCCCCCGTGTCCGAACCGGCGACGAGACCGTCGTCATCGGCGAAGACCAGAAGGCCGTCATATCCGAAGAACTCTGTGTCGGGTGCGGTATCTGCGTCAAGAAGTGCCCCTTTCAGGCGCTCGACATCGTCAACCTCCCCGAACAGCTCGACCAGCCGACCCACCGCTACGGCCAGAACGGCTTCGTCCTCTACGGCCTCCCGATCCCCGTCGAGGGGAAGGTCACGGGCATCCTCGGCCCGAACGGCATCGGGAAGAGCACGTCGGTGAAGATCCTCTCCGGCACGCTCGTCCCGAACCTGGGGAGGACCGCTGCCGGGATCTCCTGGAACGAGGTCCTCGACCTCTACCAGGGAACCGAGCTCTTCGACTACCTCCAGCTGCTCTCGCAGAAGAATGTGAAGGTCGCGGTAAAACCGCAGTATATCGACCAGATCCCGAAGGTCTTCTCCGGTTCGGTACGCGACCTTCTTGGGACGACGGACGAGCGCGGCAAACTCGACTACTACATCGACCGGCTGACGCTTACGGCGGTCATCGACCGGCCGATCACGACCCTCTCCGGCGGCGAACTCCAGCGGGTGGCGCTCGCCGCATGCCTTGCGCGTGACGCCGACTTCTACTTCTTCGACGAGATCACGCCCTATCTCGACGTCTACCAGCGGATGGCCGCCGCGAACCTGATCCGGGAACTCGCCCAGGAGCGGCCGGTCGTGATCGTCGAGCACGACCTTGCCATCCTCGACATGCTTGCCGATACCGTGCATATCGCCTACGGAGAACCGGCGGTCTTCGGCGTCATCACCTACCCCAAAGGCGTCCGGGTGGGGATCAACCAGTACCTGGAGGGATTCCTCCCGGAGGAGAACGTCAGGTTCAGGACGTATGCGGTGACGTTCGATACCCGGGCGCATGCTTCCGATGTGAACCGGGAGGTGCTGCTCGAGTTCCCGGCGATGACGAAAGCGTTCGAGCAGTTCTCCCTCACTGTCGACGGCGGGGAGATCCGGAGCGGCGAGGTGCTCGGTGTCCTCGGTGCGAACGGTATCGGGAAGAGTACGTTCGCCCAGCTCCTTGCCGGGGTGCTCGAACCCGATACCGGGGCGATGGATACCCGGGTGCGGATCTCCTACAAGCCCCAGTATCTCAAAGGCGATACGGAAGCGACCGTCGAGGAGGTCCTCCGGCAGACGACGACGAAGTTCGACACGTCGTACTACCAGCACGAGATCCTGGAGCCGCTCTCCCTTGCGCAGCTCCTCCAGGCGCCCATAAACACGCTCTCGGGCGGCGAACTCCAGCGCGTGGCGATAGCGATCTGCCTCTCGCGCGACGCCGACCTCTACATCCTGGACGAACCGAGCGCCCACCTCGACGTGGAGCAGCGGGTGAAGATCTCGAGGATGATCAGGAAGCATGCCGAGGGGCGGAACGCGAGCACGCTCGTGATTGACCACGATATCTACGTCATCGACATGATCAGCGACCGTATCCTGGTCTTCGAGGGCAAGCCGGGCATCAACGGCAAAGCCGCCGGGCCGTTCGATATGGCGCCGGGCATGAACCGGTTCCTCGAGGCGCTCGGGATCACCTTCCGGCGGGACAAGAGCGGGAGGCCGCGGATCAACAAACCGGGATCGTTCCTGGACCGGGAGCAGATCGCCGCCGGGGAGTATTATTATACTGAGATCTCGAAGTAGAGAAAGGACGGCCGGTTAATTTCTTTGGTTTCAGAGACTTTGAGGCTGATTTGATACTCCGGCGGTCGCTGCATGCTTTTTTTTGACGAGATTGATGGAACGTAAAGACGCGGGAAATCTCAATACAGTGGACCGTGGGAGTATCGCCACGGGGGGAACGACTGCCGGAACGAGGAGTTCGAGAAACCCGAAGGGTTTCGCTGTGGGGACAGGGGAGGGGGGCAAGCCCCCCTCCCCGTCAGCCCCTCCCCTCAATGGCGATAGCAGGTGGGAATCCGTGTCTGAGGATGTGCAGCTGGCTAAAAAATGGAGCAATGAGAGACCAGAGGTCTCAAAATTGTGATCGACGGAGCCTGAGCACCGCAGAGGTGTGAATTGTACCCGGTGGCATCAACAAGCGGCTCTCCTTCGCTCAGCTCAAACCCTGTGATCCCTGGTCACCCACGGCTCACCGCGCCGAACAACCCCTCAAAGAAAGCCCGGACCCCATCAAACAGCCCGGCACTCTCTTCAGGCGTCGCCGCCGGTGCCGTGGTCTGAGGCAGGGGCGTCTCGGTCGCCACTGGCGTCGGCACCGGGACTGCGGAGAGATCGAGGGTGGCGTGGCCCGCCGTCGGCGGGATGTAGCCCACGTTTCCGGGAACGACGAACCAGCACCGGCCGTAGGCGTCGACGAAGAGTTGCTTGACGCCGTTTGCACGGATACCGTCTTTGGATGTGATATGCAGGGCGACGCCCGACGAGTTCCACCCGTATATCCCGCTATCGGATGCGATGTAGAGCATTCCTTCAGCCGTCGTTGCAACGTCGTTGATGACGATTGGGAACGCGCTCAGGTCCCCGGCGTTGAGGACCGGTGTAACCCCCGTATCTTGGGCGTAATGGAGAACCGTCGTGCGGTTGAAGAGGTACACCCCCCCGAACGGATCGACCCGCACCTCGGAGACCCGGCGAAGTGTGTCGCTACCGTAGTTGACCTGCTCGAAGCGGGCGTCTCCCGTCCGATCCCTGAGCACCCGGATGCCGTCGCCCTCCGACCCGATGACGAGTGCATCGCTCGCGGCATCGACCGCCATGCTCACGATCGTATAGCATCCCAGATTCTCCGGCCCGGCAGGCTTGTACCATGTCCACTCGCCATCCTGGTAGCGGTGGAGGCCCGCCCGCCCGGTGGCGACCCACATCTCGTCCCCCCACCGTGCGATGCAGTTGACATTGAGGTTCTTGAGGAGATCCAGGTCCTGGACGGCGTGGTATCCCGTTCCGTCGCCGATCTGCAGCCCGTTTGAATACCCTATCCAGAGGTGGCCTTCCGCATCGAGCGCGACCGCAGTGGCCATAGTCTCGAGCGGCGCGAGCGAGCCGTAAGGCGTCTCCCCGGGGTTCCTTGCATTGACCGAATACCAGGTGCCGTTCTCCGTGTACACGGAGATGCCGCCGTCGGTCGCAAAGATGACGTCCCCGTACCGGCCGTTGATCGCGTCCTTTACCCCGGCGGACGCGATACCCGAATGATAGTCGGGCACCTCGACGTACAGGGCTGATGCAAAAGGGATGAAGAGGGATGCCGCGACTAAAATGAGTATCAGAGCGCGATACATGTCCCGTCCGCCCTCTTGATGATGAGACGGCCCTCTCCTTCCGGCCAGTAATATACGGACCGCCCGACCTTTCCGCCGATCTCCTCGTGCTCGATCCGGATGCCCTGCTCCTGGAGCAGTTCCTTTACTGCGGCGGCATTCCGCTCGCCGATATTCAGGGAATTGGCCGAGAACTCAAACATACTTGCACCGCCGACCACGATTGCGGTGAGCGAGGACTTTGTGCTCCCGGCTTTCCCCATCTCTTCAAGGAGAGCACACATGGCAGTATCTGCGAACTTCCCGGGACGATCGGTATCCCCCCGGCTCTCGGGGAGCATGATATGGGCGAGCCCCGCAAGGGACCTCCGCTGGTCGTGCAGGATGAGCGCGATGCAGGAACCGAGCCCAATCGTCCCCATCGGGCACTTCCCGACTCGGAGCTCGCCCAGGCCCAGGATTACTGCCGTCTCCTCACCGAAAAAGTTGTTCTCCATGGTATCCCGGAGACTGGTTATGAGAGCGGTTCCATCATCCGTTCCAGCATCAGGAACAGCTGCTGCGTAAGTTCGGCGTTCGGAAGCATGTAGATGCTTCCGTAGACGGGCGGCGCCTCGCTCGTGAGCTCGGTGTTGAAGATCAGGACGTCGTTCACGTCGCCTGCCACCTGTGCGACGATGGACTCGAAGGCGGCATGTGCCATATCGATGGCCAGCGCCGGGGGAGACGGCAGCATGACGATGCCCAGCAGTTCGGCCGTCGCATCGAGAAACGCCGATATCATGATGTTCCCGATCTCGATCGCGGCGCTCTGGTCCATCTCGTTGATATCGCGATCGGCATCGGTGGTTCCGAGCATCTGGTTGGTCAGCTGGATGACGGTCTCCCGGGGCATGCTGACGACGACGTATCCACCGTCCGCGACCTCCCCCTGAATCTGGAAGACGACCATGGCGGTTATCTCGTTGTTGATATAATTATGCAGATTGGCGATATCGACGGCCTGCACCTCCGGCACCGTCATCTCGATCGGGCTCATCAGCATCTGCGATAGCGACGTTGCCGCGTGTGCGGCACCGATATTCCCAAACTCTGCCAGCGCGTCCTTCTGAAACGGATCCAGTTCCATGAACTATCTCTCCTAAATCATTGTATTTACATCGAGTACCGGCACGACATCCCCGTCTCCGGGGATGGTGATCCCGCTGATCCCGCGGCAGTTGCCTGCAATGTTGGAGAGCGGTTTTACCACTACCTCCTGCTGGCCGTCGACGGTGTCGACGACGATGCAGCATCTCCTGCCGTCGTTCTGCAGCACGACCAGCGTGTTGCTCTTCTCTGCCCGGCCGAACATATCCTCCAGGCGATGCATGGGAAGGGTCTGGTCCCGGAGCAGGATCGCCTCGGTGTTGCCGATCCGGTGAATCGCCTCCGGTCTCGTCTGCGCCACCTCGACGACGTTGCTGATCGGGATGGCGCACCGCATCCCGTTGATGTGCACCATCATGACGTCGATGATCGCCATCGTCGGGGGCAGCACCAGTTCGAACATCGTCCCTCTGCCGACCTCGGTCTCGACCTTGATCGTTCCTTTGAGCGATTCGATCGTCTTCTTGACCACATCGAGTCCGACGCCCCTGCCGCTGATGTCGGTGATCGTCTCGGCCGTGCTGAACCCGGGCTCGAAGAGCAGGCCGACAAGTTCGTCTTTCGTTGCATTCGCCGCCGCTTCGGGCGTCATGAGGCCTCTCTCGACCCCTTTCTTCCGGAGTTTCTCGTGATCGATGCCGGCACCGTCGTCCTCGATCTCGATGACAACGTTGTCTTTGTCCCGCCGCGCCGACAGCCGCAGCAATCCTTTCGGGTGTTTGCCGCTGGCTTTTCGGATCTCCGGCGTCTCGATGCCGTGGTTCACGCCGTTCCTGATGAGGTGCAGGAGCGGGTCGGAGAGCCCGTCCATCATGCTCCGATCGAGTTCGGTCTCGCCGCCCTCGATGGTGAACTCGACCTCTTTCCCGTCGTGATTTGCAACGTCCCGCACGACGCGGGGAAGGCGGTTGAAGATACGTTCGAGCGGCATCATCCGGATCCCCATCATCAGGTTCTGGAGGTCGGAGACCGAACGGCCGACCATGGAGAGCGCCTCGTCGAACTCCTTGATGCCGTGCTTCTTCGCGATCTGCTCGAGCCGTCCGCGATTGATGACCAGGTCCTCCACCAGGTTCATCATCTGGTCGAGCCGCTGGATGTCGACGCGGATGTTCTTGATCTCCCGGCTCTTCTCGGCCTTCGCCGGCCGCGGGGCCTGCGGTTCCGGAGCCGGTTCGGGTTTTTGGGTCTCCTCGCACGCCGCCGGGGGGATCACGGGAGGAGCATCCAGCAGCGATTGCGGTGTGGAGAGGGCAAGGAGCGAGAGTTCCGTGCCGGAAGCGATCGTCCTGAGTGCATCTTCCCCTGCCTCGCTCTCGATAAGAATCTCGAACGGCCCGTCGAACTTCCCGTCCTCGAGGAGTTCCCGTGCGGGGGTCGTCGAGTGGATCGTCCCGAGCTCTTCCAAATTCTGCAGGAGCAGCATCGCCCGGACGTCTTTCATGGTGCTGGACGGGTCGATGGCAACCGTTAACGTATACAGCGGGCGACCATCGGCGTCTTCTGCCGGTTCAGCCGGAATTTCGGCCGGGGGCGCCGCACCGGGAGATGGTTCATGCTCGCCCCCCTCCTCTTCTTCGGCAAACGCCTGGAGTTCCAGAACCAGACTTGCGGACTGCTCGTCGGACGGCGCTCCTCCTGCCTCGATAGCGTCCAGCATCTCCTCAATCGCGTCGGTGCAGTTGAGCAGGAGATCGGTGAGCGACACGGTCGCCTCGCGCCGGCCGCTCCTGATGAGAGAGAATACGTCCTCCATCGAGTGGCAGAGATGCTCCATCGCATCAAAGCCCATCGATGCAGACATGCCCTTGAGTGTATGTGCGGACCGGAAGATCTCGTCGATGGCGGCCTGCTGGTCATCCCCGGTCTCGAGAGCAAGAAGATTGTTCACGATGTTCTCGTGGTTCTCTCGCGATTCCTCAACAAACAGCTTCCGATATCCCTCTTCATCAAACATGATTCACCTCGAGTTGTTTGACTGCTCTCGTGATCTCGCGCGCGAGACCCTTGAGCGGGACCACCTTATCGACACAGTTCCTGGAGAGGGCGGAGCGCGCCATTCCGTATACAAGGCAGTCCTCTTCGGCGCATACCATCGTCCTGCCGCCTGCAGTCTTCACCGCGAGCATTCCCTCGCCGCCGTCGTTCCCCATCCCCGAGAGGATCACGGCGACGGTGCGCGGACCGAATACGTGTGCTGCAGAGGCAAAGGTCTTGTCGACGGCAGGCCGGACCGCGTGCAGGCGGGGAGCGGTCGAGTGGATGATTCGCCCGTGGTTTTTTCCGTTGCCCGCTGCGACTCCCGAGATGATGGTGTGGAACCCGGCCTTTGCGATCAGGATTGTTCCGGTCTGCAGGCTGTCTCCGTTCTCGGTCTCTTTCACGGGGAGAGCAGAGACTCTGTTCAGGCGCTCGGCGAGCGATGCGGTGAACCCCTCGGGCATGTGCTGGGTGACGACGACCGCGGCAGGCAGGTCCGGCGGAAGCGCGGAGAGGAGCGTGTCGAGCATCGGCGGACCCCCGGCGGAAGAGCCTATCAAAACGACTGCATCAGCCTCATTCCGGCTGATTGCAGCAGATTTTACGATCGTCGGGAGCGCGACAAGGTTCCTGATCTTCTGGATGAGTTCGTTCTCGATGCCCCTGACGTTCGGGACATCCCTCGGTTTGAGCATGAAGTCGTCCGCCCCGAGCCGCAACGCCCGGTGAGTCATATCGGCCTGGCGGGACGTCAGGGTGCTCAGGACGATCACTTTCGGTTTCGCGGGAACCCCGGAAAGCGCCTCAAGTGTCTCAAGGCCGTTCATCCGGGGCATCTCGATGTCGAGCGTGACGACGTCGGGTTTCAGACTGGATATCTTTTCGAGGGCATCGATGCCGTTGACCGCCGTTCCGACCACTTCGATATCAGGGGCGCCTTTGAGCAGATCCCGGAGTATCGTGCGGATGAAGAGCGAGTCGTCGACGATCAGAACCCGTATCATGGTTACGCACTGAGGACGTTCTTGACTTCTTCGAGGACTTTCGGAGCCTGGAACGGTTTGACGATGTAGCCTCTCGCCCCGCTCTTGACGGCGAGTTTGACCATCTGCTCCTGGCCGACCGCCGTGCACATGATGACTTTTGCTGCCGGGTCGGCCGCTTTGATGGCCTTGAGCGCCTCGATCCCGTTCATCTTCGGCATGACCACGTCCATCGTGACGAGGTCCGGCTTGAGTTCCTGATACCTGGCGAGGGCCTCCGCCCCGTCCGCTGCCTCACCGACGATGTCGTGCCCGCCGGAGAAGAGGATGTTCTTCAGCAGCGTTCTCATGAACATTGTGTCATCGACGATTAAGATTCTCCCCATCGAACACCACTCATTGAATATTTGATAAAAAAGTTATATATATCTTCGTATTTTGAAGAAATAAGGTTTTTAATCTATTGGAGATTTTACAGACTCTGAGATGTATCTTACGCCTTTCGGGGTAAGTTGTACCTCCTTCCTGACGTAGAGCACTTCAGCGAGGCCCGAGCCGAGAAGTTTCTCGTAGACGGCTTCGAGTTCTTTGTGCGAGAGTTTCAGCATGTTCTCGATGGCGCTCGAGTCCATCCCGCTGTAGACCAGCATGGCCACCTGCCCGGTCAGGGGATCGATCTCCTCGCGGATCTCGGTGTCGTGTGTCGCCTCTTTGAGGAAGTTGTAGAGGACCTGGAGTGTCGTCAGCGGGCAGAGAACGAAACTCGTCACGAGCTCGTTCTCGATGAGGTGGTCGATCTTCACGACGTCGAGATTCTTCTCCTGGATCTCCCGGGACGTAAGTTCGATGCCGGTCACTTCGTCGAGGGGGATGCAGACCTGCTTCTCCTGGCTGACGAACCAGATGCCGGTCTTCATGACGGCGATCGCGCCTTTCTCCCACTGGGCGTTCTGGACGAGCACCCCCCCGCGGATTGCGGGCGACATGAAGAAGGCGTTCAGCCGGTAGGCGCTGGCCTGGGTGATGATGAACTTCTTTAAGACCGCGAGAACCTTCTCGACCGAGGCGATGCGGTAGACGGTCTCTCCGTCCGCCCCGGCGGTGATGATAACCTGGTTCTTCTTCTCCTCGAGGTCGACCACGGATTTGTAGGGAACCTCCTGCTTAAGAGGAAGATCGATGCGGAAACGATCCTCGGCGATACCCATCGTCGTCGGAACCCATCTGCCTTCGTGCTCGACCTTTACCGGAACCGATTTCATCTCTTCCTCCCCTACCTCCTCTGTATTACTACCCTGCGCGATACCATCATCATTGTGATCTCATTGCCGTGAGGATATCCTCGAGTTCCCCCGCAAGTTCTTCTGCATGGAACTTCTCCCCTTTCAATTCGCGGACCAGGCTGATATCCTCCACATACTCTTTCTTCTTGGCGTCGGCTTTGAGTGCGGTGATCAGGTCGTCCTCGACCGCGCCGCCGGACGCAAAGGAAACCATGTCGAAGTCTTCTTTCGGCTCCTCCGCTATCTCTTCGATGACCTCTTCTTCCGGGATAGGTTCTTCGGCGTCGATCTCCTCATCTTCTTCCTCGCCCTCGATCTCGCCAAGATCCAGCTCGTCGAGATCCAGCGCGTCGAGCGCGGAGAGTTCTTCGCTCAGCGCGCTCATGTCCGGCATACCGTCGTCTCCGGGCAGTTCCGGGACGTCCATTGCTACCGGCGGGAGGGCGCCGGCGGGCTCATCGGCACCCCCGGCAAGATCGATGCCGGTCGTGAGGTCGAACTCATCGAGTTCGTCCTGGTGCGACTTGAGGATATCCGATATGGCTTCCGCATCTTCCGCCGAGAGGAGAGAGATCTGGTCGGCGTCAAAGGCCGTTCCCGGATCGGACGCTTCATCGTCGAGATCGAGCCCCTCCAGCGAGTCGATGTCGAGGTCTGCAAGCGAAGCAAGGGGATCGGCAGAATTTCCGCCGGCCTTCGGGGGTGCCGGGGTTATGGGCTGATCGGGAATCGCACCCTCGACCGCCTGGTCGAGCATGGCGTCGATCTTCTGGATGTTGCTCTTCTTCTCATCCTCAGGGGAGCGGGCATGCGCGATCGCTTCCATGACCGATGCCTTGAAGGTCCCGAGCATACCGGGGATGTTGGAGAGGGCGATCCCGGAGAACGGGCGGCTCGAGGTGGAGGATGGGCTTTCTGCCGGTGCATCCGGTTTTGCCGTCTCCGGGACGTCGGATTGCTCCTTCTTCTTTCCGCGCTCCCGGAGCGCGGCGCGCAACCTCGACGGTTTCAGTTCGGCAAGGTCGAGCGCCCCGGTGACGACGAGCGCGAGAAACCCTGCGAGCACGGTGCCTGCGATGATGATCTCGGTAGCGGCGTCGAAGACGATGATCACGGATCCTATACCGACGGTGATCAGGAACAGAAGCGGACGACGTAAGTTATCTCTCAAGATCACACCCCCGTGAATGTCGGAATGATAAAGAGTGCGCCCACGACGATCGGTGCAATGATGTAGACGACACCGGTTACCACACAGAGCAGGCTTGTGAAGAAGTAGTACAGATATCGGTCGCCGCCCATGACAATCTTTCCTGCCAGTACATTTGCAACGGTCAGCATTAAGAGGATCGTTACCACGTAGGTTCGCATCGTGTCTTCGGGAAAGTTGGCGAAGATGTTTAGCGATGCTCCCATGCTGCTGCCGATAGAGGCCGACCCTCCCGAGAGCGCGGCCGAGGTCTCTGTGAAGCGGGTCATCACCTCCGTCACGGCACGGGACATCGCGAGGAGGATCTCGAAGAGGAAGACGAAGATGCTGATCATCGCTCCGTGCATCGGCACGAGGAGGACGACGAACCCCTTCACCATCATGTCGCGCTTTCTCCGGAGCAGCACCTGTTCGAGCATCGAGGAACTGACGATCTTTCCGATCGCGTCGGGCGACCCGCCGAGAGCCACCGCGTCGCGGAAGATGTTCATGTACTTGTAGATCAGGTAACTGCCGGTCTCCCCGATGAACTTCTTCCAGCTCCCGGCTTCGTCGAGCCCGAGGTTCAACTTCGACGAGACCGAGTTGATGAACGGTTCCAGGTGGAAG
Source organism: Methanoculleus chikugoensis (assembly GCF_900095385.1). GTDB lineage: Archaea > Halobacteriota > Methanomicrobia > Methanomicrobiales > Methanoculleaceae > Methanoculleus > Methanoculleus chikugoensis_A. The sequence continues at coordinate 40,567 of NZ_FMID01000025.1, forward strand.
AGCGACTTCCGGTCGACCTCCTGGAGCGCGTCGCCGGTGGTGATGCCTTTGCCGCCCATGATCGACCCGAGACCCCGGATGAACGTGGCGAAATCGTTGTCCCGGTTGACGACGTTCGCGTCGTCGATGTAGCCGATGACCCCGAGCGGCATCAGGAGCAGGCCGACGAGCAGGAAGATGATGCCCGCGTTGGCGCCGACGAGGATGAGCATCAGCCCGATTGCGGCGGTTATCGGCAGGATAAGGCGTTCCAGCCGCCGGATGAGGCCCTGCTCTCGTGAGCAGATCTCGGAAAGACCGTGCGTACGGGGGTCGTCGGGGACGGCCCGGTACATGATCGTGAGGCCGAAGATCGATATTGCGAGGATGATGAAGTAGGATGTGTTCAGCGTCGCTTCAATCCCGTCGGGTGCGTAGATGGCGACCGAGATCATCATGATGATCGCGACGAGCGCTCCGGAGAGGAGCATCGCGATGTAGGCGTCGCCCCATTTCTTCAGGAGTTCGATCCCCTGCTCGAACGAGTTCCGGTAGATGCTCCGGATGCTTGAGAGTTCCGTGTTGATGAAGTCGTCATCCGGAACACCGGAGTCGATGGAGTTGGCGTAGCGGTTGAGCATGCTCTGGAGGGTTGCGTTCCGGCAACGCTCGGCGATCGCCCGGAGGGCGCTGGAGTAATTCTGGCCCCACTTGGCGACCAGACGCTGCACCTTTGCTATGTAGCGCGACGGGATGTACTCGAACCGCTCGGCGGTGTACTGGAAGATCTCGGGCCTGGTCACGGTCGATGTGGTGATCGCGGCCATGTAGGTGTACATGAGGAGCAGGTCCTGCTCCATCTTCTTGTTCTCGAGGATGGTGGAGCGGAGATCGGCGAGAGCTGCAGCCTGCTCCTCGAACGGGATCTTTCCCTGGTTTGCCGCCCGCAGCCGTTCGGTCACATCCTCGAACAACGCCTACACCTCGATATTAAGCAGCCCCTGTTTCTTGATCTTCGTGGTCATGTGGAAGAGATCCCAGAACTGGGTGTACCCTGCCTTGTGGAGCCGCTCAAGAATTTTGGCGCGTTTATCGACCTCGTCGTAGATCTCGGCCCGCCGATTTTCGGGGATGCCGAGCATCGTTGCGATCTTATTCTCAAGCAGGTAACTGCTTCCTTTACCGGTGAAGGTGAAGGTGTCGGTGGCGGGATCCCAGACGAACGCCGCCATGAAGGAGAACCCCTGCGTCTCGGGGTCGTAGCCCACGAGTTCGTTGACGCTGAGCATCCGGCGCACGGTTCCGCCCTGGGGGAGTTTCACCGCGCTCTGGATGATGACCAGATTGAGGTTGTCGACGTAGGTCTTCGGGATGTTGATCGGGTCGCCGCAGAGACGCTGGATCAGTTTCTCGACCGACGCTGCGTGGAAGGTGCTCATCACCGGGTGACCGGTCTGCATCGCGGAGAACGCGACGGACCCTTCCACACCACGGATCTCACCGACCAGGATCTGGTTCGGACGCTGACGCAGTGCAGCTTTGAGGAGATCGAACATCGTGACCTCCGAGCCTTCTCCTTCGCCCTTTCCTTTGGCCTTCGCGACCTCGCGTGTCCAGTTCCTGTGAGGGACAGTCAGTTCCGGGGTATCCTCGATGGTGACGATCTTGTTCTCGGGCGGGAGGAAGGTCGTCAGGGCGTTCAAGGTCGTCGTCTTGCCGCTTGCGGTCTCGCCGGAGACGAACATCGACATCCCGTACTCGAGGCAGATCCAGAGGTAGGCGGCCATCATGTAGTTGCACGCCCCGCTCTCGATCACCTGCAGGATGCTCAGGGGAACCTCGTTCACCTTACGAATGGTGAAGTTGCTCCCGTGTTTGCTGATCTCCGTTCCGTAGACGATGTTGATACGCGAGCCGTCGGGGAGGGTCGAGTCCACGATGGGGTTCCGATACGTCAGCGGCCGTTTGATCCGCTCGGCGAGTTTGATGACGAAGTTGTCGAGTTCCTGCGAGTCCCGGAACCCAATGACCGACTTTAGGCCTTTGAAGATCTTGTGCTCGATGAAGATCGGCCCGACGCCGTCGCAGGTGATATCTTCGATATACTGGTCGGAGAGGAACGGTTTGAGCGTCCCCATCTCGATCTTGTCGCGGACGATCATGTACTCGAGCGCCCTGTACTCCTGTTGCGTGAGGACGATCCGCCCGTCGGCAAGTTCCTGATGCCCCTCCGTCCGGGGTTGCTTCGGCGCTCCGATCTCCGAGGTGAGGAAGGTTTTTATCCGGGTCGCGAGATCCTTTGCCGTCCCGCCGGCAAGCAGCGACTCGTCGATCTCCTCGCCCGGCCGCTTGATGTAGACGAGTTGCTGGATGAAGCCCTTCAGCACCCCGATCCGTGCCTGCTCGGTCACCGGTTCCTCGTCGAGGGCGTCGATCATATCGATCAGTCTCTCCTCGATCACCGGGAGGATCTCTTTGACGGAGTGGAGAAACGAAGGCTCGATCGGGATGTACCAGTTCCGGACGTCGTTCGGGTCGGGGAAGATGTGGATGAACGTCGTCTCGTTCACCGGGTAGATGATGTTCGGGTTCTCCATCGATTTCAGGTCCTTCTTCAACTCCGAGAGGAAGAGCGGGATGCCGACGGTGTTGACCGGCAGGATGTGGAGGTACTCGAGGAGGTGAGGGCTTGCCTTGACGTAGTCGCGTGCGTTTGCCGGGAGCATCCTGTAGAGCGCGCAGGACTCGACGTTGTTGTAGCAGTCGTTCCCCTCGTCGATGAACTCCGGCTCGAAGGGGAGGGTCACCGTTGCTTCCAGCGCCGACGCCATTCTCTACACCTTCGCGACCGAGACAGGGATGATCTTGATGCCGTACCCGGGGTGAACCTCGAAACTGATGATATTGCCCGTGGTCTTTCGTGCGCCGCGAACCTTGACGACCTCGAGCATCATGACGTATTTGCCCCCGACGAGCGCCTTCTTCATGAAGAGGTGAGCGTCGCAGATCGAGCGGATCCGGACGAGCGAGTCCTCCACGAAGGCGTAGGTGTGGGGGGTTACGAGGATGGTCTTGCCGTGGTCGACGAGGTTCTTGCAGTTCGTGAAGAACGTGAGGACGGTGTCCTGCTTGGCGTACTCGGTGAAGAGGGTGAGCGAGTCGATGACGATCACCTGCGCCTTGCTCTGCTCCATGTAGGCGATCATCCGTTCGAGCGTCCCCTGCATCTTCTCCTTCGTCCACTCGAACCCGACGACGTGCATGGGGAAGACCCGGAGGTAGCCCCAGGCGAAGTAGTCGGATATGTCGAGGCTCATCGACTCCATCTGGGTGATGAAACTCTTGCTCGTGTTCTCGGTCGAGAAGAGGTCGACGTTGAACCCCTGTTTCAAGGCGCCCCAGACGATCTGCTGGGTGAGCACGCTCTTTCCGGTGTCGTTCTCTCCCTCGATGAGGGTGAGGGATTGGAGCGGGAGGCCGTCGGCGATTTTCTTGTCGAGTTCGGTGTTTCCGGTCGAGAGGATCGTCTTGTCGGGTGTGTCGAGGATACTGCTGTTTGCGTCGCTCAGTGCCATGTTATTCACCTATGGTTGGGTTGGTATGTACGCTGAACTGGAGACCCCGTTCGGGGTGACGACCTGAACCCACGCGGGGTTGATCTCCTCGCCGTACGCGACGGAGATGGTGAGCGTCTCGCCGGGGTCGAGTTCGCCGGGGTGGACGGTGTCCGGGGTTATGTTTCCCCTCTCCCAGCGGTTCGTGCCGGCCCCGTAGGGGATGTAGACCGGTTCGCCCCCGCTCAGGAGGTAGACGTCGATCGACGGGATCTCGACGACTGGTTCGCTCCCGGTGTTCTTCACCTCGACGTCGAGGGTCGTGCCGTCGAGGGTCGTGTTCTGGATCGCGATCGCCGTCCGCATCCGGACCTCCTGGTTGGCGGCGAGGTTGCTCTGCGCTTCGACCATCACCTCCGTGGTGGCGAGGGTGCCGCCGATCAGGACGTAGGCGGTGACGACCAGGAGGAGGATGCCGACTCCGGATGCGACGAGAGGTCCCGCACTCATGGTCAATCACTCGCGGTGAAGGTGGTCGACCGGGTGAGCCCCGAGGGGAGGACGAACTGGAAGTAGACGATCTCCCCCTTACTGGGAATCTTTTGGGGCATCGCCTCGATATAGAGCGTCTCGCCGGGGTCCCAGTAGTTGTTGGTGTCTTCGAGGATCTCGTACTTCCAGGTTCCTCCCTCATCAAGCGTCGCCGCTCGTGTCAGCCGTATGAAGTTTCCCTGGCTCCCGAGGAAGACGTCGGCTCTCTGTACGCTGGCTTCGGCGATCCTGCCGGTGCCGACGTTCTTCAGCCAGATCTTTGCGGTGTCCCCACCGGCATACGTCGTGACGATCTTCACGTCGGTGCTCAACCGTTCGTCCACGCTGTGGGAGGACGACGAGATCGTGCTTGACAGGGTGTAGATGACGGGAAATACTGCGTTAATGAGAACGCCGGCCGATATAATGGCGGCGATCAGGAACATCGCTGTGGTGAAGGTTTCGCTCGACATCCATCATATCCTGTCCGGTATTATATCCTGTCCAGCAACTCAATCCAGGTGTCGCCGGCGTTCCGCCCTTTTGAAGACGCCTTCTCAGCGTCGGGCGCTTCCGCATCCCGGCGGGAGAGCATCAGCACCTCGATCATGTCGCGGTCGAGCGTCGCGTCGTCGGGGTCGAGGATGCGGTTTAAGACGTAGAGTTCGGAGACGAACTCATTCGGGCCGATCTCCCTGACCTCCGCCCGGGTCTCGGGGGCCATCCGCATGATCTCTCCTATCTGGTCGGAGACATCTTCGGAGATGTAGTCCATCGATCGGTAGGCGTCGATCATGATCGTCATGTGCTCGTGCCCGTACTTCCTGCACCCCTGGTGCACCCACTCAAAGAGCCGGTGGACTTTCTGGAGTTTGAGTTTTCCCGCGGGCTTCGCCCGTGGGAGAGCAGCCATGCTGGTTTCCGGGAAGCCGGCTGCCCCGAGTTCGGTCGGGAAGAGTTCGCCGCCGTCAAGCCCCTCTATTGCGGTGGTCGCCGGATCGCCGAGACCGGCGGGCATCGCGTCGAGTTTGGACATCTCGTCGTCCGTCTCCTCGTCGACCGAGGCGGTATCCTGCGGCCTGAACCCGGCTCCTGAGTAGGCCAGAGTGCCGCTGGTGAACGGGTTGTCCAGTTCGTTCATCCGCTCCCGGAGGTCGATGAGCAGCCGTTTGATCGACGTCTTGACGAAGTCCAGTTCCTTCTCGAGCGTGTCGAGACGGGCCTCCGGGTCTTCCGAGGACGCACCGGAGAGTATTTTATCGATTTGAGCCTGGTCTACCCCCACCATAATATTGAATTATATCATTGTCATAGTTAATAAAAGTTGCTCATGTTGATATCCGATTTTCGGTCGCCTTAACGTCTTCTGGACGTTGTCAAGGGCCTGTTCGGGGTATATGTCTTCGATATTGCCGGGGACTGCCGAACGGTATGGTTCCTGAGGGGCGGGGTGAGGTGAGATGCGGGATCAGGATCGTGCAGTCGGGTGTTGGCCGCCTGTACGAGTGCTTCTTTTGGAGATGGCGCCCCTGCGTTTCAGGGCATTCAGGGCCGCGCCGGGAGCGCGCAAACGGGGCGGTCAGCCAGTCCGGGAGGTGGGAGAGATTCTCACCTTCTCTTCTGCGGAGCGATGGGTTCATACCGGTGCACATCATGATCTGGATGTCGATTCGAGTGCGAACCGGGACATCGCTCGGATGGTTTCCTGGCTCCCCTGGTCGCCCCTCACTAATGGCTCCAGCGATGCGCCCCGGTTGTCGCGAGATTTTGAGGCGATGTACTCCGGAATATTTCTGTGGAATCTGTATGGTGAAAAAAGGTACGCATTAAAAGAATGACATCGTATTTTTCACAAGGCAGGCAGATTCGTAATTGCCTATTCGTGGGGGCCGACCGTGCAGATTAAAACTGGAATAAATCAACGTTTTGCCGCTCAGTTGCCTCGTAACCTCGCGGCAAATATCGCCTATTTCCTGGTGAATGTTGTTATCGGTGTGCTCCTGGTACCCTACTTCATCAACACCCTCGGGGTCGCAGCTTACGGGATCATCCCTCTCGCGACCTCGATCACGGGATATGTGGCGATCGTCGTCCAGTCGCTCAACACTTCGGTCTCCCGGTTCCTCACTGTCGACCTCCAGCGGGAGGATTATGTAGCAGCAAACAGGACCTTCAACACCGCGCTCTTTGGGCTTACTGCGGTCATCCTCCTGATGGTCCCGGTCGTCCTCGCGGTCGCTTACTTCGCTCCATCGATTTTCAACGTCCCGGCCGGACAGGAGGCCGGTGTAGTCCTCCTCTTCCTCGGGGTCTCCGCTGCCTTCCTGATCCGGGCCTGGAGCGGGAACTTCACGGTCCAGCTCTTTGCCTACAACCGTCTCGACTTGCAGAACTTCGTCAATATAACAAATGTGGTAGTCCAGGCCGGGATGATCGTCCTCCTCTTCGCTCTCTTCGGCCCCGATCTCGCCCTCGTCGGCGGCGCGTACCTGGCCGGGGCGGTGGTGGCTTCCGTGGTTTCGATCGCCCTCGCCCGGGGGGTCTGTCCCCATCTTCGGGTCTCGATCCACGCCTTTGACCGCAGGAGAGTGAAGGACCTCTGCGGGATGGGGTGGTGGGTGGTCATCAACCAGATCGGCTCCCTCCTCTTTCTCCAGATCGATCTCATCATCGTGAACCTCCTCTTCGGGTCGACGTCCGCCGGGGAGTACGCGATCGCTCTCCAGTGGGTGGTGCTTCTGCGGGCGGTCGCCGGAGTGCTCTCCGGCGTCCTGACGCCGACGATCCTCTCCTGTTATGCCCGGGAACAGACCGGAACCCTGATCCGGGTCACGAAGAGCGCCGTCAAACTGATGGGGCTTGCCATGGCCCTACCGATTGGCGTCGTCTGCGGGCTTGCCCCGCAGCTCCTCACGGTCTGGGTGGGGGAGCAATTTACCTCCCTTGCCCCGCTGATGGTCCTCCTGACGGTGCACCTCGCGGTCAACCTCGCGGTGCTGCCCCTCTTCCCGATCAACGTCGCCTATAATCGGGTGCGGGTGCCCGGGCTGGTGACCTTCTTTATGGGGATCGGGAATTTCGGCCTTGCGATTGCCCTCCCGCTGCTGACAGGGTGGGGCTATTACGGCGTCGCGGCCGCGGGGGCGATTGTCCTCACGTTGAAGAACGCTTTCTTCACCCCCTGGTATGCGACGAGGGTGCTTGGGGTTGGGGTCCACACCTTCACGCGGTCGATGCTCCCGGGGATCGTTGCGACGGTTATCGTCGGGGCCGCGGCGGCAACCCTGGGTGCCGTCGTCCAGCTTCCCGCTCTGATTACGCTCGCCGTTGTCGGTGCGGCTATCGCCCTCGTCTACCTTTGGATGGTCTGGGCGTTCGGCCTCAGTGGGTATGAACGGAGGCTCTTTGAATCCTACCTTCCTCAGCACTCAGGAGAATGATTGCGTGAAATCGCCTGTCATTACAAGCGTTGTTGAACACGATCTCTGCATCGGCTGCGGCCTCTGCGCCGCCCTCTGCCCGCAGGGTATCCTTGCGATGCAATGGAATTGCTACGGGGAGTATAACCCGGTGGAAACATCGCCTTGCACCACAGAGTGTGGCCTCTGCCTGAAGGCCTGCCCTTTTGCAGACTCCGGGGAGAACGAAGACACCATCGCGAAGCGGCTCTACGGTGCTGTCCCGGGCATCCGGCACCGCTCCGAGACCGGTTACTACCTCGCCTCGTACGTCGGCTACTCCGAAAGACACCGGGCGACCAGCGCCTCGGGCGGGGTGGCGACCTGGCTCCTGGAGGCGCTGCTTCGCGAGGGCATCGTCGACCACGTCATCTGCGTCACCCCTACCGGCGACCCGGAGCGGCTCTTTGCTTTCCAGGTCTTCGATACCCCGGAGGAGGTCCGCACCGGGGCCGGGTCGGCCTACTATCCGGTGGAGATGTCAGGGGTCATCAGGCAGGTTCTCGAGGTGCCGGGACGCTACGCCGTCATCGGCCTGCCCTGTTTTATCAAGGCGATCCGGATTGCCCAACTGAGAAATAAAAAACTCCGGGAGCGGATCGTCTTCACCGTCGGCCTCGTCTGCGGGCAGTTGAAGAGTAAGTATTATACAGCATATCTTGTATTGCTCTCCGGCATGGACAGCAAACCAAGCAGAGTGAAATACCGTTCTAAAAGACCTGGTGTGCCTGCAGCAGATTACCATTTTGTATGTGAAGGTGTAAACGGGAAAAGGAGCAAGGAAGTATTCTTTAGTAAAGGCATGGGTGAAGCATGGTTAAACCGCTGGTTTACTATTAACGCCTGTAATTTTTGTGACGATATCTTCGCAGAATGTGCAGATGTCGTATGTATGGATGCCTGGCTGCCCGAATATTGGACTGATCCAAATGGACACAACCTAGTAATCATTCGATCCCCACAAATCTTTCAAACGATCATAGGTGGAATACAAAGAGAACAGTTAAAACTAAAAGATATCTCTATAGATGACGTGATAAGAAGTCAAAATGAAGTAATCTACGGTAAGAGGGTTTTATTATCTTATCGATTAAATTTGGCTCGAAAACAAGGCAAAAAAAGGCCGCAAAATAAAAGGATAGATGCAGGTGGATCCTACAATTTACTCTTAAGTAAACTCACCCAAAATCTATTGGAAATGCAAAAAGAAAGCAGAAAATTGTCACAGGCCATTCTTTTTGATAGAGAAGAAGATATTCTTCTGCTCAGAAACAAAATGAGCCCGTATCTCCTTAAAGTATCAAGGGTGAATAGAATCTTTCGCATCTGGTCGCTCCCAAGAAGACTTCTGAAACGCATTTCAAAATAGTTATATGACGTAAAATCCACACAAGATGTGTAAATATGAGTAATACATTTATTCTCGCGGGAAATGGATCTTACGGCAATAAAGGATGTGAAGCGATAGTTCGTGGGACTACAAAGGTCATCCGGAATTTTTTCAAAAACCCCTCTTTTCAATGTTATAGTACCTTTGAAAATGATGAAGTTTTTAAGAGACAATCCTCCCACGAAAGTGACAGATCCGTAGTTCACAAAAGCATCTATAGACCAAAAGGTGCTGTGCCCCTAGTATTTCGAGCACTAGGTCCTCTTGGCACAAGGATCCGGCAAAAATGTGAGTACAAAAATATGATCTCCGCCCTAGATGAAGCGTCTGCGGTGCTATCAGTTGGTGGTGATACATATGCTTTCGATTGGGGAATCCCAAGGCTTTACACAGATTTAGACGACGTAGTTATACGAAACAACAAACCATTGATTATCTGGTGCGCTTCGATAGGTCCGTTCAATCAAAATCCGAAATATGAGGATTACATCCTCAACCACCTCAAGGACGTGGATGGTCTCTTCATTCGGGAACCAAAAACAATAGGATATCTTAAAAAAAATGGGATTCAAGATAACGTCTACCATGTAGGGGATCCGGCATTTGTCATGGATCCATCAAAACCTAACGCAGATCAGACACCAGTGATAGAAAAGGATGCAATCGGAGTGAACTTAAGTACGTTGATGGCTGGATATGTCACCAATGGAGATAGGGAACAGTGGGGAAATATCGCTGCGAAACTGATCGAGCAGCTGCATCGTAGTTTTGAGAGACCGATTTACCTGATACCCCACGTAACTCGCCCGGTGCCCAGCGATAATGACTATATCTTTTTAAAAAACACCTTAAAGAAGAGTGATATTAACAGTGACGAAATACACCTAATCCCGCCAAACCTTAGTGCTTCAGAATCAAAGTGGGTCATTGGGAACATGTGCCTCTTTTTGGGATCGAGAATGCATGCAAATATTGCAGCCCTATCATCATGCGTTCCCACTCTATCTCTTGCCTACAGCATAAAGGCAAAAGGTATTAATATTGACATTTTCGGGTCAGATGATTATTGCTTACAACCGGGAGAAATATCAATTGAGAGGATAATCAACTCCCTTTCCCACCTCACTGAGGATGAGATGAATGTTAGACAAAAACTGCACGAAGAAATTCCAAAAGTCCAAGAACGGGCATATAACGCAGGGAAGTATCTAAAAGAGATTCTTGAAGAGCCATGAAGCCGGATATCTCCATAATCATACCTTTATTGAACAAAGGACCCCATATACAACGGGCATTGCAATCTGTAATGGATCAGACCATTCAGAATTTTGAGATCATCGTAGTTGATGGGGGATCAACAGACTATGGCCCAGATGTGGTGGAGATGTTTGATGACTCCCGGATACGGTTTGTTCAACAAGAAGGAACCGGGGTTTCGGCTGCCAGGAATCAGGGGGTGAGCATAAGCCAGAGTGACTTCATCGCATTTCTGGATGCCGATGATGAGTGGATGCCCCGCCATCTCGAAACAATTCAAAGATTAAGAAATATGTTTCCGCAAGCAGGGGCCTATACGACGGCATACAAGATTCAGGAGGTCAGTGGTAAGTTTCGAGGGGCAAAATATAGGGCGATTCCACCCGCACCCTGGGAGGGGTTGATCCCGAACTATTTTAAGTCCGGCACACTTGGCGAGTATCCCGTGTGGACGTCCGCGGTATGTATGCCAAAGAAGATCTTCCTTGAAGTGGGCGGGTTCCCAGAGAATTCGTGGTATGGAGAGGATGCTGACCTATTCGGTAAGATTGCGTTAAAATATCCTATTGCTTTCAGTTGGTACATAGGCGCAATCTATCATTTGGAGGCCACTAATAGAGCCTGTGAGCGACAACTTCCTCTTGATCCTGAGCCGTTTGTGAAAACTGCGCTACAATTAGTAGAAATCGATGCAATCCCCAAAGATTTGCTGAATGATGTAAAAGAGTATGTAGCTAAAAAGGAAATCAGCAGAGCTTCAAGAAATCTTGATGCGGGTCAAATAGAAAAAGCAATTCAAATATTGAAGGTACATAAATCTAGTTGCTGTCGATGCAAACGGTTGCTCTTACTTGCGATAGGTATCATGCCTTATCCAGCATTTCAAATGGCTCTCAAATTAAAGAAAATGTTTAATCGCTGCATTAGAATCGCGATAAGCCAATAATGGGAGATGAATGTTCAAACGGAACTACTCTACCAATATAGAAGAGGCGGGCACACGGACAAGCGCTGTGCTCTCTTCAGACATCATGGATATTGCACGGAACCCACGATTACGGTGGGCAGCGCTGGGTGTCGAGGTAGAACCTAAAGGCCTTCTTGGAGATAATTGATATGTCCGATGTGGTAGCAGTTTCGGTTGTTATTCCTCTCTATAACAAAGGCCCTCATGTCGCTTGTGCTATCCAATCTGTCTTAAGTCAGACCGAGCAATGCTTTGAAATTATCATCGTAGATGGGCAGTCTACAGATGAAGGACCAGAAATTGTCAAGTCCTTTAAAAATCAACGTATATTCTTCTATGAGCAGGTGGGTTCGGGTGTTTCCTCTGCTCGGAATGAAGGTGTCTGCCACTCGAAATCGGATTTCATCGCATTCCTCGATGCCGATGATGAGTGGATGCCTGATCACCTCGAAACATTGTTACGGTTATGCAGAAAGTACCCTGAGGCTGGTGTATACACAACCGCGTATCTTGTAAGATATCCCAATTCCCGGATGGTATTAGCGAATATCCATGCGGTTCCGGAGAGGCCTTGGGAGGGATTGCTCCCGAGTTATTTCAAGTCTGCTGCCTTTGGAGATCCACCGGTATGGACATCTGTGGTGGGCATACCTAAACGGATTTTGGAAGAGATGGGCGGTTTTAACACTGATGCATGGTGGGGAGAAGATACCGATTTATGGGGGCGGATTGCTTTGAAGTATCCCGTTGCATTCTCATGGAATATCGGCGCAATATACCATACAGAAGCGGTGAACAGGATCCCACATCGTGTCATGGCTGTTGAGGAAAACCCGTTTATTACCACAGTCAAAGAATATCTTGCAATGCAAGAAGTATCTCCCGAACTTTTGAGAGATCTTTATACATATGTTGATAAAAAAAGAGTTGAGACTGCTATAATTAATGTTAGATCTGGTTGCCAGAGTCTGGCACGTCAACAGTTATTAAGTTGCAAACCTCGCTCTATCACGGGTAAGTGGCTCAAAGTATTTATATTGACGCTATTGCCCCAATCAATAGTAACCTGGCTCCTAACTGCCAGATAAAGAATGACCTTTTGGTGATATTTTGAGATCCAGCTGTTATATAGTCATTCTAGGGCTGATGTCAGGATAAATTATGATGGAAGTTATCCCAAAACGCTGTTACCGGGAGGGGGTGTCCCCCTCCCGGACCCTCCCCCGCGTGTCGATATCCAGTGGAAAGCCGTTTCATCCCCCTGGCTCAGGATGTGGCTCAGATGGCGGATACCTGAGAATTAAGGGCTCCGATCAGGGTATGCCGGGGGTTCGGAGATCTTTTTGGGATGACCTCATGGTAACGGGTTTGAGGTAGTTTGTTGTACGCTTAAGGTAAATTCCGCTACAGGTACTTAGAATACTCATCAATGTATTGTTTAGCCATATTCTGCAAGTTATAGGTCCTCTGAATTTCCTTCCGGTTTCGGGCACCTATGGCGGCTTGCAGATTCTTATCTTGCGCCAGATAGTGTACTTTTTCGGCGTAATCGTCAACGTTGTTCATTTCGCACAAGAATCCGTTGTGGCCATCCCGAATTACTTCAGGCATGGAGGCACAGTCTGTGGTAATTATAGACTTTCCACAGGCCATTGCTTCTAATACGGTCAACGCGAGCCCTTCTGATCTTGTCGGGAATAGAAACATGTCACAGAAGTTGTATAGATTAACCAGTTGGTCTGGATCGACCTTTCCCGCGTACCGGATGTTTTTCCCATACCTTTTAACGTCTCCTCTCAAACCGGAGGTCATAACCAGAGTGTAGTCATCGCCGAGTTTTTTCATAATATTTGGTAAGAGGTCTGCACCTTTTCTAAGTGTTGGATTTCCTACAAAGAGAAGGATGGTCTTATCTTCCTCAATATCGAGTTTTGTCAAATACTCTTCCCGATTAATGTACCGTGGCCGAAAAAAATCATGATCGACGCCATTGTGTATTACTTGTGCATCCGAGTAACCGAAAATCTGTTCGAGCATAGTCTTGGTATGATTGCTTACGCATACTACACGATCCGCAACTGTTAAAGTTCGATTTTCATAGCGATGAATGAGCTTGTGATACGCTTTCTGCGCAGGTGATTTATACGGCTTCAAGATCTGATCATGGATTACCAGGTGCTCTGTGACTACCATTGGACGAGAATCCTTGAATGCAAACCCATTCCACGTATTGCAATGGAGTACATCAAACACCGGAGTTGTAGCCCGTTTTAATCGGGCCAGTTGAGGAAAAAGCCCATAGTACGTTGGATAGTATTTCGTTGTGCATTCAACACCCTTTTTCCGAAGCGCTGCGGCCAGCGAGTCCGTCCAGACGTCCGTGCCGGAGTTGCCTTTAACCAGTTTAAACGCGATCTTCACAGGTTCACCAGCTGTACATAGGTCTGAGTAAACTTTGTGGAAATCTGGCGCCATGAAAAATGTTCGTATATCGTCTGCAGACCATTCTCTTTAAACTGTTCACGAACAGTCTGGTTTTCCAATAGAGCAATAATCCGTTCCGCAAGTTCAGACGGTGACCGCTCCTGGACCAGATATCCGTTCCACTCGTCCTGAATGATGTCCGGAATCCCTCCGACATTACTCCCGACCACCGGCGTTCCGCAGGCCATCGCTTCGAGGAGGACGACGCCAAGACCTTCTGTCTGCCCTTCTGCCTGAATGGACGGCAGCACGAAGACTGCCGCTTCGTGATAGTACCTGGAGAGGTCTGAACTTTTGATTAGCCCGACAAATCGCACGGAATCGTTTAACCCCAGGTCCTTTACCTGCTGCTTCAGCTGCTCTTCCTCGGGCCCTTCTCCGCCGATGATGAGTTTTGCTCCCGGTATCCTGCGCGAAACGATAGCAAACGCATCGATCAGATATTCCAGTCCTTTCCAGTCGATCAACCTGCCTATGTAGAGGATATACGGGTCGCCGGATTTTTCTTTGGGGTTACCGTTCAACGGGTTTTGGAAGAGTTCAACGTCGACGCCCATCGGAATCACCTCAATTTTACTTTCGGCAGAGGGGTCGATGGATACGAATAGTTCCCGCGTGTACGTGCTGTTCGTCAAAATTTTGCCACTGTTCCGGGTGACGATCCTTGTCACCCATCCGAGAACCCGGTTCTTTGCCGCAATATTGACGTCAGTACCATGTACGGACAGGATGTGCGGGCGGTGAAGGAGGCGACCAGATAGTGCCCCGATCAGTCCCTGAGGCACTATCCAATGAGTATGAATAAGATCTATCTTCTCTCTCCGGACAACCCGGATGGTGTATACCAGTTCCATCGCAAGGAATAGCGGCAATTGAAGTTTTGCGAGCAATGACTTCCTGATATTTTGGAACATACCGCCTTCGACGGCTATCCTTTGGAGAGAGTATGGATAGAAGTAGGGGAACCGGTACACCTTTACCCCGCTCATAACCTCCTTCCTCGCTGCTCCTGGAAAATGCGGGCACAGGACGACGGGCTCTATGCCGTTCGGCTTCAGCGATTTTGCCAGTTCGAGGATGAATTGTCCGAAGTAATCCCCTTCATGCCGGGGGAACGAGCTCGTAACCATGAGCACCTTTAAGGGCGGCTTTCCATCAAAATTCCGGGTTTTTTCGGTCAGTACCATCCGCCGTTCCTCTCCGCCTGCATATCGAACAGCATCGCAAAGAGCAAGAACTGCGCTCCCAGACCGAAGACGAGGATCGAGATGACCGCCGGGACGAAGATGGGATAGCTCTGGACAAACTTGAAGTGCAGCGCGTAGACGCCGACCAGCAACCCGAGCACCGTAAAGATCGTACCGAAGAGGTAGTAGAACACCAGCGGGTGGAATCCCATGATGACGTACTTCGTCTTCATTCTCCAGAGGAAGTCTTTCAGGAGGAGCCCGGAGAGCTTCACGATGTAACGGCCGTACCGGATCCCGGATTGCTCGAGCCCGTAGCGTGCAGGGTGCGGGACGTTCTTCACCCGGAACCCGTAGACGTTGAGCCGCACGAGGATGTCGTTGCAGTAGCCGTACTGCGGGTAGACGGCGTCGAGGGGTATCGTCTCGAGCGCCCGCCGTGAGATTGCCGTGTAGCCGTTCTGCGGGTCCATCAGCTGCCAGTAGCCCGAAGCGATCTTCGTGAGCAGGGTCAGTGCTGCGTTCCCGATAAACCGCCATCGGCTCATATCCTTACGGAACTCGGGGTTGATCAGCCGGTTCCCAACAGCGTAGTCGGCTTTTCCATCGACGACCGGATCCAGCAACTTCGGGAGGAACGCCGGGTCCATCTGGTTGTCGCCGGCCATGACGGCGACGATGTCCATCCCGTCCGCAAGCGCCGCCGTATAGCCGGTGACGATCGCCGCCCCGACACCGGAGTTCGCCTCGTGCCGGAGGGAGACAATCCGCGGGTCACGTGCCGAACGCTCCCTGATCTCCGTGGATGTCCTGTCCGTGGAGCAGTCGTCCACGACGTAGACCCGGTCCACGCACTCCGGCATGGTATCGAGCGTCGGCCCGATCAGGAG
>NZ_FMID01000045.1 GCF_900095385.1 Methanoculleus chikugoensis
TAATGAGGTTCAAAAGACTCACGTGTATAAAATCGGTTTTGATAGTTGCTGTGTTTCAGGTTTAGCGAATTATACAGAAATACCTCCACTATTTTTTGAAGGGTGCGACGCCGGGCGATTCTCAATGTTCATCTCTGAGGATTTACAGGCATACCCCTGTTCATTTATGATTCAAACCCATCAGGGATATGACTTGAAAACTGGCACGGTGTTAGATGCTTGGAAAAATGGTCCAGAATTTAGAAAGATCCGAAATAGAGAATGGAACATTAAATGTAATAGTTGTTCAAAGAGAGACATTTGCTTGGGTGGATGTCCATGCTGGGAAGATATAAACCTTTGTTAGGGCGGCCTCACGTGACTAACACCTGCAAGACACCCCAAAAAGGAGAGACCAACTCCCGCCAGCACGACAACGACATTCCCCTACCCCGACGTAATGCCCGACGCCATAAACCTGACCATAAGAAGGGGAACGCCGTGCAACGGACAAAGTTGTGCCTAGACCTAAACAAAACTTAAACTATCAAAACCCCTCTCCCTTCCTCAGTTTAACCAGAACCCCGCCCCCGCGCTCTAAAACGACAATCCTCTCCATGATCTCCTCCCGCAGCCCCCCCGGGAGCCTTGCCGCCTGCCACTCCCGCTCCGCAGCAACACCAGCCACGGCGTTCGCCGGGTCCGCCGCCGCGACGGCTTTAAGGGCATAGTACGCCGCCCCGTAGGCGTGCTGGGGGACGTGAGCGGTCGCCACCGCCTGGCCCGCGGCCCGGGCGGCAAACTGGGCCGCGCTCCCCCCATCTGCATCGCGGGCGGCGGCATGAGCACCGAGAGAGGCCCCCCGGATCTCGGCCATCCGGAATACGCCCGTCCGGACCCAGGTGCGACATACCTCGATGGCTCTGCGCGGCCGGTCGTCCTCCGGGCGGGCCTCCTCAAAGAGCGGGAGGACCCGCTCGGCGCAGTCCGCGGCCCAGGTGGCCATTATTATCTGGTCATGTCTGCTGTATTTTTTCATGGTACATCAACCAGAGAAGGCCTCTCTCCCGGGGAGAGGCTGCACTATATCCGCGTGCCTTCCTCGATAATCCTGACGTAGTCCACAAACATATACTGTTTATATCGCTCTTTTCCGGTGATCTCTTCGAGGATACCGATACTCTCGAATCGCCCTACGAGTTTGGTTGCGGCCTGGCGGCTGATTCGTAACTCCTCCATCGCCTGCCCTATCGTGATGATGGGGCGATCAAAGAGCGTATCGATCAGTTTTACCGCATAAACGCCGCCGATATTGTTCTCCAGTAACTTCTCGATCAGTGTCTCCTTGAGCTGGATAATTCTCTTCGCCGTCTCGATGGAGTTGTTGGAGACAGATATGACACCCCGGAGGAAGAACTCAAACCACGCCTCCCAGTTCCCCTCGTATCGGATACCGTTGAGGAGTATATAATACTCCTCGCGATTCTTCTTCAGGTAATAACTGAGATAGAGCAGCGGCCTCGCCAGAACACCCCTGGAACAGAGATAAAACGTGATCATCAACCTGCCCATTCTTCCGTTGCCGTCCAGATACGGATGGATCGTCTCCAGTTGAGCGTGGATGAGAGCGGCCTTTATCAGTGTCGGCGTCTTATCGCTGCTCTGGATAAACCGTTCCAGATCCTGCATGAGCCCCGGAACCTGCTCCGGCGGCGGCGGGACAAACACCGCGTCCTGAATTGTCCCTCCCGGCAGACCGATCCAGTTCTGAACGTGCCGCAACCGGCCCGGAAGTGTATGCGAGCCTCGTATCCCCTGGATCAGAAAACGGTGAATCTCGTTCATCAGATCGAGAGAAAGTGGTGAAAAATCCAGTTTCTCTATGCCGTGGTGGAGTGCCTTTATGTAATTCAGCACTTCCTGTATCTCGTTGATGTCGTCTCTGGGCCGGATGTGCGCCTCGAACTCAAGAATACCCTGGAGAGAGGCCTGCGTGCCCTCGATCTGAGAACTCAGCAGGGCCTCTTTCCTGATATACATCGCTACGAAGAGATCCGGATTTGGAAGCACCTGAGTAACCCCGTCAAGGCGAGCCAGGGCGCTGTTGGCTTTCGATAACAGATACAGGAGCCCCTCATCGAGGAAGAGATCTTCCGGGGGTAAGGGATGCGGAATGAACGCATCGTATCCGCCTTCCTGACGCATGAAAACCCCTGCCCTATTATCGGGATACCGCTCCATACAGCATAATTCGATTTACGACAATATGAGTTGCCCTGTAAGTCAACTTATGTTGACTTACACGAGGTTGCCGTCTCTAAGTCAACCGGGCGGAACTTACCGATCACACGGGAGCGTAAGTCAACCTGTGTTGACATGGCGGCGGTGCCCTCCTTCTAAGTCAACTTTTGTTGACTTAGAGCGAACCCCGGATCCGGCATCTCCACCATACCGGCAAAAACCCTGACACAAACGATCGACGGCATGCACCGCCGTGAACCACCCCGCGCTCCCGGGCGGGGCCTTCCCTCTCCTCCCCACCCCGGAGGATTAAACTGCTTCCGGTGCTGTCCTCATCGGATTAATGCCTG
This sequence comes from Methanoculleus chikugoensis, assembly GCF_900095385.1. Taxonomy (GTDB): domain Archaea; phylum Halobacteriota; class Methanomicrobia; order Methanomicrobiales; family Methanoculleaceae; genus Methanoculleus; species Methanoculleus chikugoensis_A. Next base: position 2,571 of record NZ_FMID01000045.1, read on the forward strand.
GGGAGAGCCAACACCATACAGGGACAGGAGAGCATGAGCAAGACTATCATTACCGTCGTCGGGAAGGATACCGTCGGCATTATTGCGAAGGTCTGCACGTATCTTGCCGAGAACCAGGTCAACGTCGAGGATATCTCGCAGACGATCGTCCAGGGCTACTTCAATATGATGATGATCGTCGATACCGGCGGATCGACAAAACCGTATGCCGAGATGGTGACCGAACTCGATGAACTCGGCGAGGAGATCGGTGTCCGGATCCGGTGCCAGCGAGAGGACATCTTCACGAAGATGCACCGTATCTGAGGGATTCCATGATCAATATTCTCGAGGTGAACGAGACCAACAAGATGATCGAGCAGGAGAAGCTCGACGTGCGGACCATCACGCTCGGCATCAGCCTTCTCGACTGCTGCGACGCCGATCTCGACACCCTGAACCGGAACATCTACGAAAAGATCACGGGGCTCGCAAAAGACCTCGTCTCGACCGGGAGGGAGATCGAGCTCGAGTACGGGATCCCGATCGTGAACAAGCGAATTGCCGTGACCCCCATCGCGCTGGTTGCCGGGCGGGCCTGCAGATCCCTGGAGGATTTTGTAGAGGTTGCAAAGACGCTTGACCGGGCCGCACGGGATACGGGGGTCAACTTCATCGGGGGATATTCAGCCATCGTCTCAAAGGGGATGACCCCGAACGAAGAAGCCCTCATCCGCTCGATCCCGGCGGCTCTCGCCGCGACCGAGAGGGTCTGCAGCTCGGTGAACGTCGGCTCGACGAAGACCGGGATCAACATGGATGCCGTCAAACTGATGGGTGAGATCGTGCGAGAGACGGCCGAGGCGACGAAGGAGAAAAACTCCATCGGCTGTACGAAACTCGTCGTCCTCTGCAACGCCCCCGACGACAACCCGTTCATGGCCGGGGCGTTCCACGGCGTCTCCGAGGCGGACGCGGTCATCAACGTGGGCGTGAGCGGCCCGGGGGTCATCAAGCACGCGCTCGAGGGAGTCCGGGGAGCAAACTTCGAGGTCCTCTGCGAGACGGTCAAGCGGACGGCCTTCAAGGTCACCCGTGCAGGGCAGCTTGTCGCCCAGGAGGCCTCGGAGAGACTCGGAATCCCGTTCGGGATCGTCGACCTCTCTCTCGCGCCCACGCCCTCCGTCGGGGACAGCGTCGCCGGGATCCTGGAGGAGATGGGGCTCGAGTCGGTCGGTGCGCCGGGGACGACGGCCGCACTCGCCCTCCTAAACGACCAGGTGAAGAAAGGCGGGATCATGGCGAGTTCGTTTGTCGGCGGGCTCTCGGGCGCATTCATCCCCGTCAGCGAGGACCAGGGGATGATCGATGCGGTGAACCGCGGCGCCCTTACCATCGAGAAACTCGAGGCGATGACCTGCGTATGCTCGGTCGGGCTCGATATGATCGCGATCCCGGGCGACACCCCCGCGTCGACGATATCGGGTATCATCGCGGACGAGGCCGCGATCGGGATGATCAACCACAAAACGACCGCCGTTCGGCTGATCCCGGTGATAGGAAAGGATGTCGGCGAGACCGTCGAGTTCGGCGGCCTCCTGGGCCACGCACCGGTTCAGAGCATAAACCGGTTCGGCTGCGCCGACTTCATCAACCGCGGCGGCCGGATCCCCGCACCGATCCACAGTTTCAAGAACTGAGCCGGCGGGGAGTTCGTCTTTTTTTTGATCCCGGCGGTCTGGGGTTCCCCTCAGGTCCCGGAGAGCGCCGCCGCAAGGTCCCGGTCGCACCGGTACGCCTGCTCGAGCACCTCCCTCTTCTTCCCGACGATCCCCGGCTCGAGACAGTTGAGGACCGGGAGCCGGGCAACCACCTCATAGCCGAGCGGCCGGAGAGGCAGGGAGAGCGCCTCCAGCGCGACGCCGAGGTCGGCGGGGTCCGCCTGCTCGCCCACCGCAAAGACCACGGCCTTGCGCTCCCGATCCGCAAGGCGACTGGAGTAGCCCCGGGGACGCTCGTCGGTGAAGTCGTAGAAGGCGTAGAGCCGGTCGATGAAGGCCTTCATCTGGCTGGTGACGTTGTAGTGGTAGACGGGCGAGCCGAGAACGAGTGCATCCGCGTCCACGATCCGGGGATAAAGCAGTGTCATGCCGTCGTTGAACCGGGTGCAGGTCTGGTCGCGCCTGCACCGCTCGCAGCCGACGCAGCCTGCAATAACATACTCGGAGAGACTGACCGCGCTCGCCTCGCCGCCCGCATCGGAGACTCCGCGGAGAACCTCCGCGAGGAGCCGGGCGGTGTTCCCCCGCGCCCTCGGACTCCCGCTGATCCCGAGCACCTTCATGATCGTATCTCTTTTGGGCGGGTGAATAAGGGTTCCGGATACGGTTCAGCAGGTATACCCGCTCCCACCACCAGAAGGATTCATATGCATCCCGCCGTATCATGGGCGCCATGACCCGGGATTACCCGCGCCCCCGCCTCGTCGTCAGCCGCTGCATCGAGTTCGACCCGTGCCGCTACGACGGCTCGAAGATACCCTCCCCCACGGTGGCACGCCTGCGGGAGTATGCCGACTGCATCCCGGTCTGCCCGGAAGTCGAGATCGGGCTCGGGATCCCCCGCTCAACCGTCAGGATCGTCCGGACAGGCGGCTCGGATCGCCTCGTGCAGCCGGCCACCGCGCGGGATGTTACAGAGGAGATGTCTGCCTTCGCAGCCGCGTTCCTCGACGCACTCCCCGCTGTCGACGGGTTTATCCTCAAAGGAGGCTCGCCCACCTCCGGAACCCGGAACGTGCGGGTGTACCCGTCGACGGAGAAGTCCGCGGCGATAGCAAAGACCGCGGGCTTCTTCGCCCGCGAGGTGCTGAAGCGGTACCCGGAACTCCCCGTGGAAGACGAACTGCGCCTGAACAATCAACGGATCCGCGACCACTTCCTCTCCGCGGTCTTTACCCTGGCGGCGTTCCGGGGCGTCGAGGAGACCCGGAACCCCCATGCCCTCGTGCAGTTCCACGCGGAGAACAAACTCCTTCTGCTCGCCTGCAGCCAGAAAGTGTTGCAGGAGATGGGCCGTCTTGTCGCAAACCGGGCAGCGGTTGAGCCGGGAGCGCTGTATGAACAATACCGCCGGATGCTCTCTATCGCGCTCGCACGGGCTCCCCGGTATACCGGCAACGTCAACGTCCTCCAGCACGCCCTGGGATACTTCAGCGACCGCATCTCAGACGAGGAGAAGGCATACGGCATCGGACTGATCGAGCGCTACAGGCACGGCCGCGCCACGCTGGCCGAACCCCGCGGCCTGCTCCGGTCGTGGGCGATCCGGTTCCGGGAGCCGTACCTGATGGACCAGTCGTTCTTCGCCCCGTACCCCGTCGAACTCGTGGATCTGCCGGGAGACGCCACCGATCGCGGACGGGATCTCTGGGATGCCGGAGAAGACCCGCCACCGTAACCGCATCCCCGCTGCCGCGAGCGAGCGCTTATAATATTCCGGGCGAGAGGAACAGTTATGCATCGGATCATCGACTGGAACGAGCTCTGGAAGGCGATATACGCAAGTTCTCCCGAACGCGTCGAGAAAGGCCACGATCCAGCCGCTCACTGGAACAAACGCGCCGCCGCCTACCGCCGGGCCACCCGTGACGAGAAACGGGCGACCGAGCAGGAACTCGCGATCCTGGATGTGCGGCCGGGCGAGACCGTGCTCGATGTAGGTGCCGGAACGGGGAGGCTGGCCGTGCCGATTGCCCGGACCGCCGCCCACGTCACCGCCCTCGACCCCTCGGAGGGCATGCTCGCCGTCCTCCGGGAGCAGATGGCCGCCACGGGGCGCACGAACTACTCCACGGTTACGATGCGCTGGGAAGACACGGTGATCGGCAGAGATGTTGAACCCCATGACGTCGTCGTCGCGGCGTTCTCGCTCGGGTTCTACGACCTCGCCGCCGCCCTCGAAAAACTCGACGCCGCGGCCCGCCGGGCGGTCTACCTCTTCTGGCACGTGGGCGAGTGGCGGGATCCCGACGAGATGGCGCTCTACCGGGCGGTATTCGGGGAAGAAGCGACCATGCGGAAGGGCTACCCGGACTACATCTACCCCGTCAACATCCTCCACGACGCCGGGATCTACCCGAACGTCCGGATCTATCACGCCGCCTGGGACGCGGTCTACGACTCCGTCGAAGAGGCCGCCCGGGCCTGGGCGGCGATGCACAACCCCGGGATGGAGGATCTCTCACCGGTCAGGGACTACTTCGCCCGGGTGCTCCGCGCGACCGGGTCCGGGAAGTACGTCGAGACGACGGTGCGGCCGACCGCAGCGGTCTGGTGGGAGAAGACGGACGGTTAGGGGTACAACCCCTCCACCGCAGCCGCACGGCAGGCGCCTCTCAAGAAAAACAATACCCCTATTGTGATTATGGAGTTCCCTGTACCTGACGTCGAGAACCAATATACCCCATGGTAATCTCGTTCATACCATGACAGGAAAGAGTCTGTCTGGTACGACCACGGTTGCCGTCGCCGGCATCCTCGTGGTTCTTCTAATGATGGCAGGGTGTCTCGGCAACGATCAAACGGCCGCACCGGAGCGGATCACGGTAACGGGGTCGACCACCGTCCTGCCCATCGCCGAACAGGCGAGAGAAGCGTTCGAGGCAAAAGAAGCCTCCGCGGAGATCATGGTGAGCGGAGGAGGCTCGAGCGTCGGGGTCAAGGCCGCCGGCGAGGGCACTGCAGATATCGGCATGTCCTCACGGGACCTCAAACCCGAAGAGACCGCAGGTTACCCGGACCTCGTCAAGCACCACATTGCCGATGACGCGATCCTCCTCATCGTCAACCCGGAAAACAGTGTCGAGAGCCTCACGCTTGATGAGGTGCGGGGCATCTACAACGGCACCTACACGAACTGGAACCAGGTCGGCGGATCTGAGGCGCAGATCGTCGTTGTGGGAAGAGACAGTGCATCGGGGACACGGGAGTTCTTCTCCGAGTTCGTCATGGATGCGGAGGACTTCACCAGGACCCAGGAGGAGTTCAACTCGAACGGCGGGATCCAGCAGAAAGTCTCCCAGACTCCGGGCGCGTTCGGCTACGTCGGCCTCGGCTACACCGAAGGCGTGAAGCCGCTCGCGCTGGATGTCGGCGGGACCAGCGTTCGCCCCACGCTCCAGAACATCAAGGACGGGACGTATCCCATCAGCCGGCCGCTCTACATGCTGACGAACGGAGAGCCCGAGGGGCTTGCGCAGCGGTACATCGAGTTCATCCTGAGCGCCGAGGGGCAGGAGATCGTAGCGAGCGAGGATTACATCCCGGTGCGGGGATGAACGGGGCAGCGTCCCCATTTTTTTGAGTGCTACGGCGGAGTGCTGATGGCAAAAGGTTTCAGTATACGGGCCCGGTGCCGGAACTTCGGGTGGCCGCGAGATCGCGGAACGAGCGAGATCGGCAGGCCGGTCATTGGAGCGGAGAGGCGTTTTGTCGATAGGGCCGTCGGAAAACTGCTCTTTTGTGCCGCGCTGGCCGCGATCGTTGCAGTCTTCTTCATCATCGTCTTCTTGCTCCGCGACGGCTACCAGATCGTTCTCGAGACGGGTCTCTGGGACTTCCTCGCCGGTGCGGAATGGAACCCGACCGGCCGGAACCCGGCCTACGGGGTGTTTCCGCTCATCACCGGCACGCTCCAGGTGATGGCGCTCGCGATGGTCATCGCCGTCCCGCTCAGCATCGGGAGCGCCGTCTTCATCGCAGAGATCGCCTCTCCGGGGATGAAATCGATCATAAAACCCGCTATCGAGCTGCTGGCCGGCATTCCCTCCGTCGTCTACGGGTTCTTCGGCCTGATCCTTCTGACCGACTGGATACGCGTTGCATTCGACCAGCCGTCAGGGTCGAGCTGGCTTGCGGGCTCGATCCTCCTCGCGATCATGGCCATACCGACGATCACGAGCGTCGCCGAGGACGCCATCAGTTCGGTCCCGAGAGAGTTCAAAGAGGGCAGCCTTGCTCTCGGGGCAACACACTGGCAGACGATCCGGAGGGTGATCGTGCCCGGTGCGCTCTCCGGTATCAGCGCAGCGATCATCCTCGGGATGGGGCGCGCCATCGGCGAGACGATGGCGGTGCTCATGGTCACGGGGAACGCCGCCGTCATCCCGGACCCGATCTACGACGTCTTCTCCCCCGTGCGGACGCTGACCGGGACGCTGGGCATCGAGATGGGCGAGGTCGCGTTCGGAAGCACGCATTACCATGCGCTCTTCGGTGTTGCGGTGGTCCTGCTCTTCATCACGCTCGCGATCAACAGCGCGGCACGGGTCATCACCACCCGGATACAGGGAACACAGGGTACGGCACGGCCCATCCCGTCCGGGCGGGTGACGGCCGCGATCCGGCGCTCCACGCCATATCGGGCGCTTACCGCGGCGGCCTCACGCATAACCCACGCCGCATCGGCGCCGTTCGGAAGGCTTCTCCCCCCGAGGACCTCGCAGCGATGCGCGTTCCTCCTGATATCGCTCTCGGTCGCGATCGTGATCGCGGCTCTCGGGGTGATCCTCTTCGAGATCGTCGTCAACGGGGCCGGAGCGATCTCCTGGGAGTTCCTGACCGGGTCGCCGAGAGATCTCGGGAGAGCGGGGGGGATATTCCCCGCGATCGTCGGGACGTTCTACCTCGTGGGAGGAGCCCTCGCCGTCGCCCTTCCGCTCGGGATCGCGACGGCCGTCTATCTCGTCGAGTACACGGCCGAGACCCCGCTGACGCGGAGCATCCGGGCCGCGGTGGACCTGCTGAACGGAACGCCGTCCATCGTCTTCGGGCTCTTCGGGTTCGCGTTCCTGGTGCTCTTCATGGGTTTCGGGGTCTCGCTGATCGCCGGACAGATCACCCTCGGCCTGATGATTCTTCCCACGATCATCCGGACGACCGAAGAGGCGCTCCGGTCGATCCCCGGCTCCCTCCGGGAGGGAAGTTACGCTCTCGGAGCGACGAAGTGGCAGACGATCTCGCGGGTGGTCCTGCCCCCGGCACTCCCCGGGATCCTCACCGGAGCGATCCTCTCCATCGGGCGCGCTGCAGGCGAGACGGCACCCATCATGTTCACGGCAGCGATCTTCAGCAGCAGATTCCTGCCGTCGTCGCTCACAGAACCGGTGATGGCGCTTCCATACCACCTCTTCGTCCTCACCACGACCGTTCCGGGGGCGGCCACGCAGAGTTACGGGACCGCGTTCGTGCTCCTGCTGCTGGTCCTCACGATCTATCTCGCCGCGATCCTCGTTCGGCGGCGATACCGTCGGGAAACGGTGATGTAAATGACTGGATCCACGATCCTCGAGACAACGAACCTCAACCTCTGGTACGGGCAGAAGCAGGCCCTCATCGATATCTCGCTCCATGTCCCGAAGAACAGGGTCACGGCGCTGATCGGGCCGTCGGGATGCGGGAAATCGACCCTGCTCCGGTGCTTCAACCGGATGAACGACCTCATCGACTCCTCCAGGATCACCGGAGAGATCCTCTTCAACGGGAGCGATATCCACGACCCCCGTGCGGACGTATATGCGATCCGCGAGAAGATCGGCATGGTTTTCCAGAAGCCCAACCCGTTCCCGAAGAGCATCTACGAGAACGTCGCTTACGGCTCCCGCATTCATGGGGTGGGCGATAAGAAGGAACTCGACCGCATCGTCGAGGAGAGCCTGAAAGGGGCCGCGCTCTGGGACGAAGTGAAGGACCGCCTCCACGAACCCGCGCACTCCCTCTCGGGCGGGCAGCAGCAGAGACTCTGCATCGCGCGATCCCTTGCGGTCGGGCCGGAGGTGATCCTGATGGACGAGCCCTGCTCCGCCCTCGACCCCATCGCCACGGCGAAGATCGAGGACCTCATCATCCGGCTTGCCCGGGACTACACCGTCGTCATCGTCACGCACAACATGCAGCAGGCGGCGCGGGCCAGCGACTACACCGGGTTCATGTACCTGGGAAGACTGGTGGAGTTCGACAAAACCACGAAGATCTTCGAAGATCCCGGTGAAGAACTGACGGAGAACTACATCACCGGGCGGTTCGGGTAGGGAGAGCCAATGGTAACGAAATTTCATACAGAAATTGCGTCCCTGAAAGGGGACGTCCTCGCGATGGGCCGCCTCGCACAGGGTATGCTCCGGCAGTCGATGGTAGCGTTAAAGGCGCAGGACGTGACGCTCGCCGAGACGATCGGCGAGGAGAAGCAGAAACTCGCGGATTACGATGATGAGATCGAGCAGAAATGCCTGCGACTCATCGCCCTCAACCAGCCGATGGCAAAAGACCTCCGGACGATCGCAGCCTCGATGAAGGTGATCGCGAACCTCTACCGCATCGGCCGCTACGGGAAAGACATCACCATCGTTGTACCCGATCTCGCCGGGGCGCCGCACGTGGGAAACCTCGTCAGCCTCCCCCACATGGGAGAGGTCGTCGACGGGATGATAACGGATGTGATGGTCGCGTTCGAGCGTGAAGACCTCAGTGTGATAGCCGATATCCAGAGCCGGGAGGAGGTCGTCGACGCCCTCAGGTACTCCATATTCCGCGAGTGCCTCACCTACATGATGGAGGACCCGAAGAACATCACGAGGTGCACGAACTACGTCATGATTGCCCGGTACCTCGAACGTTGCGGGGACCACGCGTGCAAGATCGCGGAGAAGGTGCACTACATGGTGACGGGCGACCGGATTGAGATCCGGTGATACGGCAACGTCCCCTTTACCCCCCGAGGATAGAGATGCAGCACGGGCGGGTGAACGACCGGTGACCGCCGGAGATTCCCAAGTGGTTTTATACCCGCAAACGAATCTCTCAGAGAGATGCAGAACGAGCAGCCCGTGAACCTGAAGGGCATCGCGTGGACGGCGATGCAGCAGTACGGCTTCATCCCGGCCTTCCGGCCGGCCGTCCTCCGGGAGGTCGACGCTCTCGCCGAAGGCGCCTTCCCGGATACCCCCGGCGACCCCCTTGATCTCCGGTCGCTCCTCTGGTCCTCGATAGACAACCACGACTCAGAGGATCTCGACCAGATCGAGGTCTGCGAAAAGGGATCGGACGGTGAGATCCGGGTCCGGGTCGCGATTGCGGACGTCGACTCCCGCGTCCCGAAAGGATCGGAGACCGACCGGCACGCCGCCCATAACGGGACATCGGTCTACACCGGTGTTGTGACCTTCCCGATGCTCCCCGACCGCCTCTCGGCGGGCATCACCTCGCTCCTGCCCGGCCGGGACCGGATGGCGATCGTCATCGAGTACACCGTTCGTCCGGACGGGAGCACGATACCCGGCGACATCTACCGGGCGACCGTCAGGAACCACGCGAAACTCGTCTACGAGGAGGTCGGCGACTGGCTGGAGGGGAGTGGCCCCGTCCCGGAGGCGGTCAGGGAGACGCCGGGGCTTGCAGAGCAGGTCCTCCTCCAGCACGAGGCCGCGATGCGCATGAAGAAGCGGCGGACGGAACAGGGAGCGCTCGCCCTCGAGACGATCGAGGCCGAACCGCTCGTTGAGGAGAACCGGGTCATGGCGCTCGTCGTCCAGGAGCAGAACTTCGCCCGGTGCCTCATCGAGGAGTTCATGGTCGCGGCGAACGGCAGCATAACGGCGTTTCTCGCCGCCGCCGATCTTCCCATGATCCACCGGGTCGTTCGCACCCCGAAGAACTGGGACGGGATCGTGAGAGAGGCCGCAGAGCGCGGTGAGACCCTGCCCGACCGGCCGGACGCAGAAGCGCTCACCCGGTTCCTTATCCGGCAGAAGGCGGCCGACCCCGACCGCTTCCCCGACCTCTCGCTCACGATCGTGAAACTGATGGGCGCGGGGGAGTACGTGGCGTTCCGGCCGGGAGACGAGCCGGTCGGCCACTTCGCCCTCGCGGTCACCGACTACACCCACGGCACCGCCCCGAACCGGCGCTACGTCGATATCGTCATCCAGCGGCTGATTAAATCGGTCATCGACGGGGATGAATGCCCGTATACCTGCGAAGAGCTCGACGACCTTGCCGCACGGCTCACCGACCGGGAGAAGGCGTCGCAGAAGGTTGAGCGCTACGTCCGGAAGGCCGCGGCCGCCGTCCTCCTCCGGGAGCGGATCGGCGAGACGTTTGAAGCGTTCGTCACCGGCGCCTCCGAGAAGGGAACCTACGTCCGGCTGATCGATCCGCCGGCCGAAGGAAGGGTCGTGCTGGGCGAGCAGGGGCTCCGGGTCGGCCAGCGGGTGCGCGTCCGCTTGCTCGCGACGGACCCTTACAAAGGTTTCGTCGATTTCGGGCGCACCCGGTGAGAGAGGAACGGAGACGGGTACCCACGAGAACGTACCGTCTCCGGTTCGTTGAAACCGGGAAATCCTCCTGGTTCATAGTGAAGATGCAAAGAACGTTAAGATCTTGAAAGAAGAAAAGAAGGGCGGCCTTGCGTTCATCCCGGGCTTTCAGCCGCGAGAATTCCCGCTCTGCCGCCTTCATCCCTGGGGTGGATCCTCAGAGAAGCCCCAGGATACCAATGACGATCGCGATGACACCGATGATCGTCTGGAAGCCGCCCAGCCACTTACCGAACTTCTCGAGATACACACCGAGACCCGGGACTACGTGGAACGCACCGGTCAGGAGGATGGCCCCCACCAGGAAGGCAACTATACCCTGCAGTGAGAAGATCCCCAGTAGTCCGAGGATCATCATGACGATCCCTATGATGACCTGGAAACCGCCCAGGAACTTGCCTGCCTTCTCAAGGAAGCCCCCGAGCACGGGCAGGGCCCCTATAATTCCTGCACATAATACCAATCCACCGATTATGTTCATTATCGCGGTTATTGCCACAATTTCACCTCCATTGCATTACGTTACAAAGTTGGATTATAAATATACCTCTGATACATTAAGTTAATTCAGTTAACATTTGGCATTAATTTAGAATATACCGCCGTTTCTGGACAGGATATGCCTGCTAACGTGTCAACTACCCCGCCCTTCAGGGCGGGGCTTGAGACTCTATCGTGTCGATAGTTCTCGTATGGGTGGTTGACTGCACCCCTGCACCTCCAGGGTATACCTGTAGGTGCGTGCTCTGGACTCGATGTTCCGAGCACCGATAAGATCAGCATGGAGGGAGTGCCCGCAGAAAACCGACATTGCACATGACTCCTCCCCCTTCGCACCGGGAGCATCCAGGGACATTTCAGCTCAGCTCTGCCATCTCGCGATGCAGGCCGGAGCGGACCAGATCCGAGAACATCCCGGCGACAGGCGGTCCTGTACCGGGAACACTTCGTCGATCTGTTTCCGGGAAGCAGGGAACGCCATATCCTCTGCCGGGCGGAAGGAGATCCCTAAACCCACGGGAAGATGCCTGTAGAGAGTCCCGCCGGAGCGGGAAAGCCCCGGATGCGAATCTGCAAAAAAATAGGAGAGATCTATTGGGCCCGGTCCAGGTGGACGTCCACCTGCGGGAAGGCTATCTCGATGCCGGCCTCTCTGAACGCCCGGACGACGTCGCGATTCAGGTCCCACTGCACGCCCCACATATCGGACGTCTTCGTCCACGCCCGGAGAGCGAGGTTCACCGAAGAGTCGGCGAGTTCGGTGACGACGACCACGGGTTCCGGCGACGGGAGCACGCCCTCGTGGGCCGCCATCAGGTCGGTGGCGACCCGGATTGCCTTATCAAGGTCGCTGTCGTAGGCGGCCCTGACCTTGACCTCGACACGGCGGGTCTCCATCCGGGTGGAGTTGATCACCGGGCTCCCCCAGACGAGGGAGTTCGGGATGGTGATGTAGGTGTTGTCGGGCTTCAGCAACTCGGTCGCCATGATGCCGACCGAAGTGACCGTCCCGGATATGCCGTTAACCTCAACGAGCTCGTCCTTGTCGATGGGGCGGAAGGCCGCCAGCCAGACTCCGGCGGCGAGGTTGGTGACGGTGTCCTGCAGGCCGAAACCGAGGATGAGCCCGATCACCGCCGAGAGCCCGAGCACCACGGAGGAGATGTCGAACCCGATCGTCGCGATGACGATGAGGGCGAGGATCACGTAGAGCAGGATCGAGAAAAATCTGATCAGGAACTCGACGACCAGGCCGGGCAGTTTCGAGGCCCGGGAGAGCATCTTTTTGAAGACGGACGTGAGAATTTTCACCACGATCCATCCGATGATCGCGACAAGCACGGCGAGAACGACGCTTTCGAGCGTGATGTCGGAGAGCGGAACGGTGACGTTGAGAATTTCTGCGATCTCCATGCATGAAGGTTGCACGGGAGTTCAGATATACCGGACCCCCGGATGGAGAAAAAGAAGGCGCCGAGCACCGTTGCAGCCGCGAGCGGACAGCTGGGGGAGAGGGAGGAATGCGATTGACCCGCATCCGAAAAAAAGATAACGGGCATAGGCCCGCCGTGGAGACACCGCTTCTCCTTTAGCAGCCGGGTTCAGTAACCGAGCGGCTGGCGGATCAGGACGAGGGTTACCCGTCCATCAGTGTCCTCTTTATCGAGGACCACGTGCTTGCCGATGTAACTCCCGACGCCGTAGGTGCGCTGTACACGCTGGTTCTCGAGGGGCAGGCAGTACTCCCGGCACCGCCGGAACCCCTCGTCGACGGTCGGCACGATCTTGTTCGTCCCGGAGACGAGGACGAGATGGGCCGCCGCGTGAGGCCACGCCCCCATCCGGCTCCCGGTCTTGTCGCACCCGACGATCTCGCCTGATTCGGCGATCGCCTGCACCCCGGAGAGGAAGTAATCCGCGGCGACGCTTTTGCGGCGGAGCGCGTGCCGCTTCTCGGTGTCGTTCTCGGCGGTGACGACCGCGTGATAGTCCCGCCATCCCTTCGGGTTCTCTTTGAGCACCCGGTCAAACCCCATCTCGACCAGAGTCGTCGAGTAGCCGTTCATGACCTCCGCCCCCTCGGGCAGCAGGTCGACAACGGCCCGGAGCGCGTCCTCCGCCGAGTCCACGAGGATTACCCTGACGTTCCGGGCCTCGATCGCCTCGACCGTTTTTCTGAGCGTCGCTTCATCCGGCGTTCGGTTCCACCGCTCCACATCGACTCCGGCATCAGCCATCAGGTTGGCCGCACTGTGCTCTGTGACCTTCTCCATCTGCTGGATAACATTCGCCATTCGATCACCTCACGGTCGGGGGGATGTGATCCCACATATACCTCTCGATGTCGGGGTCGCATCGCTTTCCCGGCGAAGAAGATTCCGGCATCTTTTTTCTATTCCAGCACACACGGGAGTGTGAAGAGAGTCTACCTCGCCTTTTTAGTCCCGATTCTGGTGTTCGGTGCCGGGTGCAGCGCCCCTGCCGGAACGGAGACCGCAGAAGAGAATATGATCCGCGCGGATCTTGCGGGCTTCGCCCGGGAGGCCGCCGCCTACGCAGAGACCGCCGGAGAAGACACAGCACTTGCCGAGTTCAACGACGAAGCGGGCAGGTTCACAGAGGGAGCCCTCTACGTCTACGCTTACGACTATAACGGGACGCTCCTCGCCCACCCCCACTTGCAGGACTCGATCGGGACGAGCCTGATCGAGCGGCAGGACCCGTACGCGATGAAGAACATCCGGGCGCTCTGTGATACTGCAGAGCCGGGAGGAGGATTCATCGTCTTCATCCGGCCGAACCCCGCCCAGGAGAACCATGACGAGCTCAAGATCGGCTACGTCGTCGACGACACCTGGTGGGTCGGGGGTCGACCTCTCGGAGATCACCGGGGAGAGTGGATCGCTCCCCTCCCCGGCACCCTGAAAGTCCGTTCTAACGGTCGAAACCGCCTGTAAAAAGGTCAGGGGGCCTGACCGGCCCCCACCTCCTCGCTATCCCATACGAGGGTGCTCTTCATCTCGGTCATGATCACCCTCGAACCCGGGGGAACCCGGATCGCGTCGCCGATGTCTTCAGGTGTTTGTGCCCAGACGACCTGGTGTTTGACATCCCCGTCGGGCAGCAGCACCACGACGCTGTAGGTGTTCATGCCCTCCTCGGGAGCGCCTTCCTCCTCTCCCGGGGTGACGCGGTAGCAGGTAAACGTGACCGGTCCCGCTCCTTCCGCCATCATCTCTTCTGCTTCGCCTCTCATACGCGTTCCTCATCACCCGGGTGAGCACCGGGAAACCCGCCCTCACGTCCGGGAGCCACCTCCTCTGGTGCCCTCCTGATAATAAGTTTGTCCCGTGCCGGGGCTCCGGGATGAGAGTGGCGGCCGGGTTAACGCCGCCGGTTGCCGAAAAAAGTATTCTTCTCTTCTCACGCGACGTGGATGTACCGGTCGACCAGTTCCCGGATCGCGTCGTTGTTGCCGTAGAGCCTCTCGCTCAGCCCCCGGTCGTCGAAGGCCTTCAGGGTAGAGATCCTGCTCTCGATCATCCCCGCCGGGAAGATCCCGTTCGACTCGAAGATCGCACGCTTCGCCTCGAGTGCCTCGGCAGACTCGACGCAGGAGGCGGGAAGCTGCTTGAACGTCGCGAGCCGCTCCCTGAACTCGGGGCGGAAGATGTTCCCGCTGACATAGAGTCTCTCGGCCGCCTCGAGCGCGCCGGGCATCTCGATCCCGCGGAGCGCCGCCACGATGAGCCCGGCGACGATCAGGTAAGGATCGGCCGATCCGTCGGCGACCCGGTACTCGAACGTCTGCTTTGAGGGGCGGTTCGGCCGATGACCGTTCTCGCCGGGGTTCGCGTCGCGGGTCATGCCGTCCGCACCGACCCAGCCGAGAGGCACCCGGACGACGACCGAGCGGTTGCGGTCGCCCCAGCAGACCGTCGTCGGCGCCTCCTGGTGGGGGACGAGACGGAGGTAGGAGGTCGGGATGGTGTTCCCGAAGGCCGTCAGGGCGTCGGAGGCGTCGAGGATGCCGGCGATCATCTTCCGGGCGAGCGGGCTCAGTCTGCCCTCCTCGACCAGCACATTTCTGCCGTCCTTCTCGACGAGCATGTGGAAGTGCATTCCGCTCCCGGCCTTGCCGACGGTGATCTTCGGGGCGAAACTGATCTCGACGCCGTACTGGTTGCCGAGCATCCGCAAGACCCACTTCGCGACGATCAACTGCTCGACCGCCTGCTCCACCGGCATCGGTAGGAACTCGATCTCGTGCTGCTCGTAGTAAGTGTCGTCGTTGTAGAAGCATCCCACCTCGGAGTGACCATACTTGATCCTGCCTCCGGCGCGGGCGATCAGCCGCATCGCCTCATCCCGGAGATCCGCGAACTTGACGAAGGGTTCGGCCGAGTGGTAGCCCTTCTGGTCGCGGCCGGGGTAGAGGTCGTCCCGTGGGCTGACGACGTAGTACTCGAGTTCTCCAAGGGTCTTGAAGGTGTATCCGGTCCGGCGGGTGAACTCCTCGTCCGCCTTTCGGAGCACGTATTCGGGCGCGCTCTCAAGCGGTTTCCCGTCGCTGTCGTAGAACGAGCAGAGGAACTCGAGTGTCGGCACCTCGGCGAACGGGCTCACGAACGCCGTGCGATACCGGGGGATGACATAGAGATCGCTGCTCCCCGCCTCGATGAACGAGAAGAGGTTGCTGCCGTCGACGCGTTCGCCGTCCGAGAGGATGGTATCGAGGTGCTCCTTTGAAGAGATGACAAAATTGAGAGTCTTGAGTTTGCCGTCCTCGGCGGCGTAACGGAAGTTGATCATCTCAATCCCGTTCGTCTCGCAAAACCGCATTATGTCCTCTTTCGTAAAATTCGCCGGATCCTTCTTGAGAAAACGTACCAGCTCGTTGGGGTTCATCAGGATCTCAGAATCATTCATATTTTTTAAACGTTGGCTTTGACCGTATAAAAATGAGTCTTCGCCTCTCCGCATCCGGTTCGGCGAGGACACCGTGCATCCGGATATACGCTGGATAAAGAGCCGGATCGAGGATGACAGCAGCCTCGCAGGGGTTGAAAACAGCAGCACAATCAGCTCACACCACCCGCGCGACGGATAACGGCTCCGTTCCGATCGCTAGCCCGCTCCGTCCAGCCTTCCTGAGAGATCCCACACCACCCGCGGGGCCTCCGGAATGGCGTTGCCGGCACCCTCTCCCCGGAACCCCGCCACCTCCGCGAGCACCGCAAGACCGAGCCGGGCGTTCCTCTTCGCGTAGTCAAACGATACCCGGTCGACGGTGTCGTCCGGGGTATGGGCCGGGCCGTGCCCCTCGCAGTGGGTTGTCACGGCCGGGTAACCCCGGTCACGGAAGGATACGTGATCCGAGGTGCAGGAATGGACGTTCTCGGTCAGGGTGAAGTTCGTGGAGTAGAGGGTGTTATAGTCCGCCATGAGTGCCGCGATATCCTCGGAACGCTCGTCGTAGGCGATATCGAGCACGGAGCGGTCAAGGGGATCGTAGCAGGACGAGTCGTAGTTGAGATAGAGCACGATCGGGGACGCCGCACCGGCGGCGTACTCGATGCTGCCGAGACGGCCGACCTCTTCTCCGTTCCAGAACGCGAACTGCACCGTCCGGTCGAACGAGTGCCCGCTCATAATCCGGGCGAGTTCCAGGACGATCGCGACGCCGCAACCGTTGTCGGTGGCCCCGGGCGCGCGGGCGGGGTCGAACGACTTGCTGTCGTAGTGCGCCCCCACCACCACGACTTCGTCGGAGGCGTCGCCCCCGGGGAGCGTGGCGACGATGGTATTGTGTTCGCCGTCTCCGGACTCCACCTCGAGCCCGGGGATGGCCGCAAGCCTCGCGGAGAGGTACTCACCCGCCTCCCGGTTTCCCTCGGTACCGTATACCCGGGTCGAGAAGTTCTGCAGGTCGTAGGTCGTGTTCCGGAGTTCGGATTCGTCGACCTCTGCGAGCATCGCGGCGATCCCCGGGTCGTACTCTCCCCCGGGCATCCCGGTGGCGGCTGCAAGGTGAACTGCCATGCCGGTGAGGAGGAGAACGCAGAACGGTACCACGGGGAAGCGGGCATGCCGTCGGGTATGCTTTCCGTGCACTGAATCCAGTTCCATGCATGATCACGTAGAACATGCCGAAAGGAGAGCGAGAGATATATACTTTCTCCCGGGTAGACGGGGAATTGCAATCGGAGAACAGGGTCACCCCAGACAGGAATTGCCGGAATACGCCCCGGATACCCTTCATGGGAGACGCGGTTTCCGGGGCCAGGTATATATCGCATGGCAAAGAGAGGGTTTTCTCACAGACCCGGAGACGGATCGCGATAGGTGCATTCATGCCCGACCGACCATCAGCAAGCGACGAGTCGACCCTCTTACGATGGATGCGGCTTGAGATCGGCAGGATCAACGACGGGATCGTCTCGGAGCGAAAGCGCCTCTCCCGGCTCCTCGCGGAAGAGCACCCGTCGTCCGTCACGAAGGGCGGGAGCCGCTACGACTTTGACCGGGACGTCCTTCTTCACCTCGAGCGGGCACTCCCGGGCGAGTTGCAGAGACGGCTCCGGCTCCCGATCCTCTTCTACTTCGACTCGACGGTTCCGGACAGTTTCTTCCTCGCGGACGAGGCCGCGGTGCAGGCGCTCCAGCACCTCGGGGAGATCAGTACCCTTAGGAGGATGCAGGGCGGGAGGCTCTGGATCGCAAAACCCCTCGTCTACGCCGTCATGAACCGGTACCCGACGGTCATGCAGGTTGTGATGGGGTAGGGGAACCGTCCCCCACGGAAAAGAGGATGAACGTCTCCCCGGCACCCGACAGGATACCCGCTGCCTGGTGGCCGACGATCGGATACGCGGCCGCTGAGACGCCCGGCGGCAGATCACCGGCATACCGGGCCTCGGTGATCGGCGGGACCCCGGGAGACGACCGATCCTGTGTTCCAACGACGATACAGGCTATCAACCCGCCGACAACCAGTGCCTGAATGACGACGGTCAATATTGTGGCCATCTGTTGCTGGGAGATTCTATCACCCCGCGTGCCGGAAGTGGGGATTCTATTTAAATCTTGGTATTTTTATGGCACCAGATAGTATATATTGCTAAATATATGTTGTATGGTAGCGAAGGAGCGGCAACCGGGCATTCGGTGACCCGGGCGGTACACGCACGGTGTCAGCCGGAACGGCCCGGAGACTTGCCGGAATCGCCCTTCTTCGCGACCGTCCTCCGGAACCGATCGAACACCGGGCGGGTGACCTCGTCCATCTGCCGGTCGAAGTAGTCCACCCATTCCGCGACGAGGGCAAGCTGCTCCTGCTGCGCGGAGAGGCGGCCTTCAAGGTCGTCGACGGCCTTCCGGAACCGCTCGCCCTCCTCGGCCCTCAGTTCGCGCTCCTGCTCGAGTTCCTCGACCAGACGGGCGATCCGCCGCTCCTGCCGGGCCAGCGTATCCCGCATCACCCCGAACTCGATCACCACCTCGGACGGGAGCGGGGCGGCTGTCCGGCCGATCTCTTCCGCGGGTTCTTCAGGTGGGGCCCGATCTTTTCCCGATCTAACCTCGTCGGCTATCTCCTCAGGCGAAAGCCCTCGCCCGGAGAGGTCCGCGAGTTCCCGGACGATCGCCACAGCCTTCTGCGGGAAGAGCCGGGCCCGCCCGATCGTCCGATAGGTAAAAAGGCTGTCGTAGGTCCGGATGAGCGCCCGGACATCCTGCTCCGAAATCCCGGTGAGGTGCGCGATATCACCGATCTTCAGTTCCTTCTCGTGCATGCTGCCATCCTCCGCGCCCGCCTGCATCCCGGGACGGGAGCCCTACGTAATTCTTTGTCGTCATCAGGTATAGGTACATGCCGGATCACGTTTTTTCCCGCCGGCGCCCCAGTACTGGTATCATGAACCGGGGAGAGAGGGAGAGCGGCGCGGGCAGAGCGACCATTGTTCTGAAGGCGGTACGATCCGCCCACCTCCAGGTGCGGCCGGACGGAACCCTGCGCGTGGTCGCCCCCCCGTCGTTCGACGTCGAGGGGTTCCTGCAGCGCAACGCGGCCTGGATAGAGAAGCGGCGGCGGGAACTCGACCGGCTGGCCGCCGAAGGACGCGGGCGGGAAGACCTGCTCCTCCTGCACGGGCGGTTCTGCCGCGTGGTTCCGGGCGCGCGGTTCGCAGTCGACGAGGCCGCGGGAACCGTCGCCTCCCCGTCCGTTCCCGCTCTCCGGCGAGGACTCTCCCGGATGCTGAAGAAGGAGGTGCTCGACCGGCTGGAGGCCTGCCCGGACCTTGCCGGCCGGCGGCAGGGGCGGATCGCAGTGAAGATGCAGAAGACGCGGTGGGGGAGCTGCTCGGCGCTCGGCAACGTAAACGTCAACCTGCGCGTCGTAGCCCTCCCGGCGACGCTACGGGAGTACGTCGTCGTCCACGAGGCCGCCCACCTCCGCGAGCAGAACCATTCGAAACGGTTCTGGCGTCTCGTCGGCGAGCATTACCCCGATTATCGGGCGGCGGAAGCCGAACTCCGTCGCTACTGGATCATCCTCGAGCGGAACAGGGTATGGGGGACGCTCGGGGAGACGCGGTGAAAAGGTCTCAGGAGTACTTCCGCCAGAACGTGGAGAGTCTCCTCGACTCGCCCCATCGTTCGTCGAGCTGGTCGATGATCCCGTTGATCCGCTGCACCTGCAACCGGATCTTCTCCCTCGTCTCGATATCGTCGAGCAGTTCGGCACGCCCCATGATCGCCTGGAGCGGGTTCCTTATATGATCGGCCAGCAGGGCGAACTGTTCCATGTTCCGCTCGATCTGAGCGTAGGCTTTTGATTTCAGGTCTTCTACCTCTCTCTGGGCGGTGACGTCTCTCGCGACGGTGACGACCCTCGCGACCTCGCCGTGATCGAAGATCGGGATCCGCATCTCCCGCAGAACCATGGCCCGGTCGCCCGACCTGATAGACCGCTCCGACGTCAGCGGCCGGCCGGTCCGGATGACCCGGTCGTAGAGCTGCCGCGTCGCGGGGGGGAAGAACGGCACGACGGTGAAGAGATCCTTCCCGACGACGTCTGTTTCAAGTCCGAGGTCTTCGCACCAGGTGATGAAAGCGTCGTTTGCGAGAAGAACGGTGAGCTGGGTATCGACGACGGTAACGGTGTCGGTGATGGCGTCGAGGACGATCTGGTAGAGGCCCTCCGACTCCCGGAAGATATACTCGGACTGCTTCCGGTCGAGCGTTCCCGCGATGATATGGACGGCTGCAGAAAGAAGCGCCACATCCTCGTCCGAAAAACAGGCACCGTCGGCATCCAGGTCATACCCGACGAAGCCGACGACCGCTCCGTTCAGCCGCAGAGGGATCATCAGGGCCGCCGTAGCGCCGTGCCGCTCCAGGAGCTCGCGCTCTACCCTATCCGGCCGCCCGTCCACGGAGATCCCGTTCACGATCACGGTCTCGCCTTTGAGAACCCGGACGGCCCACCGGGGCGGATCGTCCTTGAGGAGGGTGCGCGACTCGCCCCGCAGCGGAACCTGCCCCGGGCGGCACCACTCGTGCGTCGCGCCGAGATGCGTCCTCGGATCGTTGAAGAGAGCGAGATAGACCCTGCAAGCCCCGCACGCGCGGCCGAGATCCTCGAACGAGTCGTCGATCGCCGGATCGATCGCCGCCGGGTCTATGAACCGGGCGGGCATCGCCGCGACGGCCCGCTCAAGGCTGCGGCAGTGGCCGGGTGCGTCTTCGGCCCCGCGTTTTGCGCCGGTTTCGATGCAGGAGAGGAGGAGCCAGACATCGGCGGTCCCGGGATCGCGGACGGTGCTGACCGATATCCGGGAGGAAAACGAGGAGGCGTCCCTCCGCCGGGCGGCAACCGTCCCGGTCCACCGTCCGGAGGAGAGCACGCGGTCGATGCAGTCCCGCGCCTCTTCGGGGGAGAACCAGAGCCGGGTCACCGGTTTTCCAACCACCTCAGAGAGGTCGTACCCCCACATGGCGAGGAGCGAAGCGTTGGCAAAAGCGATGCACCCCTCCTGATCGACGATGCAGATCCCGGAGAGCGAGGTCTCGATCACCCGTTGCAGCATCGCAGCGGTGATGCCGGGCGCCGTGTGGTGGGTCTCGCCGGCCTCCAGGCGACTCGTCGTATTCAAATCCATACTCAGACCGTCCGGGGCGACCGACAAAAGCCGCCCTCTGGCCGTTCCGGGGGGTGGCGGCATGCGACCCCTCCGGATAGCCTGGATGATTAATCCCCGAGCCCGGTATTATATCTTTTCGTTTGCGCTGCGCTGGCTCCCACCCCATAACCCGCCGGGATCAGGCGCCCGCTTCAGGCCTTCGCGAATAACTCCGGTAGGCCACGAGAAGGGCGATGCCGATCAGGAGGAGGAGGGCAAGCGAGACCCAGAGCCCGGCTCCCGGTGGGATGAGGTGCACGACGTAGTCGATGCCGAGAGCGATGGCAAAACTGCCGATGATGCCGCCGGTGGTGATGCAGGCGAGGACCTCCGTCTTCGTCATCCCGAGCATCCTTCCGACGATAGAGCCGACGATGCTTCCCGAACCGTCAAAGGGGAGAGCCACGAAGGCGATGAGACCAACGAAGTAAAGCCGCTCAAGCCACGGCCGCCGGTCGAGGAAGGTCCGGCCTGCCGCCGTGAACCGGCTGACCCAGGGGCCGATGTAGGGGATGCGCAGGACCAGCGGAAAGTTCCAGGCCATA
Source organism: Methanoculleus chikugoensis (assembly GCF_900095385.1). Taxonomy (GTDB): domain Archaea; phylum Halobacteriota; class Methanomicrobia; order Methanomicrobiales; family Methanoculleaceae; genus Methanoculleus; species Methanoculleus chikugoensis_A. Next base: position 24,152 of record NZ_FMID01000045.1, read on the forward strand.
AAGAGCCCGCCGGCGAAGTCAAGGAACGCCAGGGTGAACGCGGCCAGCCACCACGGAATCCCCCAGAGGATGCAGACCGGGATGATCGTCTCCCGGCCGAGCGGCGGGACGATGTAGGCGACCATCATCCCGAAGAGCAGAAACCACTGCTCCGCCGGGAGGAAGAACCATACGACGGCAAGAAAGAGCCCGCAGAGCAGGAACGGAACCGAGACCTTCAGCCCGCTTGTCGCATCGTCGTTATCGTCCCGGATACCGATCTGCCGCATGAATCGCCGTCACCTGAGGGTGGTTTCCCCGCGTTCCGGGGCTGGAGTCACTCCTCGCCGGGAGAGCCGGCGGGACCCGGAGGAGTCCGGGTATTCAGGATGCGCTCGATGATCTTCGACGAACTGGCAAGCGAGCCGGGATACCCCGGTATCCTGACGACCTCCGCATCGAGCCCGCGTTCCCGGAGTCTCTGCCGGAGATGCTCCTCGTCGAAGTGCTGGTTAAACCCGAGCGTGATGATCTCGGGCCGGATCTCCGCTATCGGCCGGAACATATCGTGGAGGTCGCCGAGGAGCGCATGGTCGACCGGCTTTAATGCCCGGACCATCCGGAGCCGCTGGTCTTCGGGGAGGATCGGCCGCGGCTTATGCTTCACGTTCGCGTCCCGCGCCACGATCACAGAGAGCTCGTCGCCGAGGTTCCGCGACTCCTCAAGGTAGTAGAGGTGTCCGGGGTGGAGGATGTCGAACGTCCCCGTTGCGACCACGCGGATCACTCGACCACCTCGAGGCGTGTCGCGCTGCCGTCCGCCCGGTAGCACCGCCAGTCCCGCTTCCCGTAGGGGTAGCCGACGATGATGTGATACCGGCCCACCGTGGGGAAGAACCTGAGATCCGCCGCCGACGGAGAGAGGACGCCGTTCGGGTGGCTGTGGGCGCTGCCGGCCTGGTGGGTGTCCAGCGGGAGCATATCGATGAAGAACGAGGCGCTCTCTTCCCCGACGACGGTGCCGGGAACCAGGTCGAGATCCCGGATAACGCCGTCTCGTTCCCGCAGCACGGCAACGAATTCGTTCGGGTGGTGTTCCCGCCCGAGTTCAAAGAGCATCGAAAGCAGATCCCTGCTGATCCCGCATATGGCCATTCTTCTGAATGGTTGGAGAGGAGGGGACATAAGCCCTCGCGTTGGATATCAGGGAGTGGGGGGCATGTCCAATACCAATAAAGAAGTTTGAACAATAACAAACGTAGCAGCTGGCAGACAGGGCGCAAGGGCACTGAGCACAGCGATGCGTTCGGCACCTTTCGGGGGCATAATTAATTCACCAGTTCACGGAGGTAACTGAATGAGCCGGGATAATTTAGTGACTATCAACAAACTTCGTGAAGATATAAAAGCCATGAAATTATTGAGTTTATTCTTAAAACCCGAGCTGCTGAAGAAATTGGAAGAAATGGAGCAACAAATAGACAACATGTCAGAACAAGCAACTCTATTTAATTCAAGGTTTTCCGACTACGGATGGTGCGCTTATGACAGTATGAGCGTTTCCCTAATGGAAGACGCAAATAAAACATTTGAAGAACATGGCATCGAAGCAGCGGAGCAAGTATTGATAAGATATTACAAAACAGATGTCAAAAAGATCGTTCACTGGATAAGAAGTAGCTCAAAATCATTTGCTGTCCGCTACGACCAGATCGGCCAGTTTTTTGAGGATCATTTTGCTGAAAGATATTACGCAAGTGTTCCTTTGGCCCTAATCATAATAGATGGGGCTGTCAACGATTTTACAAAGAGTAAAGGATTTTTTGCCGAAGGGACATCAGTGGATGCATGGGACTGCCTTGTTGGATGTAGTGAGGGCTTGGCGAAGCTGAAAGATATTTTCTATCAAAAGCGGACAAAGACCAATAGCGCGATCATTACAGCACCCTACAGGAACGGCATTTTACATGGCAGGGACATTAACTATGCCAACGAGCATGTTTCCTGCAAATGTGTCGCACTCATGTTCGCTATTGCGGATTGGATGAAAATGAAAGATAGTGAGGAGGAAAGGAGGACAAAATTTGAGAAAGCCGCCAACCCTCCACCAATAATGGATTCTTTGGCTCGATTACAGGAAAATAAACAAACACGTAGAGAAATTGCCGAATGGAAGCCCAGGGATGTTATTTTAGAGAGAGATATTCCAGCTACTGGAACTGTTGAGGATTACGATGGATACCCTTACGTTGTTGCCGTAGTAGAGATGTTCGATGCATGGAAAGAGAAAAACTACGGGAAACTATCCAACGGTTTAAGAAAGATGTTTCCGTCTACTGATTCCTTAGGTAAGCGAGCAGGTGAATGCCGTGAATTGTTTCAACATAAAGAGTTTTCTTCTTTTGAAATAATTGAGGTCGAAGAGCGAGGTTGTGCACTGTCAAAGGTGCAAGTTAAAGTTTCTTGGCTCTCCAATGGAGATATCCACAAAGAAACGCTAGCTTTCGGCTGCATTTATGAAAGTACAACTGATTCTGTAGGACTGCCGTGGAAATGTAATGGCGAATGGGTACTTGCACCGTGGGATATACGCGGGTTAACAAGTTAGACTATTTACCATTGTCACGCAATTAGAAGTCGTTTTGTACTTCCGATGGTAAAGATATCTCGACTCAGTTGAGATCTCACTATTTGTTCCAGATGACCGCAACCGAGGATACTCTAGGGCACGGCTTTCCACCGAATATCGCCATGACTGCCCCCGCCCTTGGGGCGGGGGAGGAGGCCGGAGGCCGGGCGGGGTGGGGTTGTAGGCTGATCCCTATATGGTGGAAACAGGGGAGGGGGAGACCCCCTCCCCGTCAGCCCCACCCCAATGGCGATAGCCACCACGGTCCACTGCATGAGGACATGCCCACGAAGAAGGCCGTCCCCAGGGACAAAACCAGATCCGGCACAAACCATATCTGGATAAGGATAAAGACCAGAATAGGGTTTCAACAGATCTCGACCCTCCGTTTTTATCGTGTCTGAAAATTGCATGGCTACAGCGTTTTTCATCCAAGATATGTTGCCCAACGTTCCCCAGAAGACACACTCGGCTACGACCAGATCATTTAACTAAAAGAAATAGTTAGACGGTATTCCCAAGAAGAGATACCGTCTTGAAATCAAAGATTCACTACCTCATGGGGGTCACTTCAGGGGATGACCCTTCCTTCCGGCAGGGCCTCCAGGGTTACGTTCTCAACAGAGGTCACGTTCTCCGTCGGCGTCACATTTCCCGCCGGAGTCACGTTCTCCACCGGGGTTATGTTCTCCGTTGGCGTCGGGGTCACGTTCTCTGCCGGGATGAGACCCTCCGGAACGAGAACCATATCGATGACGTGGACGATGCCGTTCTCGGCGGCAACGTCGGCAGTGACGATTGTAGCGTTCTCTACGGTGAGGTTGCCGTCGACCGCAGTGACGTTGATCGTGTTCCCGGCAAGCGTATCAAGAGTCGTCATGTTCCCGGTGGCGTTTGCTGCCGCCATCAGGTCTTCTACGGTATAGTTCCCCTCCACTACATGATGCATCAGCAGGGCGTCAAGCATCTCCGTATCGTTGAAGATTGCCATAAGAGTCTCGTTGCCGAGAGCCTCAAATGCGGCGTCGTCCGGGGCAAAGACCGTGTACGGGCCGCCGCTGGTAAGCACCATCTTCGCGACGCTTGCTCTATCCAGGGCATCCGCAAAGGTGGTCAGGTTCGCCTCGCCGGCGATCAGGTCGACCAGCGTCATGTTCAACGGCTCCTCGCCCGGGGTCAGGTTCCCGGTCGGCGTCGGGGTTACGTTCTCACCCGGCTCGACCATCATCCCCTCCGGGACGACGATCACGACCCCCTGCATGGGTGTCCGCCGCGTCGAGGCGTTGAGCGTACAGCCGTACGGATAGGTTCCCGTATCGGCAAACGTGTAGTTGAATGTCTGATTCTGCTCTATCCGCCCGGAATCGAAGAGCCCGCCCGTGCTGGTAACGGTATGGCTCACCTCATCGTAGTTTGTCCAGGTTACCGTTGTATTGCCCTCGACCGTGAGCGAGGCGGGGATGTACTCCCCGCCGCGTATATCGACGTCGGCGGTCGCCGCGAGAACCGGCAGGGCAACGAGCCCGACGGCCAGGATGGCTGCGATCCCGAGGATGATTGAATTCATTCTCATGCAGTCTCACCACAGTTACGTGTCCTGGCAGGGAGAACAGCCGGGATCATCCCGGAAGAGAACCGGGATGGTTCGGCACCGCTCGCCGCTGCCACGGGAGGGGAAATAATCGCGCAATTATATAAGTATTGCCATAAAAATTCGGGACCGACATCCCCGGCCGTCCTCGCACTCCGGGCACGAGGAACTCCGGGAACAGGCCGCTCAGAACGGCCCGTCCTGTTCGAAGCTCCTCCTCATACGGATGGCGAGTTCCGCCTTGAAGAGTTCTTTTCCGAGGTAGGCGGCGTGGTCGAGCCGGGAGAGGCTTGCGTTTGCAAGAAGCGTGTAAAAGACGTCTTCCCACCGCTTCCCCCGCACGGCACGGCCCTTATGGACGGCGACGATCGAGTCCCCCTCGATACCGATCCGGATGCAACCCAGGGGATCGTAGACGATCTCGTCCGGCATGGGACGCGCATCCTCGATGCTCCCGTATTCCAGCGGCGGTTCGCGCCGCCGCCGTTTTTCCTTCAGGATCAGGAGATCGAGCCCCAGGTCCTTGGGGTACGGGCGATCCGTCGTGAGGGCCATCATCTCGGTTGCCCGCCGCATCTCCGCGACCGAACCCCGGGTCTTGTCGCTGTGTTCGCTCGTAAAGACGACGGCGGCCCCGACCTCGTGCGCCATCCCCGCAAGCAGGGCATTTGCCCCCGGAGAGTCGGCGTCCAGCAGCTCCACGACGTTGCCCGCCCCGAAGAAGAGCGGACGACGAGCGTCGGCGAACCCGGCGAGCGATTCGGTGAGCCCGGAACCCGCCGGCTGAAGGAGGGGATCGGCGATCAGGCAGCGGATCCCGGCCTCCTCTGCGGCCGCAAGGTTCTCTTCAAGCGTTCGTTCACGCGGCACCACGACCGCTGCCGCCCCGGCATCCGCGACCGCCCGACCGACGGCGGGGATATTCCCCTCGTGCAGGGAGAGCACCAGGTCGGCGCGGAAGAGCGCCGCCGCGATGAGATCGGGGTCCTGGGTATCGACGGCGAGCGGCCCTTCAACCCCCGCGAGGGAGGAGAAACACCGCGCGACATCGCCGGGGGTCGCGTCGAACCCGAATCCCAGGTCGACGATATCCGCCCCGTCGGCAAAGAACCGCCGGACGTCGGCGAGGAGATCGTCGCGCCTGTGCGCATCCATGATCTCCGCGAGCACCTTCATCCGGGAACCCCCGCCGACTTTCATGCCGCGGACGATGAACTCCGGCTCCGCTTCCGCTTCCCGGAGCGCCACCCGCCGGCAGGCCTCCTCGCGCCGGGTCTCTGCGAGGAACTCGTCGGCGGGGACGGTCTTTGAGAGGGGGGCGGTCTCCAGCACCGAGAGGACCGGCACAAGATCGGCTGCATGCCGCGGGCCCCGGTAGACCGGGACGCCGGTCTCGCGCTCGACGTCGACAAACGACGCGGTGCACATCCCGGAGACGATCGCCATATCGTAGTTACTGCCGGCAAGCAGCCTCCGGAGTTCTCCGGGGGCAAGAAACGACGCAATTTCGCCGGTGACCACCACATCGATCTCATAGCGGTCCCTGAACCTTTCAGCCGCCGACTTCACGATACCGACCGTTGCCGATCCGGTCGGGAGGAGAATGTGCATACACTTCACTTATTATTCAGGGGATGACAAATAATCTGATCTCATGCTGCGGTGCGATCTGCATGTCCACACCAGGTTCTCCAAGGACGGAGAGAGCAGTGTGGAGGAAATTCTCCGGCGAGCGGAGGTGGTCGGCCTCGACGCCATCGCGATCACCGATCACGATACGGTGGAAGGTGCCCTCTACGCCCTCGAGTGCGACACCTCCGTGACCGTGATCCCGGGCACCGAGGTCTCGACGAAGCAGGGCCATCTCCTCGCGCTCGGCGTCACGGAACCCCTCCCGGACGGGCTCGACTTCTTCGAGACCGTTACCGTCGCGCGTGTTCGGGGCGCTCTCCTCATCCTCCCGCACCCCTACCACCGCTGGCGCCACGGCGTCGGGAGGAGACTCGCAGCCGGTATCAGCGCGGTGGACGCGGTGGAGGTCTTCAACAGCCGCTACATCACCGGATCGGCGAACCGGAAAGCCGCAGTCATAGCAAAGAGGTTCGGGAAGCCCGGCGTTGCCGGGAGCGACGCCCACAACGCCCGTTACGTCGGGTTCGGGGTCACCTACGTCACGGCCGAGCCCGATGCGGCCTCCATCCTCTCCGCGATCCGGGAAGGCCGGACGATGGCGGGCGGGAGGATGACCCCGCTCCGCACTTACACCCGCCAGTCCCTCAAGGGCGCTCTCCGGAGAATCCGGCGGACGGTACATCGATGAACCTGGCGTTCCGCTTCTCGTACTTCGGCGACCGGTTCTTCGGTTCGCAGATGCAGCCCGATCTCCGCACCGTGGAGGGCGAGTTCATCGAGGCCTGCAGGATTCTACGGCTCTTCGGCGACTGGAGGGAGGCGGGCTTCGCCACCGCCGGCCGCACCGACCGCGGGGTGCACGCCCGGTGCCAGGTCTGTTCGTTTTTGACCGATAAGCCGGAGCTGGCGATCGAAGCACTGAACCGGGTGCTCCCACGAGACATCTGGTGCACGGGATGGGCCGAGGCCCCGGAGGGGTTCCACCCCCGGTACAGTGCCGTATCGCGGACATACCGCTACTACTTCTCCGCCCCTGGCGACGTCGCCGCCATGCACGAAGCGGCACAGGAGTTTCTCGGGCGGCACGACTTCTCGGCATTCGCCCGTGCCGGCGACCGGAACCCCAAGCGGAGGATCCTTGCGTCCCGGGTCTTTACAGACGGGCGGTTCGCCGTGTTCGAGGTGACGGGCGAGAGTTTCCTCTGGAACATGGTCAGGTGCATGGCGACAATGCTCGGAGAGGTGGGAAGGGGGGAGGCCGAAGCCGGGGATGTCGCACGGCTCCTCGCCGGACCGGCGGAGCGGAGAGTCGCTGCGGCGCCCCCCGAGGGGCTGATCCTCTGGGATATCGATCACAGGATCTCCTTTACGCCGCTTCCTATCGACCCAAAGAGCAGCCGGCATCTGACCGACCGCCGCCGCTACCACGCCCTCATGGCGGAGGTCTCCGCACACCTCGCACCGGGTCTCCGGCAGCCGGACACACCCGGGATATAATACTTCCCAATGAAGCACAATGCTTCAGAGGGGATCGGGAAACCGACCCACCTTATTATCGCTGTTTTGAAAGGATCAGGCCACAGGCGATGGATCTTCCGAAAGCGGTGCGGCAGGGGAAAAGAACCCCTCCGCCCATCATCCAGGACTGCTTCACTTAATCCTTCCGAAACGTGGCACTCGATAAGACCGGAGATCGCCGGAATCACGCCGTAGGAGTTCCCCCCCGCTCCCGGCGGAAGGCGGCGACCATTCTCGCCCGGGCCGAAACGTTTAACCAGTCGGGTACGATTTAGGGGCACGCAGGTAAACAATATTGCATTTACTTTTTACATATGTTTAGTACTTTTGATTAATAATAACCTATTAATATATGCCAGAACAGTCCGGTTTCAGTACGTCAAGAGGGGAAAGTGGATGTACGACAAGGATCCGGTTCGGGCGAGGCAACCCGCTCACCTCGAGGGGTGGTTCGCCGAAGAAACAACTGTGCCGTTGCCGCAGTATCTAGATGCAGAGAGAGACAGATGGATCGACCGCCATATCCCCCGGAGCATCGGGCAGGAGAGCGTGATAGACGTCCCGGCCCTCCGCTGTGAGGTCCAGGAGCAGGTCAATCCCCTGAGGACGCCCGCGGCTCCGGGGAACCGGCGGGTGGTGAGCGAGACCACCGAAGGTTCCGCCGTTGTGTCCCGGCGGGCGAGCAGGATGCGGACGCTTGCGGCGGTCCCCTGCTTCGACGAAGAGGTCGCGATCGGCTCCGTCGTCCTGCGGGCCCGGCAGCACGTCGACGAGGTCCTGGTGATAGACGACGGGTGCACGGACAACACCGCGAAGGTTGCCCGGGATGCAGGGGCGACCGTCATCTCGCACGGGACTCAGAAGGGGAAAGGACAGGGGATCAAGAGCGCTCTTAAGTATGCGGTCGATCACGACTACGACTGCCTGGTCTTCATGGACGGCGACGGCCAGCACGACCCCGGGGAGATACCTCTTCTGGTCGAGCAGATCCGCGCCGATGCCGCCGATCTCGTCATCGGATTTCGAACCTTCGACCAGATGCCGCTTTACCGGCGGTTCGGCCGGGCGGTGCTCGACATCGTCTCCAGCAACGGAAGTGCGATAACCGACTCGCAGTGCGGCTTTCGGGCGCTGAACAGAAAGACCATGGAATCGATGATCGGAACGCTCAGGATGGACGATTTCTCGACCGAATCGGAGATGCTCCAGATCGCCCAGGAGAGGCGCCTGCGCATCGGGGAGACGCCGATAAACTGCAGGTACGGTGATTTCGATACATCCACAAAGAACCCGCTTTCTCATGGAGTGGAGGTGCTCGGATCGATATTCTGGCTTGCCGTGGAGAGAAAACCACTTCTCCACATCGGCCTGCCCGGGATTGTCGCGATGTTTGCCGGGATTTACTTCTTCCTTCAGTTCCTCCGGGGATTCAGCGAGACCGGCCTCGTCCCGATCGAACAGGGCATGCTTGCATCGCTCTTCCTGATTCCGGGGACCGTCGCACTCATGCTGGGCCTGGCGCTTGCCCTCGTTGCAAGGATGCGGAAGTGAGCGGAGTGAAGAACACGATGCAGAGGAGACGTGAAGAATGATTGGAGTGGTACTCGGCACGCGGCCGGAGATCATCAAGATGTCCCCCGTCATCAGGGAATGCGAACGCAGGGGTATCGACTATTTCATCCTCCATACCGGGCAGCACTACTCCTACGAGATGGACAGGCTCTTTTTCGAGGAACTTGAACTCCCCGACCCGGATTACAGCCTCGACGTGGGTTCCGGCACCCATGCCGGCCAGACGGCGAAGATCATGACCGGCGTCGAGGACGTCCTCGTAAAGGAGTCGCCCGACGTCGTCCTGGTGCAGGGAGACACGAACACCGTCATGGCCGGGGCTCTCGCGGCGTCGAAACTGCATATGCGGGTGGGGCATATCGAAGCGGGGCTCCGGAGTTTCAACCGCTGGATGCCGGAAGAGATCAACCGGGTGCTCACCGACCATATCTCGGATTACCTCTTCGCCCCGACGGAGAGCGCGAGAGGGAACCTCCTCCATGAGGGGATCGCCGAGCAGAAGATCTGCGTGACCGGCAACACCGTCGTCGATGCGGTATACCAGAACCTCGGCATAGCGCAGAAGAAGAGCAACGTGTTGAAAGAACTCGACCTCGAACCCCGTGGATACTTCCTCGTCACCGCCCACCGGCAGGAGAACGTGGACAACCGGACCCGGCTCAAAGAGATCTTAAAAGGGCTCGAAGGGGTGCAGAAGGAGTTCTCCCTCCCGGTCGTCTTCCCCGTCCACCCGCGGACCGAGAAGCGGATCAAGGAACTCGGCATCGGCGTCGACGGGCTGAACCTCACCAAACCTTTCGGGTTCCTGGAGTTCCTGCAGCTGGAGTCGCAGGCGAAACTCGTGCTGACCGATTCCGGCGGCGTCCAGGAAGAGACCTGTGTTCTCGGCGTCCCCTGTGCCACGATGCGGTACGACACGGAGCGGCCCGAGACGCTGGACGTCGGATCGAACGTCCTGGTCGGTGCCGACTCAAGAAAGATACTCGAAGCGGTTCGTTCCATAGAATCCTGGAAATGCGGGTGGAAGAACCCCTACGGCGATGGAATCGCCGGAAAAATGATTGTCATGGTCTGTGCAGCCGCACGGTCCCAATGACTGCCCGAGGAGAATGCACATGAAGATCTGTGTACTGGGATTAGGATACATAGGACTGCCGACTGCACTGTTGTTTGCGGCTCACGGGGCGGATGTTGTAGGCGTCGACGTGAAGCAGAGCGTGGTGGATTGCCTGAACCGCGGGAGCCTGCCGTTTGCAGAACCGGGGCTCGACGACCTGTACCGCGAGGCTCAAAGCCGGTTCCTCGTCAGAACCGAACCGGAGGCCGCGGACGTCTTCCTGATTGCCGTGCCGACACCCCTGGATCCGGCAACGAAAGTCTCCAACCTCGCCTACGTCAAGAGCGCCGCCGACATGATCGCTCCCCATCTTCGCAGAGGGAATCTGGTCGTTCTCGAATCGACCGTCCCCCCCGGAACCAGCGAACGGGTCATCATCCCGAGACTCGAGAAGAGCGGCGTTGCCGCCGGAGACTTCCTCTACGCCCACTGCCCCGAGCGGGCGATACCGGGGCGGACCCTCTCCGAGATGACGGGCAACAACCGCATCATCGGCGGCTACGACCGGGACTCCACCGACCGGGCGACCGCGATCTACCGGACCTTCGTCCGCGGGCAGATATACCAGACCGATGCGAGGACGGCGGAGTTCGTCAAGTTGATGGAGAACACCTGCCGCGACGTGAACATCGCGCTCGCAAACGAGTTCGCCCAGCTCGCGGAAGAGTGCGGAATCAACGTCTGGGAGGCCATCACCCTCGCAAACAAACATCCCCGGGTCACCGTCCTCAACCCCGGCCCGGGTGTCGGAGGGCACTGCATCGCCGTCGACCCCTGGTTCCTGACCGAGAACTCGACCCGGTGCAGGATGGTCTCGACCGCACGGGAGATCAACGACTCCATGCCGAACTACGTGCTGCATATCGCACGCGGCCTGCTCGCCGGCATCCGGGACCCGACGATCAGCATCCTCGGCGTCGCCTACAAGGGCAACGTCGGCGATACCCGGGAGAGCCCGGCGTTCAAGTTTCTCCAGCTCGCCGAGAACGAAGGATATGCCGTCCGGTGCCACGACCCGTATGCGGCGGAGTTCGCGCATCCTCTCATGGATCTCCCGGAAGCGACTGCAGGGAGCGACTGTATCGTCATTCTCACCGATCACGACTGCTTCCGGAGACTCGATCCGGCAACGCTCCAGGTGAGGACGAAACTCGTCATAGATGCCCGGAATATCCTCGACCACGAGAAGTGGACCGACCGGGGCTTTGCCGTGCGCGTGCTCGGCGACGGCTCATCGGTGCAGCAGACGGTTCCGGGTGAGATCGCGGTCCCGACAGGGCTGTACCCTGCAAGCGCTGCGCGACCGATTGCACCGCCATCGCCGCCGTCCATATCCCTGCTCTCTCCGAACGGGCGGGAGGGCTTCCTTTAGTCCTCCCGTTCAGGTTTCGCAGGGCAGGGTTCGCCACCATCCCCCACGACCCATTCAGATACTACGAGGAGTTGCATGAAACAGGTATGCATCGTATCGCAACACTTTCCGCCGGAGAAATCGGGAAACGCGTCACGCATCTACGACACCGCCGCGCACCTTGCAAAACTGGGTATCGGCGTGACCGTGCTTGCGCCGCACCCCACGTTCCCCACCGGCTCGTTCCCCCGTACGTGGAAGCGCTCTGACGTGCAGGAGGTCGACGGGATCCGGGTCGTCCGCCTCTGGACCTGGCAGCCGGGTTCCGGGGATCCGGGGTTTGCAAGCAGGATGGCCTACTACCTCTCCTTTCCGGTCCACGCCGCACTCTGGCTCCTCTTCACCCGGAGCCGGTTCGACGCAATCATGACGTCGGCGCCGCCGCTCTTCACCGGGATCCCGGGGTACGTCCTGAAACGGGCGTCACGGGTGAAGTGGATCCTCGATATCCGCGACCTCTGGATCGATGCATCGATAGGCCTCGGGTTCCTCAGGGAAGGAAGCCTCTACGAGAGGCTGAGCCGGAGGTTCGAACAGGCGTGTCTTGACCGGGCGGATCTCGTCGGGGTCACGACGGAGGAACTCGGGCGGAGGATCTCGTCGCGCTACCGGGTTACCGCTCCCATAGAACTGCTGCCGAACGGCGTCAATACCGAGTTCTTCCGCCCCACAGACGGCGAAAAGAAGCGGCAGATCATCTACGCCGGCAACGTCGGGCACGCCCAGGATCTCGACAAGGTGGCTCTCGCCGTCAAGTCGATGAACGGCACCTACAACCTGAAGTTCGTCATCGTCGGGGACGGCGACACGCGGAAGAGCCTCGAAGGGCTGGTGAAGGCGGAGAGCCTGACCGACTCCGTCATCTTCACGGGCATCCTTCCGCGCGAGGAGATCCCGCGGCTGCTCTCCGAATCGCTTGTGGGGGTGGCGCCCTTAAAGAGGCTCGCGAACCTCGAATACGCGGCTCCCACCAAGGCCTACGAGTACATGGCCTGCGGGATACCCTTCGTCGGCTGCGGAAACGGCGAGATCGCCCATCTCGCGAAGGAGTCGGGTGCGGGGGTCATCGCCGAGAACACGCCCGAGGCGATCGCCGCGACGCTCTCGAAACTCCTCGACGACCCCGAGAAGATGGAGGAGATGGGACGCCGGGGCCGGGAGTACGTCGCAAAGCACTACGACCGGCGATCGGTCGCCCTGAAACTGAAGCACTATATCGAGAGGATGGCATGGACGGGCGCGTAAGATCGCTTCTCTCCCGGGTTGCCGAAGAGGTCCGGGCGCTTGCCGTCGTCGACGGCGAGACCGCATACATCCGCGATCCGGTCTTTCCGGTCATCCGCAACCGCGTTCACGCCGAAGTCGCAAAAACGATGCTCCGTCTGGGGGGCGACCCACTCGTGGGCCCGATCCTGAACTATGCCGTAAGGTGTCAGAACCCGGACGGGTCCTGGAACGAGGTTCACGTCAACTACAACAAGCCTTCGGCCTTGATCACGGCGTTCATCGGCGACGCGCTCCTGGAGGCGGCGGATCGGTACCCGCACGAAGAAGAACTCCGAAAAGCCCGGGACTACGTCCTCGCCGCCGAGAGGAGCCCGGGGTGTTTCCTGAAGTCCCGGGGCTACACCGCCGACCACCTGAACGTCGACGCCTCCTGCGGGGCGTTCCTCGCCCGGTACGCGGAGCGCTACGACGATGAGGAAGCCCGTGCGGCTGCGTTGCGGGCGGCGGAGAACGTCGTCCGCCACCAGCGCCCCGACGGCGTCTACCCCTACGCGGTCGATAAGGGAACCTATCCTTTCATCTTCAACCTCCCCTGCGTGCACTACCAGGGGGTGACAGCCTACTACCTCGCAAAGGCAAACGACGTCCTGTGCGACGAGCGTATCGACGAGAGTATCGGAAATGGTGTCCGGTGGCTCGCGGCCGCCCAGCGCCCCGACGGGCGGTTCGACTGGTCGAAGAGCGGCCTCTCCTTCGCCTACTGCCTCTCCGGGGCGTATGCATTTGGCCTGGCCTCGTTCGTCTACGCCTCGCGGACTGACGGGCGGTACCGGGAGCACGCCGACCGCTGCCTCGAACGGCTCGAACGGCTCGAACGGGACGTACAGGGGCTCGCCCCCCGGTGGGAGCCCGGCTCCTGGCCCGGTCTCGTCCCGTCCTTCGCCACGGCAGCGAAGGCGGCGTCGCTCGGGGACTACCCGTTGCGGCACCGGGCGTTCCGGTTCGGCTACGGCGTGTACCGCGAGATCGCCCGGCGGCGATACGGCAGAACCGCGGAGACGCGGTCGTTCGAGGCACTCTGCCGGCTCCTCCGGATCCGGTCGTCGACCGTGGAACCGTCGAATAACTTCCCCGATCTCTTCATGACCTCGGAGGTGCTCGACTGTCTCAGCCAGTCGGGCGTATGGGAGAACCACGCATGAAACAGGTATTGCTCGACCTGCAGTCAGGGTCCATCCAGGTGGAGAACGTTCCCGTTCCCGCCGTCACGAGGGGGGTCGTCGTCGAGAACGCCTACTCCCTCATCAGCGCCGGCACCGAGTCGTCGCTGATCAATCTCGCACAGCAGTCGCTCGTGGGGAAGGCGAAGGCACGCCCCGACGACGTGAAGAAAGTCATCCAGAAGATCGGGACGGACGGCCCCCTCCCGGCCTACCGGCAGGCGATGAGCCGTCTTGCAAAACCCGAACCGCTCGGCTACAGCTCTGCGGGGACGGTGGTGACGACGGCGTCCGACGAGTTCGAGGTCGGCGACCGCGTCGCCTGCGCCGGAGCCGGGTATGCGGTGCATGCGGAATACGTCTCGGTTCCAAAGAATCTCTGCGTCAGGATCCCCGACGGCGTCGAGTTCCGGGAGGCGGCGTTCACGACCGTGGGAGCGATCGCGATGCACGGGGTCAGGAACGCGAACGTCACGGTGGGCGAGAACGTCGCGGTGATCGGGCTCGGGCTGATCGGGCTTCTCACCGTCCAGATCCTCAAAGCCGCGGGGTGCCGGGTGATCGGGATCGACATCGACCCCGAGAAACTCGCGCTCGCGGCGGATCTCGGCGCTGACGTCGTCTCGAGCTACGACGGCCTCTTCGAGAGGGTGCGGGCGTTCTCGCCGTTCGGTGCGGACGCGGTCGTCATCACCGCGGCCACCCGGTCAAGCGCACCCATCGAGGCTGCCGGCCGCCTAGTCCGGAGCCAGGGCAGGGTCGTGGTCGTCGGGAACGTCGGCATGGACGTGCCCCGGGACGTCTTCTACGAGAAAGAGGCGGAGGTCGTCGTCTCCCGCTCATACGGCCCCGGCCGCTACGACAGGAACTACGAGGAGCGGGGGATCGACTACCCGATCTACGTCCGGTGGACGGAGAAGAGGAACATGGAGGCGTTCCTCGAACTGGTGCGGCAGAAGAAGATCGACCTCGACCGCCTGATCACCCACACCTTCCCGCTCGACGAGGCGCCGGGGGCCTACGACCTCATCAACTCCGGAAAGGAACGGTTCATCGGTGTTCTCCTGCAGTACAGCCCGAACGGTTCGGGCGCCTCCGGCACCGTCGTCCGCTTCCCACAACCCGGCGCACGGAGGCGCAAGGCTCCGGCCGCAGCCCGGACGCTCGGGTGTATCGGTGCCGGAGTTCACGCCCAGAGCGCCCTCTACCCGCACCTCTCCGCCCTCCCGGTGAACCTCGGGGGGCTCGCGACCGCTACGGGACTCTCGGCGCAGACGGTCGCGAAGAAGTACGGCTTTTCCTACTGCACCACCGACTACCGGAGGATCCTCGACGACCCCGACATCGACGCAGTGATGATCGCGACGAGGAACGATCTCCACGCGCCGATGGCAATCGAGGCGCTGCGTGCCGGAAAAGACGTCTTCGTCGAGAAGCCGCTCGCGACCGATATCGAGAGCCTCCGCCGCATCGTCGAGGCCAGAAACGAGTCCGGGCAGCGGCTGATGGTCGGGTTCAACCGCCGCCACTCCCCGCTTGCGGTGAGGATGAAGGGGTTCTTCGCAAACCGTCCAACCCCCGCCGTCCTGCACTACCGGGTCAACGCCGGGCAGATCCCGCCCGAGCACTGGGTGCACGACGACGAGCAGGGCGGCGGGATGCTGATCTCGGAGTGCTGCCACTTCATCGACTTCATGCAGTACATCACCGGGGCGCGGCCGGTTCAGGTCGTCGCCCGGGCGATCGAGCCGACCGGGACGCTCCGGAAGTACGACAACTTCCAGGCGACCCTGACGTTCGACGACGGGTCGCTCGGCACCGTCACCTACACGACGCTCGGCGACCGCTCCTACCCCAAAGAGACGGTCGAGGTCTTCGCCGGCAACGCCGTCGGGAGGATCACCGACTTCCGCGACCTCGAACTCCGGCGCGAGGGGAGGGCATCGCGGGAGAAGCGGTGGCTCACCCAGGAGAAGGGGTTTGCCGAGGAACTCCTGGCGTTCGTGAAGGGCGAGGAGCCGGACTTCGCCGGAAGCGTCGCGACGACGCTGGCAACATTTGCGGCATGGGAGTCGATCGACACCGGGGCGGCGCGGGAGATTGATATCGGACGGGTCGGGTTGTGATGCGATTTTAGTGGCGAGAGCGGGTTTTTGCACCCGCCACAGCGAGAGCAGTGCGTGGTGATATCGCCATCGCGGGGCGGGGGAAGTATCCGCCCTCCCCTGTCTCTACCGTGTAAGACTTTCCTGTAGCCCCCACCCCGCCCGGCCTTCGGCCTCCTCCCCCGCCCGTGGGGGGCGGGGGCAGTGCGTGGCGATACTCAGTGGGAAGCCGTATCCCGGGAGTTACCTGGAAGTCAGTTCTTCATCGGGGCCTTCCCATGCAGTGGACCGTGGGGGTATCGCCACGGGGGAGGGGCCGACGGGGAGGGGGCCTGCCCCCTCCCCTGTCTCTACCTGATTCAAGGACACCGCTAAACCCCACCCCGCCCCGGCAACGGGCGGTGGAAAGCCGGGACGCCGTTCTTCTCCAGAGTCTCCCCATACCCGCAGGTGGTGAAATCCCGGCACAACGCTCCACGAACGGTTTCTCATGCTCCGCTCCTTCGGAGCGTCACCCCATAGAAAAACGCCCGGGGAGAGCCCGGGCATCGGACGGTGGGCTCGTAACCAATACAAAAAAAACGCTTACAGAGACGAAATCCGGGTTTTTCTGAGAAACGCCAGATGCTCGCTGATTCGCTCCGGGATCGTGCGGAGGTCTTCTGCCATAACAGCCTCATGCCACTCCTCCCGGCACGAGCAGTCCAGGCCGTCGAACTCCGCCGTGTCGAAACGGGAGTTGTAGCGCTGGATAGCTTCGGTGATCCCGGCATCGCACTCCCCGCAGTTCCGGGCCCAGTCGAGCGACTCGACCGAGTAGTTCCAGGGGCTGACGTAGACGTGGGCACGGTCCCCGAACCGCTCCCGGCACTGCTGCAGGAGTTCGACGATCGTCCAGAGCCACGGCGGGCGGTAGAGGTCGTTCTTCCAGAGTTCGTGGACGACGGTGTTCTTCTCGACCGTCGTCACCTCGAGGTCGAGGTAGTCGATCCCGCGGGAGATGCAGTAGGAGATGGTCCGCAGGATGTCGTCTATCGCTTCCCCTTCGGTGAGGAACGGTGGTTTTACCAGGAGGAGCGGTTTTGTCAGCACGCCCATTCCCCGCATCCTCGAATGGAAGAGATCGAAGTTGTTGGCCGAGAACCCCTTGTTGATGCAGAGGTTCATCACCTGGGCGCTTGCAGACTCGAACCCGAACGCCACCTCGAGCTGCCGCCCGTTTAAGGCTTTCTTCATCTTTGCCACGTGCTCGTCGGGGGAATAATCGATCCTCGACTCGACGACCACCTTCTTGATGGTTCGATAGCCGTCGATATACGAGCAGATCTTCTCGATGGCGGCAACCGGCATCTCGCGTTCGTTAAAGATATTGCCGTCGTTGTAGATCGAGACGATCGGGTAATCACCGAGATCGACGGCATCCATCACGTGTTCGAACTGCGCAATGTATTCGTCAGCCGATACCTCCCTGCCCCGGGAGGTTGCACAGTAAAAACCGCACATGGTGCACCCCCCCGTCTTCTCGACCCACTCGCACCCCGTTGACCGGAGGAAGATGATCAGCCGCCGGATGGGCTGATCGTCGAGATGTCCAATCCGCTCCTCCCATCCGATGGGAACCGTAAAATCGAGGTCTTGCGGAGCGTTTCCATTCCGTTTGCGCAGCCCGCCGGCCAGTGCCCGGATCTCGTTTAAAATATCATTCTCCGATGAGTGACCCGTGAAGGTCTCTGCACTGCTACTGCTATCAGGTACGGCCCTATCTAGAATAATTATCCCCCCTGTTCCGGGCATGCACCTTCAATACCGAAGGCGCACGTTCCCGGTGACTGTCGCCTTATCTTACCAAGACATACCCCTGATAGGCTTTCGCATATTTATAGTTTATCCAATTAGCCAGATTACCGGGTCATGTTTCCGAAAAGGTATTCTTTGACGGGAAATCCGGGAAATCAGGCAGTCTGTTGAGAAGAACCGGATCCGGACGCCCGTCGTATTTCCCCCGGATGGCGATCCGTTCGTCCATAGAACCCTGATCCCGAATGGGAGAGATGACAGCATACCAATTTTTATATACGTTGTTTGGGGGTATACTATCCCGATGCGCCGGTGGAGAGCCGTCCAGGCGGATCGCCCGGAGAACAGTCATAAAGAGCCCGGTGAAGACTGGAAAGCAGCGGGGAGAAGAGGCGGGACGACCGTGCGTTTTCGGTACATATGGCAGAAGAACGCATGAGATGGGGAACAACGAGTATGATTCGTCTGGGAGAGAGAATCTGCGGCAGGGAATCGTTCACTACAAAGGCTCTCGGGCTTCTCCCGGCCTACAGCGTCTATCGAAAGACCTACGCCTTAC
>NZ_FMID01000046.1 GCF_900095385.1 Methanoculleus chikugoensis
AAAAATCTCTATGGCACGTCAGTTTTAGGCTTGGAGACAGGGGAGGGGGCTCGCCCCCTCCCCGTCAGCCCCTCCCCAAACGGCGATATCCCCACGGTTCACTGCACCATGACATATTCTCGTTTTGACTGCTTTGTTGCCACACAGCGAGGGCCTTCAGTTTCTCTAACTCCTATCGTTCTGACAGTCGTATATTGCTCTCTCGATTACTCAAGTTTCAGACAGCCGTACGTGCCTCCGTTAAGACATCCCGGACTAAAACAGGTCTCACCAGACCCGGTCACTCCTTCTTCCCTTTTCCGGCCCCCACCGGGGTCACGAGCACCTTATCGACCCGGTGGCCGTCCATATCGAGCACCTCAAACCGGAGACTGTTCCAGGTGAACCGATCTCCGGTATTCGGCGTCCGCTCAAGATACATCATCACGAACCCGCCGAGCGTCTGGTAATAGCCGCGCCCCTCCCCGGGCAGGGTAGCCGTCACGTCAAAGAGATCGTGAAACTCATCGACCGGGAGCATCCCGTCGAGCAGCCACGACCCATCTTCACGGCGAATCGCCGTGCCCTCCGGAGGATACTCTGCCGACGGGATATCCCCGACGATCGACTCCATGATATCATGGATGGTGACCAGCCCCTGAATACTCCCATACTCATCGGTGACGAGGGCGATTCGTGCCCCGGAGGTCTTGAACTCGTCGAGCACCGAGAGTGCCGGGACACTCTCGGGCACGAAGAAGGCGGGCTCGATTGCTTTCGAGAGGTCGGGAGGTTCGCCCGCGATCATCCGCGCCCAGAGGCTGCGGACCGAGACGGTGCCGAGCAGGTTGTCGAGGTGGTCGCGGTAGACCGGGAAATAGACATGCCGGGAATCCACCATCTTCTGCCAGTTCTCTTCGACGGGATCTTCGACGTCCACGGCCACGATATCGGGCCGGGGAGTCATCAGCACGCTGACACGCCGGTCGCCGAGGCGGAAGACGCTCTCCACCATATCCTGCTCCGCCTCCTCGAAGACGCCCGCCCGGGTGGCCTGCCCGATAAGAACCCTGACATCCTCCTCCGTCACCTCGGGCCCCGAAGGTTGCCGAACCCTGAGCAGCATCAGAACCCCCTCGGTCGAGGCGCTCAGCAGCCGGACGAGCGGTGCGGCAACCAGCGAGAGGAACCGTATCGGGCGCGAGACCAGCGATGCAATCCGGTCGGCGTTAGTCATGGCCACCCGTTTCGGCACCAGTTCGCCGATCACAAGCGTCAGGTAGGTGATAACGGCGACGACGGTTGCGACCGCGAGCGGGCCGCTGTATGGCGCGATCAAGGGAAATTTAGCAAATTCTTCCGCAAGAGGCCCCGCGAGCGTCGCCCCTCCGAACGCTCCGGCCAGGATCCCGACGAGGGTGATGCCGATCTGGATGGTGGAGAGGAACTGCGTCGGATCGTCGGCAAGTTCGATGGCGGCGGCGGCCCCGGCGTCGCCTTCCGCTGCTCTCTTCTGCAGGCGTGCCGTTCGTGCAGAGATGAGCGCAAACTCCGCCATCGAAAAGAAGCCGTTCGCGAGGATCAGGAGAACGATGATCGCGATATCGGTGGCAGGTGGCATTGTACTATTCTTGCCAGCAGGAACCTTAAACCTGCGGGACTTCCCCGGCAGAGAGAGGACCGTTCGTGGGAAAAATTTATCGTCGCCGGGACAGAGTCCCATCCGGTGATACATGGTGGTCGAAGTCGGCGAGCAGGCCGGGTATTTCTCGATACCGGACCAGAACGGGAACACGATCCGATTATCGGCGTTCCGGGGGAAACGGGTTCTCCTCTCGTTCCATCCGCTGGCATGGACCCGCATCTGCGCCGAACAGATGAAGGCGCTCGAAGCGAACCGGGAGGCCTTCGACGCCCTCGGTGCCGTCGCCCTCGGCATCAGCGTGGACTCCGTCCCCTGCAAACGGGCGTGGGCGGGGAGCCTCGGTATCAAGAAGACCCGGCTCCTTGCGGATTTCTGGCCGCACGGTGCCGTGGCACAGATGTACGGCGTCTTCGATAGCCAAAAAGGCTACTCCCGGCGGGCGAACGTCGTCGTCGACGAGGCAGGAAGCATCATATTCGTTGCGGAATACCCGGCGACGACGGTGCCCGATATGCAGGACGTCCTCGACGCTCTCCGCGTGCCGGAGAAGAGAAGGCGAGCGGTGGAGCGGGCGCCGGAGATATAGCCCGGCGTCTTGTCATCCCGCAACCCGGAAGAAACTCCCGATAAGCGTGATCAGCAGGATTGCCGGAACGCCGTAGCGGATGAGCGCCATATAGGCTCTCTGCTGCCACCCACATCCGCCGATCTCCGCACAGATCCGGGTTCGGTTCATGAACCATCCCCCGACGACGCTCACGATCAGCCCGGCGACGATGAGGCCGATCGTCCCGAATGCGTAGTCAGCCAGGTCGAGGAACGGTGTCCCGAGGACCTCGAGGTTCAGGGCGGTGTAACTGAGAGCGGACGGAAGCCCGAGGAGCATGATTACAGCGAAGACAAGGAGCGTGGCACGCTTCCGCGGGTAGCCGTAGGAGTCCATCAGCGCCGCCGTCGGAACCTCGAGCATGGAGACCGCCGAGGTGAGCGCCGCAGCAAAGAGCATCAGGAAGAAGAGCGCTCCGAGCAGCATGCCGTACTGGATCTGTGTAAAGACCGTGGGCAGGGTGATGAATGCGAGGTTCACCCCGGCCGCGGGGTCAAGGCCCGCGGTGAAGACCAGGGGAAAGATCACGAGCCCGGCAAGGATCGCAATCAGCATATCGGCAACGGCGATGATGCCGGCGTTCCGGAAGAGGGCCTCTTTCCCGAGGTAACTCCCGAAGGTGAGCAGGACGCCCATGCCCACGGAGAGCGAGAAGAAGGCCTGCCCAAAGGCCGCGATCCAGACGCCCGGGTCGGTCAGCCTGGAGAAGTCGGGGGAGAGGTAGAACCCGATCCCCTCGACCGCTCCGGGCTCGGTGAGCGAAAATACCACGAGAAAGAGGAGGATCGCGAAGAGTGCCGGGATGAGGTACCGGGAGAGCCTCTCGATCCCCTCCCTGACCCCGGACCGCACCGTCACATAGACCGCGAGCCCCGAGAGGAGGAAGAAGACGAGCGGGAGGTAAGAACCTGTAAACGCATCGAACTCTATCGGCCGGTTGAAGGCGAAGGAGAGCGCGTATGCGAGCACCCAGCCCGTGATCACGAGGTAGTAGCCGAGGACCAGGCTGGCGACGGCGACGATGACAAGGCCTGCGGCGGTGAACCGTTGCCGTATCGAGCGGAAGGCGGAGATGACCGACGTCCCCGTCGAGCGACCGATGGCGAGTTCCAGCACCATCAGGGGGAGGCCGAAGAGGAAGACGGCGATCAGGTACGGGACCAGGAACGCGCCGCCCCCGTTAGCGCCCACGATGTAGGGGAACCGCCAGATGTTCCCTATACCCACAGCCGAGCCGACGCTTGCAAGGATGAACCCCAGGGTTGACGACCATTGTTCCCGTTCCATATCACTCACCGGTTGAGGGCGGTTTCCCAGGGGTAAGAAGGCGCTCCGCCTTTATATTCATCTCCGCCGGATACCCCCGACCACTGCACTTTTGTAGCGGGTGCTCCCATACGAGTGCGGTCAGGAGCAGCATGAGCACCGGATCCCGGAAATATCCCGGCAGGGGGGAAAGAGCGTGAACGGAAGGTATCCGTTCCTCGTCTCGATCCCTCACGGCGGCACCGCCATCCCGCCCGAACTCCGCGGTCTCGTCAACCTCACGCGAAAGGAGATTGTCTTCAATAGCGATCCCCACACCCGCCGCATCTACGGGTTCGACGATAGGGTGGAGGCGATGGTCGACTTCGACGTCTCGAGGATCTTCGTCGATACCAACCGGGCGCCCTACGACTACCCGCCGCGGACGCAGGACGGCGTGGTCAAGGTCATCACGCAAGACGGAACCCCGGTCTTCAAGAGAGGGCAGACGCCCGGCAGGGAACTGATAGGAACCCTCCTGCAGAACTACTACCACCCCTTTCACAAACAACTGGCCGAGGCGCTCGATACCCGGGCGATCGAGATCGCTTTCGACTGCCACAGCATGCTGCCGAGATCCCCGCCGGTCAGGATGGACGCCGGACGCCCCCGCCCGCTCTTCTGCCTGAGCAACCGGGGCGATCGGAACGGGAGACCGAAAGGGGCGGGCGGTCTCGTGACCTGCCCCCCGGAGTGGCTCCAGGCGCTCACCCGGTCGTTCCAGGCGGAGTTCGACGGCGAGGGCCGGGTTGCGATGAACGATCCCTTCCGGGGCGGGTTCATATCGGTGGCGCACTACCGGCGGCGGCGGATCCCCTGGGTTCAGGTCGAGATCAACCGCGGCCTCTACGAGACCGAAGGCCGCGAAGCCGATGAGGCACGGCTCGTTGAACTCCGGCGGAGGATCTTCTCGGCCCTCACCGGGTTCTGGGACGAGGTTTCGGGGTGAAAACTCTGTGGAAGTCCATTTTGGAGAAACGTTTCTAGAAAACTTTGCTCTATAGAACGTGTCGTGCCACGGTTGCAATGAATCCATAGGTTGATCGTTACAAGGTTCGTGCGGTTTGCACCTTCGGTGCTCACGCTTTCCATACCCGGCAATATCCAGCAGCCACAGTGGCACGGATTTCAAGGGAATATCGCCGCAGGGGGAGGGGCTGACGGGGAGGGGGGCATGCCCCCCTCCCCTGTCCCCACCCCCCAAGGTGATACTCCCACGGTCCACTGTATGGGTTCTTTCCTCATTGCAGTCGTGTTATTGCCGGTACTCAGACTTTTCAGGTGCTTGAAGCCTGGATAGGCACACGCACCTTTATTACAATTTCCACGATCCAGAAGGAGTTCAACAGAGCCTATCTGAGGATTCTTATCAGATCAAGCCGTATTCCACCGGAATTTTCCGGCCGAAGATACTATGCCGGTAGAACCCCCACTTATATACCGATGGATCGCCTGCACCTGATACTCCAGCGCTACTTCGGGCATTCTGCATTCAACCCCTATCAGGAAGAGATCATCCGCGATCTTCTTGGGGGGCGCGACGTCCTCGCGGTGCTCGCGACCGGAGGTGGCAAATCGCTCTGCTACCAGGTTCCGGCACTCATCGGCGAGGGTGTCACGCTGGTGATATCGCCGCTCATCGCGCTGATGAAGGACCAGGTCGACGACCTGCAGGCACGCGGGATCGGCGCGGAGGCGCTGAACTCCTCCTGCTCCTACGCCGCGACACGGCGAATCCTCTCGGAACTCAACGAGAGCCTGATCCAGATCCTCTACGTCTCGCCGGAGAAGGCGGTCGGCGACGACTTCCTCGACCTCATGGCGTCCCTTCCGGTCACGCTGATCGCGGTCGACGAGGCGCACTGCATATCGATGTGGGGGCACCAGTTCCGCCCGGAGTACCGGTCGCTCGCGGTCCTCAAGGAGCGGTTCGCCGGGGTGCCGATGGTTGCCCTGACGGCGACCGCGACCCCGGACGTCCGCGACGACATCGCGCGGCAGCTCAATCTTGCGAACCCGTCGGTCTACGTCGGGAGTTTCAACCGCGAGAACCTCCGCTACGCCGTCGTCAGAAAAGAGAAGGACGCGTACGAACGGCTCCGGGCCTACTTCCAGGGTCGGAGAGGGGATGCCGGGATCATCTACGTCGCGACCCGGGAGGGGGCCGAGACGCTCGCGGCACGGCTCCGCACCGACGGCATCCCGGCACTCCCCTACCACGCCGGCATGACGGCGAGAGCGCGGGCGGAGACGCAGGATAAGTTCATCGGCGGGAAGGTTCCGGTCGTCTGCGCGACGAGCGCGTTCGGCATGGGGATCGACAAACCGGATGTGCGATCCGTCGTCCACTACGATATGCCGAAGACGCTTGAGGCCTACTACCAGGAGAGCGGCCGGGCCGGAAGGGACGGGAAGGAGAGCGATTGCATCCTCTACTACAGCGACGACGATGCACGGCGCCTCAGAACGTTCATCGACCGCGATCTGGCGTCCGAGTTCCAGCGCGAGGTCGCACGCTCGAAACTCCAGAGCATGGTCGACTACTGCACCATAACGGGGTGCCGGAGGGAGCGGTTCCTCGAGTACTTCGGGGAGCGCTTCGAGGAGCCCTGCAATGGGTGCGATACCTGTGCTCCGGCCGGAAAGGCTCGTCCACGCTCCGGGCGGCGGAAACGCAGCACCGTCCGCAAGGCACCGGGATGAAACACCGCAACATCCCGTCCCACTCCTTTCAGAGGAAACATCTATTACCGGGACAATAGAATGGGCTTCGAGGAGATTACTCATGAAGAGGTTGACCCGTTCGACGACCGACCGGTGGATCGCCGGGATATGCGGCGGCATAGGAGAGTATCTTGAGATCGACCCGAACGTCATCCGGGTGATCTGGATCATCTTCACCGTGCCCACAGGATTCTTCCCCGGGATCATCATCTACATCCTGCTCTGGATTCTCCTGCCCGAGGAGGGGCAGGCGCGCCCGGTGGGGACGTTCGGCGAAGCTTAAGAGAGGGCAGGGTGCGGCCGGGAGGCTGCACCCGCTTTTTCTTTGCGGAGGAGAGGCGGTCGTGGGTGCCGGAGAATGTTTTAAACAGGAAAACCAGGCCTGACATACTGCTCGTCTCATAACGGGAGTCTTAATCAGGCTTCCTTTGATCGCTCGCCCGTATACGGCTTTCTACCGGCTATCGCCACGAACTGCCCCCGCCCCTCGTGGGCGGGGGAGGAGGCCGAAGGCCGGGTGGGGTGGGGGTTACAGATATCCTTTTACGAGGTAGAGACGGGGGAGGGGGCCAGCCCCCTCCCCCGTCAGCCTCTCCCCCAGTGGCGATACTCTCACGGTCCACTGTACCGGGCTCTTTCATCGTTTTGACCGTTCAATCTGCCAGAGGAGATTACTGAGGGCGCCACTTACCCCGTCGCAGCGCCTCCCTGGCCCATGCTTCGCGGCAATCTGGAGCCTTAGCCTTCCTACCGTCCCTTCCCCTCCTGCAGCCTCTTAATCATATCCCGTAGCGCAATCGCCCGCTCGAACTCCAGGCGTTCTGCCGCCTCCCGCATATCGGCCTCGAGTTCGATGATCAGGTTCGGGATCTCGGACTTCGGGACGTGCTTGATATCGGTGATATCCACCTCTTTCTCGCGGATCGGCTTTCTGATCGTCTGCGGCGTGATGCCATGCTCTGCGTTGTACGCAAGCTGCATCGCCCGCCGCCGCTCCGTCTCGGCCATCGCCTTCTTGATCGAGTCGGTCATCGTGTCGGCGTAGAGCACCACCTTCGCGTTGACGTTCCGGGCCGCCCGCCCGATCGTCTGGACGAGGCTCCTCGCATCGCGGAGGAACCCCTCCTTGTCGGCGTCGAGGATACCGACGAACCCGACCTCGGGGATGTCGAGCCCCTCCCGCAGGAGGTTGATCCCCACGAGAACGTCGTACTTCCCGAGCCGGAGCTGCCGGATGATCTCCGTCCGCTCGATGGTCTCGATCTCCGAGTGGAGGTAGCGCGTCTTGATCCCCTGGTCGGCGAGATACTCCGAGAGCTCCTCGGCGAGCCGTTTCGTGAGGGTCGTCAGCAGTATACGGTCGCCGCGATCGATCGTGGCCCGGATCTCCGCCATCACGTTCGGGATCTGCCCCTCGATCGGCCGGATCTCGACCGCAGGATCGACGAGCCCCGTCGGCCGTATGATCTGCTCCGCGACGCTCGAACGCTTCAGTTCGTAGTCGCCGGGGGTCGCCGAGACGAAGATAGCGCTTCTCATGTAGCCCGCCGAGAACTCGTCGAACTTCAGCGGCCGGTTGTCGAACGCCGACGGCAGCCGGAACCCGTACTCCACGAGCGACTTCTTCCGCGAGTAATCGCCGTTGTACATCCCCCTGACCTGGGGCAGGGTCTGGTGGCTCTCGTCGATCACCATCAGGAAGTCCTCGGGGAAGTAGTCCAGCAGGCAGTAGGGCTTCTCCCCGGCCTTTCGCCCGTCGAAGTGGCGGGAGTAGTTCTCGATCCCCTTGCAGGTCCCGGTCTCGCGGATCATATCGATGTCGTAGAGCGTCCGCTGCCGGAGGCGGTGCGCCTCGATCATACCGAGGGTCGGGAGCCACTCCTCGAGTTCCTCCTCTATCGAGACGATCGCCCGCTCCTTCACCTCGTCGGGGGCGACGAAGTGGCGGGCAGGGTAGACGAAGAAGTAGTCCATCGCCTCGAGCCGCTCTCCCGAGTTCTTGTCGATCTCGCTGATCCGGTCGATCTCGTTCCCGAAGAGTTCGACACGGATGATGTTGTTGAAGTAGCCGGGGATGATATCGATGGTGTCGCCCTTCACGCGGAACCGGCCCGGCATGAGCTCCATCTCGTTTCGCTCGAACTGGATATCGATAAGCCTCCGAATAATATCGTCCCGCCGCATCCGGTCCCCGACCTTCACCTCGAACCCCATCCCCTGGAAGTTCGCGGGGTTCCCGAGGCCGTAGATGCAGGAGACCGAGGCGACGATGATGGTGTCGGGACGGGAGAGGACCGACGCGGTGGCCGCGAGGCGCATCTGTTCGATCTTGGGGTTTATCTGGGCATCCTTCTCGATGTAAAGGTCGCGCTTCGCGATGTAGGACTCGGGCTGGTAGTAGTCGTAGTAGGAGACGAAGTACTCCACCCGGTTATCGGGGAAGAACGACTTGAACTCGTTGTAGAGCTGGGCCGCGAGCGTCTTGTTGTGCGCGATGACGAGGGTGGGTTTCTGGACCGCCTCGACGACATTTGCTATCGTGAACGTCTTCCCCGACCCCGTGACCCCGAGGAGGGTCTGGAACCGCTCGCCCCGGGCGAGCCCGTCGGTGAGTTTCCGGATCGCGTCGGGCTGCGATCCGGTCGGCTTGAACTCCGCCTTCAGTTGAAATGCCGTCATGGTAAGACCGCCTTCTTCCGCAGGGTTCTGTGATACGTGATCGCAAACCGGTGTGCCTCGTCGCGGATCTCCTGGAGGAAGAGCGACGCCTTCTCGTGCCGCTCAAGCGGCAGAGGGTGGGAGAAGCCCGGCACGAAGACCTCCTCCTCGCGCTCCGCGATCGCCGCGATCGGGACTTTGATCCCGAGGTCTCTCAGCACCGCGGTTGCCGCCGCCAGCTGCCCCTTCCCGCCGTCGATGAGGACCAGGTCGGGGAGTTCGCCCCCCTCCTTCTGCAGCCGCGAGTAGCGGCGCCTGACCACCTCGGCGATGGCCGCGAAGTCGTCGATGCCCTCGACCGTCCGTATCCGGAACCGCCGGTAGTTCCGTTTGTCGGGCTTCCCCCAGAGGAACCGGACCATCGAGCCCACCATCGCCGTCCCGGAGAGATGGGAGATATCGAAGCACTCGATCGCGACCGGGAGGTTCGGGAGGTGCAACCGGCGTTTGAGTTCGTCCAGTTTTATCCGGTCGCCGAAGAACGCGATCTCCACGTTCTTCCGCACCAGGTCGAGCAGGTTCTTCTTCTCGCCCCGCTGCGGCACGACCACCCGGACCTTGCCGCCCCGGAGGTGAGAGAGGTAGCCGGCGACGGCGTCGTCGACCGGAACGGGCAGGATCACCTCCTGCGGCGGTTCGTGGTCGGCGTAGTAGCGGGCGAGGAACTCCTCCAGGAACCCCTCCGTCTCGTCGAAGGTGTACTCGCGCTTCCCCGAGAGCGTTCCCCGGTCGACGTTGAAGAGCATCAGAAAGACGGTTCCTTCGCTCACGATATAGTTGACGATGTCTTCATTGTAGGTCTTCTGCCGGTCGACGTGCTGGCGTTCGCGCAGCCCCTCGAGTGCCGCGATCTGGTCGCGGAGTTCCATCGCCCGCTCATACTCCTGCCGCTCTGCCGAGGCTGCCATCTCCTCGCGGAGCGTCCGGATGAGCCCGGCGATATCGCCTTTCAGGACGGCCTCCGCCCTTCTCGCCCGCTCCCGGTAGTCGTCCTCGCCGATCCTTCCCGTGCAGGGGGCGCTGCACGAGCCGATGTGTGCACGGAGGCACGGACGCCGGGGGAGACGCCGGCACGACCGGAGCCCGAAGAGCGATTTCAACAGGCGGAGCAAGTCCTCGCGCTCCCGGGCGGAGACGAACGGCCCGTAGTAGCGGCCGTTCTCGTCGGGCTGGCGGGCGGTGTGAATCCGTGGATAGGCCTCGTCGGTGACGTGAATGTAGGCGTACCGCTTCGCGTCCTTTAAGTCGATGTTGTACTTCGGCTGGTGCTTCTTGATCAGGGTGTTCTCGAGGATGAACGCCTCGACCTCGGTGTCGGTGACGATGAAGTCGATTGAGGCGATCGCGGCGACGAGGCATCGCGTCTTCGGGTCGAGGTCGTGCCGGGAGAAGTAGCTCGATACGCGCCGCTTCAGGTTCTTCGCCTTCCCGACGTAGATGATGGTGCCCTCATCATCCGAAAAAAGGTAGCACCCGGGCTCGGTTGGAAGACTCTGGGGGTCGATCATGGTTTCTTGAGGAACTCCTTTAAGAACGCACCCGTGTGACTCCCTTCAACCAGAGCGACCTCCTCAGGGGTCCCCGTCGCGACGACCTCGCCGCCGGCATCCCCGCCCTCGGGACCGAGATCGATGATGTGGTCGGCGGACTTGATGACGTCCAGGTTGTGCTCGATCACCACCATCGTGTTCCCCCGCGCCACAAGGTCGTCGAGGACGGCGATCAGGTTCTTCACGTCGTGGAAGTGGAGCCCGGTCGTCGGTTCGTCGAGGAGGTAGATCGTCTTCCCCGTGGCCCGCTTTGCAAGTTCGCGGGTCAGTTTGATCCGCTGCGCCTCGCCGCCCGAGAGGGTGGTGGAACTCTGGCCGAGTTTGATGTAACCGAGCCCGACCCGTGCAAGGGTATCGAGTTTGTTCCTGATCGAGGGGACGTTCTCGAAGAGGGCCAGCGCCTCCTCGACGCTCATGTCGAGGACGTCGGCGATGGACTTGCCCCGGTACTTCACCTCGAGGGTCTCGCGGTTGTAGCGCGCCCCCTTGCACTCCTCGCACTCGACATAGACGTCGGGGAGGAAGTTCATCTCGATCTTGATGAGACCTTCACCCTGGCAGGCCTCGCACCGCCCGCCCTTGACGTTGAACGAGAACCGGCCGGGCTTGTAGCCCCGGACCTTCGCCTCCTTCGTCTCGGCAAAGACCTTCCGGATCTCGTCGAAGACCTTGGTGTAGGTCGCCGGGTTCGAGCGCGGCGTCCGCCCGATGGGACTCTGGTCGATGACGATCACCTTGTCCAGGTCGTCGTCGAAGACGAGGCTGTCGTGCTCCCCCGGAAGTTCCCTGGATGCGTGGAGTTTCTGCATCAGCGCCCGGTAAAGCGTATCGTAGATGAGCGTGGACTTCCCCGACCCTGAGACGCCGGTGACGACCGTCAGGACGCCGATAGGGATCTTCGCATCGATGCCCTTGAGGTTGTTCTCCCGGCAGCCCGAGAGCCTGATGAACCGGTCGCTCCTCCGACGAGAAGCAGGAACCTCGATCCTGAGATCGCCGGAGAGGTAGCGGCCGGTGATCGATGCCGGGTTTGCCGCGATGGCGTCCGGCGGCCCTTCCGCGACGATGTCGCCGCCGTGGAGCCCGGCTCCGGGCCCCATATCCACGACCCAGTCGGCGCTCCGGATGGTATCCTCGTCGTGCTCCACCACGACGAGGGTGTTCCCGAGGTCGCGGAGGTGCTGCAGGGTCTCGAGGAGTTTCCGGTTGTCCCGCTGGTGCAGCCCGATGGAGGGCTCGTCGAGGACATAGAGCACCCCCGTGAGGTTCGACCCGATCTGCGTCGCGAGGCGTATCCGCTGCGCTTCCCCGCCCGAGAGGCTGCCTGCGCTCCGCGAGAGGGTCAGGTAGCCGACGCCGACCTGCTCCAGGAACTCGAGCCGGGCGATGATCTCTTTTAAGATCTGTTTTGCGATCTCGCGCTCGCTCTCGGTGAGGCCCAGCGTCCGGAAGAACGAGCGCGCTCCCGTGACCGAGAGGTCGGTGACCTCGACGATGGACTTCCCGGCAACCTTCACGGCGAGCACCTTCTCTTTGAGTCTCCTGCCCTCGCACTTCGGACAGGGGAGGATCCGCATGAACTTCTCGAGTTCGTGGCGGCGGTACTCCGACCGGGTCTGGTGGTAGAGCCGCTCGGCCTGGGGGGCGAGCCCTTCCCACGTCCCGGAGTGCGACCACGAGTCCCCGTTCCTCGTCCTCATCGAGAGGCGGAGATGCTCCGATGAACCGAACATCAGGGCGTTGTACTGCTGCTCGGTGAGATCCTTGATCGGCGTCAGGACCGAGAACCCGAAGTGTTTCGCGACGGCGCCGAGGTACTGGCTCCGGTAGCCGTCGAGGAAGTTCCGGTAGAGCATGACGGCGCCTTCGGCGATCGATTTGCTCTTGTCCGGGATGATCAGGTCCGGATCGAACTCCATCCTGAACCCGAGCCCGTTGCACTCCTCGCACGCGCCGAACGGGCTGTTGAAGGAGAACATCCGGGGCTGGAGTTCCTCGAATGCAATCCCGCAGATCGGGCAGGCCATGAGCGCCGAGCAGGTCTCCTCGTTGCCGTCCTCGTCGACGACGATGACGAGCCCTTCGGACTTTGCAAGGGCGTTCTCGATCGCCTCGACGAGTCTTGAGCGCTCGTCGACGGAGAGGCGGTCGATGACCACGTCGATGTCGTGCTTGCGGTAGCGCTCGAGGGTGATCTCCTCGTCCGTCCGGTGGATCTCCCCATTGACCCGGACCCGGGCGTAGCCCTCCCGGTTGAGGTCTTTGAAGACCTGCTGGTAGGTTCCCTTCTTCTGCCGGATGACCGGGGCGAGAATGGTGACTGTCCCTGCCATCGTGGAGACGATATGGTCGGCGATCTTCTCCGGTGACTGCGCCTCGATGGGGATATGGTGCTCCGGGCAGAACGGCGTCCCTATCCGGGCGAAGAGGAGCCGCAGGTAGTCGTAGATCTCGGTGACCGTGCCGACGGTGCTCCGGGGGTTCTTCGACGTCGTCTTCTGCTCGATGGAGATGGCGGGCGAGAGCCCGTCGATGCTGTCGACGTCCGGTTTCTGCATCAGCCCGAGGAACTGCCGTGCATAAGCGGAGAGCGACTCCACGTAGCGCCGCTGCCCCTCGGCGTAGATGGTATCGAAGGCAAGCGTGGATTTCCCCGACCCGGAGACGCCGGTGAGGACGATGAGCCGGTCGCGCGGAAGTTCGACGGTGATATTGTTGAGGTTGTGCTCCCGCGCCCCCTTGATGGTGATCTTCTTCATTTTCCTGTCCTGATAAATTGATCTTCTGAGCTCATAGCCGTTTGCGATCCAAAATTTTTAAATACTACCTTGGTGTTTCGCCCGGGATCGGGACCATCCCGGTGAGAGAGAACAGGCCTCGTTCGGCCGCAACGGGGAGCGGACCCGCCCGGCAAAGAGATTCGCAAAAGGGTGTTGTGAGGCGGTAGGAATTACCACGCCTCGGGGTATGCCATATTCGTGTAGATATCTTCGAGCCGGGCTTTGTGTCCCTTCTCCATGTTCGCGAGCTGGACGAAGACCATCTTCTGTTCTGCATCCGCGGAGGCGGCGGCAAGCTGCGTGTACATCTGGGCAGCCTGAAGTTCTTTCTTGATGGCGAGGACCAGACCGTCGAGCGGCTTCATATCGACCGAGAGCACAGGCTCATCGATGGAGTCGGTGACCTTGTAATCTCTGGCCGCAACAAAGTGCATCTGCTTTGCGTCGCGGAGCAGCAGGCCCTGAAGGTACTCCCGGTGGCCCTTCTCTTCCTCAGCAAGGTCGAGGAAGATCGTTTTCAGGTTTGCATCCTTCACCCTATCAGCGACCGACTTGTAGAAGGTATACGACTCTACTTCGTTGTCGATGGCGTTTGTGATAATCTTCTGGAAGTCTTCGGAATCCATGACTCTTATCCCCTGTCTTTGTTGAGAGTTCCGGCCCCTGGGACCGGTCGCATATTTGGTTCGTAATAAAACGAACTAAAGTTAGTTGGGAGGGCGGACATTTATACTTTCCCCTTTAACCCGGCTTCCGGCTGTACCTCGCTCCCGTGGACAAACAGGGCATCCGGAAAACCTTCATGATACCGGTCTCCACCTGTTCTGCCGGTGCGCTCCCGGGCAGCGATTCACGGTTTTTTCGCCCGGGCGAATTCCGATACCGGCCCTCGAAGGGGAGAGGTTTTTGCAATTCCCGGTCCAACGCTCTATTCACGATGGGGAACATGTTTTCATGCGGAAGGATCGGATAGTGCGGGGAGGGGGCGCCCCCCGGCGGGTCGTCGAGGTCGTGCAGGACAGGCACGGGAACCCGATCGAGATATTCGACCCGCCGTTCTACCGCAACGAGTTCGAAGACGCCTACCGGTTCATCATCGACGACTACGTCGTTGCGCCAAAAGAGATCGCCCTCTTCCTCCCCTGCGCCGTGCGGAAACCTTACAGCCAGAGCCCGAGCCACAAACTCTTCCGGCGGGTCATCGACGGCGTCCTTGCCCCGGAGGACTACCATATCGTCATCTTCGGCACCTGCGGGACCGTTCCCGCGGAGCTCGAGTGCATGTACCCCTACCGGAACTACCACTACATGCTCGGCAAGACCACGGACGAGCGAATCCGGCGGGACTTCCACCGGATCGAGGTCTACCGGCTCAAGGGCTACCTTGAGAAGACACGGGATACCTACCGGCACCGGCTCGCCTACTGCATCGGGCCGTTCCGGAAGGCCATGGTGGAAGCGGCGGAAGCGACCGGGATCGCCGTCGACCTCCTCCCCTCCGATCCGATGATCGAGCGGCTCTACGATATCGACTGCCCCTTCCCGGAGGGCAGCCTCTCGATGCAGGGCTATGTCGATGAGTTCCGCGAGGGGCTTGAGAAGCTCGCGGGGGAGATACGCGCCGGGGACACGACGGCTCTGGAAGGCTGCCCGGAGCGGCGCGGGCCGGTGAGGGCTTGAGAAGACCCGGAAAGGAGCACTTTTTCGGAGGGGCAGGACACCGAAAGTTTCTGATTGCTTGCGAACTTTGAATTGCGCCTGATCGCCCCCCACCCCAGGGGGCGGGGGCAGTGCGTGGCGATACCAGGGGAAATCGGTTGATGGGGCTACGTGGTTGTGGCAAGGCTGATCTGCAAAACAAAGACTGTTTCACGTAAATGTCGTGGTTAAGGGAGACAGATCCTGTCCATCCGCGGTTTCGGGCACGGCTTCCGTGGGGGTATCGCCATTGGGGAGGCGGCTCGCGGGGAGTGCGATGGGCGGAACGCCCGGAGCGCGACCACCGTTAGGTGGGGAGGGGGGACGCCCCCTCCCCTGTCTCTACCCCATAAATATCCATGTAACCCCCACCCCACCCGGCCTCCGGCCTCCTCCCCCGCCCCAGGGGGCGGGGGCAGTGCGTGGCGATAACCCCACGGAATCCGTGCATGCGATCTCGACTGGCAGAGGGTACGAGTTACAACCCAAACTTCAGAGCAACGAACCTCAATACAGTACTGCTCCAGGTTACACAGGCAAAAACAGTGGCTGGAATGGGTTGCAGGATAACCTAATCCGGTTCTTCTCCCGAGTTGTCCCCGGGCGGTGGACCGTGGTGGATATCGCCACGGGGGGAGGGGTCGGGAGGGGGTCTCCCCCTCCCCGTCTGATAAGGGACGGGATGAGTCCCATGGAAATGGCCGGGGGACTTCTTGTCAAACCCCCTCACTTCGGCTTATAGTACCCCCACTTCTCGAGCGCTTCCCGGAGCGCCGTGGCCTTCTTGGCCTTCTCCCCAAGCGTCTCACCGTCCTTCCAGGCCTCGATCGCCTGCATGGTGGCCTCCGCGCCCGCCCGGGTGCCCTTCGGGTGACCGTGGATGCCGCCGCTGACGAGGAGGACAAGTTCGGTGCCGTAGATATCGAGCACGTCCGGCACGAGCCCGGGGTGGAGCCCGCCTGAAGAGACGGGGAAGGCGCTCCTGATACTGCCCCAGTCCTGGTCGAGGGCCATGTGGTCGACGGCGTTCGTATGCTTCTCCCGGAGCACGTCCGCAAGCACCGTTGCTTCCGCCCGGGTGCCGACCAGTTTCCCGACGGCGGTCCCGGTATGGATCTGCGAAACACCGACAAGGCGCATCATCTTCGCCAGGAACTGCATCGTGACCCCGTGCTTCTCGTCCCGATCGAAGGCCGCGTGCATCGCCCGGTGGGCGTGGATGGCAAGCCCGAGGTCGGAGCAGTAGTCCCGGAGGGTCGCGACGGCCGCCGTCCCTGCTACCACGACATCGATCATCGCGTAGTTCCAGCCGTAATCGGCAAGCATCTTCGCC
This sequence comes from Methanoculleus chikugoensis, assembly GCF_900095385.1. Classification (GTDB taxonomy): domain Archaea; phylum Halobacteriota; class Methanomicrobia; order Methanomicrobiales; family Methanoculleaceae; genus Methanoculleus; species Methanoculleus chikugoensis_A. The sequence continues at coordinate 16,340 of NZ_FMID01000046.1, forward strand.
CGCTGCTTCATGACCTCCGTCTCGGCCGTGATGTTGATGAACGCGGACTTCACGTCGCCGGTCTCCTGTTCGGCCTTATCCCGCATCTTCGCCATCGCCCGGACGCGGTCCTCGAACCGGTTGAACGGCTGGGACGTCAGGTTCTCGTCGTCCTTGACGAAGTCGAACCCGCCCATCCAGGTCTCGTAGCCGACCTCTGCGTGCTCTTCTGCGGTGAAACCCACCTTCGGCTTCGGGACCGCGCCCGTGAGCGGCCGCCCCCGGACCTTCATCATATCCCGGATCCCCTCCATCCCGAAGTGCGGCCCCTTGAAGTGCCGGAGGTATTCGGCAGGGAGCGAGGCGTCGATCAACCGGAGACGGTCGAGCGCCTTCATCCCGAAGATGTTCCCGGCGATCCCGCTCAGGAGCTGGGCCGCGTTCCCCTCCTCCCAGAGGGCGAGCGGGTATGCGATCTTCACGTAGTTCCCCTCGATCTCGAACGCCTTCGCCTGGAGATCCCGCATCCGGGGCGGCAGGGTAAAGAGCGTCGTCCAGGTCCCGGTCGAACTCTCGGAAGCGATTCTCCCGACCGCCTCCTCCCTGCTGATCCCCTCCGCAGGCTCGAAGTAGTAGAGAGTTACGAGTTCGTCCGGGCCGGGAGTGTGGTTTAAATCAACAAACTCTTCGTACCAGTCAATCGCCATGAAATCACCTCTGAAAGGATGGGGTTCCGGGGTGAAAAACCTTCCATTCTGAGCAGGGTATAGAATGCCGGAATCACTTTCTCCCCGCAGGCGCCGGATTTATCTGCCGGCGGGTCGAGAGGAAATCAGAAGGAGTCTTATGGAACGAACCGCCGATAATTTGCGCCCGCTTTTCGATTACGATGCAGAGAGACCGCCCGCGATCGAGATTGCCGGCACCGACGTCTCGGTCAGCGACCTGACCTACCGGACTGCCCCGGATCGGGGGATTCGGGCCTACCTGGTGGCCCCGGCAGAAGTTGACCGGTCGAAACGCTCCGCTGCCATTCTCTTCCTCCACCCGGGACTTGGTTCCCGCGCCACGTTCCTCGCCGAGGCCGTGGCCCTTGCCGGGATGGGCGCGGTCTCCCTGCTCGTCGACGCTCCCTGGGCCGCCGATACGGCAGCAGCCTGGGGTCAGGCAGTCACGGATCCCAAGGAGGCCGTGAGGGAGTATACCCGGACGGTGATCGACCTTCGCCGGGGGATAGATCTCCTCGTAGCGCAGCCAACCGTCGATCCGGACCGGATCGGGTTCGTGGGCCACAGTGTCGGGGCGCTTTTCGGGGCGGTGCTCGCCGGCGTCGATCGGAGGGTGAAGGCCGCGGTCCTGATGGCGGGCACCGGGAGGTTTGTCGACGTCGCCGCGGTGAACCTGCCCGACCTGCGGGGCGAACGGCTCGAACACTACCGCCGGACGCTCGCGGAACTCGACCCTGCCGTCTGGGTCGGCCGTGCCGCACCCACCCCGCTCTTCTTCCAGGCCGCTCTTCGCGACGAGTTCTTCACGGAGGAGCAGGCCCGGGAGTTCTTCGAGCAGGCGGGCGATCCAAAGTCGATAAAGTGGTACGACGCGGGCCATTACCTGAACGAAACCGCCCGCCGCGACCGTATCGCGTGGCTTATCAAGCACCTCTCGCTGGAGCGGCGGGAGCCGGGCGGTTCCCGGTAGCAGGGCAGGAGACCCTGTTGCTACAAATACTCTCATTTGTCATAAATGGTAAACATTATTATGTAGAGGATTCTTACTAATACGTGGCCAGGCATCATGCGCGATGGGACCCTGCCTGCGCCTCGTCTGTCATGCCCTTAGACGCGCTGCTGCACGTCCGTCATACACCCATCCAATCATTTTTTAACGTTCACTCGGAGATCCCGTCAAGAACCTTCTCGATTCTGTCCACCTTCGCCTCGATCCGCTCCACTGACTGCCGCAGCATCTGCAGTTCCGCGCCGGCACCCTTCTGTTCGGCGACATTCGCCACCTGCCCCTCGATCCACTCCTTGATCCTTACGGCAATGATGATGAGCAGCGTCAGGATACCGAAATTTATGATGATCCAGACCGATCCGGCGAGCATGCTGTTCCACGAATCCGAACCGCCCATCCAACCGACGAGAAGGCTGAACGCGAGCAATGCAATGACAGCGCCCCATGACACCTTCAGGTAGAGTTTCCACCTATCCTGTTTCATCCTTCGACCTCTTTAGCGACGTAATGACATCCAGGTTCAGCACCACCTCAAACGGCACCGCCCGGTAGTACCTCCGGAGGTACGGCGGCTCGTCCGACGTCAGGCTGGCCCCCTCCGCGAGACCGAGTTTCTCGAGCTGCCGGAGATAAATGGCGGCCAGTGGGCGCGATATGCCGAGTTCTTCGGCTATCTCGCGAGCATACTTCTCTTCGACCGTGATCGCCCCGAGTACGGCAAGCCGCTGCTCGTTCCCGAGCAGGGAGAGCAGCCGCGCCAGTTCGGGGAGAGTGCTGAAAGACAATGTCAACATGTGTTAATTATTTTTTACACACATCAATCTTCCCATACGAAGCCCCGCATGGGAAAGGAGAACGACCGGGAGAAGTGCGCCCTGAAGGTGCTGCACGGCGACTTTGCAGGCCTATCTTTCGCCGCCGGGGGCTCGCCGGCGGATCGCGCGAAGGCGGCCCTTCGTGCAGCGGATGCATGGAACGGGTAGCGACCGGGGAGAACTTCCGGGAGGCATATGCCGCCCCGGAACCGTCCGGTGGATCAGGATAGGTGGGTGTAGGAGAGCCACATAACGCGTTCTCCCCGCCGGCATCGGATCCGGCCTTGTGCGGTTGATGGCATCTGCGTGGGCACCGCCCGGACCCGGTCTATTCAGGGCAATCACAGTACACGCCTGTGTGGTTTTGGCCGGCGGATCTTCTCCGGCCCGATCAACGTGCTGCCCCTGCGGTGGGAATGATTCCGCACCGACAAACAGAAATTGGCCCGGCCGGTGATATATTGTTACGACGACCAAAGCTGGAAAATTGAACCGCGCGGTTCAATGCTTCCCGCGGATATCCCCGATATATTCGAGCGCGAGCAGAGCGTCCTCACGTTTCCGGTCGACGGCGTGCTCCCCGGCAAACGCGAGAAAACGGGCGAGGTCCTCCGGGTCCGCCTTTCCTTCAGCCGCCTCGACGACCGCATCGTAGGTCCGGTCGGGGAAGTAGAGCCCCCGGGCGGCCTCGAGAAGGCCCCGGGCTGCATCGGCGCCGATCACGTTGTACTCAAGCGCCTGCTGGATGGTTGCCCGGATGTTCACAAGCGGCTCGGAGAGCGGAATAAACGTCTCAGGGTCGAAGAGGAGCGCCACCTCGTCGTCGGCGACGAGTCTCCCCTCCCGGTAAGCCCGGTAGATCTCCCCGACCCCTTCCATCCCGAGGCTGTCGAGTTCCGCGGCCCGGAGCGCCCCCATGCTGGAGGCGCCGACGACCCGCACCCCGGCCCGGAGCGCGGCGAGGACCTCCCGGTGGGCGACGGCGCAGTCCTGGAAGAAGACGCCGTCGATGAGCCCGATGATCCGGGCTCCGTCTTCGGCAGCCCGGGTTATGTCGCCCCGCTTTGCCGGAGGACGGTAATCGGCGTCGAGGATTGCCCGGGCAGTCTCGCGGTCACAGCTGGGACCGAGGAAGACGACGACTTCGTGCATCACGGCACCTCCTGCCCATCCGGTCCTGGTCCATCGCGTACATCTCCAGCCCCGGCACGATCACCCGGACGACCGGGATGCCGATCTCCGGCCGCGTGAGGTCGACCACGATCACCCGGGAGAGCCCGACAGCACCGAGCCGGTCGACGACGTGGTTGATGTCGGTGAGGAAGTCGTCGCTGTCGAACGACGGCATCTCCGGGAACCGGACCGTCTCGTTCTCCGCGAACCAGTGCCGGTTCAGCCGCTTCGTCCGGTCGTAGCCGATCCTCTTTCTTATGTCCGCCGTATCGGTATCCTCCCTCGCGCCGTGGATCTGGGTCAGCCTGCTCTGCGCAACCTCCGTGAGCGCCCGGAGGACCGCGATATGGGCGCTCGTATGCGACCCCATCCCGATCGTGAGGAGTGTGGGGTCCTTGAGCACGACGTCGTCGGCCACCGCGGCCACCGTGGGGATCCCGATGTCGCTCGTGATATCCTTGAGTGTCACCTCGACACCGGCAGCCGCGAACTTCCCGAGCAGGCCGGCGGCGAGCCCGTCGTCGATCCCCTCAATCCGGGGGCCGGTGTTCCGGGTCACCTCCACAAGCGACCAGGCGTCGCGCTCGACCACCTCCATCAGGGCGTGGAAGGTCGCCTCCTCGAGGGTGTTTCCGGAAGCAAGCCCGTTGGTGTTGGTCCGGAAGAGACGTCCATAGGTCATCGGGAGGGGGTGGTAGACCGCGTGGGCGGGAACGAGCACCTCCGCCTCCTGCACAATGTCGTATCCCCGGACCCAGGGGACGGCTATATCGGGCGGAACCCGATCGGGCAGGATCAGGTCCGCCGGGTCGATAGCCATCTTCCGGGCCGAGACCTCGCTGTACCGCCCGACGACCGTCTCCCGACCATCCATCTCGCCCGAGTAGCGCTCGATCCCCTCCATCACGGCGGAGACCTCCGCCTCGATAGGAGTGGCGCCTTTCCCGTTGTAGACCGATATCGCTCCGGCCCCGGCGGTCGGCCGGATGCTCGAGAAGACCGGGATGCCGATCCGGTCGAGGTTCGTGATGTCGGCGATCCGGGTGATCCCCGCCGCCGGGAGCTTCGCCCGCGCCCGGGCAAGTGTCTCCTCGGGCGGAACCGTGCGCTGGGTCTCCTTCGAGTAAGCCTTCCGGCACGACTGCAGCCGGATCATGCATCGCCCCCGTGGGACTCGCCCGGCACCCAGCGTTCGCCGTCCTCCCCGATCTCCTTCTTCCAGATCGGCACGCTCCGCTTGATCCGCTCAAGGATGTACTCGCAGGCATCGAAAGCCTCCTTCCGGTGGCCGGCCCCGACGACGATGAGGAGGATGTTCTCGCCGACCCGGAGCCGTCCGGTCCGGTGGATGATCTCGACGGCTGTTATGGGATAGTTTGCAAATGCTTCATCCCGGATCGCCTCCAGTTCCCTCACCGCGACCTCCTCGTAGGCCTCAAGTTCCATCACGTCGATTCCGCCGTCGCCCCTGACGACGCCGAGAAAGGTGACGAGAGCCCCCATATCGGGCCTCCTTACCCGGCCAATCACCTCGTTCACATCAAAATCGTCTTGCGTTACGCTGATCATTCCGGCCTCCTCCGTCATCCCCCCGCTACCGGCGGGAAGAGGGCGACCTCGTCCCCGTCGGCAAGCGTGAGCGTCATGGCCTCCGCACGCCGCACGCGCTTACCATTGTGCATCAGTATCACATATCCCCGGAGTTCGCCGCTCTCCTCAAAGAGCGCTTCCTCTGCCTGCTCCGAGGTCTCCCCGACCGCCGCAAGCAGCATGCTCATCGTCGCCCCTGGAGGGACCTCCAGCATGAGATCGCCCCCAATTGCCTCCCGCAACCGGGCAAACGCCCTGACCCGAACCTGCATCTCTTCTCCTCGCCTCAACACCGACCGATCCCGCACGCGCTGCAGTCTTCCTGCCGCTCGACCGGCAGCGTCGTCATCGTGGCGGCATGCCCATCCCAGACGAGAAGCCGGCCCGTGAGGAGATCACCGGTGCCGGTGATATACTTGATCGCCTCGTTTGCCTGGATAAGCCCGATGATCCCGGGCGTAGTGCCGACCACAGGGGTGACGGCCTCGACGGGCGGGGCTACCGGGAAGATGCACTCGAGGCAGGCCGTCCGGCCGGGGATGATCGTTGTCGCCTGCCCGTCGAACCCCCTGACAGCCCCGTGGACGAGAGGCACGCCGGCTTGAAGCGCCACCCGGTTGAGGGTGTAGCGCACCGCGAAGTTATCGGCGGCATCGACGATAAGATCGGCCCCGCTCACGAGCAGAGCGGCGTTCTCGTCGTCGACGGTCGTGCAGGTGGCGACAACCCTGATCTCCGGGTTCTGCGCCCGGAGTTTCCCGGCCGCCGACTCGACCTTTGCTCGCCCGACGTCACGATCTCCGTGGAGCACCTGCCGGTTCAGGTTGGTCCGGTCCACAATGTCCCCGTCGACCAGCCGGATCTCGCCGATACCGGCGGCGGCAAGATAGAGAGCAACCGGACACCCGAGCCCGCCGGCACCGACGATGACGACACGGGCTCGTGCAAGCTGTTCCTGCGCCTCAACGCCAAAGAGCGCAATCTGCCGCTGATAGCGTTCCAGTCCCCGATCCGTGAACATCCTCTATCACTCATCCTCGCTGTGGAGAGGCAAACATTCGCTTCCGTAGATGAATACGCAATTTATGTGGTGCCCACGGCAATTTGAACGTTTTGATCCCGTGAAATCTCCCCGGTCGGGATCTCTCCGGCGAGCACAGCGGGAAATCCGGCACCGCCACAGGTCACCCCCTGCCGGGAAACGTATATATCGTTGAGGATGGATAATCCGCACGACCCTGCAGGCGAACCGGAGCAGGGAGGGAGAGCATGACAACAGGGCTTATCGACGATAGGGAAACATGGGACACATTCGTAGACGAAAGCGCCTCCGGCCGCCTCTTCCACAAATGGGACTTCATGAAGATAACACAGAAGCATACCGGCTTTCGGTTCCTCCCCTACGGAGTCTTCAAGGGCAACGAGCTGATCGCCGTCATGCCGCTCTTCCGGAAGCAGACGCACGGGATCAACATTCTCCTCTCCCCACCCCCGCTCCAGTCGGTGGTACCGTACCTCGGGTTCGTCATGGGACGCCGTTACGACACCGCCAAGCAGAGCAAGAAGGAATCGATGCTCAAACTGGTCGGTGACGATCTCGAGAGCGAGTTTGCGGCCCTGGCCCCGAACTACCTCTCCATAACCCAGGTTCCGGGTTTCATCGATGTTCGACGGTTTCTCAGGGAGGGGTACCAGACCCGGCTTCATTTCACCTACCTGATCGCCCTCGATCCGCCGCTCGACGAGATCTGGAACAGTTTCTCCTCCAACCTCCGGACAAAACTGCGAAAGGTCGAGAAGAACGGCTACCGCCTCGAGAAGAGCACCGACATCTCGATCTTCTACTCAACGGTCGCGGAGCGGTTCAGCGACCCCGAGATGAACATACCGATGATCAGCTGCGCCTACTTCGAGGAACTCTTCCGGGCATACCCCGACGAACTCGGGCTCTACTACCTCTACGACGACGAAGGCGCCGTAACGGGCGTGCAGGCGACCCAGGAATACAAGGCCTTCACCCTCTGGATGGGAGCACCGAAGATGACCGCGATGCCCGGCAACGAATTCCTGCAGTGGCTGCTCCTCCAGAAGGCAAAGGATGAGGGATACCGGCAGATGGAGAATGTCGGGGCGAACAACGAGAACCTGAACCTCTTCAAGTCCAAGTTCAACCCCTCCCTCACCCTCTTTCTGGAACTGAGCCGGGAGGATCTCCTCGGCAGGGTTGCACGGTGGGCCTACAGCACCATCGCAAGCAAGGGTCCGGTGAAGCGAAAGGTTCTCTCGTATATCGAGTGACGATCCGGCGTGCTATTCCCCGCCTTCGAGCCCGATCAGCGCTGGCGACGGCGGCCTCCCGACGAGCGCCAGGGCGTCGGATACCCTGTCGGTGATTGTGAGAGTGCTGCCGGTCCTCTCCCGGTACTCCCGTACGAGGTAAGCAGCGTGGTTGCGGTAGGTCCGGTCCCGGCTGATGAAGATCAGGTCTTCCTCGAGGTTGGCGAGCAGCGTCTCCCAGATGAGTTCGTCGCCGATGGTATCTGTCCCGGTGCTCTTTGGGGGGTTGCCGAGAAGTTTGCGGCGGTGAGCCCGCGTGACGAGTTCATCGGTCCGGTGAAAGATCCGCACGGCAGGATCGCCAAAGAGGGCGTTGAACGCCCGGGCAACCGGATCGGCGGCAGGGTCTATAATCATGCTCTCGATATCGTCGCAGAGGGCGCCGATAGCCATGTTGTACTCCTCGGCGGCGCGCTGCAACGAAGCAACATTCGGATAGCTACGGATGACAGACGGCAGGCGAAGCTCGCCGGACTCCCGTCGCCGCATATCGTCCACGATGCGGTCGAGAATGCGCGACCGGTTGCGGAGAAACTCGTCGATGATGATGTCGGGAAAGGCAAGGTGCACCGCCAGCGCAGCGATATCCGCAATGATCTCTTCCGGAGACTCGTCGGACCCGTAGAGTTCGAGGAAGAGGTTCGTATCAATACATACGGCAGTCATACCATCGCCGGATGATGCCACACGCCGAGATAAGGATTTCCGGAGTTGGTGTCCTCGACGAATGCAAAGACCTCCCCGGCTGATGGCGCCGGCCCGAAACCTACAAAATTTCCATTATTTTCCAGGAATATCAATGCCGTTGCCGAATCAAAATGCTTAAGATATATATCGACTACCCTCAACAATAAGGTGGTGCATGTATCGAATTCTTGTAGTCGATGACGAACCGACGCTTCTCGAACTGAACCGGATCTACCTGGAGCAGTCCGGAGACATGCAGGTCGAGACGACGTCGTCACCGCTACAGGCTCTCGATATGCTCTCGGAAGCCCCCTACGACGCTATCGTTGCCGACTACGAGATGCCGGAGATGGACGGTATCACACTCTTAAAGGAGGTCCGCAGCAGGGGCTTTTCAATACCGTTCATCATCTTCTCCGGCCGCGGCCGCGAGGAGGTCATCATCGAGGCGCTCAACAACGGGGCGGACTTCTACCTCCAGAAAGGCGGCAACCCCTCCGCACAGTTTGCCGAACTCCAGAACATGATCCTCCAGGCAGTCCGGAGAAAAGAAGCCGAGGAGGAGGTACAGCGGGCCGGGGACCTGTACCGGAGCGTCTTCGAGCATACCGGCTCCGCCACCATCATCATCGAGGGGGACATGACGATCTCCCTCATAAACAGCGAGGCCGCCCGCCTTTCCGGCTATTCCCGGGAAGAAGTGGAAGGAAAGATCTCCTGGACAACCTTCGTCGCTCCCGAAGACCTGGAGCGGCTGACGAGTTACCACCGGCAGCGGCGGACTGAACCCGACTCGATGCCGGGCACCTATGAGTTCCGGCTGGTCGACCGACAGGGCAGACGGAAGGATATGCACCTGACGATCGGTTCCATCCCGGGGACGGACCGCTTTGTTGCGTCGATGATCGATGTCACCGACCGGAAACGGTTCGAGGAAGACCTGAACGCGGCGCACGAGGAGGTGACCGCGGCGTTCGAGGAGGCGAGAGCGGGGCAGGAGGCGCTCGAAGCGCAGTGCCGCGAGATGGAGGATTACCAGGCAAACCTCCGGGGCATCATAAACTTTCTTCCCGACCCGACGTTTGTGCTCGACCGCGCGGGGAAGGTCACTATCTGGAACCGGGCAATCGAAGAGGTGACCGGGGTCACAAAGAGCCGGATCATCGGAGCGGGGCTGGAAGCCGTCTGCAAGGCGGTGCCCGGACTCCGGTCCCCGCTGGTGGCGGAGACCGTCCTCTCCCGGGTGGGCGGCGAGAGCATCGCACGGGAAGTCCATATCACTTCTCCCCCCACAGGGGAGGAGGTCTGTCTCTGGGCGAAAGCATCGCCGCTCTACGATGCGCAGGGGCGGCTCTCCGGGGCAATCGAGTCTCTGCGGGACATCACCGAGTCGAAACGGATGGAAGCGCAGATCCAGCACCGGGTAGACCTCGAACAGGTGGTAAGTTCGATCTCCACGAAGTTCATCGGCCTCGATCCGGCAGACCTCGACGGCACTCTCGAAGAGACGCTCCGGGTGCTCGGGTTGTTCCTCGATGTCGACCGGAGTTACATCTTCCGCTTCTCCCCCGACCTCACCAGCGCAGAGAACACTCACGAGTGGTGTGCGGAGGGGGTAGAGCCGCAGATAGACGTGTTGCAGAACCTGCCCGCCGGCGTGATCTCCTGGGGGATGGAGCAGATCAGGGCACGGACGTCGATCTGCATCTCCGATATTGCCGATCTCCCACAGGAGGCAGCGGCGGAGCGCGACTTTCTCCGGGGGTACGGAGTTATGTCGATCATCCTGGTGCCGATCGCGAACGCCGACGAGATCCTCGGGGTCGTCGGGTTTGAGACCACCCGCAAGGCGCGGGCCTGGTCGGATGAAGACCATACGCTGCTTGAGATTGTCGGCAACCTCTTTGCCGATCTCTTCTCCCGGATTCGCGCCCAGGAGAGACTGCGCGAGAGCGAGGAGCGGTTCAGGAGCCTCGTGGAGCGGTCGCACGACTGCTACATCCGTGCTACGACGAAGCCGCAGGCAATCGAGTACATCAGCCCCTCGTGCGAGAGTCTGACCGGGTACACCCGGGAGGAGATCCTGAGTGAGCCGGATTTCATCAGGCAGTTGATCCACCCCGACGACCGGAAGACATTCTTCGCCCTGCTCCAGGAACGGGACGCATGCGCCAGCCAGCCGTACGTCTTCCGGATACGCCGGAAGGACGGGCGCTACATCTGGGTTGAAGCCTGCACGATCCCCGTTTACGGGAACGACGGACGCCCGGTTGCAATCGACTACGCAATCCATGACATAGACGCCTGGAAGCAGACCGAGGCGGCGCTCATCCAGGCCAACAAGAAACTGACCCTGATGAACAGCATCGTGCGGCATGATATCCTGAACCAGGTCACGGTGGTGCTCGGGCATATCGCCCTCCTCCGGGACCAGCCGCTCGATCCGGCCGTCGTCGCCGCCTTCGAGAAGCAGCAGGCCGCGATCGAGATAATACGGTCGCAGATCGGGTTCACGCGGGATTACCAGGATCTCGGCATCCGGGCTCCCCGGTGGTTCCCCGTCGAGCCCCTGGTCACGGGCGCCTCAAAAGCCCTACGGCCGATCGGGATCCGGATCTCTACCGAGCTCAACGGGCTCTCCGTCTATGCCGACCCGCTCCTCTCTTCCGTCTTCTTCAATCTCCTGGAGAATGCCGTGCGGCACGGCAAGACGGTGACCGAGATCCGCGTCACGGTCGTGCCGGACGGCGGCGGAGCCCGGATAGTCTGGGAGGATAACGGGGTCGGTGTCCCCGGAGAGCACAAGGAGCGGATATTCGAACGGGGTTTCGGGAGCCACACGGGGCTCGGGCTCTTCCTGGTGAAAGAAGTTCTCTCGATCACGGGGATCGCCATCCGGGAGACGGGCGAGCCCGGAAGAGGGGCGCGGTTCGAGATGGCGGTCCCGGAGGAGCACGTCCGGTATGGATGACGGCCTGCCAAAAAAAGAGACGAGCGGCAGGTCTTCTTCCTACCGCCGCCCGTACTTCCTGAACATATACCAGAGCCCCGCACCGATCCCGGCCATCACCAGGATGCCGAGCACCGCGACGTAGGACTGTTCCTTCACCACGATCCGGTACTCGTCCTCTTCTTCGTCCTGGTCGCATTTTGCCAGCGCGACGACCTTGTATTCACCGGCGACGATATCGGCGGGCGGGATCACCGTCACCTGCACCGTCGCCCGTTCGCCGGCCTCAAGGCTCGCGACCGATGCCGGGTCGACGGTCACCCGCCACCCTTCCGGTGCGCTCATGTTGATCCCGATGTTGGTCAACGCTCCCCCGACACCGGCGTTCGTTACCGTCATATCGAACGTGAGGGTGTCGCCGCGGTTGATCTCGTGGCGGTAACTCTTCGCATAGGTCCGCAGATCGTACGACCCCCGGAGCCGGAGCGTCAGGTCTTCCTCGTACTGCCGGGCCGAGGATCCGATCACCGCCGTGAAGTTGTACTCGCCGACGTCCACCGAGTAGGGCGGGATGAGATCAAGGTACAGGGTCTTCTCCTCGCCTGACGGGACGTAGATCTCCGAGACCTCTTCGGTGGCGCCGCTGCTCTCCTTGAACCGGGCGTACCACTGCTCGGGGAGGCCCTCGACGGAGAGAGTGTAGGTATCGTCGTTCCTGCCGGTGTTCTTCAGGGTCATCTCATACTGCGGGTTCGAGCCGATCGCCACGATCCTGGATGGGGACTTCACCCGAACCTCGGCAAAGAAGTTCTCTTTCTCGAGCGGCACGATCCCGAGGTCGACCGTCTGGCCGATCCGGATCTCGACATTCTTCTTCTCCCATTCCCGGTATCCGGGCCGGGTGACCTTTACTGTGTAGGTGCCCATCGGGGCGCCGATGGAGACCTTGCCTTCAGCAGTCGCAAGCATCCCTTCGATCCTGGTATCACGGTCGTAGAGACCGACGTCGGCACCTTTCACCACGTTACCTTCCTTGTCCACCACGGTGGCTTCAAGCGTTCCCACTTCACCGCTGTGCGTCTTCGTGATCTTAACGTAGACCCAGACCGTGCCTTCGCCGATGCCCACGCGGATGGGGTACTCCCCCACCGCGGCATGGCCGGATGTCTCGGCCACCAGGCGGACGGTCTTCGTCTCGCCGGCCGGGATCAGCATCCGGTAGACCTCGCGATCGTCGGCCTCGAACCGGATCTTCCAGTTGTCGGTGCCGCGGAACGTCCAGTAGTTGAGGAGGCATGTCCCGGTATCGCCGCGGTTCGTGACCGCAAGGTCGAATACGGCAGTATCGCCCGCCTCGATCACCTCGCCGGGGAAGTCGCACCGGATCTCCGTCGAGAGCGTCCCGCCCTGTGCGGCCGAAACTGCCGGGACGGCCGACGCGGCGAGGAGGAGCACGAGAAGGATACATATAGATGTTCTTCTGCCGGTCATCGTCTCACCTGATATCCATCCGCATGAACTTCACGTAGGTCGCTGCGAAGAAGGCCGACGGGAAGACGATGAGCGCGGCGATGTTCATCCAGACCCGGCCGAGAGCACCGGCAAGGCCGGGCTTCTCCTCGGGTGCCGTGTCGTAAGGCGACGCGATCATCGAGGAAAGCTGTGGGTTCGTCACCGCTATCGCGACGGTGTAGTAGTTCATCTGCGGCGAGAGGAGGTTCGAGATATCGCTGATGAGCCTCCGTTTCTCGATATAGGTCTTCATCTCCTCTTCGTATGCCTTCCACTCCGGGTCTTCGGTTCCGCCGTAGACCACGCTCTGCGCAACGGTGGTGGTAGAATACCCCCCGCTGCTCGAGGTCCGCACGACTCCTTTGGGCATGGGACCCATTTCAGGGGGCTCGGGCGGGTCGCCCGCGAAAGCGTTCGCGGCCATCGCCCCGAACATGGGAAGGAGCGAGGAGACGGCGAAGAATATGACGAGGGTGTAGATCAGCGCGTTCCCGCTCTCCTTCGCGACCGTCGACATCGTGAGCGCGACGGCGAAGTAGGCGAGCAGGAACCCGAGCGAGACCGCCCCGAAGACCAGGATGGCGGCAAACTCCTCCGCCGTCGGGACGACCGAGAAGAGGAGGAGCATGGCGATGGCAATGGCAAGAGCGAGCGCCATGGCGAACCCGAGCGCACCGATGCCCCCGAGCGCCTTGCCGTTGATGATCTCGTCGCGGTAGACCGGGTGGGAGAGGAGCGACTTCAGCGACCGGGTCTCTTTCTCTTTTGAGACCAGGTCGAACCCGATGGCGATGGCAAGGATGCCGCCGAGCATCGTCATGTAACTCATCATGGAGATGAAGACGTACATGATCGAGGGTTTCTGGGGCATCCAGTTTCTGTACGGGTCGTCAAACTCCTCCATCTGCCGGAGTTGCTCGGTATACGCCTCCAGGCTGTTGTTATAGTTCTCGATGCCGTCGTAGATGCTGATCGTCGATATCACGAGGAGCAGGCCGAGAATGATGACAAAGCGCCTGCTGGTGATGTGGTCGGAGAACTCTTTTCGTGCTACGTTGAGCAATCGATCGAGTGCCATCGTCTCACCTCCGGTAGGCCGCCATGAAGACGTCCTCGATCTCGGGCTCCTCAAGGCGCATCTCCCGGACATGCACCCCCTGTTCGAAGAGGGCCGCGGAAAGCCGGTCCCGGATATCGGCCTTTGCCCGGACGACCGCACGGTTGGCGTTCCCTTCGACGGAGATGATCGCGGGGTCGTCGATCGCCGGCAGGTGCTCCCGGGTCTCGATGACGATACGGACGGCGTCGCCGTCTGAGGGTGCCAGCGCCCGGGCGACTTCTTCGAGCGTCCCCTGCGCGACAAGTCTTCCTTTCGCGAGCAGCCCCACGGTCCGGCAGACCTCCCTGACCTCGGAGAGGATGTGGGAGGAGACGAAGATCGTCTTCCCTTCGCCGGCGAGGTGCGTGACGAGTTCCCGGTACTCCCGGACACCCTCGGGATCGAGGTTCGCCGTCGGTTCGTCGAGGAAGAGCACCTTCGGATCGTTGATCAGTGCCTGAGCTAGCCCGAGCCGCTGCTTCATACCGCGGGAGTACTCTCCGGCCTTCTGGGCGACGCCGTCGAGGTGGACGAGTTCGAGCAGTTCGGCGATCCGCTCCTTTCTTGTTTTCGCATCCATCCCGTAGAACCGGGCGAAGTAGTCCAGGTTCTGCTCGCCGGTCATGTTCCCGTAGAACCCGACGTCTTCGGGGAGGTAACCGATGATCTTCTTTACGTTCAGCGGGTCTTTTGCAACCTCGATCCCGTCGACGAAGCACCGGCCGCCGGTGGGCTCGATCATGCCGGTGAGCATCAGGATCGTCGTGCTCTTCCCCGCTCCGTTCGGGCCGAGGAAGCCGAATATCTCGCCTTCCCCGACTTCCAGATCCAGGCCGTCGACGGCCGGATTTCCATTGTATACCTTCGTGAGGCTCTCCGTTCGTATCATTTTACACTCCCACCAGGGCCTGTCCGGCAGCGTTCTACTGCAGACTATGACACCCTCTTATTAACGTTTTCTGTGACAATCGTCTACACTTCAGGTGATGATCGCGATTCCGGTCTCTAAGGCGTCACGATTATTCCGACAGAGCCCTAAGATGCGTCGTGAATCGGGCACTGGACTGCGTATCGGCCCTCGCGCGGCACCAATCATAAGTCCTGCAGCGACGTCCTCCGAGGATAAGGGCCATGCTCATACCCCGTTTCGGTGTTCGACGACAGAGTATAGGGAGGGTTGGGAGATAAGGCGATGGTAAACCACGAAAAAAATCGAACCTACCCATGGCAGGCATTCGGGCACCGGCAGGCCGGGGGACTTCGATAACGGGTATCCAGAACTGCTCGACCGTCCTTCATCCTTAAGACCTCCTGAAGAAGGTCGCTATGCAAAAACCTTTTCTCCCGCCGGCCTGAAGGTTCTTCTGATTGATATGAGAAGGCTATTCGGTACGGCAGCGGTCGCCGTGCTTCTCTTCCTGGTGCTCGCGGCTGGGTGCACGTCGTCCCAGCCTCCAGCGGGCTACGTAACGATCCGGAGCGTCGACGTCAGCATCCCGGACGGTCAGCCGCCGTCGAACGTCACCCGGGTCACGGCGGTCCCCTACCTCGATGCGGTCTACGCGGATGTGGACGGCGTCGACCTCCAGGTCGTTGCAAAAGAGGCCGGGACGGATATCGTCGTCGGAGAGACGGTTCGTTCCATCGGCACCCTGGTCTCGGGGAAGACGGCGAAGGAGGAGGTCACGCTCACGCTCGAGAACGGCCGGGGTTACGACATCTGGGTGACGATATGGCAGGACGGGCGTATGCGGGAGTCCGGTTCGGTGAACGTCTTCCTCCCCGACAGGACGGTCGCCACGCAGCGACTGGCCTACTCGCTCCTCACCGTCTCCGCGATCGACGTCATGACTCCGGATATCGACGCCGACCCGATCACGCTCGACATCATCACCGGGATCGCAAATAGCGGCGGTTCTTCCGGGAACCTCGTGATGGAGATCCGGGCAGTCAACCTCCAGACGGGGATCACGGCCGTCCGCGAGTCCCGGCCGCTCGGGACGGTTCCGGGAGACTCGGCCACGAAGAAGGTGAGCATCACGGTGCCGAACGGTTACGATTACGAGATCCGCATCCGGCTCGTCGAGGACGGCGCGGCCTTCGCGACCAGCACCGGCCGGATCACCCTGGCCCCACAACCGCAGGTGATCCTCGCCGACGGTTCGGTCTTCAGCCCCGCGAAGAGCACGTCGCCGGTCGCTCTCCCGTTTCCGACCCCGGCCCCGACCCCCACGAAGCCGTCCTCCGCGCAGGTAGGGCAGTTCAGGGTGCAGAGCAGCGGTGCGCCGACGCCGACGTACACACCCGGGTTTGAGGCCGCACTTGCCGCCGCCGGGCTCTTCGGTGCCGGAATCGCGGTGCTTGCGCGAAGGAGGAGGTAGGATGGCACCGGAGGAGGGCCTCACCGCGTGGAGGGTTTACCTCTACGCCGTCTCGTTCATCGCGCTCATCGTCGCGATCCTGGGTGCCGTGAGCCTCATCGCGATCGGGATCGAGGTCTTCGTCTACCC
This sequence comes from Methanoculleus chikugoensis, assembly GCF_900095385.1. Lineage (GTDB taxonomy): Archaea > Halobacteriota > Methanomicrobia > Methanomicrobiales > Methanoculleaceae > Methanoculleus > Methanoculleus chikugoensis_A. The sequence goes on from NZ_FMID01000046.1 coordinate 32,729, forward strand.
GGCCCCCCAGCCCTACCCGGTGCCGCAGTACCATCCCGAACTTCCCGGGAGCGTGGCGCAGGTCGTGGTGGGGCTCGTCGTCTGGGGCTACCACTGGATTCTGCTCAGAAAAGAGCACTGAAGAGGATTCACCTCTTTTCGAGGGATCTCGCGGCAACCAGCAGTCCCGCAATCGCCCCCGCCGCACTGAATCCGGGGAGCGGGGTGGGCACCGTCTCCGCCGGAGAGGTGGTGGGCGGCGTCGCCGAGACGGAGAAGTGGGGTGAGGGCTGCACCCGGGTGTAGACGTGAACCGTCCCTCCCGGCGGCGGCAACGACGGGAACTGGTGCCGCGACATCGTCCCTCTCTCCTTATCGCTGAAGACGAACTCTTCCGGAGGCGGGAGTGTGGTGTTCACCGCGACCCGGAGGGTCCCGCCCTCGACGACGCCCGCGAATGCACCGTCGATGGAGATCTCCTCGCCGTCGGGACCGTAGATCAGGTACCAGCCGGTCTCGTTCACCTCCGCGTCCGGGGCGGGCTGCTCGACCTGATAGCGCTGCGGGAAGAGGTCGATCGTCTCTCCGGCGGCCGGGGCTCGCTCGATGAACCCGGTATACATCAGGCGGTCTCCATCACGGACGGTATACTTCCGTGCGGGCGGGGCCGCCGGATCCACCGCCACGACAAACTCGGTATCGACGATCGTTCCCTTATACTCGCCGTCGAAGGAGACCTCCGCGCCGTCGCCGTTGAACCAGTGGACGACATAACGCCCGGTGTTCATATCGCCGGCCGCCGACGCCGGGATAACCGCGGCAAGGAGGAGGATGCACGCGAGGCAGACAGTTCTCGTCGCACCTCCGGCTGAGTGATACATGAAAGAAGAGGGGAGAGGGCACTATATATCGTTTCTGTGCCTGCCGTCACGCACTCTGCGCCACGCCGTAGACGGTTCCGTTCCATTCGCAGAGGGCATACTTCGCGAGAATCCGCCGCATCTCCTCTGTCGTTATGCGGAGCGAGCTGCACTTTTCATGTTCTTTTCCGAACGGGCTATACGAAGAACGGGGATCGAGCCAGAGGAGCGCATCGAACAGGGGGCCTTTCGAGACCAGAACACGCTTCCCATCGAGGATCAGCGCGCCGAGCGCCGGGTGGTCCCGGAAATCGCCTTCGGTGAGATGCGTCACGGAAGCGGCGTCCACAGACCCTTCCCGGGGAAACGCAGCAAGGTGCGTCTCGTCGATCAGGTTGTTCCAGTGAAGGAACCCGAGCGCGATGACGCACAGGATAGCAAGGACGACAAGTGCCCCGAAGAACGGACCGCTCCCCCATTCAAGATCTTCCGCCGTTTTACCCGGTCGTCCGTTCCCTTCCATCCTTCACCACCACCCGAGCCCCCGGAGCACGGCTGCCGTTTTCGGTGGAGGAGACTTGGCCGCCGGGGCATATGAGGATTTCGCGGCCAAGGGGAAGATCCGGGGCTCCTATTCCCTCTCGCCCTCGAACCGGTATGCTCCGTTCGGCACGATGATCTCGAACCTGGCACCCGTCCCGGATCTACCGGTCTCCCGGATCGTCATCCCGGTGATCCCGAGGATCCCCGCGACCAGGAAGAGCCCGTGGCCGTACCGGCGCTTATAGGTCTCGCGGAATATTGCCTCCTTCTCGCCGTCCGGGATGCCGGTGCCGTCATCCTCGCAGAGGATCAGCAGGTCCGGCCCGGCCCTCGTGCACGAGAACCGGACCTCCGTCACGCTTCCGCCGTGGCGGACGGCGTTGTCGATGAGATTGTAAAAGACCTTCTTCACCATCGGGTCCGCATAGATCTCAAGGCCCGAGAGGTCGGCGCGGACGTCGATCCCTGTCGGGAGGGCGAGATAGGAGACGCTCTCCGCGACAAGGTCCTGCGGCTTCTGCCAGACCGGCGCCTTCACCCCCATGTCGTGGTAGTCCCGGCTGAACTCAATCTGCTTCTGAATCTCGTCCACGGCGGCATGAGCACGCTCCAGACAGGTCTGAACCCCGGGATTCTCGCTGTCCTCCCCGGCAAACTCGATATAAGCACGTGCGACGGTGATCTGGTTGAGAATGTCGTGGCGGGTGATCCCGGCGAGAAGGTTCAACTTCGCGTTTGCCTGAACAAGCGCCTCCTCGGCGTGCTGCTGTTCGGTGATATCTTCTCCGGAACTCAGGATCCCGCAGACGGCACCATTCTCGTCACGGAGCACGGTGTTGTGCCACGCGATGATCCGTTCTCCGCCGTCTGTAGCGACGACCGGCATCTTCACGCGCTCATTCCCCCCGGTCTCGCCCTCTCTCAACTCCGCAAAAAGCGCACGGAAACGCTCCCGCTCCGCCGGCGGGATGAACCGCTCGGCCCAGGCCTCGCCCACGGCCGCATCCGCCGGGCAGCCGAGAACCTCGGACGCCCGGCGGTTGATGAGGGCGACCCGCCCGTCTCCATCGAGGACGACGAAGAGGGCTCCGGCGATGTCCAGGTACTGCGCGAGCCGGTTCTTCTCCCGCCTGAGCCGCTCTTCACTCGATTTCAGGCCGGTAAAGACCAGCGCATAGGGCTGCCGGATCCCCGTCTCGACGAACGCGACGTAGATAAGCCCGAACGAGAGCACCATCAGGAGGTGGCCGATCATGTTTGAGGGCCCGTAGACGCTGATATAAAGCGTAAAGGCAAGTTCCGAGGCGATCAGCACGAGGACGGCCGCGAGCAGGTGGGCCGCCACCCGGGGCGAGAAGGCGTCCCGCACCCGGTAGACGGCGACCGCCCCGAGGGCGAGCAGCGCCGCTATAATATACTCGCTCCAGATCTTGAACGGCGTCAGCCCCGAACCCACGATGTAGCAGTCGGGAAAGACCGGGACGACGAAGATCGAGAGGAGCAGGAGCACGGTGACCCCGAAAAACGCGGCAAAAACCTCCCGGGAGCCGGGGTTTCTCCGGAGCAGGAGAGGCGCGGCAAGCAGCGTCCCGGCGAGGAGGTAGCGCGAGGCGATCCAGAGTTGCGTCGGGAGGTTTGCGTCGTAGCCGACGAATATCCCCATGCCGTCATACGCGAGGGTGTGGACCAGTGCGATGCCGGCCACGAAGAGCATCCCGGTGCCGGCGACCAGCAGGTAGCCGTTCTCCCGCATCGTCCGGGCGTTCCATGCCACGATGAAGACGCCCGTCGCAATCGCGATGGCGACGAATTCGGCGATCGTGTGGAAGAGGAGGAAACTGTACAGGCCTGTTGCCGCAAGACCGGCCAGAAGCACCGTAAGGACGATGAACGATCGCCAGATGCCGGATTCCGCGGCCCCCTGTTCTATGCGGCCCCACCGGCTCTCTGCTCCGCTCCGGGTTGTACGCGCCGAAGAATCTGTCTGCATAGAGTTGGTCTGCATGGCTCCTTTCCGGTGCGGGCAGGGAACAGCGGGCCGGCTTCCGGACGTCCCGCCCGAACCCTGCCGTGGTGGTGCGACGCCGGGCCCGGACCATCCGCCCATGTTTCATCTCACTAATACATCCAATGGGCCATTAAAGTATTGGATGGGGAAAACCCAGATATGACGCAATTCAGAGAAAACAAGGATTATATTCTGAGAATCAGGAGATGTGCTCCCATGCGGATCGAGGCAGACCCCGAAGAGGATGCTACACCAGTTCGTTCCTCCGGAGGAACTCCCGGATGTCACGGGACTCGACCCATCCCTCGTCAAGTTGCCTGACGATCGCGTTGATCCGCTCAACCTGCTCCCGGATCTTTGCCGACATCACCTCATCGTCGGCCAGATCGGCCATACCGAGGATCACCTGCAGGGGCAGCCGGATATGGTCCGCGAGAACCGCAAACTGCTCGATATTCTGCTCGATCTGGTAGAACGCCTGCAGCCGCATATCCTCGTAGCGCACCCGGTCCGAGACGTCCCTGCCGACAATCTGCACCCCTACAACGTGACCGTCTTCCACGATCGGAGACTCGTTCAGTTCGAGGAACGCCACCGACCCGTCTTTGCGGCGGAACTCGACCTCGATCCCCTCGACCGGTTCGCCCCGGGCGATCTTCTTTCGTCCCTCCTCCCAGACGGGGAGGGACGAGGGGACGACATAGTCGTGACACCTGTGGCCGATGAGTTCATCGGGAGTATAGCCGAGGAGGCGGGTCACCGCCGGGGAGATGTAGGTGATCCCCCGGTCACGGTGACAGGTGTAGATCATATCGAAGCTCCGTTGCGCAATCTCGCGGAACCGCTCCTCGCTCTCCGCGAGAGCGTTCTGCATCTCCCGCCAGTCGGTGATATCCTCCAGCATCGCGATCACCAGGCCTCCCTCCCCGGAGTCGTGAAGCAGCGACATGGTCAGCCGTCCCCAGACGATCCTGCCGTCCTTCGTCAGGTAGCGCCTCTCCCGGCGGAGACCCTTCATCAAAGCAGTCTCCTGGTGGAGAGAACCGGCCTCCTCCCGGTCGGGCGGGTAGATCAGGTCGTATGACCGCATAGCATAGAGTTCATCCTCGTCGTAGCCGAACATACGCACGAACGCCGGGTTCGCCTCCATGATCCGTCCGTCCGGGTCGACGAGCGCGATCCCGGTTCCCGCCTGCTCGAAGATCCCCCGGAACCGCTCTTCGCTCTCCCGCAGGGCAAGTTCCGCTTTCTTCTGTTCGGTGATCTCCTGCCCCGTGACGGCCAGCATCCCGGCCCGCGGCCGGTAGATCTGCAGATCATACCATCGCCCGGTTCTCGGCTCCTGCAACCGCCGCTGCACCGGAAGACCGGTCTCTGCGACTTCCCCATAGAGAGCACGGGCACCCTCGCGGATCGCCGGGAAGATGTCGAAGAGTCGCTGCCCGACCAGTTCTTCCCGGCTGCGGTCGAATACCTCGGCCGCTTTCTCGTTCAGCTCGCTGATACGGTAATCGACAGGGTTCCCTTCGTCATCCCTGATAACCTCATAGAGGGTGTAACTCTCGAACATCTGCTCAAAGAGAAGGCGGTACTTCTCTTCGCTCTTCGCGAGAGCCTCATTCGCCCGCATCCGCTCAATGACCCGGCCGAGCCGCCCGGCAACGGCATCGATCAGGCGGCGTTCATCGACGAGAAACGGCGCACCGTCGTCTTCAGGCCGCGGGTGGCGGTAGCAGACCTCCACACTCCCGACGATCCTCCCCCGGACGACGATCGGGCTCTCCTGCCGCCGGGGGCTCTCGACAAAGCCGGCCGACCGGTACTCCCGGCCGTCGACCACGATCCGGGCGGCGGCATCTTCCGGATGGAGCCAGCCGACCGGGAGGAGAGCGGCAACGTCCCGGAGAACCTCTTCGACCGAGTTTCCCGGCCGCTCGATGACGCTGCTCACGGCGTAAAGCGTTGCAAGTTCCCTCACCCGGTTGTCCAGGGCGATCCGCTGCTCCCGCAGCATCTCTTCAGCCCTGCGCCGTTCCGTGACGTCTCCTGCAATGACGACGAGCCGGTCGTGCTGCGGCCGGTACACCTTCAGTTCGTAGAAGGAGCCGATTTCCGGACTCGAGACCTCGCGGTGCACCGTCCTCCCGGTTGCGGCAACCTGGTAGAAGAGGTCGAGTGCAGCGGTGCCGATCGCCGGAATAGCCTTCGGGAGGTCTACTCCGACGACCTCCTCCGGCGGACGCCCGAGGCTTTCGGCGGCTTTGCGGTTGATCCGGACGACCCGGAGGCCGGCAGGGTTCTCTGAAGCATCGCGGAGTATCTCAAGAAGGAGGCCGGCGCCCGGCATCTGATCGAAGAGGAGGCGGTACTGGTGCCCGGATGTAGCAGCCCCGGCGTGTACCGGCGCGACGGCCACACCGAGCATCGCGGCGACGGCACGGACGAGGGCGTGCTCCTGCGGCAGGAACGGATCGTCTCTCTCCGGAACCCTCCGGCACTCGACCACAAGCTGCCGGGCTGAATGTCCTTCCGTATCAATCCCGGCAACAATCCTTCCGGGTCCCGGAACGGCGGTTCCGGGCTCTATCCGCACCGACACCAGTTCCGGGTGGCGGAACCCGCGGGGCAGAAGGGCGGCCGTCTCCCGGAAGACCTCATCGACATCGGCGCCGCCCTCGATCACCCGGGCGACCGCGGAGAGGGTGCAGAGTTCCCTCGTCTGCCAGCAGGGTTCGTCCCGGCCGGTGACGTCGAGGTCGACCCCCGCCCAGAGGACGATCCTGCCCGCGGCGTCCCTGACCGGGATGCCTCTGCTCGCGATGGTGCGATATCCGCCGTCGACATCCCGGATCCGGTAGTTGCACCTCCACAAAAGACCGGTGTCGTTGCAGCGTTCCCACTGGGCGAGCATCCTCCCGGCGTCCTCCGGATGGAGGTTTCCCGCCCACGCGGGATCAGAGCGCTCTTCGAGCGTCGTCTTCCGGAGAGCAGGCGCCACGCCGTCGGGCCCGCTGATCCAGATTCTGCAGGGGATTGCCTCATCGGCAGGCAGGTCATGGTTGTCCGGAGCGGTCGCGGTGAAGTCTGGTGACGGCATGGTTTAACACTGAAGGGGAGTCGGGCAGGGTGACGGAGATTGACGGCAGGCCGTCACCCGGGCATGCTGTGCTGGGGGCGATCGTTCCGATCAGTTAGGTCGAACTCGTCATAATGGTTCTGCTCGGTGAAAGGGCGACCCCCCATTCGAGCAATCGCGCCGGCGACAGATCCGGATATGCGCCCGGACACCCTTTAAGTGAGAAGCAGTTAAGGTTGTACGATCATGACGGAGACCTGCGCCCGAACGGCTCCGGCCGGAGGCGGGCCGTGACGGAGCATGAGGAAGGTTCGTCCTGCCCCCGCTGCCGGGTCGGGGCCTCTCACGGGCAGGTCGTCGGCCGCCGGGAGATCGCGGTCTTCGGGGTCTCGGGCGTCCTCCTCCTCGCGGGGGTGCTCGTCGAGTACTTCACCCCGTACCCCTTCGCCGGGACGGCCCTGCTGCTCGCCGCCGCGGTCATATCCGGCTACGATGTCCTGAAAGCCGGATTCTTCGCCCTCATCCGGCTCCGGTTCAGCATCGCCGTGCTCATATCCATCGCGGCGGCAGGAGCGTTCCTGACCGGAAACCCCGCCGAGGGGGCGACCGTGCTCTATCTCTACGCCGTCGCCGAGTTCCTGGAGGAGTACGCGGCCGGCAGGGCCGAACGCTCGATAACCTCGCTCCTCGACCTCGCGCCGCAGACCGCCCGGGTCAGGCGGGACGGCGGCGAGACGATCGTCACCGTCGGGGAGATCGCGATCGTAAGACCGGGCGACACCGTTCCGCTCGACGGCATCGTCGTTGCCGGCACCTCGTCGGTCGACCAGGCGGCGATCACCGGGGAGAGCGTCCCGGTGGCAAAGGAGGTCGGGGACGGCGTCTACGCCGGGACACGGAATCTCGACGGATACCTCGAAGTCCGGGTGACGAAACCGGAAAAAGAGAGCACGATAGCCCGGGTCGCCGCCCTGGTCGCGGAGGCCCAGGCCCACACCTCTCCCACCGAAGCGTTCATCGAGCGGTTCTCCCGCTACTACACGCCGGCGGTCATCCTCCTTGCCGGCCTCCTCGTCGTCGTGCCGCCGCTCGCCTTCAGCGTCCCGTTCCTCGAAGCGTTCTACCGGGCGCTGATCCTGCTCGTCATCGCCTGCCCCTGTGCGCTCGCGATCTCCACCCCGGTCTCGATGGTCTCGGGGATCACGACCGCGGCGCATAACGGCGTCCTGATCAAGGGCAGGGACTCGCTCGAGGCCGTGGGGCTTGCCCAGGTGGTCGTCTTCGACAAGACCGGGACGCTCACGACCGGGAGGCTCGAGGTGGACGACGTGGTAGGGTTCGGGGTCCCGGAGGCGGAGGTTCTCGCCGTTGCCGCGTCGCTCGAGTCGCGCTCCGGCCACCCGATCGCGGAGGCGATCCGGCGGCGGGCAGAGGAGGAGGGCGCTGTCCTGCGGGACGTCGAGGAGTTCGTCTCGATCGCCGGGAGAGGGGTCCAGGGACAGATCGGCGGTGCGGCCTACACCCTCGGGAACGTTGCGCTCTTCGCCGACAGCGACGACCGGGCATGGCGGGCGGCGTACGACCGGCTGGAGAGCGAAGGGAAGACCGTCGTCCTCGCCGGCACCGCCTCAGGGGTGATCGGGCTGATCGCTCTCTCGGACGTGGTGAAGAAGGATGCGGAAAATACGGTTGCCGCTCTTCAGGCGCGGGGCATCAGGACGGTGATGCTCACCGGGGACAACGAGCGTGTCGGTGAGGCGGTGGCCCGCCGCATCGGGATCGACGAGTGCCATGCCGGGCTTCTCCCCGAGGACAAGGTGACGATGGTCGAGCGGCTGATGGACCGTTACGGGCTCGTGGTGATGGTCGGCGACGGCGTGAACGACGCGCCGGCGCTTGCACGGGCGAACGTCGGGGTCGCGATGGGGGCGATAGGCTCAGACGTCGCGATCGAGGCGGCCGATATCGTCGTGATGGAGGACGACATTTCGAGGGTCGCCTACCTTGTCGCCCTCTCTGAGAAGACGGTCTCGGTCGTCCGGCAAAACGTCATAGCGGCGCTCGTGGTGAAACTCGGCATCGCCGGACTCGCGGTCTTCGGGCTGGTCACCCTCTGGATGGCGGTGGCGTTCGGGGACATGGGGCTCTCGCTTGCGGTCATCGCAAACGCCCTCAGGATAGGCCGGCCGGATACCGGCAATCCTCCATGAAACTGCGGAGGACGGGTGCCGGGAAAAAAGGAAGTGGATCTATTCAAAGAGAACAGTCTTCTCCGGCGTCCACGCCGGGTCGATGAACGAGAGAAGCCTCGTCGTCGAGTCAGCGGCGTTCCGGGTCTCTTTCACCTGGTCGGGCAGGACATAGGCGGCACTCCCGGCAGGAACCCGTATCGTCTCTCCGTCGGGCGTGGCGACCTCGATCTCCCCCTCGATGACATAGAGGAGATCGGACGAACCGAGAATCCCGTCATAGCCAAGATATCCGCCCGGGAGGAGTTCGACGCATGCAAGGCTGTAGCCGACCGGGATCGCCGTCTCGTTCATCAGCACCGGGTTTATGAGGGTGTAGACCGCCACGCCGGATTCGAGGCTCCACTCGATCCCTCCCCGGGGATCGGCGACGACGAACGGCGCACTGTCCGTCTTCACGTCGACCGCATCAAGCCCGTCCCCCGAGATCTCGATCTCGGGCGTGTAGGCCGGCTGGCTCACGGTGATGTAGCGGAGATCGGCATCCCCGGCCGAGGCTATCGACTGCAGCACCCCTTCCGGCAGGAGCACGGTCTCTCCCTCGCGGGCGGTCACCGTCTCGTTATCGCAGCGGATCTCCGCAGCACCATCGAGCACGTAGACGAGTTCCGCCGTCCCGATCAGGCGGTGCGGCGGCGTCGCGTTGCCCGGTGCGATGGCGACATATCCCATGCTGTAGTTTGCCCGGATCTGCGGCGTCTCCGCACCGACGATCCCGGCGTAGGTTGCCTGGCCGTCGAATATGGGTATCGGGTCAACCGGGGCGATCAGGCTGACACCCGATTCAGCCGGAGGCTCGTCGTCTGCGGCAAGGCATCCGGCGGAGAGGAGGATACAGACAACGAGAAGAGGAGCGATTCGATACATGGTGAAATGTTTGCGATGGGAGGAATAAACCCGATCGTCCGTAGCGGCATGCACGGGAGCGCTCAGGCGGAGGCACCTTCCCCGCGTCCGGCTTTCCTGAGGGTGAACCGGAACGCCGCACCCTGCTCCGGATGCCCCCTGACCCGGTCTTCGACCCAGATCCTGCCGCCGTAGCGCGCGACAAGCATCCGGCAGATCGAGAGGCCGAGCCCCTGGCTCCCCCGCCTGCCGCCCTCCCGCTCGAACCGGAAGAAGATCGCCTCCTTCAGATCGTCCGAAACCCCGGGACCGGTGTCGGCAACGGTGACGACGACGGTCTCTTCGTCCAGATCATCGACCGCCACCGTGACCTCGACACCCGGCCCGCCGTGCTTTGCGGCGTTGCCGATAAGGTTCGTGAAGATCTCGGGGAGGAGGTCGTCGGCGAAGACCTCCATGGGCTGCCCGGAATACCGGATGCAGAGGTCGGGGAAGTGGGCGATCTCTCCCCGGATCACGTCGTAGAGGTTCTGCCGCGCAAGGCCGTCCCGGCCCTCCTGGATCTTTCTGAGGGTGGCGACGTTTGCGGTGATCTCGATGCTCTTCCTGATCCCGTCCTTCAGTTTCCGGGCGTGCCGGGCCGGCTCCCCCTCGAGCTCATCGATGAGGAGGTCGGCGTAGATGTTTGCGACGTTATCCGCGTTCCGGATATCGTGAGTGAGGATGTCGAGGTAGAGGTTCGCCTCCCGGTTTGCCGCTTCGAGCCTCCGGTAGAGCATTCCCCGCACGATGCCGGCCCCAATCTCGCGGCCGACGGCTTCGAGGAGCGCACGCTCGTCGTGAGAGAAGAATCCCCGCTCCCTGGTTCCGATGAGGAGCGCCCCGACGACGTCCGACTCGACGACGAGCGGGATGCAGGCGAGTGCGGCAAACCCGAGTTCCCGGAGAAGGCGGGATCCCGGGGCGTTCGGGCCCCGGTCCTGTTCAAGGTAACACGGAAGGCCGGGAGCTATGGAATCGGCAAACGATCTTCCAAAAACGGTCTCTGCCAGTTCCAGGCATGCATCCGGCATGTTTCGCCGGCACTGGAGAGCGGCCTCTTTCCGCCCGGAATCGAGGCGGTAGACTGCGCCGCCGTCGTAGCCGAGGAGATCGAGTGTCTGGCTGAGCGCCGTCTCCAGCAGTTCTCCCGGCAGATGGGTCGAAGCGGATGTCCCGATGATCCGGTTAAGCAGAAGGAGATGCCGATTCCTCGCCTGCAGCTGCTCCTCCGCCTGTTTCCGGTGGCCGATGTCCCGCATGACGACCTGAACCGCAGGCTGCCCCTCAAAGATCGTCCGTGCCCCCCTTCCCTCGATGGGAACCGTCGTCCCGTCGAGCCTGACGACCAGGAGTTCGACAAGCGGCGTCTCCACGCCCTGGAGATCCCGCACGGCGAAGGCCTCGATAAGATCCCGGGTATCCGGGTGGACGATATCGAGGATCGCCATCCCGATCACCTCTTTCGGGCGTGAAGCCCCGAACAATTTCAGGCCGGCGGGGTTGATGAAGATGATCCTCCCGTCGCGGTGGATCAGGGTCGCCTCGGCGGAGAGTTCGACGAGAGATCGGTATTTCTCCTCGCTCTCGCGGAGTTTTGCCTCCATCCGCTTCAAGGGGGTGATGTCCTGGACGCCGGCAAGGAATCCGCGGCAGGTGCCGCCGGTGTCGATGATGGGAGTGGTCGCTATCAGTGTATGGATACGGCCGCCGCCTTTTCGAACCAGTTCAAACTCGAAGACCTCGCGCATGTTCCGGCCAAGGCTCTGCAGGTGTTCCCTCACCTCTCCGGCATCGTTCTCATCGACGAACGCATAGACCGGCGCTCCAATGACCCCGGCGATCGAATAGCCGATGATGTCGGCCATCTTCTGGTTGGCAAAGACCACGATGCCCTCTCTGTCGATCAGTGCGATGCCCTCGTTGAGGTTCTCGACGAGGAACCGGTACCGGTCTTCGCTCTCCCGCAGTATCGCCTCGATCCGCCTCCTCTTTGCGGTATCCATACCCCTTCCAGGGCCGTCGACCCGGAAGGCACGGGCTTCGGAGACCGGGACGGTCCCGGGGCCGGAGGTGTCGGGAGAGAGGCGGACGAGTCGGCTGCCGCGAAGCGGGCCTTCATGAACGGCCCGGCACGAGCAGCGGAACCGTCCTTCGCCGCCGTCGGGCAACCGCATTACACACACGAGCTCGGCAGCCGAAGCGCGGCCGGAGAGAAACGCAGCGACCTCGGATCTGCCCGACTCCCCGCAGATGCGGGGTATCAGGGCCTGGTGAGCGAAGCGATCCGGGTCGGTTCCGTCGGGCACGTCACGCGTGATGCCGAGCAGGTGCCGCAGGTGCTTGTTGATGCAGGCCACCTGGTTGTCCGGGCCGATAATAAGCAGCCCCTCGTCGAACGCATCCAGGATGCCGGAGAGCTCGAGGATATCGTCATGTGCAGGTGTGCATTCATACATCGGCCGGGATCACCTTCCTTTACTCTCGGAGGAGTTTCATCCCCATGGGCTGATAAAATGTTCCCGCACACTCCTAACGGATCCGGCAAAAATTCAGAAGAATTCTGACGATCCTATCGGTCCTGCGGGCAAGTTCATCCGAGCACAGGCATTATGCTGTTTCCCAGAAGGTATAAATCTGTTCATTTTCACCGGCGGATATCCGGCACCCAGAAGAAGGCAACCACATGTCCCGATGCTCTCAGGCCTGTGCGCGACCGATATAATTACATCCTGCAAGAACGGCATCACCCGCATGAACGGGTGCGCGCGCGGAGCCGGCACACATGACGGGACCGCCGAGGAGAAGCGGACGGGGAGGGTATGAGGTGGGCCACGACCACGATGAGGGCGGACGACGGTACGAGACGCATCGAACAAAAGCCGCCGGGCAGAAGCCGCCGGAGACCCACCGGCCCGGCCATGGCACGCACCGCCACGCCCTCGATGACTTCCGGCGACGGTTCATCGTCTCGACGATACTGACGATTCCAATCCTTCTCCTCTCGGAGCCGGTTCAGGAACTTCTCGGGATCGCCATCCGGTTCCCGGGCTCGGACTATCTCCTCCTCGCTCTTGCGACCGCAGTCTACCTCTACGGCGGGTGGCCGTTTCTCACCGGCATCGTAAGCGAACTGCGGGCACGGATGCCCGGGATGATGACGCTCATCGCCGTCGCGATCACCGTCGCCTATGTATACAGTTCGGCGGTCGTCCTCGGCATCGTCGGCGAGGAGGGATTCTTCTGGGAACTCGCCACCCTGATCGACATCATGCTCCTCGGGCACTGGGTGGAGATGCGCTCGGTTCTCGGGGCGTCGCGGGCGCTCGAGGAACTCGTCCGGGTCATGCCCTCGGAGGCGCACCTTCTCCGGGACGGGGGAACGGACGACGTGCCTGTCGACCGGCTCGAACCGGGCGACCGGGTTCTCGTCCGGCCCGGAGAGAAGGTGCCGGTGGACGGCACGGTGATCGAGGGGGCGACGAGCGTCAACGAGGCGATGCTCACCGGGGAGTCGCGCCCGGTGGAGAAGCGCCCGGGTGATGCGGTCATCGGCGGGGCGGTCATCGGCGAGGGTTCGGTCGTCGTCGAGGTCGAAAAGACGGGTGCGGAGACCTACCTCGCACAGGTGATCGACCTCGTGCGAAAGGCGCAGGAGAGCAGGTCGCGGACGCAGGATCTCGCCGACCGGGCGGCGTTCCTCCTGGTGGCGATCGCCCTCTCGGTCGGCGCGGTGACGTTCGCGGCATGGCTCGCCCTCGGAGAGGGGGCCGGGTTTGCGGTGGAGCGGGCCGCGACCGTGATGGTCATCGCCTGTCCACACGCGCTCGGCCTCGCCGTCCCGCTCGTGATCGCGGTCTCGACGGCGCTTGCCGCCAAGTCGGGGTTCCTGATCCGGGACCGGAGCGCGTTCGAGCGGGCAAAGGATCTCACGGCGGTCGTCTTCGACAAGACCGGCACCCTGACGGAGGGACGGTTCGGGGTCACGGACGTCCTCGCCTTCGGCGGTGCGGAGGAGGAGGACGTGATCGGGACGACGGCGTCGGTCGAAGCGCACTCCGAGCACCCGATAGCCCGGGGCATCGTCCGGAGCGCGGAGGAACGGCGACTTGCTCTGCTCCCGGTAGAAGGGTTCCGGGCGATCCCGGGGGTCGGCGTCGAGGGGAAGGTCGGCGGCCGAACCGTCCGGGTGGTCGGTCCGGGTTACCTCGCGGAGCAGGGCATCGGTACCGGGGACGGACAGGTTGAGGCGCTCCAGCGACAGGGCAAGACCGTCGTCTTCCTGCTCGAGGATAACCGGCTCATGGGAGCGCTCGCGCTCGCCGACATCATCAGACCGGAGTCGGGGGAGGCGATCCGCCGGCTCAAAGAGATGGGCGTCCGGTGCATGATGCTGACCGGGGACAACCGCGACGTCGCCGCGTGGGTGGCGGGGGAACTTGATCTTGACGAGTTCTTCGCGGGAGTCCTCCCCCATGAGAAGGCGGAGAAGATCCGGGAGGTGCAGCGGCGCTACCGGGTGGCGATGGTGGGGGACGGGATCAACGACGCACCCGCGCTTGTCGAGGCCGATGTGGGCATCGCCATCGGGGCCGGAACCGACGTGGCCGTGGAGAGCGCCGATATCGTGCTCGTGAGAAGCGATCCGCGGGACGCGGCGGCGGTCATCGACCTTGCGAAGAAGACCTACCGGAAGATGCTCGAGAACCTTCTCTGGGCAACGGGCTACAACACCGTCGCCATCCCGCTCGCAGCAGGTGTCCTGATCGGCGCCGGGATCCTTCTCACGCCGGCGGCAGGGGCGGTGCTGATGAGCGCAAGCACGGTGATCGTCGCGATCAATGCCCGGCTGCTCCGGGTGTAGGGGCGGCCACTGCACCACTTCCCGGGTGGTTGATTGAACCAGGAAGCTCAATGCGGTCAAATAGGGGAGCAGGGCCAGTATCTACCGGAGGTAGCCAATCATGAAACGAGATACCGCAATCCAAGTATTCTCCCTCTTCATCGCCCTTGCCGTGGTGGTTCCTGCCGTGCAGGCCGCCCTCACGGTCGATGCCGGGAGCGACCGCACCGTCCTCGCCGGGGAGCCGGTGACCATCCTCGCTGCCTGCAGCGACACGGAGATCTTCGACGCGATGAACCTCTCGGCCTCCGTCGACTGGAGCACGGAAACGACCGAAGCAGAGGTTGTGCAGGACGACAAGCAGAACGGCACCGTCCGGGCAACCCACACCTACCTCGCCGCGGGCACCTATGTGGTCACGGTAATGGTCGAAGACAACGCCACGGGTACCGTCGCCCGCGACACCCTGAACGTGACCGTGAACCCGCAGACGGCGGAGGTGAAAGTCGTCCCGAAGACCCTGAACCAGAAGAGCAACGGTGTCATGACCGTCTTTGTCAGCATCGCGGAATGGTTCGGGTTTGCCGGAGCCGACAGCGCGAACACGACGGTATCAGACCCCACTGAGTTCAGGATCGGGAACGCAACGCCGGAGAAGGTCAACTTCTGTATGAAAGACGGCGGCACGCTCATCCTGAAGTACCGGCACCAGGACCTCGACCTCGCCGCCGGCGACGGCAACCTGACGGTGACCGGCGGCGCCGTGACGGAGAACGGTAGCGTATCGGTCGCCGGTACCGGGGCCGTCTCCGTGATCAACCCGGGCAACGGGAAGGAGGCGAAGTTCGGCAACGGTGACGGGCGTGCCCGGGCCGCGCTGGTGAAGGAGAAGGCGAAGAACCAGAAGGAGTTCCGCGAAGAGCAGCAGAAGTCCAACGGAAAAGCAAACGGACGGGCGCCGTAACGGCGCATGTGGGGCGAAAACGCCCCCCATTCCTCCTGTTACTATAAAGGCCCGGATCAATTCTCTTATCGGTTTTGACGTCGACCGGTACATACATGGGGCGGTACGCCAGCGGCGACGTCGTCTTAGCCGCCATGTGCATCGGGGGAGGGGGCGCGCGGAAGGTGCGCCCGGTGGTTGTCGTTTCTTCAGGAGAGACCGGGAGCCTGCTGATCTGCCCGGTATCGAGCAGCCCGTCCACCGACGGAGTCTCGATCCCCCTCTCGCTCGACGACTTCGCCCGGGGCGGGCTCGACCTCTTCACCGAGAGTTACGCTCTCGCCGCCCACGCCGCCACCATCCGGACGGCGGACGTCGTCGGAAAGAAGGGCACGCTCCTGCCCGAAACCCTCGGCGCCATCAGGGAGGCCATGCCGGGGGTGCAGGAGAAGAGAGGGCGGGGGCGGCGGCGGTGAATGGGTTTTTCCCGGGAATGCCGTCCTGTTCATTTGCGCTCCTGGACACGGATTTTCACCCTGAACGCACTTGATGTGAGTTGCGACTGTCGGAACGTGCTACGATTCGTTACGTGATGGTTCGCAGAACAGGAGTTTGAGAACTCGAAGAGTTTCGAGGCAGGAGTTCGAGAAGGCTGAAAACCTTCATTATGCGACAAACAAAGCGAGTGGAGCGAGGAAATATCCCGATGCAGTGGACCGTGAGAGTATCGCCGTGGGGGTGGGGACAGGGGAGGGGGGCTCGCCCCCCCCTGAAACCCCTCCCCCAATGGCGATATCCACTTGAAATCCGTGCATGGGACTTGAGACGCCCCAAACCACGACCTATTTCACGTAGCATCCCACCAACTCACGCGAAGCCGGGAAGAGCGATGGTCGGAACGCCCGGAGCATGAGCACTGTCAAGGTGCGGAGGAGGGCGAAATAATTCCCCGGACTTCGCGGCTTCGCGCTCTTCGCGTGAGGCGGCGATCTGCACCGGGATCCACCTGATACGGTGAAATGCCCATTACGATCCTATAAAACAACCCTGAGGCCGCAGCAACCCTTCAGAGTTCGTACCGTTTCAAAAACTCCCGGATCTTCCGCGACTCCATCCATTCCCGGTCGAGCTCGCCGATCTGCACATTGATCCGCCGGACCTGCTCCCGGAGTTTCTCCGCGACCGCTTCGTCGTCGAGGAGATCCGCAACCCCCATGATCACCTGGAGCGGGTGGCGGACGTGATCGGCAAGGACGGCGAACTGAGCGATATTCCGCTCGGTCATATCGAACGCCTGCTCCCGGAGCCGCTCGTGCAGGATCCGCTCGGAGATATCCCTGCCGATCACCTGGAACCCCACGATCGCCTTCTTCTCGACGATCGGCGACTCGTTCAGTTCCAGTATGGCGGTCTCCCCGTTCTTCCGCCGAACCTCGATCTGGAGCCCTTCGACCTGCTCGCCCCGGAGAACTCTCCGCCGTCCCTCTTTCCAGACCAGAAGGCTCGTCGGGAGAATGTAGTCCTCCCAATCAGTTCCCACCATCTCTTCGGGGGAATACCCGAGTATCCGCTCCATCGCCGGCGATATGTAGTTCAGCCCGTCGTCCCGGTATGACGTGACGATGAGGTCGAAACTCCGCTGAGCAATCCCCCGGAACTTCTCCTCGCTCTCCTCGAGCGCCGCTTCCACCTGCAGCCGTTCGATGATCCGGCCGAGCCGCTTCGTGATGGAGTCGAGCAGCATCTGCTCTTCCGGCAGAAACGGCCCTTTGCCGCCCTCCGGGACCTCCGCGAGGTACCGCACCTCGACTTCACCGACCAGTTCGCCGTGAACGGCGATCGGGCTCTTCTGTTTCCAGGGGGAATCCACCGGATCGCCCCGATAGTACTCCCGGCCGTCGACGGTGATCCGCACCCCGGTACTGCCCGGGTACTGCCATCCCATGGGGAGGGTATCGGCAACCGCCTGCAGGAGTTTATCGAGCGTCATCCCGGGCGTCTCGACGAGGTGCGCGATGGTGTAGAGGCACCGGAGTTCGTCCATCCGTTTCTTCAGTTCGTGCGTCTTCTCCCGGAGCGCCTCCTCCACCCGGTTCTGCTCGGTCACGTCGAAGGCCGTCCCGGTAACGCCGACAATCGTCCCGTCAGCATCCCGAAACGGCTTGAGCGTCAGGTCGCGGACACGTCGCTTGCCGGCAATGGTGAACGTCACCGCATCCCGCACGGTCTTTCCCGTCTCAAGAACCCGCCGCTTGAGCGCGGTAAGGTGCTCGGCATCCTCGGGAAAAGCATCCTCTTCGCGCATGCCGATGATGGACGCGTCCGTGGACCCCAGCTGCTGGTTGTACGACCAGGTGTAGCGGAGTTCTTCATCCTGCACGAAGACGACCACCGGGGACCCTTCGAGCGCGGCCCTGAAGTGATGCGCATTCAGATCCGCAGTGGCGTCCCGGATCTTGATGAGCCGCTGCCCGGTCACGGCGAAAGCCTGTTTGCTTGATATCGAGATCCAGCGCCGGGTGCCGTCGTGGGTCCGGGTACGGCAGAGAAGAGGAGGCAGGTCCGCGCCGTTTTCAAGGACGCGGTGAAGCAGCCGCACGGAGTCCTCGTCTTCGATGATCGGCAGGAAGTACGTGTCGAGGAGAGAACCGAACTCCATCCCGATGGCGTTCGTCTGCCGGATGCCGAGGGTTCGTGCGAGGGCGGGGTTGTACCACCTGACCTTCCGGTCGTCGCCTATCACAAGAAGTCCATCTTCGAGAGCATTGAGCACCGCGCGATGGAGAGGTGCCCGATCCTGGTGCGAGTCCGTCATACCTCACCGGCATCAAAATATGGTCGCTGTAGTGGTTGTGCTCCGGGGACATTAAAAAGATTGCTATCTTGTCATCTAGTGAAACCCGGGTTTTTTCCGACCTCCCGGTCAATTTAGCGACATCTCCGGGTTGCCGAGGAATCAGACAGGAGGCCCGGAGAGGTGGCCTGCCAAGGTATAAATATCGCCGGCAGGCCATAGTCGGAGTTCATGATGACGGATGCCGAGTCCATCGAGACCTTCTCCGTGATCCGGGAGCGCCGGAGCGTCAGGAACTACACCGACCGGGACGTCCCGGACGCGGCCCTGAGAGCGATCATCGCTGCGGGCACCCAGGCCCCGACCGCCCTCGGGCTTCAACCCTGGCGGTTCGTGATCGTCAAAGACCGTGCTCTGATGCAACGGGTGTCCGATTACTGCAAACCGATCCTCATCGAGAGGATCGGAGAAGAGGCGGGAGCAGGGATGGAGGAGTTTCTCGCGGCGCTCAAGAACCCCGGGTTCAACATCTTCTACAACGCCCCGGTGCTGGTCCTGGTTCTCGGCGCCCAAAATGCCATATCGAGTTTCCTCGACTGCGCGCTCTGCGCGGAGAACATGATGCTTGCCGCCTGGGCGCTCGGTATCGGCAGTTGCTGGATCGGTTCGGCGGCTCTCGTCCAGGAGAATCCCGACCTTCTTACGGCGCTGAAGGTTCCGGACGATCACCAGATCGTGGCGCCGCTGATCTTCGGGTATCCCGGCCCCCTGTCACCGAAAGCGGCGCGCCGGGAGCCCCGGATAGACTGGGTCACCTGACCGTACCCCCTTCACCCGGAGGCGGTGCACGCGACCGCTTCCGCGGGGACGATCGGGAGCGTGATCCGCCGCTGGTTCCGGACTATCGCGAGGGTTGCGGGTTCCGCGATAGGCCAGGCGGCGAGGAACCGGTGCAGGTCGTCGACGCAGGTTACGCAGGTCTCGTTGATCGCGACTATCAGGTCGCCCGGCCTGAGCCCGGCCCGGCCGGCGGGGCTCGTCCGGTTCACCGAGACGACCTCGACCGCCTGGTTCGCGGCGAGGCCGAGCGCCAGAGCGAGGTGCTGCGGGAGCGGTTGCGACTGTCCGGCGATACCGAGGTAGCCGCGCCGCACCCTGCCGTCGGCGACCAGCTGCGGGAGAACCCACGAGGCGGTGCTCGAGGGGATCGAGAAGCAGATGCCCTGAGCCATCGGGATGATGGCCGTGTTGATCCCGATGACCCGGCCGCGGGAGTCCACCAACGGGCCGCCGGAGTTCCCGGGGTTCAGGGGAGCAGTGTGCTGGATGATGTTCTCAATCAGGCGGCCGTCCCGGCTCCGGAACGCCCTCCCGAGAGCGCTCAGGACTCCCGTCGAGACGGTCGAATCGAAGCCGAGCGGATTGCCGATGGCTATCGCGAGCTGTCCAACCGCGAGCGCCCCGGAGTCGCCGAACGACGCGTAGGGGAGATCCGCCGTCCCGGCGCGGAGCACGGCGAGGTCGGTTGCCGGATCGGCCCCTATTAGGCGTGCAGGGAGAGCGGTGCCGTCCGCCGTGCGGACCTCGATCCTCCCCGCCCCCTGCACCACGTGGTTGTTGGTCAGGATGTAGCCCTCCGGCGATACGGCCACGCCCGATCCTGCTCCCACCTGCTCGCCGCGCCACCCGGGAGAGTTCTTCCCCACGACCACGCTCACGACCGCGGGGCCCACGGACTCGACGACCCGGACGACGGCGCGGGAGTAAGCGTCGAGGAGGTCGGCATCGGACTCCCCGGAATTGGGGCTTGCAGCGTGCCTTTCCTGAGCAGATTTTTGAGAAGAATCTTCAGTATGCTGGAAGAGTCTGTGCCCAATTTTATCCATCGTAGTTTATAATTAGAAACCAATAGTAATGTACTTTCCGCACGGGTCTACGGAGCAACGCTACCCCGGTTGCGCGGGATCGGTTTTTACCCGGGCGCGCGGACCTTCCTGCCGGAAAAGCCAAATAGGCCCAATCTCTATTGCCCCCCATGCTCGGAACGGCTGTAATCGAAGTGGAGGGTGCGAGAGTCGACGTGCACCCTACGGATGTCAGGCGAATCCCGCAGGCCGGCGAGACCTATGAGATCGTGGAGATCGCGACCGATCGGGGAACGACCGTCTGCCGCTACTACGAAGCGCAGGGAGCCAGAAGCGGCGTCGTCATGGTGGGCGGTACCGGCGGCGGGTTCGACACCCCGGCACGGGGACTCTACCCGCGGCTGGCACAGGATCTTCCGAACGACCGGATCAGTGCGCTCCTGGTGCAGTACCGGCACCCGACCGACCTCGTGGAATCGGTCTTCGACACCGTCCTCGGGCTGCGCTACCTCGAGAGCCGGGGTGTCGCGGCCGCCGGGGTGGTCGGGCACTCGCTCGGGGGAGCGGTGGCAATCCAGGCGGCGGCGAACGTCCCGGCGGTCAGGGTCGTCGTCGCCATCGCCACCCAGGCCGCCGGGACGGAACCGGTCGCCGCCCTCGCCGGCCGTGCGGCGATCCTCCTAGTGCACGGGGACGTTGACCCGGTCCTCTCCCATACCTCCTCGGAGGAGGTCTACCGGCGTGCCGGCGAACCCAGGCGGCTGATCGTCTACGAAGGGGCGGGGCACACCCTCGACGAGACAGCCGCGAGCCTCTACGTCGAGGTGAAGGCGTGGCTCCTCAAGCACCTTCCGGGGACGCTCGTCTGACCGATGCATCAAGGTATCGCCGCGCAGCGCAGGGATCGTCGCTGGAGAACCCGTCGATGCCGAGCCGGAGCGCTTCACGGATATCGTCCTCCGTGGTTAAGAGCCAGGGGACGACGAGCAGCCCGGCCGCATGCGCCTCAGCCACCAGCTCGTGCGAGACCCGATCCCACCTTGGAAGGAGGAGATCGGCCTGCACCGAGCGGGCGAGCCCGACGGGATCGGCGATCTCCTCAGAGTAGATGAGGCCCGCCGGAGTTCCGGGCAGGAGCCTCTTTACCGTCGCAACGCTCCCGGAATAAAACGAGACCAGAAAGAGCCGCTCCGGCATCATCTCCCTGAGCGCCGAGACGACGATCGCCTCCGTCCCCGGCTCCTTGATCTCCACGACAAGCCCCGTAACGTTGCGGACAAGGTCGAGAACCTCCCCCAGGGTAGGAATCCTCTCCCCCTCCCCGGCGTCCAGTCCAGCCAGGTCTTCGATGGTATATCCCCTGACCGCCCCGGCCCCGTTCGTCGTCCGGTCGACGGTCGCGTCGTGGATTGCGACTAAAATACCGTCCCGCGTGAGGCGCAGGTCGACCTCGACGAGATCCACGCACGCCATGCCCTTCCGGAGAGCGCTCAGGGTGTTCTCCGGCCCAAGAGCCCTCGCTCCCCGGTGTCCGACGATGAGCATGGCGGTGCCGTGCACCCCGGGACCGGATATAGGTGGCGGATCGTGACCCTTTCCGGCAGAGCCGTCCATGCCCTTGAAGCACTTCCCGGTGCGGTCCGGTTGCTTGCATGGCTCCTTTCAGAGTCGGATGCCGCCTCCGGCACCCGTGTACGACTGTAAAAATGGGTTACTTCTGCTGAACCTTCTGAAACTCTGATTTGATCTCTTCCTGGCTGTTGTACTGCTTATCCTCAAACTGGTTCAACGTGTCGAGGAGGCCCTGGGGTGCTCCGCTCTCCTTCGCCTGGGAGACAAGATTGTCTTTCGATGCGGGGAAATTGATCCTCGAAGTGATCTGTTCGATGATCCGGGGATCGAGTTCCTGCAGGGACCCGGCGACTTTCGACATCCCGCCCACGGCGGATTCTTTCATGCCTTTCATGCTGCTCACCGTCCATATACGCGCTCCCTTGCCGGGAGGCGGCCCCAGGGAGGTAAGATGCAATAAATACCTATCGGCCGTACTACGGCGGGGATGATGACACCGTGCCGGCCGAAAGCGACCGGACTCCCCTGCGGTGAACGCCGGCAGAGCGCCGGAGACTGCACCGGTTCGAGCGGAAGGGTGGCAGCGGCGGAGATTTGCTCCTAAACAAGAAATTTCGCTGGCTGTCAGCCCAACTGCCCCCCTCCAGCAGCGCCAAATCAAAAGGTTAATTTTACTCGTCTAACTAATCCATTTCTTATGAAAAAGCATGGTATTCTCACGCTGCTCATAGGTATCGTTGCAGTGCTGGCAGTCGCGGGTGCAGGGTGCACCGGAACGACCGAGCCGGACTACATCGTCGGCATCGACGATGCGTATCCTCCCTACAGTTACGTCGATAAGGACGGCAACGCCCAGGGATTCGACGTCGATTCCATGAAGTGGATCGCCGAGAAGAAGGGTATCACGGTGACGTTCATGCCGGTGGAATGGAGCGGCATCATCCCCGCGCTCCAGGCAGGGAAGATCGATATGGTCTACGCAGGGATGTCGATCACCCCCGAGCGGCAGGAAGCGGTCAACTTCAGCAACCCCTACTGGACCGTCAACCAGGACGTCGTAGCCCGCGAGGACTCGAATGTGACGCTTGAAGACGTCCTTGCCGGCAAGGTGGTTCTCGGAGCGCAGCAGGGATGCACCGCCGCCCACTGGATCGAGGATAACCTGATCGAGAACGGAACGATGCCTGCCGATAACCTGAAGACCTACGCCAACACGCAGCTTGCCGTCAACGACCTCGAGGCGGGCAGGGTCGACGCGGTCATGTACGACGACGTCTCCATCCAGGACATCATCAAGGGCAAGCCGGTCAAGACCATCGGCTCCGTCGAGACCAGGGAGCAGTTCGGCGTCGCCATCAGAAAGGAGGACACCGCGCTCCTCGAGTTCATGAACGAGGCGATCGCGGAACTGCAGGCCGATCCCTACTGGGAAGAGCTCAAAGAGAAGCACAACCTCACAGAGAGCACAACCTGAAGTAACCGGGGACGATTCGTCCCCCCTTTTTCACGACGTTTAACCTTCCCGGAGGCACCTCTCCTGTACCCGCGCAAACCTGCCGCCATAGAGAACGGATCCACCCTGCCGTATTACCGGACACCCGTTCTCTGTGCGCTGGCGACGGCGATCCTGATCGGGGGGAGCGCCCCGTTCACGAAACTTCTCCTCGCCGATATCGGGTCGCTCGCTCTCGCCGCACTGGTCTCGCTCGGAAGCGGTTCCGGCGCCCTGCTCTTCTCCCTCGCCGGAACGGCGACGGGAAGACGGCGGAGTCACATCGAGGCGCCGCCCGGGAAGAGCGATATCCCCTGGCTCATCGGCGTGACGCTCTTCGGAGGGCTTCTCGCGCCGGTAACCCTTGTGTTCAGCCTCCCGGGAACGCCTGCGGCGACGGCGGCCCTCCTCCTGAACTTCGAGGCCGTTGCGACGACGCTGATCGCCGCGACGATCTTTGGTGAGTGGGTGGGCCGCCGCGTCTGGGTTGCGCTCGGGTGCATCACCGCATCGTGCCTCCTCCTCACCGGGAACCCGGCAGGCGGACTCGGCCTCTCCCTCCCGGCGCTCGGCATCCTGCTCACCTGCCTCTTCTGGGCGGTCGACAACAACCTGGGGCAGCGGCTCTCGGCAAAGGACCCCCTCCTCGTCATCTCCGTAAAGGGGATCGGGGCCGGCACCGTCACGCTCCTCGTCGCGGCCGCCGCCGGAGAACACCTCCCGGCCGCGGCTCCGGCCGCCGCCGCGATGGCGGTCGGATTCCTCTGCTACGGTGGGCTGACGAGCATCCTCTTCCTCCTCGCCCTCCGGGGCATCGGCGCAGCCCGGGCAGGTTCGCTCCTTGCCGTCTCCCCGTTTTTCGGCGTCTTCTTCTCGCTCCTCCTCTTCGCCGAACTTCCAGCGGGCGCCTTCTACGTCGCGCTGCCCGTCATGGCCATCGGGGCCTGGCTGATGGTCTCCGAGGAGCACTCCCATCCCCACCGGCACCCGGCAACCGTCCACGAGCACCGCCACCGCCACGACGACCTCCACCACGATCACGACCACGAGGCCGGCGACCCGCCGCTCTCGGCGGCCGGGGAGCACTCCCACGTGCACGCCCATACCGAACTCGCCCACGAGCACCCGCACCAGCCCGACATCCACCACCGGCACCTCCACCGGCGTTAGAGTCTCCCGAGGGCGGCCGTTTATCCCCCGTAAAAGATGCTCGCGATCTTGTAGAGATCCATATCCACCGTCTTGAGGTTCGCCACCGCCTCCTCGAGCGGAACCGCGACGATATCATTCCCCCGGAGCGCGACCATCTTCCCGAAGTCCTGATCCCTGATGAGATCCGCCGCCGCCACCCCGAACCGGGTCGCGAGCACCCGATCGTGCGCCGTCGGCGACCCGCCGCGCTGGATGTGCCCGAGCACCGTCACCCGCACCTCCATATCGAGCCGTTTTTCGAGTTCGTCGCGCAGGTAGTTCCCGACACCGCCAAGCGTCACGTGGCCGAACTCGTCCTTCCGGGCGGACTGCGCGATCGCCTCCGCCATTCCCTTCGGCTGGGCGCCCTCGGCGACCACGACGATGCTGAACTTCTTCCCCCGCTCGTAGCGCACCCGGAGATGGTGGGTGACCTCGTCAAGGTCGAACGGGATCTCCGGGATGAGGATCTCGTCGGCTCCGCCCGCGATTCCGGCCACGGTCGCGATCCACCCGGCGTGCCGCCCCATCACCTCCACCACCATGATCCGGTGGTGCGACTCCGCCGTCGTGTGAAGGCGGTCGATCGCCTCGGTGACGATGGAAACCGCGGTGTCGAACCCGAATGTGTAGTCGGTCCCGCCGACATCGTTGTCGATGGTCTTCGGGACCCCGACGACCGGGATGCCCAGCTGGGAGAGTTTGTTCGCGACGCCGAGGGTATCCTCGCCCCCGATCGCAACGATCGCGTCGAGCCCGAACTTCCTGATATTGTCGCGCAGCCGCTGGAGATCGGCCTCGTTCTTGAAGGGGTTCGTCCGCGACGTCCCGAGGATCGTCCCGCCCTTCGGGAGGATCCCCGTCACCGAGTAGTCGGTGAGCGGCTCGACGTTCCCGGCGACCAGCCCGAGCCATCCGTCCCGGATCCCGATTGCGTCGAACCCGTGCTTCGCCCCCGTCCGCACGACCGCCCGGATCACCGCGTTCAGGCCCGGGCAGTCTCCTCCCCCGGTGAGGATGCCGACCGTCGTCATCCTAACACCTGCCTCCCATGCAGATCTTATTTGCCTCCTCCACGCTCGCATCGTCGAGGGTGATCGCCGATATCGCGTTGCAGAACCGGACCGCCTCGTCGAGCGGCCGCTGGTGGATGTTCCTGCCGGTCGCGTTCCCGACCGTGCCGCCGATGTGGATCTGGTCGTGGAGCTGCTGCAGGAACTCCTGCATATCGGCATGCGACCCGCCCGCACAGACGACGCCCGTCCTGCCGCCGGCCGCCACCGCCTCCCGGAGCAGGGCAGCGTCGATCGTGCCGCCCGCCTTCGGCGGGTTCACCTTCACGAAATCGCTCCCGAGGGTCGCCGCGACGCCCGCCGCGCCCGCGACCAGGTGGGGATCGCGTTCGTCCTTGACCGCCTTGCCCCGGGGGTACATCCAGAGCACGGTGATGAGGCCGTTTGCATGCGCGTTGTTGACGATCTGCGCCGCCTGGTAGAGCATCATCGGTTCGTACTCGCTCCCGAGGTAGATCGTGTAGCCGACGCCGAGGATCGCGAGCCCCGTCCGATCGCGGAGGTCGACGACCTGCCGGACGAGATGGAGTTCCGAACTGAGCGGATCGCGCTGGGCGGTTTTGACCAGGTGGGTCTTGGAGTTGAGTTTGACGAGGTACGGCACGTCCCGGTAATCCTCACCGTAGCGGGCGATCATCCCGAGTTGGGTCGCAAAGACCCCGATCCTTGCCCGGATCGCGATCCGGAAGAGGTGTTCGGGATCGGCGTCGTCGGGGTGGATGCCTTCGCCGTAGAAATCGTCGTTGAGGTGCTCGACCTTCTGGTCCCCGGCAAAGAGCATCAACCTCCCGGTACCGTGCGTGATTCTCCGGTAATTATCCCGGTACCTCTCCTGCTCCTCGGAGGGCACATCGAGAGGGATCCTGATATCGGGTGCAGGTGGCATACCCCATCTTCCCCCTCCCCCAGATACTTAAGTGTTGCTGGAACCCCGGAGAGCGCGGCGTGGAGGGCGTTCGCAGCGGATACGGCCGAATCCGTCTCCGGGAATAAAAATGTCCCGCGGTGGCGAGCAGCCGTCCCGCTCAATTGAAGGGGATTTGGGAACGTTTATTTTGCTCTCCGTCAGATTCATGCATAGAGTACCCGGCGCCGTTCTCCAGCCGGAGAGACTGCAGTGATTCAGGGATAGCCAAATGGACGTTTTACCGATTCTCATCGACTGGTTGCCGTATCTCCTTTCAGGCATCGTCTCTACCCTCGGCCTTGTCCTCGTCGCCCTCGGCCTCGGAGTCCTTCTCGGACTGCCCATGGCTCTCGGCCAGGTGTACGGGGCGCGGCCGATTCGGTGGGTCGTCGGGGTCTACGTCTGGTTCTTCAGGGGCCTCCCCATCCTTGTCCTGCTCTTCCTCTTCTGGTTCGGCATATTCCCGGCAATCGGGCTCGGCCATCTCTCGGCGTTCGTCGTCGGGGCGGTCGTGCTGGGCCTCCGGGGGGCGGCATACCAGTCCCAGATCTTCCGGGGGGCCATCCAGTCGGTCGGTGAAGGACAGATGATCGCAGCGCGGTCCCTCGGGATGAGCAGGCTCACCGCCATCCGTTCGGTCATCCTTCCCCAGGCGATGCGCATAGCACTCCCGGGATGGTCGAACGAGTACCCCAACATCCTGACCGATTCGGCGGTCTGTTACGCGATCGGGGTCGTGGAACTGCTCACCATCACCTCAAGGATCGTCACGCAGACCCACATTACGATACCGATCTACCTCGCTGCAGCGGGGATCTTCATCGTCTTGAACTACGGGGGCCTCAAACTCCTGCACGGCCTGGAGAAGAGAATAGCAATCCCCGGATTCGGAACCGGAGCGATGTAGAGCATGAACGACAACGACATTGTGCTGAAAGTCGAGGAGATATACAAGTCCTTCGGCGATACCGAGGTGCTGCGCGGGGTATCGTTCGACGTCCGCCGCGGCGAGACGAAGGTCTTCATCGGCCCCTCGGGGACCGGGAAAAGCACGCTTCTCCGGTGCATCAACCAGCTGACCATACCCGACCGCGGGAGGGTCTGGCTCGACGGGGAGGAGGTCACGAACTCGGGAGCCCGGATCAACTACTTCCGGCAGAAGATCGGGATGGTCTTCCAGAACTTCTTCCTCTTCGACCACCTCACCGCACTCAAGAACGTCGAACTGGCGCTCCTGAAGGTCAAGGGCATGGGCAAGGCGGAGGCGCGCGAGAAGGCGCTCACCGAACTCCGGCAGGTGGGGATGGAGGACTGGGCCGACCACTACCCGGCGGAACTCTCGGGCGGCCAGGCCCAGCGGGTCTCCATCGCACGGGCGCTTGCCATGGACCCGGACGTCATCCTCTTCGACGAACCGACCTCCGCGCTCGATCCCGAACTGACGAGGGAGGTGCTGGAGGTCATGAAGAAACTGGCCCGGAACGGGATGACGATGCTCGTCGTCACCCACGAGATGGGGTTTGCCTGCTCGGTTGCAAACGAGGTTCTCTTCATGGAGAACGGCGTGGTTGCCGAACAGGGACCGCCCGACCTGCTCCTGAACGACCCGCGGTTCACCCGGATGAAGGACTTCATCGGCCGGATCGATTCCCGGATGGATGACTGAGGAGCAGCATGGATCAGGCGGTATTCCTCTTCGAGATCCTCCTCCCGGCGCTGATGCAGGGGTTGGTCGTGACCCTGCAGTTGATCGCGTGCTCCGCCCCGTTCGGCCTTGCGTTCGGGATCGCCGTCGCGGTGGGAAGGCAGTACGGCCACCCCGTTATATCCTGGCTCTGCAAGACGTTCGTCTTTCTCATCAAGGGTACGCCGCTTCTCCTTCTCCTCTTCATCCTCTACTTCGGGCTCCCGTCGATCGGGATAACCCTCACGGCGTTCGCGGCATCCGTGCTCGGCTTTATCCTCTGCAACAGCGCGTATAACGCCGAATACATCCGCGGCGCCCTCATATCGATCAAGGACGGCCAGATGGTCGCGGCGAGGTCGCTCGGGATGACCCGGTGGCAGGCGATCAAAAGCGTCATCCTGCCGCAGGCGCTCCGCCGGGCGATACCAGGGCTCTCAAACGAGTTCATCTACCTGATCAAGTACTCGTCGCTCGCCTACATGCTCACGGTGATCGAACTCGCCGGGGCGGGGAAACAGGTGGCGACGAAGTACTTCCTCTACACGGAGTCGTTTGCGGCCGTCGGCGTCGTCTACCTCGTGCTGGTCTCGATCACGACCGTCGCCGTCAGTATTCTCGAAAAGAGAGTGGCCGTTCCCGGGACGGTCCGGGCAACACCCTCGGCCCAGCTGTAACTTTTTTCCCCGGGGCTGCCCCGGGCATTCCGGTCCGATAAACAGTGGTGATCTCTCTATCTCCAAAAAAAGCCGTAATCTCTCAACTATCCCCGGGACCCGGCCGTACGACCGCACCGGCAATCCCCCCGGCGGTCCCGAGGAGGGTGAAGAAGTATACCAGGGCGATCACGACCATCCCCTCGAGCATCTCGGCGAACCCGAAATCGTGCAACGCGGTCCAGAGCATCGGGATCAGGAAAAGGCCGGTCCCGAAGAGCGCCGCGACAAGCCCGGCCTCGAGGCCGTCTTCCGGCCTGCTCCCGGCGGAGTATCCCGCGATGAATCCGCCGACGAGCGGGACGACTATGATGAACGGGGCGATATAGACAAGCACGAGAGCCGAACCGGCGATGACGGCAGCGCCGATGCCGATCCCGACCCACCGGCCCCGCTCGCCTTCCCCGGCGGTGCCGCTCCTCCGGAGACCGTTTCGCACCGCCGTCCCGGCCGCCCCGCCGACGGCGCTGTAGGGGAGGAGGAGCGCCATAAGGATGAGGGCGTAGAAGAGGAACGTCATCCAGAACGGGGGATACTGCGGGTTGCCCTCCACCAGACTCGTGAGAGTCGTTGCGGAGGCCATGATCAGGGCCACGAGTACCCCGCAGATGGCACCGGAGATAGCCCCGTCCTTCACCGAGCCCGGGGTGAGGAGCCCGGCAATAAGTCCCCCGCAAACGAGGAACGCCACCGTTTCAAACGACCCGGGGAGGACCTTGAGAAGACCAAGGAGTGAGGCTGCACCGATCGTCAGTGCTCCCACAACCGCCCCGCGGAAGCGTCTGACTACGGCGCGCGATATCATGCGTGGATCTCATACCATCGCGCATTATCTGTTTCGGTTTATCCCGGCCGCCGGAGCAGAGGTATTATACACGAAGAGGGTATGGAACAGGGATATGCCAGGAGACTGGAGAGCGACAATCCGGGGTCAGGCCTCAGACCCGTCCATCCCTCGACCGGACTTATACCATGAGCATCACTGACCGCTGTCGCCGTACCATCGCCTTCACCCTTGATGTCATGCGGCAGCCAACGAAGGCCGACGGGACCCTCCGGTTCTCCGACCTCGCCTTCTTCCTCCGGTTCGCCCGGCCGATCAGGACGGTGGGCGTACTGGCCCTCGCAGCGACTGCTCTCGTCTCGGCGGCAAAGACCGTGCTCCCGCTCAGCATCAAGTTCTTCATCGACAACATCCTGCTCGGCGGGACGGAGGCCTCCGACTCCCTCACCGCAGAAGCCGGCGGGCTCCTCTCGTCGCTCGACACCCTCATCGCCGCTCTCCTGGTGCTCGGGCTCTTCACCGGCGGCATGGACCTGTTGCGGAACTACTGGACCGCCCGGTTCCGGGAAGGTTACGCCTTCAACCTCCAGACCGCCCTCGTCGAGCACGTCCTGAGTTTCCCGATCTCGTACTTCAAGTCGCAGCAGACCGGCTACATCATGTCCCGCCTCTCCGACGACGTCCAGATCCTGCAGTACACCGTCTCCCAGTATCTCCCCCTGATCATCGCAAACGGCCTCTACGTCGCCTTCACCCTCGCCATCCTCTGCATCCTGAGTCTGAAACTCACCCTCGTCGTCGCCGCCTTCATCCCGCTCTACCTCCTGGTCAACGCCGTCTTCATCCGGCGGATCCGCGCCGCCACCCACCGGGAGCGCGAACGGCAGGCTTACGTCTCCCGCGACATCCAGGAGGTGATCTCCGGCATCGACACCGTAAAGACGCACGCCGCGGAGGAGCGGGAGGTGAACCGGGTCTCCGGGACGCTTGCACGGATGGTCGATGCCCGGATCAAAAACACGATGCTCTCGGCGTTCTCGGAGTACTTCAGGATCGGCACGATGTCGCTCATGCTGATCGCCGTCTTCTGGGTCGGCGGGAACGAGGTGCTTGCCGGCGGCATGACCGTCGGGGACTTCGTCGCGTTCGCGGTCTACGTCGTGACGTTCGCCCCCACCGTCAACACCTTCTTCGCCTTCCCGGTCGTCATGCAGCCCGCGGCGACGTCCGCCTCCCGCCTGCGCGACCTCTTCTCGATGGACGGCGAGCCGGTCGGCGGCGGAGTCGTGCCCGCCGTGGTGCAGGGCAGGATAGAGTTCTCCGGTGTCCGGTTCGGGTATACGGAGTCGGAACCGGTTCTCGCGGACGTGACCTTCGTCGCCCATCCCGGTGAGGTGGTCGCCGTCATCGGGCGGACCGGCGCCGGGAAGACGACGCTCGTGAACCTGATCCTCCGGGCGTTCGCACCGCAGGAAGGCACGATCACACTCGACGGCCGCGATATCGCGTCGCTCGACCCCAGGTGGCTGCGGCGGCAGGTATCGCTCGTCTCGCAGGATCTCTTCCTCTTCCACACCACCATTGAGGAGAACATCTGCTACAGCAGGCCCGAGGCAACCTTCGAGGAGGTTGTCAAAGCCGCACGGAAAGCGCAGATCCACGACGAGATCATAGGGTTTTCGGACGGATACCGGACGATCGTCGGGGAGCGCGGGACGCAGCTCTCCGTCGGCCAGCGGCAGCGGGTCGCCATCGCACGGGCGTTTCTCAAAGACGCGCCCATCCTCATCCTCGACGAACCCACGTCCGCGCTCGACATGCAGACCGAGGAGCAGATCTGCCGGACGTTGCGGCTTCTCGTCCGGAACCGGACGACCATCCTCATCACCCACCGCCCGTCGCTCCTGACGCTCGCC
Organism: Methanoculleus chikugoensis; assembly: GCF_900095385.1. GTDB lineage: Archaea > Halobacteriota > Methanomicrobia > Methanomicrobiales > Methanoculleaceae > Methanoculleus > Methanoculleus chikugoensis_A. The sequence continues at coordinate 64,109 of NZ_FMID01000046.1, forward strand.
GACCGCGTCCTCGCGGTCGAAGGCGGGCGGGTGCGGGAAGAGCAGTGGACGGGTCTCCCGCCGGGACACGATCACGGCCGGATGCACCGCCCCGGCCAATCCGCGGCCACGTGATCCGCCGGGCCAGAGGATATTATGAGATACGGCGACACACCCCAATGTCATGGAGCATAAGGCAGGATGCCTGATCTGCGGCCGGGATCTCGTGTATGGCGAGAAGCCCCACGACCTTGCGTGCGCCGTCTGCGGGGAGGTCATGAGCACTGCAGTCGCCTGCGAAGCCGGGCACTTCGTCTGCGACCGGTGCCACGGCCTCGCAGCGCTCGACCTCATCGAACAGTTCTGCATCGCAACGGAGCTCGAGGACCCGCTTGCCATCGCCTGTATCCTGATGCGGTATCCGGCGGTCAGGATGCACGGGCCGGAGCACCATTTTCTCGTGCCCGCATCCCTCATCGCCGCCTACTGCAACCACCAGGGGGAGCCGGGGAGAAAAGGGGAACTGCTCAGGCAGGCCCGCACGAGGGCCGGTGTGGTTCCGGGAGGGGCCTGCGGAACCCACGGCACCTGCGGGGCGGCGGTCGGCACCGGCATCTTCGTGAGCCTGATCACCGGGTCAACGCCCTTAAAAAAGCAGGAATGGTCGCTTGCTAACCAGATGACCGCAGAGAGCCTGATGACGATAGCCCGGCACGGCGGCCCCCGATGCTGCAAGCGCGACTCGTGGCTTGCCATCCGCGCCGCGATCACGTTCCTTGCCGAGCGGTTCGGGGTGAACCTCCCGGTAGCGGAAGCGGTGCGGTGTGAGTTTGGCGATATCAACCGCGAATGCCTGCGGGAGGAGTGCCCCTTCCACGCCGGCTACCCGACCGGGTGAGACGCGGCCCGGAGAACGGTCACGATGATAAGGTAGCCGACAACGGTTCCAATAAGCGTCGCTATCACGGCGATGCGACCGTCACCCCAGTGTGTGCGGCTCCACCACCCCGCTACGCTGCCGATGAGGAAAGAGACAAAGAGAATGAGAATCTCCTGCCGGTCCAGCGTTGTCATGATCCGGAGAGTTATCGGCGCTCTCCGGCCATTATCGTTTGCCTCACCCCGAACAGCAGAGATATAACCGATCGGCATCATCTTCATAAAAAATGTTTGTCGCCTGCCATCTCTTCCTCGGCCTGGTCCTGGGCCTCGCGATCGCCGGACGTCTGGACGACCGGCGGCTCATCGGCTTCTCTGCGCTCGGGGCCGTCCTCCCCGACCTGATCGATAAACCGGTCGGCCACCTTCTTCTTGCAGGGTCGCTCAATTCCGGGCGGCTCTTCGGGCACGGGCTGCTCTTTCTCGGGCTCCTCGCAGTTGCAGGCATCGCACTGTACCGGAGACGCGAATCCATTGCGCTCCTCGCCGTCGCAGCGGGAGCACTCTCCCACCATCTCCTCGACGCGATGTGGGCGATGCCCGTCACCTGGTACTTCCCGCTCCTCGGCCCATACGAGCCTTACGAGTTCACCGGCTACTTCGGCGGCGCCATCCTTGCCGAGGTTTCTTCGCTCTCCGAATGGATATTCCTCGCGGCATCGGCCGGGATCGCTCTCGTCGCCTGCCGGAGCTCCGGTTCCGGCATATCCAGGTTCGCCGCGGCACTCGTCCGCGTCTCCGTTCCGCTCCTCGGAATCCTTGCACTCGTCTCCATCCATGTCTGGGCGGCCGGCAGCCCGGAGAGCATCCTGATGGCCGGGGCGGGGCCGGAGGATTACCTGCTGCTCGCAGCGGTGGCGGCAGTCGGGGTCGTCGGGGCGATACGGCACCGGGATTATCTGTACGCCGGGTAGAGGCGTCAGTCAAGCCGGGTGATCGTGGTGATGCTGCCCGGCACCGTCCTCTCCACCCGGAGCGCCGGCCTCCCGGCCGGTTTGATCTCGACGGCAAACGTCCGGTACGCTATGCAATCCGACTTGATATCCGGCGAGACGTTCAGTATGAACTGCTCCCCGGGCTCGAGAAGGTGATCGGAGTCGGCGTTGAACCGCTCCTGGACGCTCCAGCGCCCGAGTATGGGAACCACGTCGACAAGGGGCTCGTTCCGGTCGATGATCGCCCTGTTCCCGGAACCGACCAGACGGACGGATACCGTGGTGATGTCGATCGGCTCGCTGCCGGCGGTGAGCCCGACCGGGATGATGATGGCGTCTATCCGTTCAAGATTGTCGCTGACTCCGTATACGCCGCCGATCACGGTGAGGCTCGACCCTGCTTCCCGGATGCCCTGGTGAACGGTGGAGCGGCTCTCCTCGGAGAAGACGATACCCGCCCCCAGAACGACGTACGCAAAGACGGCTGCAACGACGACGAACGCGATGAGCACGATCGCAGCCTCGAGTCCGGTGAACCCGGCGTCAGAAGAGTTCGACGTAGACATTCTTCCCAATACCCGCGGGAACGTTTCTGGTCAGCGCAGCGGTCTCTCCCCCTGCGGCGGTCATCTGGAGGGTGAACGTATCTCCCCGCCCGATCTCCACGCTTCCCACCATCAGCTTCACCGTGACGACCTCGCCCGCCTCAAGGAGGGGTCCGCCGTCTTTGGGATACCGCCAGGTGACGGTTACGCGGGGATCGCCGGGAGGGAACGTAACGAGGGTCTTCTTCGTAGCGATGGTGTAGGTCATGCTCCCCATATCGATGACGGCGAGATCGGTCGCGGTCTCAAGATCGAACTCCATGAACTCGATGAGGCCCTTATCGTTGTCCAGCTTGGCGATGACCGACTGTCCCGGGCGGAGAGCGGATCCGGCTTCGCCGAGAGCGGCATACATCGTCTCCTGACTCTTCTGCGACGTGGTCATGCCCACCCCGAGAACGACGTACGCGAAGACCGCAGCGACGACGATAAACGCGATGAAGACGATGGCCGCTTCAAGTCCGGTGAACGCCCGATCGTCCCAGTCTTCCCGGGGCATATGAATGCGGGTTGGTCGCGCTTCGATTAAAAGATGCTGATTTTTCCTGCAGGCCGCCTTCAATCGATTCCGGGCGTTCGTATCCCCAAAACAGGCCCTCACCGGAGAACCTATTTATACCATGGCTATTTATGGAGGTAGCAGAATGACATCAGAAACCACCGTAGACACTCTCATCAGGTCGCTGGATCCCCGCACCATCCCGCTGGATTTAAAGGGCGCCTATCTCTGGGCATTTCTCGCCCTTGCGGGCATCTACGCCCCAATCATCAGCGAGAGTCTCCTTCGCGTGGTCTTCGTCCTGCCGTTCATCCTCTTCATCCCCGGCTACCTCCTGACCGCGGCGCTCTTCCCGGCAAGAGACGACCTCGACGGAATAGGACGTGTTGCCCTCTCGATAGGGCTTTCCATAGCAATCGTGCCGCTCCTCGGCTTCGCGCTCAACTACACGCCCTGGGGCATCCGGCTCGACTCCATCGCCGTCACCCTCCTGGCATTCGGTCTCGCCGTCGGCCTCACCGCCCAGTTCCGGCGCCGAGAGCTTCCGGAAGAGAGCCGTTTTGCGATTCCTTTGGCCACGTGCCGGGATTCGATACGGGAGGAGTTCTCCGGCGGTTCAGTATCCCGGTTCGACCGGGTCCTGAACGTCGCCCTCATCGCCGCCGTCCTCGTGGCCGCGGCAACGACGGTCTTCATCATCGCGGTCCCGAAAGAGGGCGAGAAGTTCACCGAGTTCTACATCCTCGGGCCGCGAGGAAAAGCGGCCGATTATCCGACCGAGTTCATGTCCGGGACGCCGCAGACGGTGATCATCGGGATCGGGAACCACGAATACCGGGATATCACCTACACGGTGGAGACGTTTGCCGTGGAGAGCAGGTTCAATAACGTGACGAACCGGTCGACGGTCGTCTCGGCGACGCTCCTCGACCGGTTCTCCGTCACGGTGCCGCACAACCGGACCGTCGAGCAACCCTACACCTTCCGGATCATGGACCCGGATACGAACCGGATCGAGTTCCTCCTCTTTGCCGGGACACCGCCCGACACCATCCCCAAAAACAATCTCACCGACGCCGGTTACCGCAACCTGCACCTCTGGCTGCGGGTGCACTGAGGGGGAACGGGCTGCAGCGGTGAACTCAGCGCCGGGTCACGGGAGGCGGTGCATCACATGATCCCGGCTACACCCCTCACCAGTATTTTTCGAGATTCTGTATTTTTAGTGAAATGAAGCACAGAAATCCAGTTATTGAGTTGTTGAACGTAGAGAGTGTTTCCCAAATGTTTAAATTTCCAAACAGTATATGGTTCATCGAGGTACAAGAATGAGAAGCGGGATTCTGGTCGCCTCCCTTCTGCTCATGGCGGTTATCGTAGCCCCGGCCGGGGCATTCACCACAGACAATCTCCTGATAGCCGTGGACGAGGACGGGAGCGCAAGTATCACCATTAACTACACCCTCTCGTGGATCGAGACTATCGCCGTCTTCTTCAAGATCGCCGATCCGGCACAGGAACTGAAGTCCGCGCTTGAAGGATCGCTCGGGGTTCCCGTAACGGTGACTTCGGCCGAGAGTGACAGCGCCGCGTTCTCGGTCCGGGAGTTCGCGGAGATCGAAGGCGCCGATGGAGGACGGGTCTACTCGACACCGGGACTCGACTTCACCGGGGCGCAGGAAGTGATCGACAGTTACTGGTTTGCATCGCTGGTCGAGACCGACCTCTCCCCGGGCCTGACGGTAGTCCGGTTCCCGGACGGCCACGAGGAGACCTTCTCCGACCAGAGCGCAATTCCACCCCTCTCCCATACGGTTGAGTGAAACCCCCTCTCTTCTCTTTTCTGCACCAGTACTTCGCTAAAACGGTTGAGGTGATCTTCAAGAGGTCAAACCATCTCCTTCGCGTTCTTCGCGACTTCGCGTGAGTTAATGGGTGAAGATAGTAATATGGCCTCACGCGAAGAGCGCGAAGTCCGGTGCCCGGGTGCTGCCGATCCCGTTGTAGGTCGCTATGCGAGGCTGCAGTGATCGATTTCAGATGCCGAAATTAGTGAAGTACTGTGCACACAACCCCTCTTCATCAGCGTCCCGGATACGGATACCCGGACAGAGGGATGATGTGGGCCTATCGATTGTCGGTGGTGTACTGTTGGCACCGCAGCTAACCGGTCGCAACCTACCAAAAAAAAGAAGGGGGAGATCTTACTCGAAGATGTTGAAGATCTGGTCGCTGCCGGTGTCGGCGAGACGCTTGCGTTCGGTCTGCTCCTCGACGAGCGCGAGCACCGGGAGTTCCATGTCCACACCCGGGGTGTGGCCGAACATCTCCTCAAGATCGACCTGCAGAGCGTGCATGAAGAGCGCGTTCGGGATATCCATCGCGCAGTTCTCCTCGCACTGGCCGCAGTTGATACACGAGTCCGAGATGTGGGCGTACCGGATCAGGTGGAACATGAAGGGCGGCGGAACCTGACCGGGCTCGACCAGGTATGCCTTCTTCGTGCTGCACTCGACGCAGTAGCAGATCGGGCAGTTCTCGATGCAGGCGTAGCACTTGATACACCGGCTCGTCGCGTCCATAATCTTTTTCAGGCGGTCCTTGCCCTCGCCGAGGCCCTCGAAGTCTTTCGCCCGCCACTTGTCGCCGAGCTTCAGCATCGCGTTCTCGACCTTGCCGCGGATCTCGATACCCTTCGGGTTCGCGGCCTCGCTCTTGAGAACTCCTGCCTTCAGAGCGCCGTCGAGGAGGTTTGCGCCCTTCTCGGAGCAGACCTCGACGAAGGTTGCCTTACCGGCCTTATCCCCGATGACGCCCCAGTTGCCGCAGGCGAGATCCGCCTGGCGGGGGATCTTCATCTTGCAGCGGCGGCAGTTCGACCGGCGGCCGTAGCCTGCCTCCTCGAGTTCGTCCATCGAGATGCCCTTGTGCTGGCCGTCCTTCGTGACGATGATGAACTGGCCCTTGTCGATCTCTTCCTTGACGACGTCGTCGGGGTCGACCTCGAACTTCTCGGCGATCATCTTCCGGGCCAGGACCGGGCTGACGGACCCGCCGCAGTTGAGACCGATCAGGAGGACGTTGTCCAGGTTGATCTGGTTGCGCTTCGCGAGCTCGTAGAGGCCCATCGCGTCGCAGCCTTTCACCGGCATGGCGATCCGCATGTTCTCGGCGCCCTCCAGGTACTTCTTGAGCAGTTTCGAGAGCAGGAGCGTTCCGCAGTGGAGCGAGCCGGAAGTCTCTGCGATCTCGGCCGGGTCGGTGATGAGCACAGGCACGGCATCGTAGAGATCCTGTCCCTTCTTTACGGCAAGGACAGCGTCCACCATGCCGGACTTAAGCGCGTGCGTCAGCAGAGCGGTGACCGCTCCGCCGCACTCGCCCTTCTCCTGGCAGGCGGCATCAGCTGCCCATGCGTAGACCATATCGCCTTTTGCAGCCATCTTCAGGCCTCCGTAATCTTCTCGACCTTCACAGCACAGGCCTTGAACTCAGGGATCTTTGCGATCGGGTCGAGTGCATTGTTCGTCAGGACGTTCGCTGCACACTCGGCGAAGTGGAACGGCATGAACATGACGCCCTTCTTGATCTCGTCGGTAACTTTCGCTTCGACTTCGACTTCGCCGCGGCGGCTGATTGCCCGGACCATTTCCTTGTTCGCTATACCGAGTTCTTTTGCGTCCTCGGTGTTGATCTCGATCCAGCCCGTCGGGACCTCGTTATCGAGGGTCGCGGAGCGACGGGTCATGGATCCGGTGTGCCAGTGCCAGATGCAGCGGCCGGTGGTGAGGATATAGGGGTACTCAGCGTCGGGGACTTCCGCCGGCGGTTTCCACTCGATGGGGTGCATTACGCCCATGCCGTCGGGGTGCGAGCACTTGCCGATGTGCAGGATAGGCGTGCCGGGGTGCTCCGTGGTCGGGCAGGGCCAGTGGAGGGCTTCGGGCCGGTTGAGCCGCTCGTAGTTCATGCCGTGATAGGACGGCGTGAGGGCGGCGATCTCGTTGAAGATCTCCTCGGCGCTCTGGTAGGGGAACTGCTTGGCGTAGCCCATGGCGGCCGCCACTTCGCAGAGGATCTTCCAGTCGACCTTTGCCTCGCCCGGCGGGTCCTGAGCCGTGCGCCACATCTGGACGCGCCGCTCGGTGCTGGTCTGGGTACCTTCCTTCTCTGCGTAGCAGGAGGCAGGCAGCACGACGTCCGCGTGCTGGGCGGTCTCGGTCAGGAAGATGTCCTGTACCACCAGGAACTCCAAACTCTTGAGTGCGTGCTCTGCGTGGGTGAGGTCCGGGTCGGAGAGCATCGGGTTCTCGCCCATGATGTACATCGCCTTGAGCTCGCCGGGGTTGTCGGTCAGGACGTTGAACATGACGGTGACCTCGTAGCCGTTCTTCGGCTCACAGATGCCATCGGGGAAGCCCCAGGCGTCGGCGAACTTCTTGTGGACGGCCTCGTCGATGACCTTCTGGTAGCCGGTGAAGACGACGGGGAGACATCCCATGTCGCAGGCGCCCTGAACGTTGTTCTGGCCGCGGAGCGCGTTCACGCCGCCACCGCGCTTGCCGATGTTTCCGGTAAGCATCTGGAGGTTTGCAGTCGACTTGACGTTGTCTACGCCGACGGTGTGCTGGGTGATGCCCATCGAGTAGAGGAGCGCGGAGGATTCGGCGGTACCGATCCATTCGGCTGCGGTCTTGAGATCTGCAGCGGAAATTCCGGAGATCTTCTCGACGTTCTCGGGGAGATAATCATCCTTGAGCACCGTCGCTTTGAGTTCCTCGTATCCCTTTGCGCGCTTCGAAACCCACTCCTTGTCCTCCCATCCGTTCCTGATGATCTCTCCCATCAGGCAGTTGAGGATGGCCACATCGGTGCCGGAGTAGAAGGATGCATAGAGATCAGCCTGCTTCGCGGTCGGCGTGTAGCGCGGGTCGAATACGATGATTTTCGCACCGTTCAACTTTGCCTGAACGATCTTGCGGCCGATGAGCGGGTGCTGTTCGAATGTGTTGGACCCGATGACGAAGACGCACTTGGACTCGGCGATGTCGAGGATGGAGTTGGTCATCGCACCGGAGCCGAACGAGGCGGCGAGGCCGGCGACGGTGGACGCATGGCAGAGCCGGGCGCAGTGGTCGACGTGCCGCGTCTTGAAGACGCCGCGCGCCAGTTTCATCAGCAGGTAGTTCTCTTCGTTGGAGACACGGGCTGAGGAAAGGCAGGCGATTTCATCGGGCTTATACGACTTGAACTTCTGTGCGATCAGGTCGTAAGCCTCGTCCCAGGTCGCCTCGACGAACTTGCCGTCCTTCTTGATGAGCGGCTTTGTGAGGCGGTCCGGGCTGTTCACGAACTCGTGAGCGTAAGTGCCCTTGGGGCAGACTTTCCCCTCGTTGACCGGAGAACGCTTGTAAGGTTGTGTGCCGACAACCTTCCCGTCCTTCACGACGAGGTTGAAGCTGCACCCTGTACCGCAGTACGGGCATGTAGTTTGTACATACTTGAGATCCATGGTAAAAACCTCGGATACACCTATATAGACAATTGAAATATTTAACACTAGTGATTAACAGGAGCATATTTGATGAATAAGTGTGGGATAGGAGGTGCATCTTTCCGGGTGCCCGGTACGATATCGACCATTCTTTCCCGTAACCGCATTCAGGTGCATGAGACCGGTTGGATCCGGGATGCGCCCTGAACCCCACATGAGACAGCGAAACAGTCGGTTGACATACGGCGTCTTCCCGAATTCGGGCCCGGATGCAGTCGCCCCCGGATCCGACGGTGCGGGAGAAGGGGAACATCGGCCCCAACCGCGACCGGAGCCGGGCATACGCGCTGAACCAGTCTCCGGGCGGCGGCATCTCCGGGGCACTCCCCTGCGGACTGGAACGTCTCCACGTCGTCCGGTCCCGTCTGACGGGAGATGTTATTATCGGTGGATGCATACCCTCTCATACAACTGCACAGGAGAGAATTGCCATCGCAAAGAAGACACTGCCGATCCCGCCGATGCTCGTCGACCTGGTGGGAAACGCCCTCGCGTCGATGGACGGCGTGATATTTGACGATCTCGACGCCTGCCCGTCGTGCGGGGGTCAGGTGATCGGGCACGACATGCGGGCAAAACGGTTTGCCGTCATGCACGACAACGGAAAAGAACACACCGTCCGGGTCTTCGTGAAGCGGTTCTACTGCCAGGACTGCGGCGCCCTCTGCTATGCGGACGCTCCCTTCTACCCCGACACCCGTCTCGCATCGCCCATCGTCGATCTCTGTCTCCTCCTCTCACAGCAGATGCCCTTCAACCAGGTGGCGCAGCACCTCCGGGCGATGGGGATCGTCGTCGACCGGGGAACGATCCGGAACTACGCCTCCCGCGATTTCGGGACGATTCCCGCGACCAACCTCTTCGGTTTTCTGCTACCGCTCTCCCTGCTGAACCTCGCCACCTTCACCCTCGACCGTGAGCGGCGTCCCATCGTAGGGGCAGAAGCGCTCGCCGCCTGCGGTTTCCCACCCGCAGGCAGGGCATCGCTTCGCGGCAGGGGGACGCCCGAAGAGCGGAATCAGCGGAATGAACAGGAAGAGAAAGAAGAACGGGAATCCTGACGCCAGCGACACGACCGTGACGGCGATCGATACCGCGAGCAGAAGAAGGGTCAGGTTCCACCGGATTGCCGTAGCGCCACCTCCCTGACCGCGTATGCCGGCAGTGCGTCCGAGAACTCCCCGATCTCCTCCTCAAGCGTAACGCCGCCGAGTTCGCGGGCAAAGAGGTCCGCTCCAATCCCGGCCGTGATCAGCCGCCCGGCACCGCTCCGGGACACTGCATGCTCCACTGCGCGGGCGATCAGCGTTCGCTGGGCGTCCCAGAACTGCCGGGCGATTGCCAACGCCCCGTCTCGCCCGATCTCGTCGAGATCGGCGCAGACCACCCGGGCAAGCCTCCGGAGCGCCGCTTCAGGGGTTTTCTCCCCGTTGTCGGGTGCAGGGGAGGTGTAGTCCTCCGGGGAGATATGGCCGAGCGCGAGGTGCGCGTCGGCGCTTGCAGCGAAGTACTCGGTGCTCACCGGGGTCGCCGTCCCGCCGAGCGTGACCGACAAGAGCAACGTCGCGACGTTCGTCCGGAGCATGCCGGTGTAGACGAGGTACTGCTCCTGCAGCCGCCGGGTGTCGGTCAGATCTTTCAGTTCCTCAAAACAGTTCAGGGGGATGACGTCGGCGGTGGTGCTTCCCACGTCGAGGAGCACCGCGTCGGCGTAGTTCTCCCGCAGGTAATCGGCCGACGCCAGCCAGTTCGCGGCGGCAAGGGCAGGGACCGGCCGGGTATGGAACACCGCATCGGTGCCGTAGAAGACGGCGTCGGGGAGGACCTCTTGCACTGCTTCGACGATCCACCGGATGCCGTCCATCTTGCCTGCAAAGCAGTCGGCGAGCTCCCCGCTCATCACCACGGCAGCGGGTTTTCCGGCATACGGTTTGAGGAGCTCGGCGAGCGGTGCGCCCTGCCAGAGCGGGCAGTAGTGGATATGCACGCCGGCGTCGTCGACGACCTTGAGGTTTGCGCCGCCGATATCGATCCCGATCATAGCCGGTGAAGCCCCCCGTCCTTGTCGAACCGCACCCTCCCGGAGAGGTGCACCTCTGCCGGCGCCTCGCCGTGCGACGCTCTGACGAGTATATCGGCGATCTCCTCCTCCATGACGGCCGCGATGCCGACCAGACTGGTCGTGGGCCTCGGGTTGACGTCCACGACGTAGATTCTCTCGCCGACGACGACGTCGATCCCGGCGTATCCCTGGCACCCGAGGGCGTTCATCGCCCGGACGGCGACATCAACGATCTCCTCCTCGCGATCGGGATGGACGGGCGTCTCGCCCCCGAGATAGAGGAACCCCCCGTCGTCCGCGACGGCTATCTCCTGCCGGTTGACGGCGAGCAGGAGCGGCGCGGCGCCCGTGTAGAACTCGCAGACGTTGCCGGTCACCCGGCTCCCCACAAGGCTCACGCTCAGCGCCTCTCCTTCGACGTAAGCCTGTGCAAACTCGCCGGCTCCCGGCTCCTCATCCGTCAGCCTGACCCCCAGGGCGCCGCAGCCCATGACCGGCTTGACGACTCTCCTCCCCTCCCCGGCAGCGGGGGGGACGGCTATTCCGTTCCGGGAGAGGATATCCGCCGTCCGCTGTTTGTTGGCGCAGACTGCCGCGTTCATGCTCCCGCACCCGATGTTATGGGTCAGCCCTTCGAGGAGGTGCGTGTACCGGAAGAGGAGATGATCCGGCGCGATGACCAGACCCACATCGCATTCCGGCGCGAGTCTTTTGATCTCGCCCTCGAAGTCGGGGCGCTCGGGCGTCACCACAGCGTAGCCGCACCGCTCAAAACTCCCGCTTATGGCGGCAAGCATGGCGGCGCCCTCGGGCGCAAGCTCGGGGTCGTTGCATACGGAGTATTCGGCGAGAAAGACCTTCATTGCAGTAGAGGTTAGCTACAGAGGACTTGACCCTGACGATCGGGCAGGTTTTTGATGCGCGGGAACCATCCCTATAGACAAGGATGAAGCCCAAGATTCTGCTCACCAACGACGATGGAATAACCTCTACGGGACTCTGGGCGGCATACGACGCGCTCGCGCCGATCGCCGACGTCACCGTGGTCGCCCCCGCCACTCAGCAGAGCGCCGTAGGAAGGTCTATCTCCATCTTCGAGCCGATACGCGCGACAAAGGTGACGATGAACGGCGTGACCGCCTACTCGGTCGGCGGGAAACCGACCGATGCCGTGATCATCGGGCTCTTCGCGCTGCGCCTGAACCCCGACCTCGTGGTCAGCGGGGTCAACATCGGCGAGAACCTCTCGTTTGAGTCGATCATGACCTCGGGAACCGTCGGGGCTGCGCTCGAGGCGTCGAACCAGGGTGTGCCGTCCCTTGCCTTCTCGCTCCAGGTGGAGGACCAGGGCGACAAGTTCGACGACCCCTCGCGGATCACCGACCGCTACTTCGACACGAAGCGGGTGGTTCGTGAGATCTGCGAGAGGGTGCTGGCAAACGGGTTCCCCGGAAAGGCCCACGTCGTCAACGTGAATATCCCGGCGCAGGTGCGCGGCGGATACGAGATCACCCGTCTTGCCGAGAAACTCTTCTATACCGGCGTGGAAGAGCGCCTCGACCCGCGCGGCCGCCCCTACTACTGGATCGACGGGCCGCTCTACGAGGACGCCGAGGAGGGCACCGACGTGCACGCGGTGCAGAGGGGAAACGTCTCCATCACGCCGATCACGCTCGACTGCACGGCGTATGCCGCCGCGGACGAACTCCGGGGCATCTTCGACGGCATGCATATCTGAACGGGAGGGGAAGGGTACAGCATGAGTACAGCAGAACAGGCGGTATCGAAGCGGAATGCAGGCCACCGGGCGGCAGAGGAGGTTGCTGACGGGATGGTCGTCGGGCTCGGCACCGGGTCGACCGTTTTCTTCGCGATGGAGCGGCTGGGCGAGCGGATAGCAGAGGACGGGCTCTCCATCGCCGGCGTCCCGACCTCCTACCAGGCGGCAATCCGGGCACGCCGGTACGGCATTCCCCTCGCGAGCCTCGACGAGCACCCCGAACTCGATATCGCCATCGACGGGGCCGACCAGGTCGATCCGGCTCTCCGCCTGATCAAGGGGCGCGGAGCCGCGCTCCTCCGGGAGAAGTGCGTCTGCGACGCGGCGCGGAGGGCGGTCATCGTCGTCGACGGGACAAAGATGGTGGAGACCCTGGACGCGCCCGTGCCGGTCGAGGTGCTCCCGTTCGCCGTGGAGACGGTCTCCCGCCGGCTTACGGCGCTCGGTGCCGATCCGGTTCTCCGGGAAGGGGTAAAGAAAGACGGCCCGGTCGTCACCGACAACGGCAACTTCATCGTCGACTGCAGTTTCGGGACGATTAGAGACCCCGGGCGCCTGGAGACGGCGATCGCCGCGATCCCCGGTGCACTGGAGTGCGGCCTGTTCTCGGCCTACACGGAAAAGATAACGGTTATTGTCGGTGAGGAGAAGGGTTGCAGCGTCATATCACTGCGTTGAGATGCATTCCCGCATCTTCTGGATAAGGTCTAACTGATGCCGGGCTTCCTTCTTCTTTTCTTTCTCAAGCGTGTCCATGATCTCCGTTATTGAGCGCGAGAGCGTGTAGATCTTCACCGGCCTTCCCTTGCTCTCCGACTTGCTCTCGCGGGTATCGATCCAGTCGCACTCTTTGAGGTAGCGCATGGCAATGCTGACTTCGGGCTGGCGGAGATCGGTGCCGCGCTCGATGTCCCGGGATGTCGCTTCCTCCGTATTTGCCAGGTATACAAGCACTTTGGAGACATTTCTTTTGATTCCAATGCCTATCAAGAGCTCGGCGAGTTCTTCGTCGCGTGGCGTAAAATACCGTACCTTATCGGACCTCATCCATTCACCATCAGATAGTTATCTATTGTTTTAAATCTGACTATAAAAATATTATTATTTCAATGGGAGATCCGGCGATTGTGTTTGTTTTAAGTGAATGGATGAGCCATCAAACCGCTGAGAACAGTCTTTTCTTCACCGAAGCGCGCTTCCGCAGGCAGTAAGAAGGTGCTCTCCGGAGGGAGAGAGAACGAGCGGGATGACGGGGAGAGCGGAAGTCGGCGGCTACGCCATCAGCCGGGGAGACTGTGGGTACCCGGTTCGCCGGAGATGCAAAACGGCTCGCACGAGGTGCCAACGGCCCTGAAGGCCCTTATGGAGTTTAAAAAAAGAGAAGGACTATCAAACGGGCTTCAGATGAGACCGAGACTGGAGAGTTCGGAGAGAATCCGCCGTACCGCACGCTGGGCATCCTCGGGCACCTTGCCGCCCGTGATGATCAGTTTGCCGGATCCGAAGAGGAGGACGACCACCTTGGGGTCGTCGAGCCGGTATACGAGCCCGGGGAACTGTTCGGGCTCGTACTCGATCTTGTCCAGGTTGAAGCCCACGGCAATCTTGTTCAGGTTGATCGGCGTCCCAAGGTCTGCTGACGTGACGATGTTCTGGACCTTGTAGGTCGGGTTCTCGGGGATCTCGATGCCGAGCCCCCGCAACTTTTCGACGAGGATCTCCAGGCCCCGCGAGAGGCTGTCGATGCTCTTCGCACCGGTCAGGACGACCTTGCCGGAACCGAATACGAGCGCGGCGATCTTCGGATCCTGCATCCGGAGAACGACGCCGGGGAACCGCTTCTTATTGTATTCCGCGTCCTTCAACCGGGATGCAAGAGATGGCAGATCAAGAGAATCCGTCACTTTCGCGGAAGCGACGATATTTTCTATCTTGAGGGACTCCTCTGGTCTGTGCTCATTCATATATATAGCATGCTTAAAAATGGTATATAAATAGTTGGTATTCTACTCTTCCAGAGTCGAGATATCGCCGGGGTCCATACCCAGCTCCTGCGCCTTCAGGACCCGCCTCATGATCTTGCCGCTCCGGGTCTTGGGGAGCGACTCGACGAACTCGATCTCGGACGGTATGGCGATGGGACCGAGCGTCATCCTGACATGGTAGACGAGATCGTTCCTCAGTTTCTCGCCGGGACGGCGGCCGTTCCTGAGGATGACGAAGGCTTTGATGGTGTTCCCCTTCAGGGCATCGGGTTTCCCGATGACGGCGGCCTCCGCCACCGCCTCGTGGGAGACGAGCGCGCTCTCGACCTCGGCCGTCCCGATGTTGTGCCCGGCGACGACGATCAGGTCGTCGGACCGCCCGATGACCATGATGTAGCCGTCCTTGTCCTTCACCGCAAGGTCGGCGGCCGTGTAGCAGCCCGGGACGGTGTTCCAGTACTTGCAGTACCGCTCATCGTCGTTCCAGATCGTCCGCATCATCGACGGCCAGGGTTCTTTGATGACCAGGAGGCCGCCCGTACCCGGCGGGACCGGTTTGCCCGCCGTATCAACGACATCCGCGACGACACCGGGTAGCGGCCGCCCCACGAATCCGGGGCGCATCGGTTCGCCGATCATCGTAGTCAACATGTGCATCCCGGTCTCGGTCTGCCACCAGGTATCCATGATCGGGCACCGGTCTTTGCCGATGGTGCGGTAGTACCACTCGAACGCCTCGGGGTTGAGCGGTTCACCGACCGACCCCAGGATGCGCAGCGACGAGAGGTTGTAGCGGTTCGGCCACTCTTCACCCACCCGCATGAACATCCGGATGGCGGTCGGGGCGGTGTAGAAGATGGTGACGCCGTACTCCTCGATGAGGTCCCAGTAGGTGCCCGGGTCCGGGTAATCGGGGGTTGCCTCCGTGATGAGACAGGTTGCACCGTTCAGGAGCGGGCCGTAGACGCAGTAACTATGACCGGTGATCCAGCCGGGGTCGGCGGTGCACCAGAAGATGTCGCTGTCTTTGATATCGAAGACGTTCTTCGTCGTGTAGTAGGTTCCGACCATGTAGCCCCCGCAGGTGTGTACGATGCCCTTCGGTGTCCCGGTGGTGCCGCTCGTGTACAGAACGAAGAGCGGATCCTCAGCATCCATCGGTTCGGCGGGACACTCCCGCTCGACACCCTCCATCAGGTCGTAGTAGTCCACCTCCATCTCGGGGTGAAGTTCGACGGGCTTGTCGAGATCCCGTCGGAGAATGACGATACGCTCGACGGAGGGCGAATTGACGACCGCCTCCTCGACGACATTCTTGAGCGGAATCGCCTTGCCGCGCCGGTAGGTGAAGTCGGCGGTGACAATCACCTTGGCGCCGATGCCGTTGATCCGCTGGTTGAGCGCCCTGACGCCGAACCCGCCGAAGACGACCGAGTGGATCGCCCCGATGCGGGCACAGGCGAGCATCGCGATGATCTGCTCGGGGACGAGCGGCATGTAGATGCAGACCCGGTCGCCCTTCCCGACGCCGAGACGCGAGAGGCCGTTCGCGAACCGGCAGACCGCGTGGTAGAGCTGGCGGTAGGTGAGGATCCGCTCCTCCTCCTCGGTCTCTCCCCGCCACATGATCGCGACCTTGTTGCGCCGCTGGTTCTGGACATGGCGGTCCAGGCAGTTGTGGGTGATGTTGAGTTTGCCGTTCAGGAACCACCGGGCGTAGGGGTAGTTCCACTCCTTCACCCGGTCCCAGGGCTGGAACCACTCGAGTTCTCTGGCGACGCTGTCCCAGAACCCGTCGGGGTCCGCAAGGAACTCCTGGTAGGCCCGGTTGTAATCCCCGACCCAGGACTGTTCCCTGCAGTGGGCTTCAGGGGTATAGTACTTCGCCTCATCGAGTTTGACATCAAAGTTCTCCGCCATCCATATACCTCAATTATACATTATTAATAATGTATATTGTATATCAACATTCTGGTTGACGGGAGGAATGCACCAGAGGGAAGACGGCAGGAAACAGTTACCGGAACCCCGCTGAAATGACCGGCGGTTGCGCCGGATCATGCATTACTCGCGATATTATGAGGAATCGAAAGCCGAGGAGGCCGGGCCGCCGGGCGGGCGCCGGGACGGGATTGAGGCTTCACCGGAGAGGAGGCACCGCGCAACGAAGGGGTGCCCGCATGGTCGCCGCACTATGAGAGGCACCCGCTAGATCATGAAATCGTCAAAGGCGGCCTCCAATACGAAAGGATAAATGCCAACATTTTTGCCGGGCTCTTTTCCATACTCCATTGATCGCCATGCCCACCAGAGTGATTTCAACGATCCTCGCCTTCCGGCACCACGACCACATGGTTACCTTTGCGGAACAGATGACCGGCCGGAATACGCGCCTCATGGCGGCGAAGACCGCGCATGAGCGCGGGGTGCTCGCCGGGATGAGCGATGCGGCCGACCGGCAGAACGACAGGCAGATCTACGGGCTCGCGGGGGCAAAGGAATGAAGGACATGGAAGGGATCGGGCGAACGATAAACGAGCTTGAGACCGCTGCAATTGAAATTGAAAAGACTGTAATCGGACTGCTCCGAACCGTGGAACTGATTCAACGGCCGGATCCCATGGGAGTAATATTCTTCGCTCCAAATAACCAGTGGGACGGACTGTCCGGTCAGGATCAGCAAAAGCAGCGGGACGCGTTACGAAAGTATCAACGGTGGTACACGGCCGCCCACCGATATGTCCAGGAATATGTCCCCGAAAGGATCGATGAGTTCAATCAATGCTATTCCGGCGATACGCAAGGCAAGTATGGCGTCATCGATTATATCCAGCTGGAACGGCCGCAATGGTCACGCAACAAGTCCAGGATCATCGATGATTTCTGGCGTGTCTTCGAGATTCAACGGAGCATCCTCCTCTCCGTATCGGACGTGACCGAGATAGAGCGAATAAACTTTCGGGAACTCATATCGTCGGAATTCATCGACCGGGAGATCGATGAAGCCGAGAATCTCTACACGCTGGGCCACCATCGTGCCGCGGGAGCTCTTGCAGGGCTTGCACTTGAGCGGCAACTGAAAATGCTCTGCGACAGGTACGGCCTTGAATACCAAAAGGGGGATGTCGTCGAACTCCTGGCTCAACGATTGCATGAAAACGACTGTATCGATCCCGGGCAACTTGGAACCACCCGACACCTTGCCGAGATCGTGAAGAAGTGCTGCCACTCAGGGGATATCACAGCAGAAGAGGTCAAAGAGTCGATTGACCGGTTAAAGGAACTGATACAGCAGAGTTCTCCGGCCGACCCCGTGCGGCCGCCGCTGGATACGATAGCGTAGCGGAGAGGGGACTTCGCCCCCATCCGTCGGCCCGTCTCCGGCCGTGCGGTTAGGGATCCCCGCATCGCAAAGGCACGGGGTATACGGGCATGAATGCGAGAGGGTGGGGATGGGACCACGTGGAGCGGAAAAAGAACCCGCCAAAAAAACAACAGAAAGAAATGCGCCCCGGAGGGGCGCCAGAACAGTAAAGCGGCTGAATCAATCGTACTCGCGCCAGGTCTTGCCGCAGGCGGTGCACCGGAAGAACCTGACTTCGCTCTCATCCGCCGCACGCAACTGCCGCAGCCACCAGAATGCCGTCGTGCAGTCGCACTCCGGGCACTTGATGGTCGCGGTCGGGAGGGTCGCTATCTTATCCTCCTCGTCGACGATGGTGATCTCTTTCTCCACGCGTTTGTCTGTCTTCTTTAATCGGTCGGACTCATCGATATCACGGATATAGCCACACTTTTTGCATTTCAGCTGACCACCGGACGATATCATCAGACCTTTGCACTGCGGACAGAACATCATTATAATGAATGGGGCGGTGATCGCAATTAATTCTTGGTCATGCCGCATGATCGTTCTGCACGACGGGCGACCCGGGCAGAGCAGGTGCACAAATAATTATAGCCGGATACGCCGAAGGGTAAAGGATGAAGGATTACCTGGTGCTGATCTCCTGCATCTGCTTTCTCGTCTTTCTTATCCCGGGCAGGTTCCGGAAGTACTTCGCACTCGGCGGGTGGGCAAGCATCGTCGGATATCTCTTCCTCGAGCTCCCCTACTACTTCTCCCTCAATAACTTCATGTACCCGGCGATAGCCGTCCTCTCGGTACCCTTCCTCTACATCACTGCAAAATACCTGCTCCGCGACGATCCCCGGGTGATGCAGATCTCGATGATAGCCGCCGTGGCATTCCTGATCTACGCTCCCTTCGGCTACATCCCCGCACTCGGGAACTGGCTGATTGCAGTCGTCACCGACCAGACCTCGGCGGCGCTCGCGGCGGTCGGCTACCCCGTAACCCTCCAGACCTGGAACCTGATGGAGCGCAACGGGCTCCAGACCGAGATCATCCTTGCCTGCACCGGCATCCAGAGCATCGCGATCATGCTCGGGGTCGCCTGGGGCGTGCAGTCGACGCTGAAGCAGAAGATCGCCGGCTTTTTCATCGTCTTCCCAACGATCTACATCCTCAATATCGTGCGGAACGTCTTCGTGATCGCGGCCTACACCGAACAGTGGTTCCCCTACCTCCCCGAGATCGCCGGCAACGGCGAATTCGGGTACGAGAGTTTCTTCTGGGCGCACAACGTCATGGCGGAACTCGGTGCGCTCATTTTTCTCGTGATCCTCGCGTACGCTCTCTTCATGAACGTGCCCCAGCTCGGCATCCTCGCCGACAGCCTCTACCGTCTCTACCGCGGCGAAGTGGAGCGGATTGTCCGGCCGAACGCCGGAAAGACCGAACGCTGATGCCGGGCGCGAAGTGCCCGGCAGTCGCACTCCAGAGTACCGTTCTTCGCGCGAGTCTTCAGTACAGAGTGTGTTCAGGGGCTCACGCGAAGCCGAGACGGGGAGTTACTCTCGGATAACCGATCTTCGCGTCCTTCGCACCTACCAGTGCTCGAGCTCCCTCCCCGAGGGGGAGGTCGCACTTCGCGGCTTCGCGTGAGTTAACAGGTGCAGACAGCGATACAGTCTCATGCGAAAGCCGCGAAGGCCGAAGGGGGTGGAGTTTGAGAAGCCTGATAGATTCGAAGGACGACATCACGAAGGGGCACAGTTCGAGCACCGTCAAGATGCGGGCTGCAACGCCCACCCACCACGCTTCACCTCAAGGCCCAAAAAAGAGGTGCGAACCGGTCAGGAATACCGCCGGTAGAGGTAGAAGACCCGCTGGGCCGCGGAGAGGTTCGTGCAGACCGCGATGAGGAGCACCGAGACCCAGAGGAGCCCGGTCACGCCGCCGAGCACCAGCACGAGGATCGTCTCGGGCCGCCCGAAGAAACCGACCCCTTCGAGGGGATCCTCGATCTTCCCGGCGACCCTCTCGGAGAACCCGATCTCCGCGTAGGTGACCGGCTTGATGAAGGTGTTCAGCAGCGATCCCGCAAGTGCCAGCCCCACAATACCAAAGTCGACGACCTGCGGAACCTCGATGAGGTGGCTGATGATGGGGATGCCGGAGAACCCTATGCCGAGGATGACCGCCGCGTCGACGTATTTGTCGGCGATCCAGTCAAAGACCGCCCCGAACCGGCTCTCCGTGTGATTCTTCCGGGCGACGTTCCCGTCCACCAGGTCGAGGATCGCCGAGATCAACAGGAGCAGGCTGCCCGCGAGGAAGTGGCGCCCGGCGAAGGCAAGGGCGCACGAAAAGCCGAAGAGCACGGAGAGCATCGAGACCTGGTTCGGCGTAACGCCCAGGCGTATAAAAAACGACGCGATTGGCTCCGTATATTTGATGAATTTCGGCCGCAGGGAGGTTATATTCATCGCATAATTTATCAGCCCGTATGGAGTTTAACCTTTGCTCTCTCCTGTCGCGGCGCAACGCTTCACCCGGAATACCGTTTACCGGCTAAAATCATCAGATTCATAAACGCTCCCGCCAGATAGATCACCGGGAACGAATTCCAATGCCAGAACACGACAGGCCGCACGTGCTCATGATGTCGGAGATCACCGTCGACGGGAAACTTACCCTGAAGCGCGGGGCTTCGAGCAAGATCCTCATGAAGTACATGGCCCCCGAAACCGAACTCCTCCTTCACCGGACCCGGGCGGAATGCGACGCTATCATGGTAGGGGCGAACACCATCAGGATCGACAACTCCTTCCTGACGGTCAGGCTGGTCGAGGGGAAAAGCCCGCTCCGTGTCATTCCGAGCAGCCGGGCGGATATCCCGCCGGACGCAAACATCCTCGGATCCGACGCGAGAACCGTCATCGCCGTCAGCGAGGCCGCGCCGACGGAGAATGTCGCCCGGATCCGGGAACGCGGCGTCGACGTCGTCGTCGCGGGCGAGAACGAGGTCGACCTGCCGGGACTGATGACTATCCTGAAGAATAACTACGGCGTCGACCGGATGATGATCGAGGGGGGCCCGACGCTGAACTGGTCGATGCTGAACCACCGCCTCGTCGACGAGATACGCCTGATCCACCTGCCGTTCATCGTCGGCGGCGCAGACACCCCGTCGCTCGTCGGCGGCATGCATATCGAGACCGAGGGCGAGATGTTCCGGCTCTCCCTGAAACGCCACTTCATGTGCGGGAGCAACCTGGTTACCGAGTGGGACGTGATCTACCATCCCGTCCCTCGCAAATAATCCTTTTTTGACGCCGAACGCCTAGATCATCACGTACGGGTCGGCCTTCATGTACTCCCGGCAGACCGTCGTCGCGTAGTGGCCGGGAGGGAGCGTGAATTTGAGCCGGACGTCCGTACAGGATACGTCAGCCTCCACGTCGGCGCAGAGGCCGATCGGTCTCAGAGTACCGGAAAACGCGGTCTTCACGAACCGGGAGGCGCGCTCGAAGTCCCCGGCATCGATGCCCGACTCGGCCATCAGGTCCTGCATGATCTCGTCCATCGGCCCGTGCGACGCCACCGGTTCGGCTCCCGGGATGAAGAGGGCGATCCGGCACCGGCCGCGGCGGGCCTGCACCAGGGCCGCCTGCCGGTTCCGCGCGGAGACGATATCCTCGCGGCCGCCTGAAAAGAGGAGCCGGTCGCCGACTTCAGGCTCGGTGAGCGAGAAGCCGGCGTCGATCCGGGAGGAGAGCGCGCGGTTAAAGAGGTAGGACTGGTATGCGCTCACGAGGAGCGAGAGGAGCTTCGGGGGGAGCGCCCGGAGCGCGCCGGCGTAGTCGCCGGGGTTCGCGACGAGGTGGTTCGCCATCGCCCGCTCGTAGGTCATCCGTATGGGAAGCTCGGCGAGCGCCGCCCGCGCATCGCGGGTCTCGGCGAAATGCGTCCGGGCGCGCTGTGCCTCCTCCGACTCCCGGGGATAGGCCCGGCCGATGTAGGTGGTCACGGCGCCTTCGTAGTCGCCCTTGAGGATCCTCTCGCCGACGAGGTGCGTGACCGGCCGGACGACGCCGAACCGCTGCAGCCCGTAGTAGTTCGGTATCCCGGCGGACGCCACCTCCGTCGCCGCCTGCACCCGTTCCGCGAGGCCCTCTTCGATGCAGTCGCGGATGACGATATCGAACCGGTTGCCCGCGAGGCTGCCGAGGGCGAGCGCGTGCTGCGACCGCCCGACGACCTCAAGCGAGATGTCCGCAAGATGCACCTGCTCCACCGCTTCGGGCGGGACGTCGTAGACCGATATAAACTGGGTGGTCACCGCGTTCTTGTCCTTCGTCCCCGCCCAGGCGATCCGCCGGTGGCTGATGCCGAGCCTCTTCGCGATCTCCTTGACCGCCCGCTGGAGCTCCCAGTTCGTCTTGGTGAGCCGGCAGATGAGGTAGGGGCCGTCCGGGTCGGCGATCGGGAGCGGGAGTTCATCGACGACGAAGTCGGCGGGGCTTGTACGAAGCCGCCCGCCGATGCCGGGGGCATCGGACGCGTAGTAGCGCATCCCGAGGTCCTGTTCCAGGGGATAGGGGGAGGGCATCATAGCAGGGAGAGGTCTCCGGTGATCCGGTCGAGGTCTTCGGAGCGGGCGGGGCCGAGGCCGAGCGCCGTCACGGTTCCCGGCGGGATCTCGGTCATCCCGGCGTCCTGGATGATCGACGCGGGGATGCCCGCCCGCTCCGCGATCGTCTTGAGTTCAAAGAGCTGCCGTTCGTTTGACGCCTTCAGCACCACCTTCTTCTGCCCCTCGTCGAGCCAGGCCTTCTTTGCCATCTTATCGGCCTTCTCGTAGGCCCCGATGGCGGCATGGGCGATCTGCGCACACTTCTTGCCGCAACTCATCTTGATGTCGGCGCGCACGACCAGACACTGTTTCCATTTAAACTCCCGCATATCCGACATTTCGTACTACCTGGGGCATGATCCATCAAATACGCAGCTGTGGGGGCGGGGGGGCGGGACTAATATCTGTATCGCCTGTCTGCACACGGGGAGGGGCACGTGGTAGGGGTTGGAGAGAGGACTTCAGGAGAACCGGGCGTCAACCAGGATTTAAACCTAAATCACGTTCGTTTTCGATGGCAGGTACTGGAAAGATGGACATAGAAAAAACCCGTAAACTGGACCGTGGTGGATATCGCAAATGGGGGAGGGGTTGCAGGGGAGGGGGCGAGCCCCCCTCCCCTGTCTCCGACCCTCAAAGTTCCGCACTTGTCACCCCACCCCGCCCGCGCTTCGCGCTCCTCCCCCGCCCACGAGGGGCGGGGGCAGTCATGACGATAGCCCGTGGGAAGCCGTGCCCCGGGAGCGCGCCGGGACCGGGTTCTTCCCCGAGTTTTCCATGCAGTGGACCGTGAGGATATCGCAACTGGGGGAGGGGCTGACGGGGAGGGGGCGCAGTCCCCCCCCCTGTCTCCTCAGAAGATTATGCCTGTAATCCTCACCTCGTCCGCCCTCCGCCCTCCTCCCCCTCTCTGCAGGAGTTGGGGCAGTCCTCTAAACTCCCACCCCCCCGGCCCATCATCGAAGGCTCGTCGCCCCCCATCATCCAGCCCCTTTTATACCGCCGAACGTCCACTCTACTCAGGAACCGGGCTGCCACCGGCGGCCGGGAACCAACTCGTGCGAGGCATGATACTCTGGTCTGGGATGTAGTCGTTGTGGGCGCAGGGCCTGCCGGGAGTGCGGCGGCGCGGGCGTGTGCGGAGGAGGGGCTTTCGACGCTCTGTATCGAGGAGCACGGGACGATCGGCTACCCGGTGCAGTGCGCGGGACTGCTCTCGGTCTCCGCTCTTGCCGAGTGCGGCGTCTCGAACCGCTCGGTCTTGAACGAGGTGAGCGGCGCTCGCATGGTCTCGGGTCTCGGGGGGGAACTCCTCTTCGATGCGGGGGTCACGAAGGCCCATGTCGTCGACCGGTGTCTCCTCGACCGGGAGATGGCAGAAAAGGCGGCGAACGCCGGGGCGGAGTTCCGCCTGAAGACCAGTGCGTCGGGCATCAGCGGCACCTCACTCCTGACCCGGGGCCTCCGCGGGCGGGAAGAGATCCCCTTCCGCCTCCTGATCGCCGCCGACGGGCCCCGGAGCACCGTCGCCCGCATGCTGGGCCTGCAGCGCCCTGCGCTCTACCTCGCCGGGGTGCAGGCGGAGGTTCCGTACGAGATGAATCCGCGCTACGTGGAACTCCACCCCAACGCCGCCCCCGACTTCTTCGGGTGGGTGATCCCGGTCTCGGGGACCCGCGCCCGGGTCGGCCTCTGCGCCCGGGAGCACGCAAAAGACCACTTCGACCGGTTCATCGCCCGCTACGGGCAAAACTCGCTCCACCTCGCGACCGGGGTCATCCCGCTCGGGGTCATGCCGCAGACCTACGGCCGCCGGGCGCTCATCGTCGGCGACGCGGCGGGGTTCGCGAAGCCGACATCAGGCGGCGGGATCTACACCGGCGTCCGGTCGGCGAAGCACGCGGCCGCCGTCGCCGCGGCGTGCTGTGTGCGCGGGGAGTTCGACGACGAGAGCCTCCGGGATTATGAACGGCGCTGGAAGGAGGATTTCGGAAAAGAACTCGATATCGGGATGAAGGCGCTCCGGATGCGGCAGAAGATGACGCCGGAGGAGATCGATCGCCTCTGCCGGGCCCTCGACGATCCCGATCTCATCGCGACGATCGTGGAGCACGGCGACATGGACCGGCCGGGCACCCTGCTCCGCAAACTTGCCCTGAAACCTGCATTGGCAAGGGCGATGGGCATACTTTTTGCATCGGGAGTACGTCGGATTCTTACTGGCTGAGATATTCGATGCGCTTAGTAATACATTTATACCAAGATGTAATATCACACCACAAGGTGTTGTTGTGCATATACCTGACGCGTTTATACCGATGGGGCAGGCCCTGGTCTACTGGGTCATCGCCCTCATCTTCATCGCTCTCGCCCTCCGGTGGGCGCGGCGTTCGATGGGAGAGGAGAAGATACCCCTGGTCGCCGTCCTCGCCGCCGGCATCTTCGCCATCCAGGCGTTGAACATCCCCATCCCCTGGGGGACGAGCGGCCACATGGTCGGTGCGGCGCTCGCGGCGATCGTCCTCGGATCGCCGTATGCAGGGGTCTTCGTCCTGACGCTGGTGCTCCTCGTGCAGGGCGTCATCTTCGGCGACGGCGGCATTACCGTCATGGGCGCAAACATCGTCAACATGGGCGTCGTCGGGGGATTCATCGGCTACTACGGCTATACCGCCATCAAACGCGTGATCGGAAACGCGTATGCAGCCGCATTCATCGCCGGGTGGGCGTCGCTCTTCATCTCCGCAATCCTCTGTGCGGTCGAACTCGCCGTCGCCGGCACGTTCCCGCTCGCTCTCGGCCTCACCATGATGGGCACGTACCACGCCGTCATCGGCCTCATCGAGGGGGGCATCACCGCGGTCGCCCTCTACCTGATAGCCTCGGCACGGCCGGATATCCTCGAACACCCAGCGGGGGTGAGCGCGTAATGGAGACGAAACAGTTCGTCGTCATCGGTATCGCGATCGCCCTCGCGATCGCCGTTGCCGCGCCCTTCCTTGCATCCGGGAACCCCGACGGGCTTGAGAGCGCCTTCTTCAGCATCTACGAAGCAAAGCCGTTCATGGGGAGCGAGCTCGACGAAGACGCCGCCGGCGCTGCGGAGGAACAGGCAGTCGCCGCGACCGGCAACGACTTCTCGTACGAGGCGCTCATGCCGGACTACAGCATCCCCGGCATGGATAAGGCCGGAGAGGTTCTTGCGGTCGTTATCGGCACGCTGCTCATGCTGGCACTGGTCTTCGCCGTCGCGAGGGTCTCCGCACGGCCCGATAACTAGATACCTGAAAAACTCTCACTTTTTGCCATTATGCACCTGCTCGAGACCCGCGGTCTCACCCATATCTACCGCGGCGACGTCCGCGCCCTCGAGAGCGTGGACTTCGTTGCCGAAAGAAAGTCCCGCATCGCCGTCATCGGGCCGAACGGTGCCGGGAAAAGCACCCTCTTCAAGCATTTCAACGGCATCCTCAAACCTACCTCCGGCGAGGTGCTGATCAGGGGCGAGCCGATCACGAACGCAAACGTCCGCGAGGTGCGTAAGTTCGTCGGGATCGTCTTCCAGAACCCCGACGACCAGATCTTCTCCCCCACCGTGGAGCAGGATGTTGCGTTCGGCCCGACGAACCTCGGCCTCGACGAGACGACGGTCGCCCACCGTGTCGAGGAGGCCCTGCACCTCCTCGGGATCGAGGACCTGCGCGAGCGCGTGCCGCACCACCTCTCGGGCGGCGAGAAGAAACGGGTCGCCATCGCCGGCATCCTCGCGATGGAGCCGCAGGTGCTGGTGCTCGACGAGCCGACCGCGGGGCTCGATCCCCAGGGCGTCGCCGACCTCGTGGCGTTCGTCAACCGGCTGCCCGAGGAGTACGGCATGACAGTGATCTTCTCGACCCACCACCTCGACCTCGTGGCAGAGATGGCAGACTATGTCTACGTGATGGATAAGGGAAAGGTCGTGGGCTCCGGGACGGTCGAGGAGGTCTTCGCCCGGCCGGAACTGCTCGCCCGGACAAGGCTCGACGTGCCGCCCATACCGAAACTGATCCGGTCGCTCCAGGAGAACGGCGTCGCCATCGATATGGCCTACACCTACGAAGACGCGAAGAAGGCGTTCCTTGAAGCCTACGCGGGACGAAGATGATCGACGACCTCTACTTCATCGAGAAGTATGCTTATCGGACAAGCATCGTCCACCGTCTGGATGCGAGGATTAAACTCCTCATAGCCCTCGCTGCCATCGTGACGATCGTGGCCGTGCCGTACTCGACGAGGGTCTACGAGCTCGGCGCCGTCCTCTTCGCTCTTGTCGCCGCACTCTGGGCCGCATCGCGTCTCCCGCCGACGGTCTACCTCAAAAGGCTCGCGCTCATCCTGCCGTTCGGTATCTTCCTGATCGGGTTCCAGGCATTCGTGAAAAACCCCTACTACGACGTCTTTCATACGATTGCAGCCCTGCCGTTCGGGATCGAGGTCTACGCGGAGTCGGTTGAGTTCGCGTCGATCCTCCTCGTGAAGTTCGTCGTCAGCGTATCGTTCATCATCCTGCTCTCGTCGACGACGAAGATGCAGGATATGATCGAGGCGGCGGGGAGGCTCGGCCTGCCCCGGGAGTTCACCCTCACGCTCGCGATGATGGTCCGCTACATCTTTGTCTTTGCCGAGATGTTCACCAGGATACGGACCGCGATGGCGACCCGGTGCTTCGATCCCCTCGACCGCACCCTCTCCTACCGCTACCGGCTGAACCAGCTCGGCTACACGGTCGGGACGATCTTCATCCGCTCCTACGAGCAGGGCGAACGCACCTACACGAGCATGCTCTGTCGGGGATACGGGGCGAACGCCGGCCTGTATGTCAGGAAAAAACCTCTCCGCACCCAAGAGATCGTCTTCTTCGCCGCGACGCTCGGCTTCATCGTGCTCTCTGCGGTTCTGATCTACGTGCAGCCGTAGGTCTGGTTGGGTGGGTCGGAAGCCTACGGGTTTCTCATACACCGGACGTTCTATCCGGTGTATCTTTGGCCAGTCATTCTCCGGCACATCATGAAGCCGTGCACGGATTTCCACCGAATATCGCGACTGGGGGTGGGGCTGACGGGGAGGGGGGTGTGCCCCCCTCCCCTGTCTCTGTCACATAATAGGATACCTGTAACCCCCACCCCACCCCCAGGGGTGGGGGCAGTTCATGGCGATAGGCGATGTCCCTATGGGACATCGCTGGAGAAGACCAAAGGTCTTGGACTGGCGATGTTCTTTCAGGAACAAAGTTTGAGCACCGCAAGGTGCGAGATGTGCAGCCCCCACGACCCACTGATACGGGATTTTCCCTCGCTTCGGTTGATCAGCTCATCATAACTCGATACAAACCAACGATTGGGTTCAGACCAGCCAGAACCATAGACCCGGAACCGTTTCCCGGGACACCATCGGCATACAAAAGAACCAGATCGTTCATATTCCCCGGCGGTGCATAGGGTAGTATGCCTGCAAAGAGCGAATTCGGCAGAGGGTTCGTCGTCAACCTGATGCTGCTCTCACGCCACTTCGGCCTGCCCCCCGAGCGAGCATTCTTCGGCGCCGCGGACCACCTCAACGACTTCACCGTGCCGGAACAGTTCCGGGGGACCGAGATCGAAGAACTCGTCGAGCGGCTCCGCAAGATGGTGATCTGGCACCAGCCGGGAACCCTGGACAAGGAGGACGCGGCCGATGTGAAACGGCTCCTCAACCGGCTCGCGGTCGCGGTCGATAAAGAACTCGGCATACCGGATCCGGATACGGGAAAATACGATTGACGGGAGCGCGCGCTTACCGCGCGGAAGTTGGGACCGGCCGGGACGCCGGGGCTTCCCGGGCACACCTGCGCTGGAGCCCCATCGAATCATAAAGCAGCAGGATTACCTCAAATCAGGGAATTTCCCGGAGCCATACAATATAAGTGGTTATAAAACCAATATATACTGTGAGTTTTGCTGCGATTCAGGACGCCGCTCGTTCAGCGGAGGTCACAGATGACTGATACCTACGATGCTTCACACATCACGGTACTGGAAGGGCTTCGGCCCGTGCGGGAACGTCCCGCCATGTACATTGGCAGCACGGGTCCCCGGGGGCTGCATCACCTTGTCTACGAGGTCGTGGACAACGCCGTAGACGAGGCGCTTGCCGGGTTCTGCGACCTGATACAGGTGAGCATCAATAAGGACGGCTCGATCACGGTGGATGACAACGGCCGCGGCATCCCGGTCGACATCATGCCCCAGTACGGCAAGAGCGCTCTCGAGATCGTCCTCACCGTGCTCCACGCCGGCGGAAAGTTCGATAAAAATACGTACCAGGTCTCCGGCGGGCTGCACGGGGTCGGCGTCTCGGTCGTCAACGCCCTTGCAAGCTGGCTCGATGCGACGGTCTTCCGGGACGGCAAGGTCTACAAGATGCAGTTCCGGCAGGGCTTGGTCGCAAAGCCGCTCGAGAGCCGCCCGGAGACCGAGCATGAGCAGAAACTGCGCAGTGAGGAGCGTTACGGCACCCAGCCCGGGCAGCGGCTCGACTACGAGCGGCTCCAGGGAACCCGGATCACGTTCCAACCCGACCGGTCGATCTTCGAGACCGTCGAGTTCGATTACGATGTCCTGGACCACCGACTCCGCGAGCTCGCCTACTTAAACAGCGGCCTTACGATCAGCCTCCGGGACGAACGCACCGGGGACTCCGTCACCCACTGCTTCGAGGACGGCATCAGGCAGTTCGTCGCCCATCTCAGCGAGGGGAAAGAGCGTCTCCACGACGATGTCATCTACTTCCAGAAGCGCGACCCCGAGAGCATGGTCGAGGTCGAGGTCGCCCTGCAGTACAACAACTCGTACGCGGAGACGATCTACACCTACGTCAACAGCGTGAATACCCGGGAGGGCGGGACCCACCTCGAAGGCTTCCGGAGCGCCCTCACCCGGGCGATCAACAACGCAGCCCACCGGAACAACCTCTTCAAGAACAACGACGCTCAGGTCAAGGGCGAAGACGTCCGGGAAGGACTTGCTTCCGTCATCAGTACCCGGGTCGCGAACCCGCAGTTCGAGGGGCAGACCAAGATGCGCCTCGGGAACAGCAACGTCCGGGGCATCGTGGACTCGCTCGTCTACTCGTCACTCACCGAGTACTTCGAGGAACACCCGAAAACCCTTCAGATAGTTGTGGATAAGGCGATGACGGCCGCCCGCGCCCGGGAAGCTGCGAAGAACGCCCGCGAACTCGCCCGGCGGAAGAGCACACTGGAATCCGCAGGCCTCCCGGGGAAACTCGCCGACTGCCAGGAGCGGGACCCGGTGAAGAGCGAACTCTACATCGTGGAAGGAGACTCTGCAGGCGGTTCCGCGAAACAGGGACGGGACCGGAAGTTCCAGGCGATCCTCCCCCTGCGTGGCAAGATCCTGAACGTCGAGAAGGCGTCGGAGCACAAGATCCTGAAGAACGCCGAGATTCAGGCGCTGATATCCGCTATCGGCACCGGGGTCGGCGACAGTTTCGATGCTGAGAGGGCCCGGTACCACCACGTCATCCTGATGACCGATGCGGATGTCGACGGTGCGCATATCCGGACGCTCCTCCTCACGTTCTTCTACCGGTATATGACGCAACTCATCGAGAACGGCTACATATACATCGCCCAACCACCGCTCTACCGGATCGCTCGGGGAAAACAGGAGAAGTACGCCTACCGCGAGGAGGAGATGCGGGAGATCGTCGCCGAATTCGGCGAGAAGGGCGTCACGATCCAGCGCTACAAGGGTCTCGGTGAGATGAATGCCGGGCAGCTCTGGAGCACCACGATGGATCCGGCGAACCGGATCCTCAAACAGGTGAAGATCGAGGATGCCGTCTACGCAAACGAGATATTCGAGAAACTTATGGGAGAGAATGTGGATGCCCGGAGAGACTTCATCCGCCGGCATGCAAAGGAGGTGAACAACCTTGACGTCTGAAGGGGTCATCCCGATCAACATAGAAGAGGAGATGAAATCATGCTACATCGACTACGCGATGAGCGTGATCATCGGCCGTGCCATCCCTGACGCGAGAGACGGCCTGAAGCCGGTTCACCGCCGCACCCTCTATGCCATGCGGGAGCTCGGCAATACGAGCGACAAGCCCTATAAGAAGAGCGCCCGTATCGTCGGAGACGTGATGGGTAAGTACCATCCTCACGGCGATTCGGCCATCTACGACACGCTGGTGAAGATGGCGCAGCCCTTCTCCTACCGCTATACGCTCGTGGACGGCCAGGGAAACTTCGGGTCGATCGACGGGGACTCCGCTGCCGCCATGCGATACACGGAAGCCAGGCTCACGAAACTCTCAGAGGAACTCCTGGCCGATATCGAGAAGGAGACCGTCGATTTCGTCCCGAACTTCGACGAGTCGCTCCAGGAGCCCGACGTCCTCCCCGCCCGGATCCCGAACCTCCTCGTCAACGGGTCGAGCGGGATTGCGGTCGGGATGGCGACGAACATGCCGCCCCACAACCTCCGGGAGGTCTGCGAGGCGACCTGCCGCATCATCGACGAGCCGGGCATATCCACCGAGGAATTGATGCGGATTATGCCCGGTCCGGACTTCCCCACCGGCGGGATCATGATGGGCACCCAGGGTGTCCGCGATGCCTACCTGACCGGGCGCGGGAAGTGCGTCGTCCGGGGAGTCGTGGAGATCGAGGAAGAGGGCCGGACACCGCAGATCATCGTCAGCGAGATCCCGTTCCAGGTGAACAAGGCGCGTCTTATCGAGAATATCGCCGGCCTCGTCCGCGATAAGAGGATCGAGGGCATCTCCGACATCCGCGACGAGTCGGACCGGGACGGCATGCGGATCGTCATCGACTTAAAGAGAGGCACCGCGCCCCAGGTTGTCCTGAACTTCCTCTACAAGCACACGGCGCTCGAGTCCTCCTTCGGCATCATCAACCTCGCCATCGTCGACCGCCAGCCCCGCGTCTTGAACCTGAAGGAACTCGTCCAGGAGTTCCTCAAGCACCGGGTGGACGTGGTCAGGCGGCGGACTGAGTTCGATCTCGCAAAGGCGGAGGAGCGCAGGCACATCCTCAGCGGCCTCCTTGTTGCGCTCGACAACATCGACGCCGTCATTGCAACCATCCGGGCATCCGGGACGACCGAGGAGGCACAGACGGCCCTGGTGGCAAAGTTTGCTCTGGACGAGGCGCAGGCGGACGCCATCCTGAAGATGCAACTCCGGCGGCTTGCGGCACTCGAGCACCGGAAGATCCAGGACGAGCGCGACGCCCTCGCACAGGAGGTCGAACGGCTGACCGCGATCCTCGCAAGCGAAGCGAGCATCCTCGCCGAGATCAGGAAGGAACTCGTCGATATCAGCGCCCGCTTCGGTGACGAACGGCGGACCCGGATCGGGCACGCGACCGAGATCCTGGAGAAGGAGGACCTCATCGAGGACAAGCCGATGCTGGTCTCGCTCACCTCCTCGAACTACATCAAGCGAATCGACCTCGACACCTACCGGAACCAGCGGCGCGGAGGGCGCGGCGTCATCGGCATGGCGACGAAAGACGACGACGGCGTCGAGAACGTCTTCGTCGCGAACATGCTCGATAACCTCCTCTGTTTCACCGACAGGGGGAAGGTCTACTGGCTGAAGGTCTACGACCTCCCCGAGGGGCAGCGGACCGGCAAGGGCAAGGCCCTCGTCAACCTCCTGAACCTCGACGGCGAGGAGCGGGTGACGACCGTGATCCCTGTGCGGGAGTTCAGGCCCGACCACTACCTCTTCTTCGCGACGAGGGCCGGAACGGTCGCGAAGATGGCGCTCGACGAGTTCTCGCGGCCGCGGCAGACCGGGATCAACGCCATCAACCTCCGCGGCGATGATGCGGTGGTGGACGTGAAGGCGACCGACGGGAACCGGGAACTGATCCTGACGACGCAGTTCGGGCAGAGCCTCCGGTTCCACGAGGAGGCCGTCCGCCCGGTTCACCGCAACGCCATGGGTGTGCGGGGGATCAAGCTCCGCCACGGCGATGCACTGCAGGCGGTGGCGGTGGTCGAGGAGGATCATCTCCTCACCATCACGGAGCAGGGCTATGGGAAGCGGACGGAGTTCGATGAGTTCCGCGGCCACGGCAGGGGCACGCTCGGGGTGCGAAATATCGTCGTCGACGCCCGGGCAGGCAACGTCATCGGGTCGATGGCGGTCTCCGACGACGACGAGATTATCGTGATGAGTGCGTCCGGCATCGTGATCCGGACGAAGGTATCCGAGATCTCGATCCAGAAGCGGGGCACCCGCGGTGTTCGGGTCATGAAGCTCGACGACGGCGACCGGGTTATCGGGTTCACGATTCTCGATTCCGAAGACGGGGAAGAGGCGTGATTCCTCTCCCTTCCCGTCTGGTTCCAGCATGAAAACACCATAAAAC
This sequence comes from Methanoculleus chikugoensis, assembly GCF_900095385.1. Classification (GTDB taxonomy): domain Archaea; phylum Halobacteriota; class Methanomicrobia; order Methanomicrobiales; family Methanoculleaceae; genus Methanoculleus; species Methanoculleus chikugoensis_A. The sequence goes on from NZ_FMID01000046.1 coordinate 96,876, forward strand.
CACTCTATTGAAACCCTGTCCGAATTTCACCCTTTGCCCTGATGAGGCTGGTGCCGAACCAGATCAGTTCCAGGGGCGACCTTTTTTCTCCGGCGTATCTCCATGCAGCGGATCGTGGCGGGTATCGCCATTTGGGAAAGGGCCGGTGGAGGTCCGCCCCCCATCTCTATCGTATAAGGCTCTCTCCATAGCCCCCACCACGCCCGGCCTTCGGCCTCCTCTCGCCCCAGGGCGAGAACAGTACGTGGCGATAGCCGGAGGAAAGCCGTGCATGGTTCTTATCCAGCATCCGCCCATGCAGTGGACCGTGGAGATATCGCCATAGGGGGAGGGGCTGACGGGGAGGGGGAACTTGTTCCCCCTTCCCTGTCTCTATCGCAGAAGGTCTTCCCTGCAGTCACCGTCAATTCGGTATATCTATAGCCCCCACCACGCCCGGCCTTCGGCGCTCCTCCCTTTTCCTGCGGGGCGAGGCAGGTATGGCGATACCCGGCGAGCAGCCGTGCATGGATCTTATCCGAAATCTCGCCGTGCTTCCGATAAAAGACCGCTAACTATGCAGATAGTATATGTCCTGTAGACGGCGGAGGGTATTGCAGGAAAAACCGTGAAAAGGTTTGCAAAGGATACGCGGCATCGCCCCCACCTCGCAGATTCGTCACAATACGGGCACCGCCACTATATGAGAAGGTAATTTCTCTAAATGGGAAGATATATACACTATAAGAGAAGCACATATCATATAGTGAAACCATGGAACAGAGAACCTATCTCATCTGCATCGTCCTGGTGGCAATCGGCCTGAGTTTTGCTCTCTTGATCGGACTGGCACTGGCAAACATGGCCATCCCGGTCGTCGCCGTCGTCGCCGGCATCGCTATCCTGGCTCTCTGCCGCCGCGGGGTGACGGAGGTCACGGAAGACGAACTCTCCACGATCCTGCACGGAAAGGCGGCGCTCAGCGCACTCGAGGTGACCATTGTCGTCGCCGCGATCGGGTTTGCCGTGTTGATGATCTTCTCGTTCACCGGCGGGACCGGATCGGGCCTGCATACCTACGACAACGGGTCGATCCGGGTCTTCTACGGCATACTCTCCGCCCCCCCTAACCCGGAGTTCATCCATGACGGCTCCTACCTCATCCCCGACCCGGCGAACCTGACCGGCGACGATCTCCGCGCCCTCGACAACCTCTTTGCCGAAGGTCACCGCATCCGGGACACCACGCGCGCGTTCGGCGCAGCGCTCGGGGCGATTACGGTGCTGCTGGCCGGGTTGTATGGTGCGTTCTTATGGCACTACAACAGAAAATACGGGGCATAGAGACGATGAAGAACAGGATCAAGGTCTTTCGCGCGATGCACGACATGACCCAGGAGGAGCTTGCCGATACAATCCGGGTCACCCGGCGGACGATCAACTCCATCGAGCGGGGGAAGTACAACCCCTCCATCGAGGTCGCCTACAACATCGCGAAGACCTTCGGCGTCACCATCGAGGAGGTCTTCTGCTTCGAAGACGACGAGGATACGGAGGCCGGGCGATGATCCGCTGCGACCGCCTGACCAGGATCTACAACGGCATCCCGGCCGTGGACGACCTCTATGTCCTTTCGGAAACGCATCCAAAACTTTATACTATGCAAAAACATATTTGCACCTGTAAAATGATTACAACCAGCACCATCCCCGAGCTCTCGAAACTGCTTGCATTCCTCGGGAACGAACAAAGGCTCAGGATTCTCAAGTCGATCGCAGAGGAGGAGAAGTACGCGCGCGAGATCTCGGAAGAAATCTCAATCTCACGGACGCTCGTCAACATCTACCTCAAGCAGTTGGAGAGGGCGGGGCTCGTCACCGGAACCAGCAGGGTGACGGACGACCCCCCTCTGATGAGGAGATACTACCGGGCCGTACCCTTCGAACTGGTTGTAAGCCTGGATGCGATCAAAAAAATGGAGGAGTAAAGGTATGGAGTATTCAAAAGTGCGCGGATTTCACTGGCTGACCTGGACTGTGATCGGACTCTCGGCACTACTGCTTGCCGGTCTTGCGGTAGCAATCGTTTATCAGTCGAATGTAGGCATCGTTGTGGGGCTCATGGCAGGGATATTGCAGTATGTCTTCCTGCTCGTTTTCATAGGGATCGTGGCCTGTATTATCGGAGGCCGCCTGAAGGCCTGGCTGGAGACCTGGCTGGAGAGGTACCTCGACGCCCTGGTAGAGCAGAAGAGCAAAAACCTGGATGCCGGTGCAAAATTAGCCGTATTGAACGAGAAGATTGAAGGAATGAAAGATAAAATCGACCGGATCGAGGGCGTTCTGGTAAAGATCTCCGAGCAGGAGTAACGTCCATGGAGCTCGGACCGAATCGGAACAGAGACTGGATCGCCTGGACGGCAGTCGCGATCACGGTGTGGCTGGTCATGAGCATCTTCGTATCTCTGGCAAACCCCGTTGTCGCACGTTGGATCTGGCCGGGATTATTCCCCGTCTTCATCCTCGCGTACGGCTACCTTACCGCCTGCTATCTCGTAAAAAGAGTAAAGGGATGGAGCGAAAAGTATCTCGATACTCTTCTGGAACAGCAAACATTCGGAAACGAGGGAGAAACACAGAGGATACAGGCAATGGTCGAACACGTCGGGGAGATGGAGAAGAAGGTGGACCGCATCAAGACGATGCTGGTGATGGACAAAGACAGGGGATCAAGGATCGAGATGCAAGAGGGCATTTCTGCGAACCCGTCCCTCTCTGAAAGGACGCACGAAAGCCTGATAAGAGGTTTACCCAATGATTCTCTGTGACCATCTAACCAAGGACTACAACGGCGTCCCGGCCGTGGACGACCTCTGCCTCGAGATCCCCGCCGGCGAGGTCTTCGGGCTGCTCGGCCCGAACGGTGCCGGCAAGAGCACCACCATCCTGATGCTCGTCGGGCTCATCCAGCCGACCTCGGGCGCGTGCTCTATCGACGGGATCGAGGTCGCCGCCCACCCGATCGAGGTGAAGAAGAAGATCGGCTACATGCCCGAAGACGTCGGGTTCTACCCCGACCTCCCCGCAGAAGAGAACCTCGACTATGCGGCGAAGTTCTACGGGCTCAGCGAGGCCGAGCGGAAACGACGGGTCGGCGACCTCCTCACCCTCGTCGGGCTGGACAGCGTCGGGACGAAGGTCGGCGGCTACTCGAAAGGGATGCGGCAGCGGCTCGGCCTCGCCCGGGCCCTCGTCAATGATCCCGCCGTCGTCATCCTCGACGAGCCGACGGCAAACCTCGACCCCCGGGGGGTGCTGGACTACCGCCGGATCGTCAAAGGCCTCGCCGAGCAGGGAACGACCGTGCTCGTCTCCTCGCACATCCTCTCAGAGGTGAGCAAAGTCTGCACCTCCGTCGGGATCCTGGCACGCGGCAAGCTCATCGCGTCCGGCGACCGGGAGATGCTCTCGCGCGCCGCGATGCAGGACCGGGTGACGATCGACGTCGAGACCATGACCCCGATGCCCCGGCTCACGAACCCGGAGATCCTCTCTGCGGAGTATTCGCAGGACACCTGTTCCGCCCGGATCGTCGCGAAGCACGATATCAGCACCCTCATCGCAGAGGCCCTGTATGCCGAAGGTATCCTCCCCCGGCGGCTGGCGGTCGAGAAACCCGACATGGAGGATATCCTGCTCTCGTATTATACGGAGGGGGCCGCATGACCGCAACCGGACTTCGTATCATCGCGGGCAAGGAGTTCTCCGACCATCTCCGGAGCAGGCGGTTCCACCTCCTCTTCGCGATCCTGGCCGTCGTCGCCGCCGTCGGCATGATCACCGGAGCGGTCCAGTACTCGAAAGACCTCTCCGACTACAACGCGGTCCAGATGATTGCGGAGAATGAAGACGACCCGACGCTCGCCGGCAATCTTGCCGGGCTGAAACCCTCCGTCCTCTCGGCATACTCCCAGATGGGAATGCTGATGGCCGGTATCGGCGTGGTGCTCGGGATCGCGATGGGGTTCGACCTGGTGACCCGGGAGAAAGAGAGTAAATCCCTCAAAAGCCTGCTCGCCTACCCGGTGTTCCGCGACGAGGTGATCAACGGAAAGGCCCTTGGAGGCGTCGGTGCAATCGCGCTCGCGATGGGGGTCGTCCTGGCCGTCTCCGTTGCAATCATGGCCCTGTTCGGCATCGTCCCGAGCGTCGACGAGTTCGTCCGCATCCTGGTCTTCGGGGTGGCGTCGTTTCTCCTCGTCTTCACGTTCTTCGCCCTCGCCCTCCTGATGTCAACGGTCTCGAAAGACAGCGGGAGCGCCCTGCTGTACTCCCTGATCGTGATGATCGTCCTCTCTTCGTTCGTCCCGATCTTCGCGTACACCCCGGTATACTCGGCCGTCTTCGGCGACGCCCCCACCCCGCCGGGCATGTCCACCTACTCCTATCAGCAGAGCTCTTCGGCCTACACGGTGACATCGGTCGCGGTTGCATACAAATCCGACGATGCAGTAGACCCGGAAGCCCTCGCGGAGTACGAGCGGGCATCGAGAGAGTACATGAACCAGAAACGGGCGATCACCGATATCGTCACGCTCGTCTCGCCGACCGGCAACTACCAGACGATTCTCGGTGCCGCATCACAGCCCGCAGGGGATAACACTCCGGGGCTCGGAAGCCTCCTCGGCGCCCTCGCCCGCAACATCATCGCCCTGCTTGCGATGCCGGCGGCCTTCTTCGGGCTGGCATGGGTCCGGTTCATGCGGGAGGATATCCGATGACCAAAACCCCCGCATGGCTGGAGATGCCGGGCGTGGTGCTCATCATCCTCCTTGCCGGGCTGACGGCGGCGACGGTCTCGAATCTCGGCGGGAGAGAGGTCGCCGTCTACCTCATGGCAGTCCTGGCGGTCGCGAGCGGAGTCGTCGTGTACTTCGATGCGACGGCGATCGGTGCCGGAACCCGGGCAAAGACCGAACGGCTCCGCGATATCGAGACCTGGAAGCCAGCCTCGTGGGCGATCTGGGTCGTCATCTTCTGGCCGTTCTTCCTGCCGTATTATCTCTGGAAGCGGAATATGGTAACGAACCCCTGAACCCCACCCGGGAAGATGGTCATCCGACTGCGAACCGGAGCTACAAGCCTGCTGACGCTCACGTCCCGCAGAGGTTCACCGGACGCTCTCATGGTGGTCAGAACGCCGGTTTCGTGAAGTACCTGAGCGCTTCAGGCCGGTGCTGCGTGAGTTCCACAAAGAAGTAATGTGCAAGGTGAGGATCGGGATCGCCGATCGCCTGCTGCAGGGTGCGCAGCAGCCACCCCGGGATATCCTCGCCCGCATCAAGCGCATTCATCACGACAACGATTGCCTCGTCTACATCCTGTCCATCGTTCCAGCGATAGGGCACCCGACACCATCTCCGGAGAGGAGATACCTGTCTCGCGCATAAAGCGTCTCCGGGATGTCCCGGTTCCGCAGGAACACGAGGTTTAAGTGACCCACAGGACAACAGGAGGTGCGGATGAGGTGTCCATGATGTTTCGTACGACAATCCGGGTAGATACACACGGGGAAGGGGAGATCGTCGACCTCACGCCCCAGATAGCGCAGGCGGTCGCCGAGAGCGGTGTTCGGGAAGGCCTCGCGAACGTCTTCGTCGCGGGCTCGACCGCCGCCGTCACCACCATCGAGTACGAGCCCGGCGTGCTCTCCGATCTCTCTCGGGCGCTCGCGGTCATCGCCCCGGCCGATATCCCCTACGCCCATGATGCGGCATGGGGCGACGGCAACGGCCGCTCGCACGTCAGGGCGGCGATCGTCGGGCCGTCGCTCTCCGTCCCGGTGATCGGCGGTGCGCTCGCGTGCGGCACCTGGCAACAGGTCGTCCTCCTGGAACTCGACGTGCGGTCGAGACGCGAGCGGACGGTCTACGTCACCGTCACGGGCTGAAATTGCGACGGGATTGCCGCACGGCGGACAAAAGGGTACGGTGTTCGGGCCGGAGACCCGGATAGTATCGCCCTGCTCCCGGCCCGGGCCGGATCGCTCGGGGAGAATGAGTGGTTTAATCGAGAGGTACCGTTTCGAGTTGAGATACCAGTTCCCAGATGCGGGTCCGTGCATGAACCGGCATGTTCGGATCGTTGCTGATCTCGTCGATCATGGAGATTGCGGTTGCGGCGCGAAGACCGATGCTTCTCGATTCGTCTTGGAGAACCGATCTGGTCGAGTCTGCGACGCGCCGGATATTTCTTGGAATGGTGGAATCTTCGCTGATATTCTGCAGCATCTGAATGCAGATCCGTATTGTTTCGTCTGGACTTGCCATTAGAATTACCCCTCTATTATTAATGGCATCCAGACATATATAAGTTCATTAAGGGAGTTCAACGAAATGACGGCTGATCAGGCTGACGAAGTCATGGCCGAGTATCTCCTCAAGGGAGGAAAGATGCTCGCTAAATCCTGTAAGGTCTGCGGCTACCCCCTGTTTGAGTATAAGGGAGAGACACAGTGCGTCGTCTGCCCGCTTGCTGCACAAGAAGAACCACTTCCCGAACCAGAGCCCCCTGCACCGGCCCCGGAACCCGGACGGGCCCCGGCATCGGCCGCACCGGAGATACAGGGCGAGGCTACCGCCGAGATCGAGCGGACGATCGTCCATCTCTGCGAACGGATCAGAGTGGAACAGAGGCCCGACGAGTGCCTGACCCTGATGAAGGCGGTCGAGCGGGGTGCCAGAGCCCTCGCGAGACTGGGTCAGCGGTAAGGTCTGCGGGCGAGATCCCATATCGCACGGGCGGTCTTCTCCCCGATCCCGTACACCGACGAGAGTTCCTCCGGTTCGGCATCGACAATCGCTTTAAGAGAGCCGAAATGTTCGAGGAGGAGACGTGCGCTTTTTAGACCGACGTTCGGGAACGCAGCGAGCGCGTACTCCTGCTCCTCGCGGACCGAGCGGTACGACTTCTTCGGGTGTATCTTCCGCTCTCCCCGCTCGCTCCCCTCCCGCTGTGCAAGGACATAGAGCGTCTCGGCGGTGTCGTCCGCATCCCTGGTGCGTATCAGCGCGACGCCCATATCGACCGTGATGGCAGCAAGCGTGCCCCTGATTGCGTTCGGGTGGATGTTCCGCACCGCATAGAGGTCGTCCTCTCCCTCGATGATCAGGACGGGACGCAGCACCGCGTCGGCCATCGCCTTGATCTGCCCGAAGAGATCGCGCTCGACGAGGGTGTTCATGAAGTCCTGCACGGTCTTCCTCTCCACGAGGATACGGTCGCCGATAGCGTAGTCGCCGACCTCGAGGCGCTCCAGGGCGATCGATGCCCCGAGTTCGTACAGGCGCCCGACGACACGCGACGACGTCTCACGGTCGTCGATGGTGATCGCCGGCCCCGCCGGGGCAAACGAAAGGATGTCCGCCTGTCTGGTTGCGGCCGGGACGGACGGGGTCGGGGTCGGGGTCGGGGCCGGGGCAGGAGCGAGCGGGGGCGCAGCGCTCATCTCCTTGATCCCTGTCACCATCGCCCGCTCCCGGCTCTGGCTCACGTACCGGAACGTCTCGTCGGACGTACCCTTCGTCACCAGCACGACGATCGTGCCGCTGCCGCTCCTTCCCGTCCGACCCTTTCGCTGGATGCTCCGGATCTCTGAGGGGACGGCCTCGTAAAAGATCACCATATCCGTCGAAGGGACGTCGAGCCCCTCCTCGCCCACGGAGGTCGCGATCAGGCACTTGAACTCGCCCTCCCGGAACCGGGCGAGGCTCGCGATCTGTTCCTTCTGCGAGAGCCCCCGCTCCGCGTCCCGGGACGCCTGGCCGACGAACCGCTCGCAGGCGATACCGGCAACGGTGAGCGTATCCACGAGCGTCTGGACGGTGTCGCGGTAGGTGGCGAAGACGATGATCCGGCTCTCGGGATGCGCCGCAAGCTGCGCCCGGACCAGTTCGCGGACGATCGAAGCCTTGGGGTGCAGTTCCTCCTTCCAGCCGGCGGCGGCCTCGACGAGGCTTCTGTAAGCGGGATCGGCGACGAGGCGCTTGCTCGCCTTGCTCCCCGAGCTCGAAGCCCCTTCCGCACCGAGCCGGCCGAGGTAGAGTTTGAGCGCCTCGCTTCCTTGAGTCTCGGCAAGCGATATGGCGTGCCGGAGTTTCATGCACTCGGCATGCAGGGATGCCGCGATGAACGCCGATGGATCGCGCGTCCGTATGCGCTGCTGGATCTGGGCGTTCAAGGCGTTCAACGCCTTCATTGAGAGTTTGTCCGGTTTCGGAACGCGGAAGTTGAGCTTCGCGAGCCGGGCAAGGCGCGACTCCACGAGCCCCCGGAGGACGACGATCGCCGCCTGCAGTTCTTCGGGCAGGTAGACATCGACGTACTGGATCTCGCGCTCGTGGATGTAGGGCCGGACATCTTCGTCGGTCTCCACCCGGGTCTCGACCGCCTCGATATGCAGGTTGTTGCAGACCTCCTGCACCTTCGCCGGGTCCCCGCCGGGGGAGGCGGTCATCGCGAGCAGCAGGGGGTCGTTCGCCGCAGTGCAGTAGTGCCCGGCAAGGAAGACGTAGGCGTAGTTCCCCACCGCCCGGTGGCACTCGTCAACGACCAGCAGCACGACGGCGGCGAGACTGTACCTCCCCGCAAGGCAGTCGTTCTTGATCACCTGCGGGGTGGCGAAACAGACCCGGCACGCCTCCCAGGCCCGCGCCCGCTCCTCCGGGGAGGTGTCGCCGGTGAACATGACAAAATCGGATTCATCCGGCTCGGAGCCGTCCCGGATGAGCAGGAACTGTCTGAAGAAACGGAGGTGCTGCTCGACCAGGGGTTTCGTGGGCGCAAGCACGAGCACTCTCCCGGGGTGAGAATAGAGACGGGAAGCCGCGACGATGAGCGCGACGGCCGTCTTCCCGAGCCCCGTCGGGAGAACGACCATCGTGTTTGCATCAAGCGCCCGGAGCGCGATAGAGAGTTGATACCGCCGTTCCTCGATGCTCTCCGGCCGGATCAGCGGGTGAGAGACGTAGTTCATGCCCTGATGTCACGGAACGCGGTGGTGCCGGAGATGAGTGCGGAGAGGATCTCGGGCAGGCGCTCGATCGGTATGCGGACCTGCTCCATGCTGTCGCGGTCTCTCACGGTCACGGTGTTGTCCTCAAGCGTATCGTAGTCGACGGTGACGGCAAAGGGCGTCCCGACCTCGTCCTGTCTCCGGTAACGCCGGCCGATGGCGCCGGAGTCGTCGTACTGAGCGAGGATGCGGCACTGCGTGAGCCTCTCCGTGATCGTCTGTGCGATATCGTCGAGACCGTCGCGGTTCATCAGCGGGAAGACGGCGGCCTGGATCGGCGCGACCGACGGCGGGAGCCGGAGCACTTTCCGGATCTCGCCGTCGACCTCTTCCTCGGCGTAGCTGTGCTCGAGGGCGACGTAGATCATCCGGTCGATGCCGTAGGACGGCTCGATGACGTGGGGCATCACCTCTTCGCCGCGGACTTCGACCTCCTCCTCGCGGACCTGGTAGAGGTCGGCGGGGATGAAGAACTCTTCGCCGTCGACGGTGACCCGCGCGCCGTCCTCTCCCGGCTCGGATGCGGCGAGAGCATCCGCGATCGCCTTCGCCTTGCCGCGGTACCGCGGTCCGAGTACCCCCATGTCAGCCACGATCCGCCGTTTTACGACCCGTTTCGGATCGTCGTAGGGCACGAAGACCGTCATCGAGGTGCCGGAGTGCTCCGCATGTGAGCGCAGGTCGTAGTTGGTGCGGTCGGCGATGCCGACGATCTCCACCCACCCGAACCGGCCGGAGAAGACCTCGGCGTCCCAGCAGTCGGCCGCGTAGTGCGCCCGCTCATCGGTCAGGTGCTGGCGGAACCGGAGTTTTGCCGGATCGACACCGATGGCGGTCAGGATCCGGTGCGTGAGCGCGATGTAGTAGGCGACATACTCGTTCGCAATCACCCCTTCGCTCACCGCGGCGCGCATCGTCATTGCGGCCGGCTCCTGGCCGTCGAGCTGCCGCGCGATGGTGAGGAGCGGGGCCGTGTAGTCCGCGTAGCGATCGAAGGCAGGGTGATCCTTCTCACCCGGATGGACGAAGATCTCGGCTTCCGCCTGAGAGAACTCCCGCAGCCGGATCATGCCCTGGCGGGGGGAGATCTCGTTTCTGTAGGATTTCCCGATCTGAACGGCGCCGAAGGGGAGTTTGTCCCGGTAAAATCGCAGGAGCCGGGAGAAGTCGGTGAATATGCCCTGGGCGGTCTCGGGGCGCAGGTAGCCCTTCCGCTGCGAGCCGGGACCAATGATCGTCTCAAACATCAGGTTGAACGCAAAGACGCCCGCTTCGCCCAGGGGTTCCTTGCATGACGGGCAGGGAAGCTCATAGAGTGCCGCCTGGAGCGCTTCCGCCGAGAGCGTGCCCGCGTTCGCGACGCCGTTCTCCTCCGCGATATGATCGGCGCGGAGGTACTCGCCGCAGTGCGGGCACTGCACCATCTTGTCGGCGAACTCTTTCACATGGCCGGATGCGACGAAGATCGCTTCGTTTCCGACGGTGGGGCATTCGATCTCGTAGTAGCCTTCCTGGAAGACGTAGAACGACCGCCAGAGATTCTCGACGTTTCGCTTCAGCATCGCTCCAAGCGGGCCGTAATCGATGAACCCGGCGACCGACCCGTATATCTCGGATGAGGGCCAGACAAAACCCCGTCTTCTGGCTACTTCCATCACTTTTTCGTAAATATCGCTCGTTTCGGCCATAGTCTTGCAGTACAGTTGAGCGGCGGTGCTAATAAAGAATAGTCCTTACCTCGCGCGAGATCACGATCCTTCGAGAAATGGATGATCCGGCAGAGGGTTTTTTTCACGGCAGGGAATATCCTGGAAGATATGGTGACATCTGCCGAAACGATCCTTCTGTTTTGAGAGTTTATATGGTAAAGTTTAAATGTTAGCGGTTGTAATGTAGGGAACGTTACGCCCCGGTCCGGGGAAAATGTATATATACTGGGTCGCCATGGGTGACCCTCAGAACCAGACGGTGGAATACAGAACTGAGAGAGACGGACATGGCAGAAGATACCCGCAAGCAGCAGCTCCTCGAGCTGTTCACGACCATCACGAACAAGAAGACGATCGTCGAACCGATGAGAAAGGTTCACGGTACGCTCCGGGATCGCGACGCTGTGGAGCGCGAGATTGCCCTGATCATGCGGGAGATCCTCGATCGGGGGTATTTCAAGACCAAACTCGCCCCGCGGCAGCTCGCGAAACTTGTGGTCGCGTACTACGACGGTAAGAACGACACCGAGATCGCGAGGGCGCTCGGCGATGAGAAGCTGAGCAAGACCGTGGCGCGTGCCCGGGTCCGCCTCAAACTCTTCCGGGAGCTCGATTTCAAGATGCCGTTCGACCAGGCGGCGATGACGGAACTTCTTGATTCGGGAAAGACCATGAAGGAGATCAGCGAGGAACTCGATATAAGCCCCTCGACACTCCGTGAGTACCGCCACGTGATCGAGCAGCAGAGAGACACCACGCTCGACCCGTTTCTGGAACGGATCAGGGACGTCATGGAAGACCGCGATCTCTCCGAGACGATGACGCGCGGTGTCATCAACGACGGCCTTAGCGAAGCGATCGACATCACCGAAGCGATCGACATGGGGGAGTTCTGAACCCCGGTATCCTCATAACCCACTGAACATTTTTTTAACATCCGAGCCGATCTCTTCTCCATGAGGTTGACCTGGCTTGGCCACGCGTGTTTCTCTCTTGCAGGATCGCGGACGATCCTCATCGATCCCTTCATCCCGGAGGGATCCCTTGCCACAGAGCCCGATATCGTTGCCGTGACGCACGCTCACGCCGACCACCTGGGTATCACCGTAGAACTCTCGAAGAAGACGGTCGCCATCAATGAGGTGGCGAAGTACCTGAAAGCAAAGGGCGTTCCCGCCGAACCGATGAACCTCGGCGGCACCATCACCGTCGACGGCGTCCGGTTCACGATGACGCCCGCACTCCATTCTTCGTGGCTGGAAGACGAGGGGGCGGGGTTCTACGGCGGTGTGGCCGCCGGATTCGTCATCACGATGGACGGCGTCAGCGTCTACCACGCCGGCGACACGGCGCTCTTCTCCGATATGCAGCTCATCCGCGACCTCTACCGACCGGATGTGGCGCTCCTCCCCGTAGGCGGGTGTTACACGATGGGGCCCGAAGAGGCGATGATCGCGGCGCGGTACATCGGCGCGCCGCTCGTGATCCCGATGCACTACGACACTTTCCCTGCCATCCGGCAGAACCTGGAGGAGTTCAAGCGAGCCATCGAGCGGACGACGTCGATCCGGGTCGCGCTGCTCTCGCCGGGGGAGAGCATCGAGGTCGGCCCGGAGGGGGCCGGGGAGTGAGGGATCGCACACCCCGTTTTGCGGTTACAGAAGCGTATGCCCGTCTGCCCGGGTGATGTTGCTTCAGTGGCATGTGTGACCGAGGATTGAGGGAGAGCAACTCATACTTTCGGAGTTCGCGCCCCTCCGGCCCCATTTTGGGACATCTTAAGTCCCGTGCACGAATTTCCATTAGATATCGCCATTGGGGGAGGCGGCTCGCGGGGAGTGCGATGGGCGGAACGCCCGGAGCTCGACCACCGTCAGGTGGGAAGGGGGGCACGCCCCCTCCCCTGTCTCTACCCCATAAGGCTCTACCTGTGACCCCCACCGCCCGCGCTTCGCGCTCCTCCCGCCCCCAAGGGGGCGGGCAGTGCGTGGCGATAGGCGACCGGCCGAAGGTGCGACGTTCCGGAGGAACGGAGCTGGAGCACCGTTAGGTGCGGGGGCAGGAGCAGGAAAAAACCGAAGGTCTTAGACCGGCGATTGGCCAAAGGACAAAAACATGAACACCGAAGAGCGGGGTTCCTTCAGGATACGACGGTTCGTCAGAATCGGAGCTGGAGAAACCCAGAAGGGTTTCGGGAACGGAGTTTGAGCACCGGAGGTGCGAAGGTGTACAGTTCCCTCGAAATCCGTGCACGGGCTTTACGACATAGTGAAGAAGAATCACCCGTACGACAGAGTTCAAGAAGACATCAGGCTTCCAAATGCGAGCATAAGTGGCATATGAGAAGACCGAAGGTCTTCGAGCCGCGATGGCAGTGGCCGTAAGCACCATCGGACTTCGAGCAACAGCAGATCGGAGGTTGCCAGAGGTGCAACGTCATCTCCCCATGAGCAGCCCACGAACAACCTTTCACACACCCAAACCCCACACCGGCACCTATTGAACCAGCGCGCCAGCCTTCAGGGCTCGTCACTTTAGCAAACGTGCTCACCGGAACGCAATACTCCAACTCACCAGACCCCGCCCCCCACTCGATCCTGCACAAAGATATATGTGGTCTCAAACCTGGAGTGACGCGGGCTCACCGGCCCCCGGTGAGAGTATCCAGCATGAGGTGAGGGAAAATGGAAGAGAAGATGTTTACTCCCGGCGGGATGGAGCGCCTGCAGGCCACGAGCGACCGGGAGAATATCCCGTATCCCCGTGGCGACGGGAAGGTCAAACTGGTGAACTCGGAGTGGCTGGACCGCCACCTGAACGACGCCAATCTGACGGTCGTCGACGTTCAGCCGCACATACACGACTACATCCAGGAGCACATCCCCGGCGCCGTCTACCTGACCGAAGGCGTCCTGCGGGTATCCAACCGCGGCTTCCCGGGGTCGTACAGCCCGAACGCCTGTATCCAGGAGTCGTTCCGGCGTGCGGGCATCGAAGCCGACTCCCCGGTCGTCGTCTACACCGGGAAAGGCGCGTTCTCCGGCGCGGGCGACGGGCTCGGGCAGACGATGATGGCATATAGCCTGGCAAAATACGGTCACAACACCGTGTACATCCTCGACGGCGGGATTGACGCGTGGAAGAGCGAGGGGCGGGAACTCTCGCAGGACTATCCCGCGGTCGAGCCGTCCAGCTTCATCGCCGAGGTTCGTGACGACTACCCCATCGGGTATGAAGAGTTCGTGCGGATTAAGGACAACGACAACGTGGTCGTGCTCGATGCGCGCCCGGCAAAGGTCTATGAAGGGAAGGGGCCCTGGCGGAAGGCCGGGCATATCCCCGGTGCCGTCAACCTGCCCTGGAAGAGCCTGATGCACGAGGCGAACCCGGCACGGCTCAAGTCGAACGACGAGCTCGACATGATCCTGGAAGAGCACGGCGTCGACCGGAGCAAGACAGTCATCTGCTCGTGCGGAACCGGCCGGGAGGCCACGAACGAGTTTGTCCTCCTAAAATGGCTCTACCTCTACCCGAACGTCCGGATCTACGAAGGATCGTTCACCGAGTGGGTCACCTATCCGGATAACCCGGTCGTAGAGGGGCCGAAGCCTCGAGGGGCGAGCGTTGAGGCGGCTCCCGCACGGTAACCCTTAAATTCCCGGGCAACCGGCCAAAACCTTTATTTTCTACATTTCCCGAACAGGAATTATTAAATATTACAATGCACTAGATAGACTTAGAGAGATTTGGATCCACACAAGACACTTCCCCCCTTGACGTCGTCTTTTCGTGTATCCTCTTCTCTCTAAAAGTGACTACCGGAACGGCAGGAGCTCAAGAAAACGCGAAGCGTTTTCGAGTTGCGACGGGTCGGATCGCCACAGGTGCAGAACCGCATTTCTTCAAGGATCGCTCTCCACCGGGAGGCAGATCTCCGCAACCCATCACCGCGTTCCGCCGAGTGAACTACCCCGCCCTGAAGGGCGGGGCTTCCTGCTTCATGGCCAACACTTGCATCACAGCAATGTGATGTAGCGGTATCGTCTCCACAGGCTCGAAGGGCTGTTCCATCCCCACGCGGTGAATATTCACCGCAGCATTGTGATCTCGATCCGCAACAAACCCACAGTATGGGCATTCATGAACTCTCTCAGAGAGCGTTTTTTTCACAATGCTTCCG